>CAZBAL010000019.1:6293-30294 GCA_964489735.1 uncultured Clostridia bacterium | reverse complement strand
TTTTACCGCTCAATTTTGAGTTATAATAGTATTATAGGACTATTATCATAAGGAGGGGTTCATTTGGAATCTAGTCAAATGATTGAGTCCGGCAGAGTAACTCCTCAGAGCATTGAAGCTGAGCGTTCTGTGCTAGGATCTATGATTTTGGACAGAGATACAATAGACGTTGTAAACCAAAGCATAAGAGAAGAAGATTTCTATTTTGATGCTCATAAGAAGATTCACAGTGCTATTATGGATCTGTTCCTAGCAAATAAACCTGTAGATCTGATCACCCTGACCGATAAACTCAGAGAAAGCAATACACTCGAATTGATTGGTGGAATCCAGTATGTATCAGATCTGACTCAGGATTTATCTACTACTGCAAATGTCAAATATTACTGCGAGATCGTAGAGAAAAAATCTACACTCAGAAAACTGATTAAAGCATCCTCAGATATCGCGGATAACTGTTATGAAGGCAGCGATAGTCTTGATAATATTATTGACTTTGCAGAAAAAAGCATATTTGATATAACACAGAAAAAGTCTTCTGACGGACTTGATGATATAAGAAATATACTGATTGATTCACTTAAGAACATGGAAGAAATGGCCATGTCCGATGGAAGTCTGACAGGTATAACAACAGGTTTTATTGATTTGGATAATAAAACATCCGGACTTCAGAAATCAGATCTTGTACTGGTTGCCGCAAGACCCTCTATGGGTAAAACGGCTTTCTCAGTAAATCTGGCGGTAAATGCCGCACTAAAAGCAAATGCTTCCGTTGCAATCTTCAGCCTTGAGATGTCGAAGAACCAGCTTATTCAGCGTATGCTGAGTTCAGAGTCTCATATAGAACTGCAGAATATTATACACGGAAATCTTGATGGTTCATGGGAAAAAATAATAGAAACGATGGGAGTGCTTTCAGAAAAGAATATACATGTGGATGATACTCCTGGTATATCTCTCGCGGAAATGAAAGCAAAGTGCAGAAAGATGAAGATGGAAAAAGGACTTGATATAGTTCTTATAGACTATCTTCAGCTTATGTCTGGTGACGGCCGTTCCGAGAGCAGACAGCAGGAAATCTCAACAATTTCCAGAGGCCTCAAAGCTCTCGCAAAAGAGATGGACTGCACTGTTGTCGCACTTTCACAGCTATCTCGTGCTCCAGAACTGAGATCGGATCACAGACCGATTCTGTCAGACCTTAGAGAATCCGGAGCTATTGAACAGGATGCCGATATTGTCATGTTCCTTTACAGGGACGAGTATTACCATCCTGATACAGAAAAGAAGAATATAAGTGAACTGATAATTGCAAAACATAGAAATGGACCTATAGGTACGATTGAACTTGTATTTGCTGGCCAGTACACTAAGTTCTTAAATGCCGAAAGACAGTATCAAAGTTAATTGTTATGAAGCTGAAAGGCAGTACCAAAGCTAATTTTTATAAAATAGCAATATATAAGTAATAATATATAAATATAAAAAAACTAGGGGGAGTAAATTTGGATAACAGAAAAGTATTAGATATCACAGATGATGTTAAATGGGTAGGTATATTTGACCCATCACTTGTAACATTCGATGTTGTTATGGAAACAAGATACGGAACAACTTATAACTCTTATTTTATCGATGCAGATAAGAAAACACTGATTGAAACAGCAAAAGACAAATATGAAGACGATTATCTTGAGAAGATAAAATCTGTAGTCAATCCTGAAGAGATTGAATATATAATAATGAACCATACTGAGCCTGATCACTCAGGAAGTCTGAAATCACTTCTTAAGATAGCACCTAATGCTACAGTAGTTGGAAGTAAAACAGCTATAAGATTCCTTAAATCAATGATAAATGATGATTTTAAACACCTGGAAATCAAAGAAGGTGATGAACTGGACTTAGGTAATAAAACGATTAAGTTCTACTCAGCTATGTTCCTTCACTGGCCGGATGCTATGTATTCATACCTAGTAGAAGACAAAGTTCTATTCTCATGTGATTCATTCGGGTGTCACTTCTGTGATGAGAGAATGTTTGATGATGAAGTGGATGATTTTGATAACGCATTTAAATACTACTATGATGTGATAATGGGACCATTCAGCGAGCATATGCTTAAAGCTATAGACAAGGTTAAGCAGCTTGATATAGACGTTATAGCGCCAGGACACGGTCCGATTTTAAGAACTCACTGGAAAAAGTATGTAGAAAAAACTGAAGAGATGGCTAATTCAGCGGCACACCTTAAGAAAACAGGTCTTCCTAAGGTATTCATACCTTATGTTTCAGCATACGGAAACACTAGAAAGATTGCTGAACTTATCAAAAAAGGTCTTCTTTCTGTAGCAGATATGAATGTTGTTATTATGGATATTGAGCATGCTGATATGGGTGATGTACAGTATGAGATTGACCACTCAGATGCACTTCTTATAGGTACGCCTACAATCACTCAAAATACTTTCCTTCCTATATACACACTGTTCGGACACCTAAATCCAGTAGTTAATAAAGGCAAAGTTACTGCGGCATTCGGTTCATATGGATGGAGTGGGGAAGGTGTTAATATTGTTCAGAACATATTGAAATCTTTAAAACTTAAGCCATTCAAAGATGGACTTAAAGTTAACTTCGTACCAGATGAAGGTGAACACAACGAGTGTTTTGACTTCGGAGAAGAAATAGGAAAAGAAATAATGAAGAATTTTGAATAGAAAATTTAGGAGCAATTGGTTTAGTGTAACGATATGATAAAGACTGAAAGATTGGTAATAGATGAATTAAAACGTGAAGATGTCGATTTCATCATGAGTTGGGAAAGAAATATAGACATACTCATAAAAGAATATGATTTCATTGATGCCGCAAATGGTAATCCAAGTCTATGGTATAAATATCGAAAAGAAAAGCCAAGACTGAAATCATATACTGTAAAAAACAGTTCTGGAGAAGCAATAGGCTTCATAAGCATAAGAAATATAAACAAGTTCTTTGGAACCGCAATACTGGGGATAACTTTTAACGAAAAATATCTCAGTCAGGGGTATGGAACTGAAGCACTTAGAGCTTTTCTGGACTACTATTTCAACGAAATGAATATGAGAATGATGATATTGGATGTTGGAAAATACAACTTCAGAGCAGTAAAATGCTATAAAAAACTAGGCTTTAAAGTTCATTGGAAAAGAAAAGTGCTTGTGGAATCAAGATATGAAAAAATGGTTCAAGCAATTAAAAATGACCCACAACAATATAAGCACCAGACATATATGCCCTTCGGCGATACAATAATACTAGTATATTACCGAATGAGACTCAGAAGAAAGGACTTCAATGAGCTCAACTCTTCCCTTATTAAATAAAGGGATTATATGGGATATTCTGTTGATATTGTGAACAAAGTTGTTAACAACTCTGTGGATATGTTGATAACTTGGGGATAAGTCGATGTTTTACACATTTTTAATAGAAAAACATGTTAATAACACTGTTAATATTCATTTTTGAAAATAGAATAACTGCTAAAATTAATAAAAAAACGAGTCTGCTGGATTTTCAAACACACCCAGCAGACTCGCTTTTTGTTCTAAACTATTCTAAACTATTTACTCCACTTATTTCACTTATCATGTTCATTCTAATTATATTGCTTACTTTGCTTCTTTTACTGTAACCTTAACTTCTGCAGAAACTTTTGGGTGAAGCTTTAAAGTCGCCTTAGTAGTTCCTAAGTCTTTTATCTGTCCACCATCTATATCTATTTTTCTCTTATCCACTTCAATGCCATGCTTCTCTTTTAAGAAATCCGCTATATCCATAGTAGTGATAGAACCGAATAGCTTGCCATTTTCTCCTACTTTAGCATCAAAGTTAATATCTATTTTTTCAATCTTTTTAGCATCTTCTTCTGCCGCTTTTCTTTCTTCTTCTTCTTTAAAATCCTGTGATGATTTTTGATCTTCTAACTTATTCAGATTAGCTTGAGTTGCTTCCACTGCTAAATTTCTAGGAAACAGAAAGTTTCTAGCATAGCCATCCTTAGCATTTATAACTTCACCTTTTTTTCCAACACGTTTTACATCCTGTAATAAAATTACTTTCATAAAAAACATCCTTTCTCAAAATCTATAATTATCGAATTATCCAAAATAAATCTAAAACTTGGATTATTCTGTATGAACAATTTTAACTAACTGATTTATATATTACCCAAATCTTCTTTGTCTGTATCATCTACATTCAGAATTTCATCATAGATTAGCTTTTTCACATTGCTAACCGCTTCTTCCATACTTATGCCCATCATTCTAGCACCTGCAGCATTTAAATGGCCTCCACCGCCGACGCCCTCCATGACTACCTGAACATTCACTTCACCAAGTGATCTGGCTGAAACTTGAGTGCCTCCGCTGATCTTAGAAAACACAAAAGTGGCCTTCATAGATGTGGTGTTGAGAAGCTCATCTGCCGCTTGAGATGCTATTAGATTAGCACTCTCAACCTGCTCTTCTATTATCGCTATAGCAACTGAATCTTCAAGCACCTCTGCCTTTTCTATAGCTAAAGATTTTATCTTGAGATCTCTCATATTAGTTCTGAAGAGTTCTCTAACTACTTCAGTATCTGCACCTTTTCTCTTTAAGAAAGCCGCTGCTTCAAAAGTTCTGACACCGGTTTTTACAGAAAACTGCTTCGTATCAAGCGCTATACCTGCCAACAGGGCTTCAGCCTCTATCTTAGGTATCGACTTGTCATCAGCTATATAGGAAAGGAGCTCTGTTACAAGTTCACATGTAGAAGAAGCATAAGTTTCTATATAGCTTAAAAGTACATCTGTTATCTGGTTTGAACCTATTCTATGATGATCTATAACAACTTTGTTGTCTATTCTTCTTAAAACCTCTTCTGACTCTACATAATTGTATTTGTGAGTATCTACTACCACACATAAGCTCTTATCATCTATCATCTTTTTGGCTTCTTTTGAACTTATAATGACATCAGAATATTCTTCATGATTCTTTCTGATATTATCATGTATAAGATAGATTGAAGCACTCACTTTATCCAACACTATATAGGCATCCTTACCTCTAGATCTGGCAAGCCTATACATACCTATAGCAGCACCAAAACAGTCAAGGTCAGGATTCATATGCCCCATAATAAAAACAGTGTCGGATTGATCTATTATTCCCTTTATAGCGTGAGAAACCACTCTCGCCTTAACCTTAGCTCTCTTTTCAACAGCCTCAGTTTTACCGCCATAAAATTTAATCTTATCATCAAACTTAATAACTGCCTGATCTCCACCTCTACTCAAGGCCAGATCCAAAGCATTTTTTGCAAAATGGTAGTTTTCTTTTATACCGCTACCACCGTATCCAACACCTATACTCATGGTAATTGGTACTGTTCCACCGAAATCAACTTTCTTTATATCATCCAGTATATCAAATTTTCTGCTCTCTAAAAATTCCAGATATTTTCTTTCAAAAAACAGAAGATACTTATAATCATCTACCTTCTCAGCAAAACCTCCTACGCTATTTGAAAGATTGTATATATGATCATCAAGACTGGACATACATCTGTTCTGCTCAATATTGCTATCCATTCCGAAAACATCCTCGAAATTATCTATATATACAATTCCTATAACAAGCTCTCTATCGAATAGAGTGTGGAGAAGATTTTCTCTTTCAGTTGAATTGATAAGATATACCTTTGAAACATTACCATATATAGTATTGTATGCTCTGGTACTTATTATATCATATATATTATCTCTGTAATTGAGACTGTATTTATCATCCGATGCGAGAGTCTCAAAATCAAAGCTCCTTATAACATCCGATATATCCCTGTTATTTACAGATTCCATTTGAGAAATCTCTTTAAATTTCTTATTGGCCCAGACAATCATACCCTCTTCATCCAATACAAAAAACGGAATCGGAGATTCTTCAATTTCTGAATGGATATTTAGAGTCATCTTTGCCTTCTTGTTCTTTTTATCTCTTCTGACCTCATTCAACTCTATTATGAACAGAAAAACCAAGAGAATAAAGACCAGAACGGATACAGCATATCCAATTCTTTCATTAAAAAGAACTGCCAACACAGGAACAGCCAATAGATACAGAAAATTAATAACTATCAAAACTCTTCTCATTTATCCCAGCTCCATTAATAATCTCTAATTTTTCTAAAGTTGAAAATTAAATCAATAGCTCCCACAAGAGAAACCAGTGAATTCATATATACGCTCAATACGGAAGCAACTATCACCAATATTTTTATAATTCTAGATGATGAAGTCTTTTCAATCCAGTGAGATATTACTCCTAGACCTTGAAGAAATAGAATTACATAAAAAATCATCATAAGATTCATAGAGAGGATGCCGTATAGATTGCTATCCATCATCTTAAACAGGAAAGAAATAACAAATATTATAAGTGCAGCCATAGAGAACCTCATGCTGACTCTGAATCTGCTGAGTTTCATAGGTGCCATTATCTTTGTCGTAAGATTTCTTATAAAGCTTGTAGCTACCATATTGGAAACCAGAGAAATAAAGAATGATCCTATCAATATGAAAGAAGGGAATACATATTTAAGCTGATTTATCATAGCAAGTCCCATCTGTTCTACATTCTTTATCTGCTCAGCATCATTCATATTTGCTTCCTTAACCTGATCCATAGTGTTATTAAATGCTGATATTAGACTTTCATCCAACGATTCCACTATGTTTATCTGTCCATATTTATCAACAGCAACAACTATTAACATCATAAAAATGAAAATAAATGCTGTTGAATTAACAACTCTGTTTGTTATCATTTTATTCCTGTTTATACAGTTAGCTGAAATAAGTCCTGTTCCTAAGCACATTACTCCAATTACAAGAGCTGCATAGCCAAATAAGAAATAGCCTATAACAGCAGGAATAACATTTATTATCAAAGGATATCTCATATCTCGCTTTACTCCGAAATATATGCCCGGAGCAGAACAAAACAGTATCATAGGAAAGAATCCAGCTAATACAGTTAAATACAGGAATGATGTAATCACAGTTCCGATAACAATATCTTTAAATACGTCTGTTTTACTATCCAAAATTTCACTCTTTTCTAATATTAATTGTACAGATATCCAATCTGCATAATATATATTATAACAGATTTATCTAAATCATTCTCATATGTATTTTTACATTGAACAATCTGTTTTTCAGTAAGCTCATTACTTCCCCAGAAAATATAAAAAGCGCCGACATAGTCGACGCTCATCATTATTCTGCTGTATATGGTAAAAAAGCAACTTGTCTTGCTCTTTTGATAGCTTTTGTTACTTCTCTTTGATGTATAGCACAGTTTCCTGAAACTCTTCTTGGAAGTATTTTTCCTCTTTCAGTAATGTACTTTTTAAGTTTGTTAACATCTTTATAATCTATAGTAGATTTTTTATCTGCACAAAAACTACATACTTTTCTTCTGCTTCTGAATCTTCTTCCGCCTGCCATTTCTGTTACCTCCCTTTATTTAGAATGGGATATCGTCATCATCAGATGAGATATCTTTGAAGTTCGAATCTCCGAATCCCTGATCTGGAGCCTGGTTAGAATTCGATTCGAATCCTCCGCCAAAGCTTCCGTCTTGAGAACCGAAACTGCTCGAACTGCCGCTTCCTCCAGATGAAAAGCTTCCTTTCCAATCTATCGGATCTACCGAACTAGCTTGTATATCTGTCGTATAAACACGTTTACCGTCTTTATCAACATAACTTCCTGTCTGAATACTTCCCTGAACCATTGCACGATTTCCTTTTTCAAGATAGTTTGCAACAAACTCAGCAGTTTTTCCCCATGCTGTGATATTGATAAAGTCTGCAGTCGGTTGACCTTTGCTTTCCGCTTCCTGTCTTCTCTCTCTGCTATACTTTCTATCAACCGCAAGATTAAATCTTACTACGGCACGGCCGCCATCAGGCAAATATCTTAACTCTGGATCTCTTGTCAATCTACCCATTAATGATACGTTGTTCAAAGTAAGCACCTCCTAGGTAATTTTACTCATCAACTCTGATAATCATGTTTCTAATTACAGAGTCAGTAATTCTGCTAATTCTCTCTAATTCGCTTATTACTTGCTTCTCAGCTTCAAAATTGATTAATACATAGTATCCATCTTTGAAGTCTTCGATCTCATAAGCTAATTTTCTAGAACCCCATTCATCAAGTTTCGTAACAGAACCAGCTGATTCTATTATTCCTTTGAATCTTTCAATGATATTATTTCTATCTTCTTCACCTGCTGTAGGTGCGAAAATAAAAACTCCTTCATAATTTCTCTTCATACCTTACACCTCCTTCTGGACTAACGGCTCTATATATTTATACAGAGCAAGGATTTAAAACCCACTACATATTATAACATCTTGGCCTATTATAAGCAAGATTTATTATTTCTCAATTTTGGACTTTACTCTTTTTGCGAAATCTTTTCTAGGCATCATTATCTGCCTGTCACAGCCAAGACATTTAAGTTTAAAATCAAGACCTGTCCTTCTTATCTCCCATCTGTTTTCACCACATGGGTGTCCCTTTTTCATAACTACAATATCTCCAACCTCAAAATCTTTAGGATTAAACATTTTGTCCTCCAACCTGATCGTTCAGTATTGTCACACCTTTGAATACCTTAACTTCTATGCCGCTCTTCTCCAAATCCTCTATAGCCAGCTTTCTCATATCATAAGCCACGCCAAACTGTTTTGTAGGCTTTGTCATAACATACATATTAACTCTCATATCATATGTTGTGAACTCCGCAACCCCATTTATAACAGGATCGTGGGTAATGGAATCCTTATGGCGTTCTTTTATTTTTTCAGAAACCCCCTTCAGTATGGAAAACACCTTCTCCATATCTGAATCATAAGGAATTCTCAGATTTACATCCGCTTTTATACTTCCTCTATTCATATTGGTGACTATATTTATCTGTCCGTTCGGAATTATATGAAGCTCACCGCTGAAATCCCTTACCTTGGTAACCCTTATCTGCATGTCTTCAACTATACCTTCACGGCCTTCAATTCTTACATGCTCACCAACTGAATACTGGTCTTCAAAAAGAATGAAGAAACCCGTAATAACATCCTGTACAAGGCTCTTTGCTCCAAATCCCAAAGCCACCCCACCTATACCGGCAGTAGCAATTAGTGAATTGGTCTCTATTCCTATCTGCTGAAGTATCATAACCAAAGCAATGAAATAGATAAAGTACTTCACAAGACTCTGGATTATAACAGAAAGAGTGTCAGCTTTCCTGGATCTCATGCCGAATTTCTTCATCTTCTTATTCCTGTTAAAAAATTTAATTATAGCTTTATCGCTTATCTTTACAACTATTCTCGATAAAACTATTATAAGAAATATGATTATAATTCCATTTATCATATTTGCAAAATTAAAATCTCCAAATATTTTTTTCAAAATCCAGAATCGATCGATTGATGTACTGACAGTTTCTCCTACAGTCTCTCCAACCGCGGTACCGACTTCTCCGACAGCAGAGCCTATGTCTCCAACCGCAGAGCCAACTTGTCCAACAGTTCCACTTATATTGATCATATTACTCATAAGTATCACTACTCTCCCTTATTAAGCTCGATAACATCAACTTTTTCCTTAGTTCTTACTATCTTATATATACCTTTGATAATAATATTTTCATTTTCCACAAGATTGTCTATAACACTGAAAACTTTCTCTTTATCCTCATCTTCAAATCTTATAGAAAGACCACAGCTTGCAGTAATCTCTCTAGGTGTAGGTATAACCTTTATACCAAGTCCTTCTTTTTTCAATGCTTTTTCTGTCTTAATCGCATGATGAGTAGATCTGAAAGTAATCACATTCATTTCTATTTCTATCATATTTTCACCCTCATTCTATTTAGTTCTCACCCTATATTATATCAATAAATTCAACATTCTGTAAATCTATATCCTATCTTCCTATGCTTTATAGACTGTATTCCACCTATAAAACCCCAACTCAAAATGATTACTTGAATTAAAAAACCCTGAATATAAAATTCAGGGCTGATACTACATTTTTATTGTATTAGAAGCATTTAACAGTTTCTCCGCTATATCGTACATATTTGAAATCTCACCAATCGCAAGCTTATCAGCTACACCGTAGTAGTCAAGACATGTACCACAAGAGAATATCTCAACTCCTGCTTCTTTAAGAATTTTCAGATCTTCTAAAACTTCAGAACCCTCTGTCGTAAGCTTAATTCCACCATTTATGAATAAAAGTGTTTTTGGCTTGTTTTCAAATTCTGTAAGAGTATAGATAAATCCTTTTACAAGAACTTTTCCAAGTTCATCATTTCCATGTCCCAGCATATCCTTATCAAATAACACTACCGTATTTCCAGATGAATACTGAATATCACTTGATGAATCATCCTTAACTACTTCAGAAGAGCCTTTAACACCTCTTATGTAGAAAAGATCATCCTTTTCTTCAACTTCAAAATTATATCCTAAGTTCGTAAAAAGTTTGCTCATATTTTCTCTAGCTACTTCATTATCCACTATAGTGAGAATCTGTTCATCTTCCTTCATTTCATCTAAAGCTTTTTTAGTAAGGATAACAGGTTTAGGGCATAACATCCCTCTGCAATCAATCTCTCTTGACATAATAAAACCTCCTGAATATGACAAAGCAAATACCGCCTCATCCTTGATATATTCAGTATATCAGTTATCCTCAGTCACATTCAATAAATGGTATACAAAATCATTTATATGTTTTTTCTATCTATATTTTATAATCTATTTATTTTATCTATAATAGATGACTTCAGAAGTTTTAATTTACTTTAAGAATTTCTTTAAGAATTTAAATTGCATATGCTGCTCTCTACTGCTCAATTGACTCTATTCAACCGACTTCAGTGATTCAATCATATTTATTTTCTTAAGCTTATTGTGAATTACAAACATAACAAACAGTGATATGAGAGCGGTAAATGCTCCCGATACTATATAGCTAGTCCATGTTGTAGTCTGGTCAATCATTACAGAAGCAGGTTCTACACTTAAAAGAACATACCTGTGAAGATAGATTCCTGCAATATAGCCGAATACGATTCCGATAACGGTCAATATTATAGTCTCCCTATAGACATAAGCTGTGACCTCCTTGTCAAAAAAGCCTAATACCTTTATAGTCGAAAGCTCTCTCTGTCTTTCAGAAACATTGATATTGGTCAGATTGTAAAGCACAACCACAGCCAGTAATCCTCCGCACAGCAATATAACATACACGATTATATCCATAGATTCCAGCATATTATTGATCTGTGTCTTTACATAAAACGAAGATATAACAGTGAGAGCTGCCTTGTTGTTCATTATATCCCTGCTTAAATTATCAATACCTGCTTCGGAGCTATCCTTAGCCCTTATCATATAAGCATTTTCCTCATATGGCTTTTTAAATACATCTTCATAGTATCTATCTGTCATATAAATATACTGACCTGCATAATTCTCAGTTATTCCGGAGATTTTCAGTTCATATGATTCATCATCTATATTCACGACCATATTATCTCCTACTTCAGCCTTAAGCACAGATGCAACTTTTTCTGTAATAAAAACACCTTCATCCTTAAGAGAATACATATCTCCGCTCTTTCTATCCCTCAATTTCATGAAATTATTGAACTTCTTTTTATCAGATACTGCAAGTATATTGGTCTGCTCATATCTCAAAGTATCATCATCAACATTTCCATACATGAAATTAAACTTCATGCTGTTTTTAACACCTGCAACATCCTCAAGTGCATTCTCATACAGCTCGCCATTGTCATTTTCTTCAATATCATAAACAGCAATGGCATCATAGGTCATAAGCTCATCATACTGTTTATCGAGTATCCCAGCAAATGAATGCTTAATCGCAAACCCCATAAATATCAGAGCCGTACAACCTGCGACTCCAAAAACCGTCATAAGCATTCTCTTCTTATATCTGAATAAATTTCTTGCTGTTACTTTCTGAATAAAAGAGAGTCTGCGCCAGACAGGTTTGATTCTCTCAAGAAGTATTCTCGATCCGGATCTTGGTACTTTTGGCCTCATAAGTTCGGATGCCTTCTGTCTGAGATCTTTTCTAGCAACCATATAAGCGGCTCCTGAAGTGCTCATAAGCGAGATTACGCTGGCAATTAGAATATCTTTAATATAGAAACTCGTAACTCCTCCTCTTAAATTAAAAGGAACTGTATATGCATCGATTATCATCTTAGGCAGGAAAAGTGCGCCGGCAATCGATCCTATAATTATGCCTATTCCACCACTTATAAGTCCATATACTATAAACTTCTTCCCGATATCAAAATTGGAGTATCCTAGAGCTTTTAAAGTCCCCATGAAGCTTCTCTGCTCATCAACCATTCTGGTCATTGTTGTAAGAGAAACTAAAAGAGCGATAGCAAAAAAGAATATTGGAAATACATTCGATAGAAGATCTATTCTGTCACCATTATCGAGATACTGATAAAAATGGAGATTATCATACCTTCCCAATACCATGTATTTTGGAACTTTTATCCTTCTTATATCTTCTTTCGCTTTACTGACCTCGCGCTCTCCTTCTTCTATCTTTTTCTCAGCCTCAGGAGCCTCTTTTTCATATTTTTTAAGACCTTCCTGGTACTTTCTCTCACCATCTCGAATCTCGTCTTTAGCCTTTGAAAATTCAGTTTCCGCAAGAATTTTAGAACTGTAAAGCTCATTCATTCCCGACTTAAGCTTCTCTTTCCCATCAGCATACGCCGCTCTACCCTCACTAAGCTCAGCCTTTCCTGAGCTCAGCTGTGCAGATGTGCTGATGAGTTCAGATTCCATACTGTTAAGCTCTTCAGATTTTCTATTATACTGCTCGAGCTCCATATCATAAATGGCTTTCTTGTTTTTAAGTTCCGCTTTCTGATATTCATCCAGATTTGGATCCGACTCATATCTAACTATTTCCGCATAGCTTTCATCCAGTTTATTCTTGGCCTGAGATAGACTTGCTCGACTGCTTTCAATATTCTGCTTAAGTCTCTCCTCGCGATTATCTCCAACAGCCATCAGAAACTCTCCGATATCTAATTTATTCTTAGCTGACCTCAAATCAGATCTTCCACCACTGAGTTCAGCTTCACCCTTTGCAAACTGCTTTATAGCTTCAGCCTTCTCAGTTGAAAGCCTATCTCTTCCGTATTCAATCTGAGACCTTGCATATTCCAGATTTGCTCTTCCGGAATCAAGTTCATTTCTGGCATTTCTAAGCTGCCTTTCCGCTTTCTCTATTTCAAGTTCAGCCTCTGATACGACTTTATTAAACCTGATTTCAGGTCTGTCTTTGAACTTTTCCTTTACTTCTGATATATGAGTCTTCATAATTTCCTTATACTCTTTTGAATAGGTTTTAAGACCTTCTGTATCCTCAAATTTCATTCTAGCTACAGAATGTACTTCTGAGTCAAAGTTATCTGTTTTTACAATTCCGAATGCAAATACATCTCCAGAGCCGATATTAGTCTTTCCTCTGTCATCATTGCTCAAATATTCAGGTGAAACCACAAAGCCCACTATCTTGTATTCATGTCTGTTTATAGTATCCACAGAGTATTCATCAGCTTCAATCTCAATCGTCTCACCGATATCGTATCCATATGATTTTAACTTCTGATCAAGCAGTATCTCATCAGGCTTTTCAATATCTCTTCCCAAAGTCACTTTATAATAGTTGATATTGAGCACTTCAGAATAAACTCTCAGTATATTTCTTTCTGCGTCTATGTAATAATCTCCAAGGTATCCATATTCAACATGCTCTATACCTTTAGCATTGTCCAGTATATTTATATCCTTTTCATCTAGCCCAAGAGTCGACTGAACAGACATATCCTGCATTTCAAATTCTGAATAGTATCTATCAAGCGACTCCCTTATATTAGGACCTGTTGCCTTCAACCCCGTATATACAAATACTCCTAATGCTATAAGCATCGTAATAGATATAAATCTCGTCTTGGTCTTTATTATCTCAAAAATTCTATCTTTTCTAAGTGCTGTTTTCACAACAATTCACCCACCATTGAATCTAAATTCATAGCAAATATTCAAACCGTCTCATAAACTTTATAGCTATAATTATAACACAGATAGCATATAACTATTTTAATTTTCAAACCGTTTCAAGCCTGATATGTTATAATAGTTTCAATAAGCAGAGGTGGTAATATGGCATATGTAGAGATGGTAGACAGTACCAAATACTATTATTCAGGTGAAAATGTAATAACTGCAAACAACAAGGTGAACTTTAAAATAGAAGAGGGAGAGTTCGTTGTAATGGTTGGGGCTTCCGGTGCCGGAAAATCAACTGTTCTTAATATCCTAGGAGGAATGGAGACTAATGATGAAGGCCAAGTCATAATTGACGGAAATGATATCTCTAAATACAACGATAGAGAACTGACAAAATACAGACGTAATCAGATTGGTTTCGTCTTTCAGTTTTACAATCTGGTTCCTAACCTCACTGCACTGGAGAATGTTGAATTGGCTGTTCAGATAGTCCCTGATGCTATGGATCCTCTCGAAGCACTCAAGAGTGTTGGATTAGAGGATAGAAAGGATAACTTTCCAGCTCAGCTTTCAGGTGGAGAACAGCAGAGGGTGTCAATAGCAAGAGCAATTGCAAAGAAACCAAAGCTGCTCTTATGTGATGAGCCCACAGGGGCACTAGATTATAATACTGGAAAAGCAGTTCTTAAACTGCTGAAAGATACCTCAAGAGATATGGGAACAACAGTAATAGTTGTAACTCATAATGCTGCACTTACAGCTATGGCGGATAGAGTTATTGAGATGAGAGATGCGAAAGTGATAAGAGAAGAACTTATAGATAATCCTATACCAGCTGAAGATATAGAGTGGTAATTATACGACAAAAGACAGGTCAAATGACCTGTCTTTTTTTATGGCGGAGAGGGTGGGATTCGAACCCACGTGGGCGTGAACCCTAACGGTTTTCAAGACCGCCCCGTTATGACCACTTCGGTACCTCTCCTTATTATTTAATTAAAAACTGGCTGGGGTAGCTGGATTCGAACCAACGAATGTCAGAGTCAAAGTCTGATGCCTTACCGCTTGGCGATACCCCAATATTAGTTCAAATGGCGCACCTGGGAGGATTCGAACCCCCGGCGCACGGATTAGAAGTCCGTTGCTCTATCCTACTGAGCTACAGGTGCCTGAAATTATGGAGCGGGTGAAGGGGATCGAACCCTCGCAACTGGCTTGGAAGGCCAGGGCTCTACCACTGAGCTACACCCGCGTATGGTGGTCGCGATAGGGCTCGAACCTATGACCCCCTGCTTGTAAGGCAGATGCTCTCCCAGCTGAGCTACGCGACCTAAATGGTGACCCTACCGGGATTCGAACCCGGGTTACCGCCGTGAAAGGGCGATGTCTTAACCGCTTGACCATAGGGCCTCACTAATTTATTATTGTTATTGTTTCTATTGTTACGGCTTTCGCCGTGGTCGGCTCCGTTAACCAAATCAAAGATTTGGACTTCGCGACATTTGACCCACCTACGATTCACTGTCGTTCATCGGGTTTGGTCATGAAAAGGGCGATGTCTTAACCGCTTGACCATAGGGCCTTATTAAATAATTAAAATAATGGTTGCGGAGGCTGGATTCGAACCAACGACCTTCGGGTTATGAGCCCGACGAGCTGCCACTGCTCCACTCCGCGTTATCAATTTTAAGTTTTTTTGGTGCCGAGGACCGGAATCGAACCGGTACGATCGGTAAAGATCGCAGGATTTTAAGTCCTGTGCGTCTGCCAGTTCCGCCACCCCGGCAATACAAAAAATTGGCTCCTGGGGTGGGATTCGAACCCACAGCCTATCGGTTAACAGCCGAGTGCTCCACCGTTGAGCTACCCAGGAATATGTCTTTCTTCTAACTGACAAATACAATTGTACCATCTATTAAAGAGTGTTGTCAATAGAATTTTAACAGTTTTTTAATATTTTTCTTACATAATTCTTACTGTTCTTTTGCAGTTTCATAGCTGTTCACTCTTCCGAGTTCACACATTAAAAATACCAGTAAGCGAGGCATAACCTCGCTTACTTGGTATATATTATATTATTGACAATATTATATGACTTTAATTTTATATTTCTTTCTCAGTATATATGCAGCCCCCATTAAGAGTACTCCTCCTAATGTGATTAGAACTCCACCCATTCCACCAGTATCTGGATAAACTAGCGGTCTGTTGATTACATATAGCTCACCTTCTCCATATGGTCCAAAATATACCTTATCATTTCCATATTCCGTAGACCATGTGTAAGAGTTGCTACTATAATTATATACAAGTTCTATAACTATAGGTTGGACTAAGCCTATATATCCTGATGGATTCTTCTTTTCCACAACCGCATATTTTCCAGGTTCGAATAGATATTCTGCTATAACAGAACCCGTATTTATATCTGTAGTTACAGTTGTAACCGGAATTGCTCCAGCATTAATAGAAACTTTACCAGTTAATTCATCAACTGTGAAATCAGATTGCTTATAGATATCAAACGTGGCAGTGTCAGATGTAATTGGATTACCTTCATCATCAACTTTAACTATTTCTAATGGAGGCAGCTTTTTATTATATACATCTAAGACTACAGGTCCGGATTCATCTTCGCCTGTAATTTTCCATATTCCTTCCGAACTAGGATTTGCCGTAATTTCTTCATTTAATACAGTTATCTCTATAGTCTTGTCAGCTATACTCTTATATCCATCTGGTGTCTTTGTTTCTTTAATATAGTATGTTCCATTTTTAAGTCCACTAAAGACAAGATATCCATCTGATCCTGTTTCTTTAACATCTAATACTTCAGTAGTTTCAGAATCCTTATAGAGAGTAAATTCTGCTCCTTCTATAAATACCGTATTGCTATCTTTATCTTTCTTAGCAATTATAAGCTGAGCTCTCTTAGCTGTATTTACTGCAGTAAATAGATAGTTACCTTCATCATCATAGTCTGTATTTATCGATGAAGAATACTCATCAATATAATCTTCATTGATGACTTCTTTAACTCTGTATTCATATCTTTTACCTTCATTGTCATACACTGGCAAATCAGATATTTTCTTCTCCCAGATATAAGGAGCTAAATAGTCAGTAGTACCTGATAGAACTTCCGACTTAACAAGCATCCAATTTACTCCATCTGTACTTTTCTCTATATCAAAAGCTACATCTGGTAGAGTATCATCTGAATCAAATCCTTCCCACTGCTTCTTGATAGTAAGATCTACCGTTGGAAGTTTTATTGCCGGTACTCCAAATTTATATTCTTCAGTTAAACCTGACACTGGATTAAGAATAGTATCTTTACCATTTGTTAGATAGAACTGTTCTTTAAAGTTTGGATCTATTTTCTTATCATCTGTTTCTGTTCTCAGATTGACTTTATACCTCAATCTTACCCATTCATCCTTACCTAGAGTAAGTCCATTGATATCCAATGTATCATCATCATTCTTTATCAGATTCACATCTCTAAGGAGATTCTGATCAGAAGCCTCCAGGAAGTAATTTCCATTTAACAGGTTCTAGTCAAATGAAGAAGTTCTAGTGAATTCTCCTGTTGAGCTTTTACCTAATATTACCTGACTTCCCATTGGATCCGTAATTGTTCCTCTTGCAATTGTCTTATCAGTAACAGGAACTAGTTTTGACAAAATTTCATTTATATTCTTTGAATCATCTATATCAAAGAAATGATCGTTTCCTGTAGAAATATCCTGTAATATTTTAGACGAAATACTTTTAGGTACGTACTTCGACGGATCACTAAAAGAATCTCCCGGATGTGTTACTGTGTCATAACCATTAGCGACTGTCTGCGGTTCCAATTCAACGGCAAGTGAATATATCTCAATTCCATGATTCTTAATACTCTCAGCTTCTGAAACAGCAGAATATGCATGGTTTAGCACTTTCATCGGTGTATTCATATTATCTACTTCAGTAAAATAGGTTTTATGCGCCTCTATAGTAATAGTATCACTGAATTCATAATATTGCCCTGATCCCTTTCTACTTTCAATACCAGAGACCAAGCTGGCATTACTATAGTTCCATCCGCCATCTACACTGCTATTTGAACTAGTATTGTTCAACTTATAACTATAGGTTGGAACACCATCTGAAATCAGTATAATAACTTTATTATCAGCTTGACTACCTATTAATAATTTATTCGCTTCCATAAGTGCTTGCTGAGTAAATGTACCACCTTTGCCGTCACCCTTCGGTGCATTTGTAGGTACACCTGATAGAAGCACCGATTTATTCTGAGTAAGCGGTACAATATTATCAACTTTTGTATTGAATTCCACTATTCCTATTCTGTTTTCAGAATCTGTCAAATCTGCTTCACTGATAAAGCTTTTAACCGCTGCCTCTAAGTTCTGAATTCTTTTCAGTCCATCTTTTTCCGAATTCATACTATTGGAGTTGTCTAGTACTAAAACTATATCAGTTGTTGGCGCACTTACTGTTTCCTTCCCTTCAACTACCAAATCAATAAAATACTCACCTGGTATACCAGTTGGTGTAGCAGTCTTCCACAAGTATCCCTTGTCATTTTCAATTACGTCCCTGTCTGTACTGATATCTGTATTGCCAGGATATCTGTATTTAGAGTATGCCGGAACAGAGTATTCTGAACTCGCAGTTCTTCCATCATCAGTATTATCCCTATTTCGATATAGTGCTGTTTCATCTTTATTTCCATCTTTTTGGTGATATGGTACAGGATAGGTTCCTGAATCTACTCCTGTCCCATCACTTCTGTACTCTGGACTTATTGTCGGAAGCACATCTGATACAGGTTTATCGGGTTCCTTTATATTAATAAAGCTCTCTGAAACTTCAGTAGCATCAGAGCTTATATTTATCGTTCTGGTTTTATTACTATCTATAGAGTAGCCAAAAGGTGCTTGTATCTGTTCTAATGTATATGATCCCGGTAGAAGCTTTTGGAAATATAGATTTCCAGCATCGTCAGTTGTTCCTTCATATACATATCCTAGCTCACCGGCGACTTGATCATTTGCTGTAAGTCTGAATCTGGCTCCAGGAATAGTATTGCCTGATTGATCCGAAATGTCGACTTTTAATCTTGTTTCCCCCGTGGAAGCACTTGTTCTTTTGACTAAAGCGATATTTATAATATTTTCTCCCTCAACCATTGGTTGAGATATAAATTCAGGAACAGCCAAATACTCAGTATTTCCATCAAGTCTTATCACAACTTTCTGCCCTGGATAGAACTTATACTTATCTGCATAGATATTTTTTGCTAGATAACTTTCACCATTAGAATCAAGTGTTACTAAATTAAAGCTTCCTGCTGGATCAGACAGTCTCCAGTAAACTCTTATGCCTGGAACTGCAGCACCCGTCTCAGAATCTCTAGCAATTACTTTTGCTACCGTATCTTGCACAACTTTCTTTTTCAAGAACATTTCACCATCAGGCATATCTTTTTTATAAATAAATTCTAGTGCAGCAGGCATGTCGTAATTATCAGAATACGGGGTGTTAAGAGTTGTCAACTCAACTCTGTAAGTTTTACCCGGCATAAGCATATCTGTTAAATTAATATTACCATATTCATCAACATCAACATCATCCTGTATCATAACTCCATCTTCATAAACTCTGAACTTCCCAGCTGGCAATACATTTGTTCCTTGACTCGCTGCAAGTCCTGTATCAGAGTATTTTAAAGTTATTTTACGACTTTCTTTCGGGATCATTTTATTTTTATAGTTGATTGTTGTACCATCAACCGTCAACACCTCAGTTCTTTGTATAGCTGGTGTGTCTGCTTCATATCCCTCTGGATATGTATTTTGCTGAACATAGTAATATTTCCCGGCTTCCAGATCTTCAAATTTCAAGTTACCACTTGAGTCTGTAAAACCATCCTTAAGCCATACGTTGTTTGAGTCGTACAATGTAAATCTTTGATTGGCAAATGTCTTGTTACTGTCTTCAGAAGCTCTCAATGTAATACTTATAGAAGCTTTTTTTATCTTTGGATTTATAATTATTACATCTTCATTTGATCCTTCATTAATTGTAACCACCTTATCGTTAGGACTTGGCAACAAATAGCCTTCTTTATTGGTGGATTGAACTATTCTATATGAGTTTCCTATATCAGCATCCAAGTTAGGAACTATAGTTCTACCGGTTGAGTCTGTAACAGCATGGTATGATTTACCTGTCCTTAGATCTGTAACATAGAACATAACTCCATCCATAGGAAGATTGTCATCCCCTAATGCTCTTATAGATAATGTTCCTTTCTGAATCGGTCTTTGAACAGTCAAAGTTACCCTGCTTCCAGACGTAGTCTCCCATAAAGTGCCCGTAGCATTACCAATTATTGTTATTCCAGGTTGCACTGAGATACTATAACTATCCTGAACTGATGTCATAGGGGTTATAAGCTTATAAACAGCCGTCTGCGTACTATTGCTTAAAGGCTGCTGCAGCAGCTGGTCTGTTCGCAGCGTGCTGGGGAATCTCAAAGCTCCTCTGGCTACCTCAGGATTATTCTTTATGCTTACTTCAAAATTCCCAGGTCCAACTCCGCTAACATTAGCAAAATTAGCCAAGCTGAATCCTCTAGTATGAAGAATATCAGGCACTGTAGGTGGAGATTTAGTTATTTCTATTTCCCAAATAATATTGTTTCCATCAAAGCTTGCATATGCATTCCAACTTCCATTATGTGCTGAAACAAGTGGAATAATATTTCCTAAATATCTAATATTTCCACTTCCAACTAACTGTCTATCTCTTGAAGTTGAGTTCATCATCATGTTGGATCTCAGTTCCATAGTGCTTTCCATAGAGAACGTATCTAATAGACTGGATTTACTAATAGCATTTTCTAAGTCCATCATTCCTACATTGCCCATTTCCGCTAAAGCTTTTTCAACATCAGCTTGATTAACCCTTTCTTCTTGCTTAGATATTTCCTCAATCGAATCTGTCAAGCTTTTAATACTATTAACCGTATAGTTTTCTATATCGTTCTCAGTAATAGCCTCTATTTTTTCTGGTTCGGAGTTTTTTGTACTATCTGTCTTGCTCTCCAAATCCTCTGTTACTATTTTTTCTTGATTCTGATCTAATTCTTTATCTGTTTCATCTGCTTCAATTTCAATCTTTACTTGCTCTTCACTTTTATCTTTTACTTCTTGAGCTGTATAATCTGAGATTATTTCTTCCTGCAACTCTTCTGCAGGCTTTTCTATAGATTCTTCTTCTCTTTTGCTGGATTTTTCAATAGAATCAACAACAAACTTCGCAAAACCTTCTCCTTCAACTGAACGTGGAATTACCACTGTTTCTTCTGCTTGTTGCTCAATATAACTGTTTGTTATATCATATCCTTCAATTTCAGTATCATATCCATCTAATGTGATTTGTGATAAACTATAGTCTATCTCATTTCCATTGACATCATATTTATATAAATCTTCAAATACTGTAAAGTTATTTCCTGAAACTAAAGTAACTTTTTCAACTTTTTCTTCTCCATTTAACAATTCTATCTCTGTGTCTGGAGTAGTGATTCCCTCAGGAATGTTATTCCAGCTTATGTTAACAGGGATATCTACTTTTGTTCTAGGTTTAACTTTAACTTCTGAAAGAGTTTTAATCTGAATTCCTTCATCTTCATATAAAAGATACGCATAAAATTCATTCGTTCTCTCATCCAATAACTTAGTAGTGAATATTAACTCTTGAGTTTTATCTGTTTCAGAAAGACTTAGTTCGTAAGTGTTTTCTGAGCTCTTATAAAACTCTTTTACAAATTCACTGTTATTTCTGTTTTCTTCTGATACATCATAGGTTATTGAAGGGTTTTCACCCAAGAGGGAATCAAATGTATCAAATACTTCACTTTTGAACAGCAGTTGATTCGCTATATCAAATCGTCCTTCACTATCAATATACTTAAGTTCTGTATGATCTGATAATACAAGTTTAAGATTTTGCTCACTTAGATTAGCATTTGATTTATTATAAACTAGCTTCCAAGTTATAGAGTCTTCTGTAATATTTGGATTACCCTCAGAATCTTTGAGTACTTCAAGTTTCATGAACTCTTCATTTTCTGAAATCTGCTTGATATTTTCCAATGGTTCAACTTCAGATTCTGCAGCTGATGTGTCAAAATTCATAAGACCCGGTATCAGTTGAAACAGAAGTATAAGTGATAAGAATAAAGATATAACTTTTTTCCGTTTCTCTTCGATATACATGCTCAATCACCTCCTGTAAATATTTTTAGGCTTATATAGCAAGTGAGCTCAGTACTGAGCTCACTTGATAATTTAATATTAATTTTCCCTACTTATTTCTTAGTGTATTGTCTGCTTGTTATAGATAACATAATGGTTTCCATAATCTGAATCTCTGCTCATAGTTTCTCTTCTACCATCCTCATATACTGCTATTAAAGTAGATTGTCCATCTTTAGAAATTGTAAGCTCCATAACAAAGCCTAGAGATAAATATCCCGCCATAGGAATAGGTTCTGAAACAATATACTTACCTGGTCTAAGTTCTGTGAATTTAACCAGTCCTCGATAATCTGAGTATTGTGATTGTATAAGAGTCCCATCAGTAGTACTCATTTCAAAATATGCACCTTCTAGCGGTAGAGTATATTCATTCTTACTTAATTTAACAAACTCAAAATCATATGTCTTCATATCATTCTTTACAGTTATCGATTCTGATGGAGTTCCATCTACAGATACCACACCTTTAGAATCAACTACTACATTGTAAACTGTTGTAGATAGTTCATATCCATCTGGTGCTTTTGTTTCTGCCAGTGTATATGTTCCTGGTTTAATATCTGCAAAACTTAATGTTCCATTTGCATCTGTTGTCTGTGTATCTGCTACTGTTCCATCTTCATTTCTAAGTTCAAACACTGCTCCAGGTAAAACTGAATTATCATATGAGTCTACCTTGTTTAATTTTAAGTTTCCGTTAACTTCTTTTTCTTGTTCATTACATATAACGATTGTTTCATATACTGTTCCATTTACTTTTACCACACCGTTTTTGTCAACTTCTACAGCATAGTTGATACTTGGTAATTTATATCCGTCTGGTGCTTTTGTTTCTACCAGTGTATATGTTCCTGGTTTGATGTTTGCAAAGTTTATAACTCCATTTGCATCTGTTGTCTGTGTATCTGCTACTGATCCATCAGCATTTCTAAGTTCAAATATTGCTCCTTGAAGTGTTGAATAATCAGCCACATCTATTTTTAGTACTTTTAAGTTTCCGTATACATCTTCTTTCTCGTTACATATTGTAATATTTGCTTGTACTGTTCCATTTACTTTTACTACACCTTTATTATCAACTTCTACTTTGTAGTTGATACTTGGTAATTTATATCCGTCTGGTGCTTTTGTTTCTACCAGTGTATATGTTCCTGGTTTGATGTTTGCAAAGTTTATAACTCCATTTGCATCTGTTGTCTGTGTATCTGCTACTGATCCATCAGCATTTCTAAGTTCAAATACTGCTCCTTGAAGTGTTGAGTAATCAGCCACATCTATTTTTAGTACTTTTAAGTTTCCATTTACTGCTTTCTTATCATTCTTAACTGTCAATGTTACTGTAGGTCTTCCATCTATTGTTACTGTACCTCTGTTATCTACAACCACATTGTAAGTTTTATCTGATAACTGGTATCCTTCTGGTGCTTTTGTTTCTACCAGTGTATATGTTCCTGGTTTTATATTCATAAAGC
>CAZBAL010000019.1:0-6193 GCA_964489735.1 uncultured Clostridia bacterium | reverse complement strand
TCTGGTGCTTTTGTTTCTACCAGTGTATATGTTCCTGGTTTTATATTCATAAAGCTTAATGCCCCATTTGCATTAGTAACTTGCGTTGCTACTACTGAACCATCTGCATTTCTAAGTTCAAATACTGCTCCTGATAGTACTATATTTCCTTCAGAATCTATTTTGCAAATGTTAAAGCATCCTTCTACTACTTTTTCATTATATATTGTTACACATATCTCTGGCACAGTCTTAGTAGGAGTTCCAACTATCAGTCCAAGTATACCTCCTATGAGTCCACCGCCACTGTTTACAGTTCTATATCCTCTAGTTATCTGTCCATCTATATATGTTTTCTCTCTATCTTTTACCTGTACATTGTAAACTTTGTCGGAAATAGAATATCCATTTGGAGCTTTTGTTTCTTTCATTGTATAGTTTCCAAAAGGTACACCATCGAATACAACTACTCCGTTATTTCCTGATACAGCCGTTTTAACAGCATTTCCGTTTGCATCATATAGTGTGAACTCAGCACCTGGTAAGAGTGCTCCTGTCACTTTGTCTTTTTTGTAGAAATCGAAACAACCTGAAGAAACTTTATTGTCTTTACAAATCTCTTTACAAATTTCTGTTACAATAATTTTAGCTTGTCCACACTCATCATAAAGTACTGCTATATCTTTCTGATAAACTGTTGCTCTGACTGCAAATGTAAAATCTGCTGAATCAACTTTTAAAGTTACAAAAATTCTTCCGTTTGATTCTGTTTGCTGTCTTGAAATAATTCTTCCGCCAGATATTGACTCTCTTGGCTGTCCAACTTTTTTATCATAATTATATTTAACAATTGATGTTCCATCATTTTGCTGTGTAATCTCTACATCTGAAATTCCATCGCCAACTGTTTGACTTGATCCCACTCCTTGTAGAGACACTAAGTAGTTATAATATTTAACTTCATTTGATGTAAGTGACTGATTTAACTCTGCAGCTACCCATCTGCAATAGTAGTTATCCCATCTATATGTAGGCATTGATGCATAGTAGCCACCTCCATAACTGTAACTCCTTTTCAATACTAGATTATCTGTCTGATTCCAAAGAGCATACTGAGTTGCTCTTACAGCCTCCTGTTGAGTAAGCCCTGAGATTCCAGCCGCGTTTCTGACTTGATATATGTCCATTGCCGGCATAGAGTTGAGCATTATAGCTCTCATCTTTTCTATGTTGAATGGTGCGCCTTTTGCTGCACCGTATTTATTCTGATATCTTCCTAAGTAAGTGTTTCTGTAACTATCCATGCTTATAATGCTTTGTGCATAGTTTCCACCATATATTTGTGATTCTATACAGTAAGCAAGGAATTCTTTACTGTTGTAGTAGCTACTACTTCTCATTCTATACATCGAAGTCGGAAGTCCTGTATTAGATCCTTTTGCATGAACAGAACCCTGGTTATAATAATTCGATGTCGGTACTCCCGGCTCTAAATTGAGTCCCGAAGCATTTGAGCTTATGTTGAAAATAGTTATGAACATAAGCAGATATATCAGAGCTGTAATAATAAATCCAAATTTTTTTCTTTAAAGTTCTGAGATAAACTCTCCATTTGCTTTTTCCTCCTCTTATATTATATTTGTATTTGAATATTTTTGAGTGTCTATGTAAAATATTCTTTACTGTCTCTTTACATTGATATTAACACGTTTTAACGCATGTCACAACCGCACTATAAAGCCTTTTTCTTGACTGAAATTAAAATTATTCAAATCAATTGTCTAAACGTTAGTATAGCTAGCTTTCTTGACTTTCTCTTTACATTTAAGCTTATATATCTTTCAATATTATTTTTTCTATTTAACAGCTATTATGAGTTTTAACCCTATTCTTGAGTCATCAGTTTCAGATACTCATCTAAATCCTCTTCACTGAAGCTCACAAAATGTCCTTCTTCCTGAAACTCATCTGCTAGTCTGAAAAAGTTCTGTGAATAGGATTTTTCCATAAATTCAAAATATCCGTTTATTTTTTCATCTACATATATAGGATTCTTTTTAAAATAAACATAGTCTTCTGAAACAAATACAGACATTCCCAGCTCATAGATATGGAAAGGGAAGTTCCTATCTTCAAAAATATTTACATTTACTCTGTCATCTGAGTTCAGCAATTCCTTAAACCCATCCATATACTCATTAAATTCTTCTTCTGTAAGCTTAAACACCATATCTGCAACTACCAGTTCTCTTTTTGATATTGAACTTGCCAATCCTCTCTTTGACATGTTTAGGACTACATCCCTATCTTTTATAATCCCAGCATATGAACGCTGCATAGTTCTGAGCATTTGGGCTTCAAAGCCTTTTATTTTATGCTTAGCTATCAGTTTTTCCAGAAACTCTTTGGTTATGTAAAATCCTTCAAGATAGGCAGAATATATTATTATCTTCTTATGTCCAGGTGACATATAGAACTCCAGTAATCTATCTTCAAAGCCCAGCTTATCTTCAGACTTCATCGTTAAAGTCTTTTGACTGAATAGATTCTTACATACCTGTAAATGCTGTTCCAATATACTTTTTATCTCACTATAGAGCAATGTATTTGGAAAGCCGTTGATATCCGTTGTGTAATTTATAATGAATTTCTCTTTAATATACACAAATCCCGAATTGGAATTAGAAAAGTCCTCATACACTTCAATATCAAAAAATATCAGATTGCTCGCCAATCTATATATTTCATCTCTTATCTCCCTATTTTGAAAAATAGTCTTAACATTATCATCTGTTATCATAAGCTTCATAACCACTCTTATATTGTTTATTACAAAAAACGATTTGAATTTGCTGAGTAATTCTCTCATAAAGTATAAGTCTCCAGAAGAACAATAAATTTCTAAATCTTCACTTGAAGAGTAAACCGCCTTTTTTATTTCCTCTGCAATATTATCAATTATCGATTCCTTATCCATATTTACATATGTTCTTTCTTCATGTGCATTAACTGAATTCTCCTTAGTGCTAGAATCCGATAAAAAATATCCATACTCAAGCAGAGAGAATATCAAGTTTTTAAGCTGAACTCTCGTCTCTATCAGAAACTTTCGTTCAGACATTTCTACCACACGCTCCTGCTGACCTGACAGATAAATTTTGTTCGAAAAATATTCTGACATCCTTTCAATTATTCTAATATATACCTTGTTGTTAGGTAATATCTTGTCATTCGCCCACTTACTTATATAAGATAGATCATAACTTAGATACTCAGCAAGGTCCTTCATTTTTGTGTTTGATGTTTTCAATAGCTGTTTTAATACATCTGAAAATCTCATATTTACTACCCCCTATATTATTACAATTATTATTGAGACTGAAATTTTAATCTGAATTTATACTATATGCAATTTACTTAAACTTAACCCAGCTTTATTAGGTATATACCCTCTAAAACTTCAGTTATGCAATTTGATGATAGTTGCTCCCTAAACTTCACTCTGCTTGGTGCTAATGTTAACAAATACCAATTTATTTCGTTGAATTATATTTTTTGTCATTCAATATTCTTTAATTCTTTTAAATAATTGCAAAAAATAGACCGATTAACACATTATTATGTGAATCGGTCTTAAAATTAATTTACTATAATTATTTTTTTATTCTTATTATTCTTCTGCTTTTAATCGCTTTCTTTCTTTATAAGTTAAAATCCCTGATCTAATCAATACTAATACCAGTATTGATAATGTAAGTAAAAAGAGATTTCTATACATGTTTGTAACCTCAAGATTCCTTATTTCATTTTCTTCTATTGTATCCAAAGGTATGTCTCTACCTGTCATCTCTTTTATTTCTGATTCTACATCTGTAAGATATAACTTTAGAGCAAAAAACTTAGCCATTTTCTCAAATGTATCTTCAGCATACTTATTTGATGGCAAGCATTTTCCGTTAACCCATTTACTTATGTAAGACAAATCATAATTTAGGTAGTTTCCTAAATCTTTCATCTTCAAATTGCCAACATCAAGCAACTTCTTAAGTCTTGTTGAAAAATTCATTATGTTCTCCTCCTGTTTTTACTGTATTTGTTCTTTATTATGTAGTCAATGTTTTGAGCATATTCCTGTAAAGTTAAGATATTATAAAGCTATTTTTTTCAACAATTTTCATTATAACAACTAATTTTGATTTATACAAATCTTTTTTCTATTTATACCCAATATTTTCTTATTTTTTTACAAAAAAACAAAGTCCCAAGATATGTATTTTTTCGTTTAATACATATCTTAGGACCTTAATAAATCAATTATTATTTTAGCATTGCTCCTGAGAATTATTTCTTGAATGTTCAATAAAGTTTAGAAACTTATCCCTTGAAATCTCCTCGAAATAATCTCTGTCTTGATTGGCCTCTAGCATTTGAAATATTCTTTTAGTTAACTTTTTATCTAAGACTTCAAAATAGCCATTTGCTTTGGAATCCACATATCTTGGATTTTTCTTTAAGCACACATAGTCTTCAGTAGCAAAGATTGAAAGGCTATTTTCAAATATTCTTATCGGACAATCATCGTCATTTATAAGTTTTACCTTAAAGCCTTCCTTTGTAGTGAACTCTTCAACTAAAAAATCTATATATTTTATGAATTCACCTTTATTCATATTAAAACTTATATCTCCAAGTGTCGCTTCTCTTTCTCTCAAAGCTCTGAATAAACCTTTCTTTGATAAATATATATAACCTTCCGGTATACTTCTAACTTCTTCATAAACTATGCTGTTCGTCTTTATTATATGCTTTTCTAAATTGGATATCTTCTTCCTATTTATTAGAGACACCAATATATCTTCAGGTATTGGACCATCCAAATAAGATAAATAATTAATATATCTATTTGGATTGCTTAACACCATAAACTCTGTAAGTCTATCCTCGCTCAGATATCTGTCTCTAGATTTCATGATCATTTGTTTCCCTAACATATCTGCTTCTACGATTTTATCAAAATCATCAAAATGTGAAGGATTTTCACTGTGAACCATGTAAATCGGCACTCCAGAAATATCTAGTCTTATATCAATAAAGCCCTTGTTTTTAACATATATATATCCCGAATACGGATGAATATCCGCGACAATTACTTCTATATCCATGAATATCACATTGCTCATCATCAGATACACTGTGTCCAGATCACTATTCTTGATATTATCATAACTACTTGAACTCAGTATAAGTCTAAGCTTAAAGTTTATATCTTTTGTCATAAAAAACGACTCAAACTGCTTAGCACACTCTCTAAAAAAATCCAAGTTACCAATAGTACAGTATATTTCAATATCCTGTTCTGCTGTAGCTATATATTTTTTTAAGATAATTCCAATATCTCTTACTATTTCCTCTGTCTTGCTGTTAATTATCAAAGCCCCTTCAGTATTAGGTTCTTTTGACTCCTCCTGAATTAAAGAATAATAATAGCCATCTTCTAAAATAGAATAAATTATTTTTTCAAATCTACTTTCAGTATCAATAGGAACTTTTCTACCTGTTATACTAAAAATCGTCTCTTCCACATCTTCAATCATAAGATTACTCACAAAAAACTTAGTCATTCTCCGCAGTATCTGGTCCGCTATTTTTTGTGATGGAAGACATTTTCCATTAACCCACTTACTTATATAAGATAAATCATAATTAAGATAGCTCCCCAAGCTCTTCATTTTCAAATTTCCAGATTCCAACAGTGCTCTAAGTCTAGTTGAAAAATTCACTTTGTCCATTCCCCCATTATTTTAATCTGTACTGAGTTTCTTTCTGTAAATTTTATTCCATTAATGCTGACATGTGTTTATTATGTAAATTCAACATTACTCATTATAACAAATATATTATGATTTGTAAAAATATTATTTTACTTTTTATATATTTTTTCAATTTTTTCTACTTATTGCTGTGTTTATCTAGTTTATTTTATTGAAAATCTATGTATATTTATCTGTTTCACTAATACTTTCTCAATATATTCCGCGATATTTTACAATTATTTTGCTGTTTTTCTTGTTATTTTTGCCGTTTTCCTTATATTTTTCTTGGCTTTTTTCATATTTTTTCTTATCTTTTTTTCTTATATTTTCACGAATTTTCTGCCAGTATTATCTGTTTTTCTGCATAAAAAAAGACCCAGAACTTTATGTTCTGAGTCATC
>CAZBAL010000018.1:0-37679 GCA_964489735.1 uncultured Clostridia bacterium | reverse complement strand
AAAAAGAACTAAAGAAGAAATTGACGAGTTAGCTCGTATAATGGAGGCGATCTAAATGAATAACGATTACAATAAAGTTATATATGAAGTTTCAACTGAAGGTCGTAAAGGATACAGTCTTCCTGCATTAGACGTTGAGGAGTCAAATCTTAGCGACCTAATACCAGCAGAGCTTTTAAACGAAGAAGAACTAGAACTACCAGAGGTTAGTGAGTTTGACGTAGTTAGACACTACACAAACCTTTCACTATTAAACCATGGTGTTGATAAAGGATTCTATCCATTAGGATCATGTACAATGAAGTACAACCCTAAATTAAATGAAGACATGGCTAGACTTGATGGTTTCACATCAATTCACCCACTTCAACCAGAATCAACTGTACAGGGAGCTTTAGAACTTCTATATGATTTAGATGTTAAGCTTTCTGAAATAGCAGGATTCGCTAGAACAACTACTCAACCAGCAGCAGGAGCTAATGGAGAGTTCGTTGGACTTATGATAATAAAATCATACCATAAGAAAAACGGTGAAGATGAGCAAAGAACTAAGATCATAGTTCCTGACTCAGCTCACGGTACAAACCCATCTTCAGCTTATGTTGCAGGATATGAAATAGTTGAAGTTAAATCAAACGATGATGGTTCTGTTAACGTGGATTCACTTAAAGAAGTTATCGCTGAAAACGAAGGAAAAATTGCAGGACTTATGCTTACAAACCCATCTACACTAGGGTTATTTGAGAAGAGCATAACTGAAATTACTACACTTGTTCATGATGCAGGTGGACTAAACTACTATGATGGAGCTAATATGAACGCTATCATGGGTAAAGTTAGACCTGGAGACATGGGATTTGACGTAATGCACTACAACCTTCACAAAACAATGTCTACTCCACACGGTGGTGGTGGACCAGGAGCAGGACCAGTTGGAGTTAGAGAAGACTTAGTTGAATTCCTACCAACACCTGTTGTTGAAAAAGGTGATAACGGATATTTCCTAGACTATGATAGACCAAATTCAATGGGAAGACTTAAAGGATTCCACGGACATTTTGGTGTTAATATAAAAGCTTATTCATATATACTTTCATTAGGAGCTGAAGGACTAAGAGAAGCAAGTGAAACTGCAGTTACTAATGCTAACTATATGATGCACAAGCTTAAAGAAAAATACAACTTACCAATGGATCAAGTTTGCAAGCACGAGTTCGTTCTTGGAGGAATCAAAGATACTTCTACAGGAATTACAACTCTTGATATAGCTAAGAGAATACTTGACTTCGGTTACCATCCACCAACAATTTACTTCCCACTTATAGTAAATGAGGCGATGATGATCGAGCCAACTGAATCAGAATCTAGAGAAACTCTAGACGCATTCATAGAAACTCTTAACAAAATAGCTGACGAAGCAATAGCTGATCCAGAGATGCTTAAATCAGCACCTCACAACACTCCAGTTTCAAGACTTAATGAGTCTAAAGCTGCTAAAGATTTAATATTAACTTACCAAGGATAATATTAAAACTTAACAAGTGTTTTGAATATTATAGAAAAGTGTAGAATATTTATATATTCTTGAAATTGCCCGGCTCGAAAGAGCCGGGTATTTTTATGATATAATTAAAATTGAATCAGCTTTTGTACATATAATTGTGAAGGGAGTGTTTTTATTGTTTGGAAGCACTGGAAATATAGAGAATGAATTGAAGACTATTATTTTTGATTCGCTTACACAGAGAAGGATTGATACGCGAAGCGCATGTGATTCCAATGCCTATCTCTCTGTAGCTTGGGGAATGAGAGAGGATATATATATCGAGAATATAGATATGGTGAGATCCTATATGAGAACAGCAAAAGAGCTTACTCTGATATTTGAAGGAGAAGAAGTCAAAGTTGATATACTGAAAGCTGGGATAAGAGAAAAAGATGGTAAAGGAACATTGATATTTCAGTATCAATTGGCTACCAGACTAAAGAACCCCTATAGCAAAAGAAAAAAAGTGAAGAAGTAAGATATACAGATTGATTGAAATCTGAAATGAAATCATTTTAAAAATACATTAGAGAATAAGAAGTTCAGAAAATAAAACATGGATATTCATGAAAAGTTAATTCTACGGTTGATTTTAAGCCTACTATGTATTATTATATTACTATAGAGAAAACAAATAAATGTTTAACAATATATTATATTTATCTATGATGAATATAAAAACAAAGGAGAGCTTAGAATGTTTGGAAGTACAGGAAATGTAGAAGAAGAACTAATCAAAGGAATATCAGAATCACTAGTACAAAGAAAAGCAGAGGCATGTAGCACTTGAGACCCTAACGCTGTTATAGCAATCGCCTGGGGCGTTAAAGAAGAAGTAGATATGGCAAATATCGAAGCAGTAAAGTCTTACATGGAGTCTGTTAAAGAAGTAACAGTACCTTTTGAAGGTTCAGAAGTTAAAGTTAACATACTTAAAGCTGGAATAAGAGAAAAAGATGGTAAAGGAACTCTTATTTACAGATACCAATTAGCTTAATCCTAAAATAATCTAATATAATTTAAATCAAATAGAGCAGATTTTCTGCTCTATTTTTTTGTGGAGAAAATTAATCTGTATGCATCTTCATATAAATAGACATTAATATCATACAGTTAATCTTCTCATATTCCTTCAGTAAAAAAACTGCTAAAATCCTATAAGAGCTTTCAATAAACATAGTGCTAAAATAGAGTTTGGATAGCTTGACATCTAGTATATAAAAGCTATAAACTAGTATAGTAAGATACTTCAGGAGATGAATATATGATGAAACTCAATTTACTAACTCTTGGAAAAAGAGATTATTATGAAATGCTTGAACTGCAAGAAAAGCTCTTTAAAAAAAGACAGGATAACGAGATAGAAGACACGATAATTCTAGTCGAGCACAATCCGGTACTGACTTTAGGAAGGTCTGCTGACAGACATAATATCATAGCTTCAGATGAAAAGCTTGAGAGTGAAGGTATAGATGTTGTGAAAATTGGCAGAGGCGGAGATGTTACTTATCATGGTCCCGGTCAGATTGTAGGCTACCCTATTATTAACATAAGAGATAAGAAAATGGGGGTAAAAGATTTTGTCTACAATATTGAAGAGACAATCATAGATGTATGCAGCAAGTATGGTCTGGATTCATACAGAGATGATATAAACAACGGTGTATGGATAGATAATAAAAAGATTACTGCCGTAGGATTTAAAGTCAAGAAATGGGTGACCATGCATGGCTTTGCATTTAATGTCAATACGGATTTAGAGCATTTTAAATATATAGTCCCATGCGGTATTGAAGGAAGGGAAGCCACTTCATTAGAAGCAGAACTGGGGAAAAAGATGGATATTGAGAAAGTTAAAGAAGAAGTATTGAAAAGCTTCTGTAAAGTGTTCAATTACGATGAGATAACTAGTGTTGATGAGGAGGATTTAATTTAATGCAGATTAAAAGAAAGCCAGAATGGCTTAGAATAGAAAAAAGACCAGTAGAAAATCTGGGATATGTGACAGATCTTTTAGAGGAGCTTTCACTTAATACGGTATGTCATGCAGCTAACTGCCCTAACAGATTAGAGTGTTACAGTAAAAAAACAGCAACATTTATGATTTTAGGGAAGGAATGTACAAGGGGATGCAGATTCTGTAATGTTACAAACAATCCAGTTGAAAAGGTTGATCCGGATGAGCCGAAAAATGTAGCTGAAGCTACTAAAAAGCTGGGACTTAAGCATGTTGTTGTAACATCGGTTACAAGAGATGATCTTCCAGATGGAGGAGCACAGCATTTTGCGGATGTAATAAATGCTATAAAAAATGAAGATAAAGATATAATAGTTGAGGTTCTTATACCTGATTTACAGGGAGATGTAGATGCTCTGAAGATTGTTATGGATGCAGAGCCGGATGTACTTAATCACAATGTTGAGACTGTTCCTAGACTATATCCTGATGTGAGACCGGAAGCAATATATCAGAGATCACTGGATGTGCTTGAAAATGCTAAAAAGTTAAATCCGAACATTCCAACTAAAACTGGTATAATGCTGGGACTTGGAGAGACTTATGAAGAAGTTATACAGGTGCTTAAAGATCTTAGAGAGATTGACTGTGATTTCCTTACCATAGGTCAGTATCTACAGCCTTCAACAGCACATTATCCTCTTCAGGACTATATAACTCCGGAGATGTTCGACAAATACAAGGAAGAAGCTATAGAATTAGGATTTAAGTTTGTTGCATCAAGCCCACTAGTTAGAAGTTCATATAAGGCTGCGGAAATGCTGGAAGCGGCTGAAGAAATAGCTAAAAAATAATCGAATAATAAAATTATAATATACAATCTGACTTCAAAAGTTATGTTTTAATCTGATCTTTTGAGGTCAGTTTTTTTGTGTGAATTCTATATTTTATGGTTTAAGCCTGAATATGTACAGGAAATTTCTTTCTATATGCTGTATAATATAGGTTAGAGATATATACTTGAAGAGGGGAGTGGAGAAATTGGCTAAAGTAGCTGAAATTATTAAATTAAAAAACCTTATTTTGATTGCTACACTGGTTGTTCTAGGTTCTGGCTGCGCTGTGCAGACCGCACCTGAAGAAATAATCAGCACCCCTAAACTGAGTGAGGAAAATAGGAGAATAGAGGAACTCATAAAGAGAAATATTCCAGAAAATGCGAAATTTGAAAGTGTAAGGTCTGAAGAAGGGCTGAGCACTATAAAGATGATAGATATAGATGGAGACGGTATAGTTGAGATTCTGGTGACTTATGCACTTGACTCAGAAAAAGAGCCTCTTCATTTGCTTGTATTTAGAAAGAAGAATGATTCATACAGTTTTATGAACGATATTCCGATTAAAGGAACTGAATTTGATAAAATAGAGATGAAAAATCTGACATCAAATGGTAAAAAAGATCTTATAGTCAGCACTCTGGAAAATAACAGCAGAATACTAACGGTGTATTCATACCAGGATGAAATAAAAAAGATTTTGGAAATGGGATTTGATGCCTATGTCATGGATGATATTAATGAAGATGGAAATGTTGACATAGTTGTCTTTAGAAATTCTGGTGGAGAACTGATATCGGACTACTATATATATGATAGTGGAGATTCACAGGTTAAGTTTGTAAATGATACGATAAACTACATCGACTTTGACAGTTTTAAGCCTGCGATAGTGGATAAGATAGAGAAGAACAGAAACGGAATAATAGTTCAAGGCAATGATATAAACAACAAGGTCAGACATACTTTGGTATATGGTATTAATAGTGACGGTAAGCTGGAAAATCTCATAAAGGATACTACAGAAGAAGGTGCTAATATTGTCGGTTTCACTTCTTTGGAAAATAGAAATTTTAAGGTATCAGATATAGATGGAGATGGGGTTGTTGAGATTCCGAGACCTCATATGATGACTGGCAGAGCAGGAGTTTCTACTTCGGACAAATATCTGTACTATACAGAGTGGCTTAGATTTAAAGAAGATAAATTTGATATAGTCAGCAAATATATTTACCTTGATGAGGCAAGAGTCTATTTTAAATATCCAGAAAACTGGAAAGACAAAGATGTAATGGGTGAAACTCTAAAGGTGAAAAATGGAACAGAATACAGGTTTATGGTTGAAGATGACAACAATAAGAAGCAACGTATTATGAGCATAATAAAAACGAATTCAAATCTAGGAAAAGAGTATCAATTGATAGAAGAAGATGACAAAGAAAAGTACTATATAAAATCTGAAAAAATTAACAGAGACAAGTATAAAAACTTGTCAGTTGATGAAGATGCTATAATAAAGAGTTTTAAAATAGACAAATAGATAGGGAGTGGACAAGTTGGCAAAAATATTAGTTCTTGAAGATGAAGAGGATATAAGAGCATTTGTCGTAATTAACCTCAGAAGAGCAGGATACGAGATACTTGAAGCCGGAACTGGAGAAGAGGCACTGGAAATATTCAATCAGCATGATGATATAGATATTGCCGTTTTGGATGTCATGCTTCCGGGAATAGACGGTATGGAAGTTTGCAGACAGATAAGAGAAAAGGATAAGAGAATCGGGATAATGATGCTTACTGCTAAGTCTCAGGAGTTAGACAGGATAAGCGGTTTATCTATAGGTGCAGATGACTATATGTCTAAGCCTTTCAGTCCTTTAGAGCTTGTGGCAAGAGTTGATGCCATAGCTAGAAGGGTTGAAATGCTTAAGGGTGTGAATAAGGAAGATAAGTTCATATCAGGTGTATTCAGGCTGGATCCAGAAGGAAGAACGCTTTATAAGAACGGTCAGGAAATAGAGCTGACTCAGATAGAATACACTATGATTAAACTGTTTATGGAAAACGTAAATCAATCACTTTCTAGAGAAGAGATACTGACAAATGTCTGGGGGGAGAGTTATTTTGGCGACCCTAAAATAGTAGATGTGAATATTAGAAGACTTAGAAGAAAAATAGAGGATGATTCATCGAATCCTCAATATATAAGAACGGTATGGGGATATGGATATAAATGGAAACCAACAAAAGACAATTAAAATAAAGAGAAATCAGGGCATAAAAAGACGCTGGACATACTCATATGTTGCGCTTAGCTTAGTAGTTCTGCTGATATTTGAAATAGCTTTTATGCTGTTTGTCACTAACTACTATTATGGAAACGTTGCAAGAATGATTTCTTATAGAGCGGAGCATTCAACCCAGTTTTACCGTTCATATATAAACAGCGAAAAGTATGATCTGACGGATCTGGCTAAGCAGATGGTCAAAGATTATAATTCGAGAAGTGAAGACAATATGGAGCTTCAGGTACTGGATTTGGATGGTAATGTAGTAGTCAGCTCTACAGGATTTATAGTAAAAGAGAAGATAGATTCGCCTGATTTTAAAGAAGCAGTTAAGGGATATCAGTCTAACTGGAGAGGAAATAATAAATTCGGAGAGAAAGTGATGTCCAACTCAAGTCCAATAAAGACATCTGCGGGCAAAACAGAGGGTATAATAAGATATGTTGTTTCTCTTGAGCCGATAAATCAGACTATTAATAAAATATTAGCCATATCAGTATTTATAATAATTATGGTGCTTTTCGGGATGCTGATGATATCCTATGTATTCAGCAGGTCCATAATAACTCCTATTAAGGAAATAACAGCTGTAGCTATAAGAATGGCTGAAGGTCAGTTTTCTGAGAGAATAGAAACGAAGTACGACGACGAGATTGGGGAACTTGCAGAAACCCTAAACTACATGGCGGAGGAGATTATCATATCAAATAATTTAAAGAATGACTTTATTTCCTCTATTTCACACGAACTCAGAACACCTCTTACATCTATAAGAGGATGGGGAGAGACTATACTGATTGGTGATTTTGAGGATAAAGAAGAAGCTAGATTAGGTCTTAAGATAATAATAAAGGAGACTACAAGGCTTTCTAAAATGGTTGAAGAGCTTCTGGATTTCTCTAAGATGGAAAGTGGAAAGATTGTTTTATATCTAGAGGAGATAAATCTTGTAAATGAGCTCGAAGAAGTTGTAAATATAACTAAGAGAAGAGCCGAACAGGAAGGAATAGATCTCCTGTACAGTAAAGAAGATGAAATTCCAAACATTTTAGGAGATGCAAACAGACTAAGACAGGTCTTCATCAATATAATAGATAATGCAATAAAATTCACACCATCAGGAAATAACGTAAAGGTTGATGTGAGATCGGATGAGGAACATGTATATGTGGATATAAGAGATGAGGGTATAGGAATTCCTGAAACTGATATAGAGTTTGTAAAAGAGAAATTCTTCAAAGGAAAGAGCAAAAAATCTGGAAGCGGTATAGGTTTAGCTATAAGCAATGAGATAATGGAGCTTCATAAAGGAAAGCTGAATATTGATAGTGTTGAAGGCGAGGGTACTACAATAACTCTCGTATTTGCCAGAATACAGCCTAAAGAAGCAGAGTAATAAAAAAACAGTAGTAAAAGAAAAAAGAAGCATCTGGGATTGGTATCATGCGATACTTCCTAGATGCTTTTATTATTTGTTTAACTAATTTACTTTAATTAGCCTATTTTAAATCTTTAGAGTCTTTCTTTTCGTTTTCCTGCTGATACTGCTTTCTAGTCATAACATCAGTGATTGTAACATTTACTTCAACAACGTTAAGTCCTGTCATGAAAAGAACCTGTTCTCTTACAATGTTTTTAAGTTTTTCAAATACTTTTGGTGCACTAGCTCCGTATTCTAATATAAGCTTTATGTCAATAGCTGCCTGTTTTTCTCCAACTTCAGCAGAAACACCTTTTGTAAGGTTATCTGAACCGAAAGTTCCAGTTACTCTGTTGAATAGGTTACCGCTAAGATCTAAAACACCATCTATCTCGTTAGCTGCGATAGCTGCGATTTTTTCTACAACACTATCTTCTATTATTAGTTTTGACTCATGTGTAGGAGCATCTTCTCTCTCCTTAGCGTTTACATTAGCTGCTTCATTGTACTGATTTTCTAAAACTGATTTGTTTTTTACGTCCATTTTAATATCTCCTTTTCTCTTTTAATTTAAATTTTTCGATTTAATTAATTTGATTTAAATACTTTAACTTAAATATTTCAGAGTATATTAACTCAGCAGAGTCCTTATATACTCAACAATATTGATACCTCTGTCTTTTGACTGTCCGATAAAATATCCTATTGCTATAACAATAGCGAGTAGAAGGGTCTTAAAAAACCCTATGGTGATTAGAAGGATCCCAATTATAAGAGCAAGCACAGTACATATGATTCTCCAAAGATATCTATTAAGGAAATCTCTGTTAAGATATCTTTCTTTCAATAGATTGATCATCATTACCCCTCCTTAGATAACCCTATTTTTATTTTTTCTGTCAGTTTTTAAAAACTTTACATCCACTGATTTTACTGGGGTATGGGTCATGTTTTCTAAGCTTGCTTTTATTGAGTTTTTCATTTCCTCTCCCAGCTCTTCTAAATTGCTGGGTTCATAAGTGTAACAACTCGCTTTAACCTTAATTATAGGTTGTTTTCTGTTTAATATTTTGATATTAGCATCTGGTGATTTTATCAAGTGGTCAAACTGTCTCATGCTGCTCAACACATTTGCTTTAACCGCATTGGCTGTTATCATTACTTTTCCATAATCATCCTCTAGTTCAACTGCATTCTGCTTTCCTCTTATTGCTATAGCAACTATGAGCATTATCAGAGCTGATACTATAGAGAAAATAACCATATAGAAAAGTATACTTCTCAGGATATATGCATTATCGCCACTAACCAAAGTTGCAATTACGCTTGATTCATCCAGCATGTTCATGCCACTGATATTGAAAAACGAATCAAATATCAGTGCAAATACGGAAAGAGTAAGTATGATTACCAACGTTGCAATTATCCAAAGTGCTTTAACTAGCTTGTTCAAAATATTATCCCCTTTCTTTTAATAGGGTATAAAGTTATCCAAGGTCTTTACAAATAATTTACCCAAGGGATTTTTGAATAATCAAATATCTGTAAAAAAAAGTAAAAATTGAAATATATCAAAAAAAGACTAACAAAAATGAAGATAAGAAAAGCAGATTTGATTTTTCAGAGGAATTTATCGAAATTTAAGAGGAGAGAACCGGATAAAATAACTGGAAATAATAAACAGAAAAATCATCAAAATTTATGATAAAAATAAATACAGCATGTTGGTACACTAAATATGCTTTTAAAAAGAATTCAGATCAGATGAAAAAAAGATAAAAATACATAAAAAATTGCTATTTCTTCACAAGTGGTAATGGTTTCTGAAAATAAAAATACATACCACATATAGTGTATTGATAAAATAGTGACAATAGATATTGTTATTTTTTTGTGAAATTGAGTGGTATTCGTACTAGATATACTATATAATATTATTTAGAAATTAAAATAAAATGGTTTTGAGAAAAGAAAACCAAAGAGCATTAAATTGATTATAGAAAACTGACCAAAGAAAATAAGAGATCAGTAAAAACTGATCATTAATATAGAAAATATAAAGAGAACTCGATTATTCGAGATGAAAATAATAGGAGAGGATTTAGGTATGAATAATCTGACGGTAATTAAAAGAGATGGAAGTACAGTTGATTTTGATGCAAATAAAATTGTAATAGCTATAGAAAAAGCGATGAAAAACGGTTCAGGTATGTTCGAAGAGGGAATAGCTTCTAAAATTGCGGATGAAATAAATGAATTCGCAGAAGAAATCAGAAAGCCTCTTACAATATACCAGATAGAGGACCTTGTTTACTATAAACTGGTTAAATACGGACATGCTTGTACAGCAAGAGCGTATGAGGGATACAGAGCTGTTCAGAGCTTTAAGAGAACGGTAAACACTACGGATGATAATATATTAGGACTTTTAAACAGAACAAATGAAGAGGTAATGAAGGAGAATTCAAATAAGAACTCTAAGATTTCATCTACTCAGAGAGACCTGATAGCAGGAGAGGTGTCAAAAGACATAGCTAGAAGAAAGATACTGCCAGCTGATATTGTACAGGCTCACGATGACGGTGCTATACATATGCACGATATGGACTATATAATTCAGCCTATGTTCAACTGCTGTCTGATAAACTTAGAAGATATGCTTGGAAATGGCACTGTAATAAATGGAAAGAAAATAGATTCACCTAAGTCTTTCCAGGTTGCTTGTACTGTTACTACACAGATAATAGCGCAGGTTGCATCAGGACAGTTTGGAGGACAGAGTATTAATGGAATAGATAAGATATTAGCACCATATGCCAGAAAATCTTATTACAGACATTTAAATACTATAATTGAAGAACAGAAAGAGATATATAAAATAGATGTAGATATGGAAAAAGCTGAAGAAGCTGCTCTTAAGAGAACTAAAAAGGAAATTAAAGATGGGGTTCAGACTATTCAGTACCAGATAAACACACTTATGACTACAAATGGACAGGCTCCTTTCGTTACTCTATTCATGCACTTTGATGAGGGATATGAGTATGAAAGAGAAGCAGCTCTTATAACTGAAGAGATACTGAGACAGAGACTAGAAGGTATTAAGAATGAGCAGAATGTGTATATAACACCTGCTTTCCCTAAGCTTATTTATGTTCTGGATGAGCACAATATTCATGAGGACAGTAAATATTACTACCTTACAAAATTAGCTGCTAAATGTACTACGAAGAGAATGTACCCTGATTATATATCAGCTAAAAAGATGAAGGAAATGTATGAAGGTCAAGTATTCAGTCCGATGGGATGTAGAGCTTTCCTTTCGCCATATAAGAATGAAGAGGGAGAGTATATAACAGATGGAAGATTCAATATAGGAGTTGTTTCTATAAATCTTCCTCAGATAGGAATACTTGCTAATGGAGATGAGAAGAAGTTCTTCGATCTTTTGGATAAGAGACTTGATTTATGCTACAGAGCTCTTATGCTGAGATATGATCTGTTAAAAGATGTTACAACAGATGCATCACCAATCCACTGGCAATATGGAGCGATATCCAGACTTGGAAAAGGAGAGAAGATTTACCCGCTTCTTCAAGATGGTTATGCGACAATTTCTCTTGGATATATTGGAGTTTATGAGGCTACTAAGATGATAAAAGGAGTTTCTCATACAGATCCTAGAGGTACAGAGTTTGCACTTAAAGTGATGAATGTACTAAATGATCATATAAAAGAGTGGAAAGAGGAAACAGGACTTGGATTTGCACTTTATGGAACACCAGCAGAGAGTCTTACTCATAGATTCTGTTCAATAGACAGATCCAGATTTGGAGAGATAGAAGATATTACTGATAAAGGATACTACACTAACTCATACCATGTATTCGTTGGTGAAGAAATAAATGTGTTCGATAAGTTTTCATTTGAGTCTCAATTCCAGGAAAAATCAACAGGTGGATGTATTTCGTACGTGGAGATACCAAATATGAACAACAACCCGGAGGCTGTTGAGACTATGATAAAATATATATATGACAATATAGGATATGCAGAATTCAATACTAAATCAGACTATTGCCATATATGCGGATACGACCAGGAGATTGTATTAAACGATAATAATGAATGGGAATGTCCACAGTGTCATAATAAAGATGAGTCAAAGATGAATGTAACTAGAAGAACTTGTGGATATTTAGGAGAAAACTTCTGGAATGAAGGAAGAACTAAGGAAATAAAAGCAAGAGTTCTTCACATATAGTATATAAAAAAGGTTAATATAAGAATTTATGGTAGAGGTCTCAGAAGGAATATGGGACCTTTACTATTTATTTTTGTTTTCAGTCGTCACTGAATATTTGATTTATAATATATTATTATATTTTGAATAGTCATTTATTTAGCATATGAGAGTGATTGATTAAAATTATGTTTGGAGATGTTGTTAAGAGATGAGATGTGCACAGATAAGAAAATATGATGTTGCAAATGGAGTAGGGATAAGAACAACAGTATTTGTAAGTGGATGCACTCATAACTGTAAAAACTGCTTCAATAAACTATATCAGGATTTTGACTATGGAGAAGAATGGACCGAGGAAAAAACAGAAGAGATAATAGGGTACCTGAAAGAACCTACAATAAGAGGGCTGTCAATACTCGGGGGAGAGCCATTTCAAAATGCAAAGGAACTGAAGGAAGTTGTAAAGGACATCAAGCGTGAAATAAATGATAAAGATATATGGATATGGTCAGGATACACATATGAAGAGATATTGGAAGATGAGGACATGTTCGAGCTCTTAAAAGAGTGTGATGTTCTTATAGATGGCAGATATGTTGAAGAGCTTAAAAACTTATCCTTGAGGTTTAGAGGTTCGGAAAATCAGAGAATAATAGATGTGAAGAAGACACTGGAAAATAATTTTGAAAACAATAGAGACAAAAAAATAGTTGAATGGGAACAGTCTTAGGTCATAGATTTTTTATAAAATTCTATGACCTTTTTCTATAAAAATTCAGCTAAAATAATTTACACATCGTTATATAAATGGTAATATAAAGGGTAGGGTATAATTAATTTCTGGTTAAGTTTAAAACTTGTTGAGGTGGTGAAGGGTATGCTTTTTAGAGGAAAAACTATAAGAAAAAATATAATATTAGTGCTGAACTTATTCATATTATTTACGAGCATATCTTATTCGGATGGGGATATCACCGCCGAGTTTGTAGGAAGAACTATATTTTCCGCAGATCAGGTAAATGATGAAGGTTTTTTTATGGAAATTAAGCTGAATGGAGCGAGTTTCAAATCAGATATATCGGATATAGACAGAAAGAGACTTCTCGATAACCTAGAAGTCGATATAGATGATGGTCATATATTAGATGGCGTGTCAGGAAATAAGGATCTGTTAGCCAATATACAGGATAAAAAGAAGAATGTACTAGTTAAGGTTGGTCAGGACAGTTTGGGAAATCCTATGAATTCAGTAGACCGATTTTTAAGCTATGAAAGAGGTATACCCGAAGAGCTCCATAAAAATGGAGAGGTTTTCATTAATGAACAGGGAAATCTTGTAATCCAGTGCGACTCTGTGTATTTTAAGCAGTTATCGAACAATATAATATACACAGATGGTGGAGTGCCTATTGGATATGGGGATTTGCCCATATATGTGAATATACCAAAGAGCATGATAGATGGATTTGATAAAAGTGGAAATGCCGTTGAAGAAGGAAATGAGGAAGATGAAGAGTCCGAGCAAAATGAAGAGGATAATGAAGAGGATAATGAAGAGGAACTGGGTGCAGAAAAATATATAAGAGTAGATGGATATTACTGTATTATAGAGATGAAGGCTAAGGTTGAGATATTTTCATATGATGATGAAGATGCAAAAAATAATAAAGATATAAAAAGAGTTCATCAGGTTGAAAATCTGACTGAAGAAGATATAAGAGCTGGCGGAAAACTTCTGAAATTAACCGTCCTATCGAGAAATGGACCTACTAACTGGTCGATATCAGGGAAACATGATCCTAAATTCATAAATAATTCTTTCAGGACAGAAAGAGATTACTTTGAAGGAGCTCAGAACAATCCAGAGTGGAATAAAGTGCTTTCGGAGCTGGGTGGAAATCTGGAACCGGGTAATGAGGCTCTTAAAAACTGGAATGGCTACTGGATGACCGATATAACTAGAGTAAGTCATGAGAAGAGTATAGATGAGATGAGACCTATGTATTTCTTTATGGAGTTTCCTGTTATAAAAGACTTCAATATAGATGAGACTATGGTTGTATATGTAAACCTTCTCGCAGGTATGGGAGGAGGAACAGGAAAGTCGAATGAACAGGGAGAACCGTTCTGGGGAATGGATGGAAGGCTTTCTTTCATGATTCTAAGCGGAGATGACTCTGATATGACTACACCTAAGGAAGATACAGCCGGTAATGATGAAGGATTTGAATCGGGACAAGGTTCAGACTTCGGTAATGAAGAGGGAAGAGGCAGCGGAAGCGATGAACAGAACACAACTGCTAACAATGCGAATCCACCGCAGACTATTAGAACTCAGACAAGTCAAAATAGAACTCGTCAGACTCAGACAGCAAGAAGAGTTCAGATATCTGATCAGAATTCACAAAACAGGGCGGCTCAGAACAGGTTGAATATAGACGATAAGGACAAAGAGGATCTAAAAGCTGATGATCCGCTACTTCAGGCAAATGCCGAAGACTTATCACAGGGCTCTGCAGGTGAAGGAACAGAAGATAAAGATTCACCTAAAAAGATATATGATGTGTCAGATCAGATAGTCGAAGAAACAAGTATAAAGAAGATAAATTATGAGTATGAAAAGTATGTTGCTGGTCTTATACTTCTGCTTTTAATAGGTGCAGCGACAAGATATATGACATATTCAAAACATATATATTAAATAAGGCTAAATATATATAATTACTAGCTTAATATATAGGAGAATATGCTTCATATATATTAAAAATATATGAAATACAGACCAGATATATACCATATATATCAAATACATGCTAAAAACATAGATGAAACAAGCAAAAACATTAAAAACATATAAGAAAAATCATAAATAATAAAAGGATGTGAGGATTTGAACCAATTTCTTCAAGAGACACTCCATATGACATCTCAGATATTTCTGGTGCCTACTATGATAGTGTTATTTATTTGCATATTGGTATCAATACTCTCCATAGGAAGCATACTTATGGAGTATTTTCAGGAAAGAAAGAAAAATGAATTTGAACTGGAAGACTTTTTACAGAATATTAACGATAAAGATATAAGTGAATATTCAAAAGAGGTAATAAAATCTAAATTGCTGAGAAGACAGAAGGATACTATTCTAAAGTTATTGGACAATATAAATCTTTCACCTATTGGTGTTCAGGGAATTGCTCAGAAACTTCTGTTAAAGGATGAAAATCACTATGACAAGATAGTACACAGAACAGATCTTGTTGCAAAGCTGGGGCCGATGTTTGGACTTATCGGTACACTGATTCCTCTTGGACCGGGACTTCTGGCACTGGGAGAGGGAGATGCACTTACTCTTTCGAAATCTCTCCTCATAGCTTTCGATACAACGATAGCCGGTCTTATAGCTGCTGCTATATGCTTTGTAATATCCAGAATAAGAAAGAAATGGTATGAAGAGTATGTTGTTAACACTCAGGCAATCATGGAGTACATTTTGGAAGAGGTGACAAGCGATGCTGATGAAAGGCAAGCTTAATAGAAAGAAAAGAACTGAAGAGATCGATCCGATGTCAGGAGTGATAAACCTGGCAGATGCTATGCTTGTATTTGCCTGCGGACTTATGGTTGCACTGGTACTGAATTGGAACGTAGATATATCTAAGAATATGAAACAGATAGATATTTCAAATAGTAAAGATGTAAGCGGAACAGATGAATTTGAAGAGAAGGATATTCAGAGCACAGATAAAGACAGTCTATATGAAAAAATGGGAACAGTATATAAAGATCCCAGCAGCGGAAAGATGTACATGATTACGGAGTAACAGTTCAAACTTGGTTAATATAAAAGCATATAGGGTAATATAATAATAGTTATTACACCTTAGCAAATATGCTTTGAGTAATACAAATAATAAATAGGGGGAGATTTATATGAAGAAGAAATTAGTTTCTTGTCTACTGGCAGGTGCTATGATTATGTCTGCACCTTTGGCATCGGTATTCAATTTCGATGAGCCGGTATCGCTTGCTTGGGAAACTGAGTTGCCATCAGGACAGCCTGGAGGAACAGGTGGTGGAGGTGGAACTGGCCAAGGCGGTGGAAATACTGCTTTCAGTTTCAATGCAGAAGGTTCAACAATTAAAGATGGAGAAACAGGTGTACCTAAAAACGCTCTTTTAATGCTTCTTTACAGCAATAATGTTTCAGGCCCGGAAGTGTTAGAGCAGAATGCAGAGAAAATATCGGTTACAGACTCAGAAGGTAATCCGGTAGAGATTACTGTAACATCAGTTCCGGAAGGAAAAACGGTAGAAGATGAATTCGAATACAGAAGATATCTTTCTATAAATATCAAAGATTTCAAAGCTGGAGAGAAATACACAATAACTGTGGCTCCAGGAATTCAGGCCAAAAATGGAACAGTTCTTGATAACGGTTACTCAATAACTTTCACAACAGCTGAAGAAGGTGAGGAACCAGCTGAGATTGTTGTAAATCCAGATGCTGCTTACCTTAATGGCTACACTGATGGAAGCATGAAACCTGATGCTCAGATAACTAGAGCTGAAGTATCTAAAATACTTAAATCAGTAATAACAGAAGCACCAGATGCAGAAAATCCAGCTGCGGTTACAGATATAAACAGTGATGCATGGTATGCAGGAGATGTTGAATTCGCTGTTAACAAAGGGCTTATGAAAGGGTATGAAGACAAAACATTCAGACCGGACAATAATATGACAAGGGCAGAATTCGTTACAGCAATATTAAAACTTACTGAGTTAAAATCAGGAGATGCTCCTTTCAGCGATATTGGTGAGCACTGGGCAAAAGCGAATATCGTTTCTGCTTATGTAAATGAATTAATAAATGGATACAATGATGGAACATTTAAACCTGATGCTTCAATAACTAGAGTAGAAGTAGCAAAAATAATGAACCTGGTTATTGGTAAGGAAAGAAATCTTGAAGAAGAGAAAGATAATATAAAAGATTATACAGACCTTACTGATGCGCATTGGGGATATGAATCAATAATAACTGCAACTCTTAACTAATATTTACAAAAACTTGGAGTTGGCAGATTAAACTTGAAATTTAGAGGACAGTGTTGATAAAATACTGTCCTCTAAAAAGTTGTATAGAAGTATATATTACTATGTAGAGGTGATAGAGTGTTTAGAAAAAACAAGAAGCTATTTTCTAATCTGTTTTCTTCGCTGATTATTTTATCTCTTATTATTACAAGCTCCGTATTTGCATTCGCTAATGCTCCTGAAGGAAAAGGCGATGGAACAGGCGGAGGAGGAAGTATACAGCTCAGCATGACAGGAATAAAAGCGGAAGAAAACAGAATTGAGCTGGAGTTTTCAAAAAATGTAACCAATTTAACAGTAAAAGAAAACAATTTAAACTCATTTGAACTGACTGATACCGAAGGTAATAGCCTGGATTTTGAAGTGGAGATTCCTGATGATCAGCTTGAAAGAGAGAAAAGAAGAGATATATATCTTAATCTTACAGAACCTCTTGTGCCAGAAAAAGATTATAAGTTGACAGTGAAATCTGGGTTTGTGGCTAAAAATGGAGAAAAGACAGAAGAAGATATAGTAAAAGAATTCAAGCTTGGTATTGACGAACAGATGGAACCAGAGCTCAAAGAGGATATAGTATTGGATGAAGATACTAAAGAAGAAAGTCCATCGAAAAGATATATACAGAATAGGACTCTAATTATTGTGGCTGCAATAGTGATAGTTTCATTTGTTATCATGGTATTTGTAAATAGCAAAAAACGCAGTATGTAAGTATGTTGAATTATGTAAATACACTAAGGATGGGAAATGTATGGAAATGGAGAAAAACAAAAACTATAAAAATATCTTCATATATATGGCGATAGGGCTGACACCTCTATTTCTGCTGTTGGCTTCCCTGTTTCTTGGAAGGTACGGGATGAGTTTGAAAGAAGTTCTGTCAATTCTGAGAGCTGGATATTCAAATGCTAACAGCACCGATGCAGCAGTAATCTTGGATATAAGACTTCCAAGGGCTATACTTGCGATAACTGTAGGAGGAGCTCTTGCAATCTCGGGAGGAGCTCTTCAGGGAATATTCAGAAATCCTCTTGTAGATTCGGGAATGCTTGGAGTAAGCTCTGGAGCTGGATTTGGTGCAGCTGTTGCAATTATACTGTTTGACAATATGGCTCTTATCTATCTTATGGCATTTATTTTTGGAATAATTGCGGTTGGACTCAGCTATATGGCAGGAAGAGTATATAAGGGAAATGGCAATATTTCTATAGTCCTAGGTGGAGTAATAATTTCATCCATATTCTCATCTCTCATAGCTTTTGCAAAATATGTTGCGGATCCATACCAGGAGCTGCCAGCAATAACATTCTGGCTTATGGGAAGTCTTGCAACGGGTGATTACAGAGATATACTCTTCTCTTCAGTGCCTATTTTCGTGGGAATAACTGGAATAATATTGCTCAGATGGAGAATTAATGTGCTTTCGATTGGAGATAGAGAAGCGAAGACATTGGGAGTGAATGTAAAGTTCTGCCGAAATATGATAATAGTGTGCACTTCTCTAGCTACAGCAGGAGCGGTATGTGTCAGCGGAACCATAGGTTGGATAGGGCTTGTAATTCCTCATATAGCTAGGATGATAATAGGAAATGACAATAGAAAGATGCTTCCGATATCATTTGCACTAGGAGGGAGCTTTCTGATAATAGTCGATAATGTAGCAAGGCTGATATCAGGTGGAGAGATGCCGCTTGGAATACTGACATCTCTAATAGGAGGTCCATTTTACATATATCTTCTGAAGAGAACAAAGGGTGGTAATTGGAGTTGAAAAATCTAATAAAAGTTGAAAATGTAAAATTTTCCTACGGTAAATCAAGAACGATACTTGAAAATATGAATTTCGAGCTTAATTCGGGTGAGATACTATGTCTTTTCGGACCTAATGGATGCGGAAAAACTACTATGATAGAATGTGCACTTGGACTTTTAGAAGCTGATGAAGGAGAAATATATATTGATGGGCAGAATATTAAGAATATGAAAGATAGAGATATAGCTCAGGTGATGACACTCGTTCCTCAGTTCCATGAGAATACATTCGGATATACTGTTCATGAGATGGTGCTTATGGGAAGAACAGCATCACTTGGAAACTTCAATTCGCCTACATTGGAAGATGAGGATATAGCACTGAAAGCACTCGATGAAGTTGGTATGGTGGAGTTTAAAGATAGAAACTTCAATAGCCTCTCAGGAGGGGAGGCGCAGATGGTAAAGCTTGCAAGATCAATAGCTCAGAACACTCGGGTTCTGGTCCTCGATGAGCCTACAGCACATCTTGATTTCAGAAATGAGCTGAAAGTCATTAAACAGATAAGTAATATGGCAAAAAATAGAGGGATTGCGGTTCTCATGGCAACACACTTTCCAAACCATGCATTTTTCTTTGAAAATGAGGGAAATAATACAAAGGTTGGACTGATGAACAATGGAAAGATAGAGATTATGGGAAAAGCATCAGAAGTTTTGACAGAGGAAAATATGGATGAGATATTTAAAATAAAAGCAAAAGTATATAATAATGAATTTGAAGGCAGAAGGAACAGCTACATAATGCCTTTGGACTTGATAGATAAGTAGGACATGTCATCATGGATAGCTGATAGTTGTTGAGTTATGTTATTAAGTTATGTTATTGTTTTTGCTGGTTTGACAGCTTACCTATACAGTAGCTGGCCAGTATAACAGGATGATGACAGGATATTGATAAGGACAGGAGATGAGAGTTTGCTCAGGAAATCAATTTATAAGTATTTAATATATCTAATGGTGACGATATCTTTGGCCTTTATGATTTCAGGATGTGGTGGAACTTCTGATCAGCAGGAAAAGCAGGATATAGGAGCAACCAAAAAGAAGATAATAGACAGTTTAGACAGAGAAGTGATCATAGACAAAGATCCAAAAAATATAGCTGCAATATTTTCACCGGCAGCTCATACTATAGCCATACTGGGAGGTAGTGAAAAAATTCAGTCAGTGTCATCAGGAAATATGAGAGATAGGCTTTTACTTGAGATTTATCCGGAAATAGCAGATGTCAGAACACCTAAAGGAGGAGGGCAGTTCAATATTGAAGAGATGATCAGAAAACCCTCGCCAGATGTTATAATATGTGATGCTGCAACGGCAAATGATGAGAGCACTATGAACAAGATAGAGAAGTTCAGAATACCTGTTGTGGTATATGATTTTAAAAACTTAGAAGAGCAGAAAAAAGCAATTAAAATGGTTGGTGAAATAATAGAAAAGCAGAGTGAGGCAGAAGAATACTGTGATGGAATAGACAGAGCGGTTGAAGAAGTGTCTAGCAGAATAAACTCCTCTGATGTAGAAAAGAATAAAACTATTTATCATGCGGTGAATGAGCTTCTGAGAGGAGATATAGAGGGAACAGTTCCGGTTGAGATAATAGAAAGGTTATCTCTTGAGCAGAAGGGTGTTAGAGCTATGGATGGATTCAATGACAGCAAAAACTACATAAGTCTTGAGGATTTATTTTCGTACGATCCGGATTATATGATAGTAAACGGTGAAGATGTCTACGATTATATTCAGCAGAGTGAGAGACTTCATGTATTAAAAGCTTGGAAATCATCTAATATATATAACCTTCCGACAGGAATATCGAGATGGGGACAGCCTAATTCAATTGAAACAGCTTTATTTGTAAAATGGTTAGGAAAAACTGTATATCCGGAACTGTTTGAAGATATAGATATGAAAGAAGAAGTTAGAGAGTTCTATAAAAAATTTACCGATACTGATTTGAGCGATGAATATATAGAAGATATACTCTCTGGCAGGAATTTAAGAGAAGTTGAAAAGATACAGAGAAAGAATGATGATGCGGCATAAATATATGTAAAATTAATCTATAATACGCTATGATATATATGAAAAATGGAAATAATATATATCATAATACTATGAAACAGATGATATATATGATATATGTGGTTACTTTAGTGCTAAGCTCTTCTTATATCATTGTATTTTCAACTAAGAATATGGTTTAATAAAAGTTTTAAAATATATATTTTTCTAAACTATATATTTTGCTAACTGTTTAAGTTTACAGACTTAAAGATTGAGATAGGAGAGAGAATATGAAACTTATACTTTGCATAGATGATACGGATAATCTGGAATCAAAAGGAACAGGAACGATAGCTTCTGAAATAAGAAATATCGCAAAAGAAAAATTGGGTGCGAAAACTAAATATATAACTAGACATCAGCTTCTTTTGCACGAAGATATAGAGTATACATCTCATAACAGTTCTATGGCATTTGAACTTGAAATTAATGAAGATAAGTATGATAAGCTCATAGAACTTGCTGCTGGACATCTAAAGACTGAAAGTGCTGAAGGCTCAGATCCAGGTCTTTCAGTTGTAAAAGTTTCTGACTTTGAGGATGAAAAAAAGAGAAACAGACTCATAGATTATGGCTTTGAAGCTAAAAGAGTAGTGTTAACTAAAGAATATGCCTATAAAACGGCAAAGAATCTTGGAGTATATCTGAATGAGTTTGGTGGAGATGGTGCAGGAATAATAGGGGCTTTAGCAGGAACTGGACTTAGAATGAGTGGAAATGATGGAGAAGTTAAGGGCTCAGTAAAAGGTTTTGAAGAGGGAGAGATGTATAAGATAAAAGATCTCCTGGAAAATCAGGCAGTAGACGATGTGGTCAGCCTGTCGGGTGAACATCCTGGATTAGAAGAAGATGTACTGGTGCCTTGGAAAGCAAAGCAGACCATAATCAACGGAAAGAGGACTGTCTTAGTAGATAAGAAAAATGGAATATGGGAAACTATGATAAAAGATGATTTGAGAAAGCTTGATAAAATAAAAGCAAATCTTGAGATATGTGAAGAATACAGTCCAGATGTAGAGGAAGAGCATTATCATGGCAAGAAGACATGTCTGAACTGCAGATATAGAAGATGGGAAGAAGTGAATTTTGCCTGTTTAAAGGGAAAGTCAAAAATATAAAGTGAATCTACTTTAAAATGAGTAGATATTCATAAAAGACTATTCGTTAAAGTGAAAGAAGATGAAAAAATGGATTTGAAAGAATATGATTTATTAATAGTCGGAGCAGGTGTCATTGGAACTTTTGTAGCCAGACATATGGCAAAGACTAATTTTAAAATAGGAGTTTTAGAGAAGGAAGATGATGTATGCTGCGGCGTCAGTAAGGCGCATACAGCAATAGTTCACTGTGGTTACAGTGGGCAGCCTGGTTCTATAAAAGCTCGTATGACAGTAGTAGCCAATGAGAATTTTCATAATGTATGTGAAGACTTGGACGTTGAGTTCAGAAGATGCGGTTCAATAATAACGGCAAAAGCGGATAAGGGAATGGAAAAGCTCCATGAGAAACTTAGAAGAGGGAGAGAAAATGGAGTAAAGAATCTGGAACTGCTTAACAGAGAAGAAACTCTAAAAATCGAGCCCAATGTATCTGATGATGTCATAGCATCTGTATATGCACCTACAACAGGTGTTGCGGATCCTTGGGAGTACTGTATAGCAGCTATGGAGAATGCCATGGATAATGGAGTGGACTTGTTTTTAAACACGAAAGTGCTGGATATGGAGTATGTAGGTATGCAGGATATTGATTCAAGCATGAATACGGATAAAACAAGTCTCGATACTGAAAGCAGACCAAATGATTCTCATGATTTGGAAAAGAGGATAAAAGTATATACGAATAGAGGTCAATTCAGGACTAAGTATCTCATAAACTGTGCAGGGTTAAACTCAGATGAAATTAATAATATGACGGAAGAAGCTTTTTTCAAAATTGCTCCAAGAAAAGGTGAGTACATAATTTTGGATAAATCAGCGGGAAACCATATAAATGGATTTATATTTCAGGCCAGAGAAGAAGATGCTCCGAAAGGTGTCATAGTTTCACCAACAATTCATGGAAACCTGATGGTTGGGCCTTCATCTGAGGATGTAACTGATAAGTCTGATGCTTCGAATTCAATAGAGGGACTTGAGCATATAAAGAAAGTCTCAGCGTTGTCAGTAAAAGGCATACCTTTTGAAAAGACAATTTCTTACTTCGCAGGAATAAGACCGAGACCTAATTGGATAATGGTAAATGAAAAAGGAGAAGTTGAAGGGTATGAAGATAAAGTAAAGGATTTTATTCTGACGAGAGGTAAGAGGAACCCGAACTTGATCAATGTTGCAGGAATAAAATCGCCAGGCTTTACATGTGCAGATGAACTCGGTAAATACGTATATGATTTGATATCTGAAGACTATAAATCTGAAGATTATAAAAATATAGATAATCCTGAATTTAGTCCAAAGAGAAAGAAGAAAAATAGAATAAAATCCCTTTGTGATTCAGAAGTAAATGAGATTATAAAAGAAGATCCGGATTATGGAGAAGTCGTATGCAAATGCAATCTGATAACAAAAGGTGAAATAATAGATGTTATAAGAAGAAATGCAGGAGCGTTGACAGTCGATGGAGTTAAAAGAAGAACAGGTGCATCTATGGGAAAATGTCATGGAAGCCACTGCAAAACTGAGATTCAGAAGATAATAGACAGTGAACAGAGTGCAAAAATAAACGATGCTAACTTAAAAGGGTTTACCGATTCATTGAAATTAGAAGATGAAAAAACCTATAAGAACCAAGAAGACTTCGACTATAAATTATTGGATGAAAATCTATCGAAAAAATATGAATCTGGAATATCTGGGTCTGAAATACATGGGTCTGGAATACATGAATCTGGAATGCATACGTCTGAAATGTCTGAAATGAATGATTTTGAAATAAAAGAATCGGAAGTAGAAGAATCTGAAAAATATGAAGTTGTAATAATAGGTGCAGGTATCGCGGGGGTTTCTGTCGCTGTGAACCTAATAGAAAAAGGTGTAAAGAAACTGGCGATAGTAGAGAGAAACTCAAAGCTTGGAGGTATTTTAAACCAGTGCATACACCATGGCTTCGGTGTTAAATATCTTAGAAAGAATATGACGGGTCCTGAATACTCCAATTATTTTCTACAGAAGCTCAAGAACTTTATATCAGAAAAAGAAGTTAAGATAGACATAATGACTGATACAGAAGCTCTTTCGATTAAGCCTGAAATATCAGATCAAAGTCAGGACTTTGAACAAGCTGAGGCTGGAAAGATGAGCGAAATGGCTATAAGAGTTCTCAATAAGACAGGGTTAAAAAAAGTATATGCAAAGTCTGTTGTCATGTCCACAGGCTGTATTGAAAGGCATATTGGTCAGATATTCTTATCTGGAAATAGAGTTAAAGGCATTTACACTGCAGGAGAGGCACAGCGCATAGTCAATATAGATGGAGATTCCATAGGAAAAAAAGCTGTGATAATAGGATCAGGAGATATTGGACTTATAATGGCTAGAAGACTGATTCTTGAAGGGACAGAAGTAGTAGCTATTATTGAAAAAAATGAGAAAATCTCAGGACTGGATAGAAACAAAGCAGAGTGTGCGGATGCTTACGGTGTGCCTATAGAGTTCAACAGTCAGATAAAAAAGGTGATAGGTAAGGACGTCGTTGAAGGTCTTGAATATGAAAAAAATGGTCAAACTGTAAAAATTGAATGTGATACTATAGTCACATCTGTTGGGCTTGAGCCGGATATAATATTGATAGAGGATATGGAGGATACGGGAGAAACTTCGGATAAATCTGAAGAAAATTCTGCTTTTCAGTCTATATTTCTATTAGGAAACTCAGACTATGTACACGACTTAGTGGATGATATAGCCGTAGAAGCTGAGGAAATGTCGGTAAATATACTTGAATATATAAATACTGGAAAGCGAAAAGATATAAAAAGAGATGTGGCCAATGAGTATGGAGAAATAAGAGATTATGATATCGTATGCACTGTCTGTCCAGAGAGCTGCAGAATAAAATATAAAAATGATATTATATTTGGAAACAGGTGTCCTAGAGGAAGAGAGTATGCTATTTCACAGAGGGAGAACCCAAGCAGACATATAACAACAACTGTTGAGGTAAAGGATAAGTCAGGCATAAGAGTTCCTGTTAAGACATTAAAGCCTGTGAGGGATGGAATTATACCCGAAACTATCAAGTTGATAAAGGAGCTTGAAATCACAGAAATTGAAGATATTAAAAAAATAAAATTGAAAAATGGAGTTTTAGTGGAAATATCATCCCCGATAGTGATATAGTTAATATAATTGTATTTTTATAATATAGTTGAGCACAAATGACAGAAAGGGGTCTTAGAATTGAAAATTAAGAATATTGCTATTTCCTCACTACTTATGATTATCACTCTATTTGTTCAAATAAACACTTCTACGAACTGGGCGTATTCTGTGAACATGAATGAGCCGTTCGGGGTTCTTCCAGGAAAGGAGACCTCTATATATAACGGTGAAGAGAATATACCCATAATCACAAGAGCGATTATTGGATTCAATAGAAATGTGGCTACTGAGGACGTATTAGACCATAATATCCAGCTTATAAAGGTATATGATGAATCTGGAAGCGAAATTCCATTTAGAGCTGTTGCTCAAGGAGATAACAGCATAGAAATAGGTATTGAAGGTGGACTTCAGCCATCAAAAAGATACCATATAAGAGTTGGAAAAGGATTGGCAGCCCAAGGTGGGACTGAGTTCATGGAAGAAGATCATGATATTTCTTTCTCAACGGAAGGAAGTACACCGGTAGAAGAGGAGCAGCCTGTAAGCGAACTTGACAAGCTGAAAGAAGAAGTTGAGCGTGCTAAGCGTGAGAGTGAAGAGAATGCGAGACTTATGCAGGAAGTAGAAGAAGAAAAAAGAAAAAGCGAAGAAGCTGCTAGAGCGGCTGAAAGAGAAGCTAAAGAAAAAAAACAGGTAGAAATACCTGAGGAAGAGAATATCGATGATAAAGATATAGAAGAAGCTATAGGAATGAAAGACGAAACTGCGAAGACAAATGACGATCTTGCTAACCCAAAGACTTTTGTTGCAGCAGTAGCTATACTCGCTCTTATAGTTATAATACTGGCTGCGCTTATCCAGAAACTGAATAGAGATAAAGCTGAACTCAAAGAGAAGCTAGATGATGAGGAGAAGCTGAATGATGAAGAAGATGAAAAGAATAAAGGTCTAGAAGATTCGGCAGATAATACAGATGAAAATATTAATGATAAAGATGCCGCAGATATTTCAGAAGATTCAGAAAATTTAGGTGATAAGCAATTAAGTGAGTCTGGAGCAGACTCTGATGGAGAACCTAGCGATATAGAGAAAACAGGAAGATTCAATGGATTAGATAAAAAATAGTTGCATAAAGACTTGCAGAAAACCCATTGTCAACTAGCGTGTAAAACTAAGTTGACAATGGGTTTTCTTTAATTTATAATTACCTAAACAAAATATTTATCTTAAGCTTTACAACCAGGCTGTCTCAGTTTAAGGTTGATAGCTCAATAAGATGAATATCGCATATAGAAAGAAAGTAGGAATTTAAATTGAAAAAGAGGATGAGTATGGAGAATATGAATAATATAAATGAAGAGCCTAAAGAATCTAAAGAGCCTAAAGAGTCCAAAGTGCATAATTGTTACAGTATAGACAGAGAATATATAGAGAATCTGAAAAACATGGTTCTGTCTGGCTATAAAATTGAAAAAACGGAAGCTATGAAGCTTATCAATATAGATATAGAAGATGATGGTCTGATGGAGGCTCTGTTTGACTTTTCAAAAGCAGTGAAGGAAAAATTCAATGATGATACTGTGAGCATATGCAGCATTATGAGCGGAAAAGTTGGAGCTTGTTCTGAAGATTGCAAGTTCTGTGCTCAGTCGGTTCACAACAAGACTGATATAGAAGTTTCAGATCTGCCTTCATATGAAGAGTTTGAAGAACTTGCCTTATCAAATGAAAAAAGCGGTGTACAGAGAATGTCTCTTGTATCGAGTGGTAAAGGTGCAAGCAAAAAAGACTTGGAAGCAGTTGGAGAGTATTATAGAAAGCTGGGTAAGATTTCAAACCTTCATCTATGTGCATCACTTGGCATACTCACAGTAGAGGAACTTGAAGGACTGAGAGATTCAGGAGTTAAAATGTATCATCATAATATTGAAACGAGCAGAAACTACTATAAAGATATAGTTTCAACGCACTCCTATGATGATAGAATCCGAACTATAGAAAATGCAAAAAAAGCTGGACTTAAAATATGTTCAGGTGGAATAATCGGAATGGGAGAGAGTCTGGAAGACAGAGTGGATTTCATACTGGAGCTTAGAGAGCTGAAAGTTGACTCGGTTCCTGTAAATATACTGGATGCGATACCAGGGACTCCTTTTGAAAGTCAGGAGCCATTATCGGAAAAAGAGATTTTAAAAACCCTTGCCGTTTTCAGGATAGCATATCCAAAGTCTGAAATAAGATATGCCGGAGGAAGAAGACATTTAAAGGATTATCAGAAAAAAGGCCTGGAAATAGCAGTGAATGGAATGCTTTCAGGTGATTTTCTTACGACGGTAGGAAATAAGATAGCGGAAGATATTGAGATGATAAAGGGTAAATAATCTCAATTTATGCAATAATTATGCAATAAATGTCCTCAAAATATGATAGAATAGTAATAGTTATATGTTCAATATGTAATTTTAAAAACACTACTATACTAATTATTTTGCAAAGGAGTATGAATTTGATAACTATAGAAATTCCTGGACATGGAGATATAAAAGCAGAAAACTTGGTAATGGACTATAATGGAACTGTTGCAAAAGATGGCAGAGTAATAGATGGAGTCAGAGAAAGACTCAATACCCTCAGTAGAGATTTGAATATATATATTCTGACAGCGGACACATTTGGAACTGTATATTCTGAATTTGAAAATCAAAATGTTGAAATAAAGGTTATGGATTCTGATAATTCAGCAATAAATAAGAAAAAATATGTAGAGGCATTAGGAATTAAAAACAGCATATGTATCGGAAATGGGTACAATGATATAGAGATGATGAAATCTGCGGTGCTGGCAATCGGAGTAGCTCAGGCAGAGGGAATCAATGGAAAGCTTGTGATCTATTCTGATATAGTATTTACATCTATATTAGATGCACTGGATAGCATTATAAATCACAGGAGGATAAAAGCAACAATGAGAGGCTAACTATGAATTGACACGCATATAAAAAATTGGTATAATAATTAAGCGTGGAAAGATGGCCGAGTTGGCTGAAGGCGCTCGCCTGGAACGCGGGTAGGCAGGCAACTGTCTCGAGGGTTCGAATCCCTCTCTTTCCGCCAGTGTTTCTTTACTAATTTAAACAATTTTTGCCATGCTAGATGGGGAGTTAGCGGTGCCTTGTAACCTGCAATCCGCTACAGCAGGGTCGAATTCCTATCAGAGGCTTATCATATGTATGGTCTGCCCTTAGTAAGTGGTGTTGATGATTGGGTCCTACGCAACAGGAGCCTGTGAACCCCGTCAGGTCCGGAAGGAAGCAGCGGTAAGCAGTTACTTTTGTGTGCCGTGGGAGTGCCTGGTTTGAGCTAACTGCTGAGGTAACGCGTGTGGTGATCTGTCGAAGATAGGTGCATGGCTTTTTTTACTGACCTTTAGAAGGTCTTTTTTTTTCAACCCATAACCAAGTAATCTGACAAAAATACTGGGTTATTGAAAGGAGAGTGGAATTGTGAAGAGAGATACGATTTGTGTTCATGGTAAAAAAGACAGTGAAAATTCATTCGGCGCAATATCGGTTCCTATATATCAGACTGCATCGTTTTCACATCCATCGGTAGGAGAAACTACTGGATATGATTACAGCAGGCTTCAGAATCCGACAAGAGAGGAACTCGAAAAATTGGTTGCCGAGCTTGAAGGCGGAATTGATGCGATAGCATTTTCAACAGGAATGGCTGCAATAGCAGCTCTTATGGATATGTTTGAGCCGGGAGATCATATAATATCTTCGGATGATCTTTATGGCGGAACTCCTAGGTTGTTTGACAATATTTCGAGCAAGAATGGACTAGAAGTTGACTATGTGGAGACATCAAATTTAGAAGATATAGAGAAGCTGATTAAGAAAAGTACTAAAGCACTGTTTATTGAAACACCTACAAATCCTATGATGAAAGTAACAGATCTGAAAGGTGCTTCAGAACTTGCAAAAAAACATAATCTGATTATGATAGTTGACAATACATTTTTATCTCCATATTTTCAGAATCCACTGAAATTAGGAGCGGATATAGTAATTCATAGTGGAACAAAATATTTAGGCGGCCACAATGATACACTGGCTGGTTTTTTAGTAACAGACAATGAGGAAATATCAGAAAAATTGAGATTTATATATAAAACAGTGGGTTCTTGTCTATCCCCAATGGATAGCTGGCTTATGATAAGAGGCATTAAGACATTAGCTCTTAGAATGAAAGCGCAGGAATCTAATGCTCTTGAAATTGCGAAATGGCTTGAAAAGCACTCTAAAGTAAAGAAGGTCTACTATATTGGACTGGAGAATCATCCTCAATATGAACTTAGCAAGTCCCAGAGCAGTGGATTTGGAGCTATGATATCGTTTGAGGTAGATTCTAATGAAACGCTTGAAAAAGTATTAAAGAATATTGAATTAATAATGTTTGCTGAGAGCTTAGGCGGAGTCGAATCTCTAATGACATACCCTAAGATACAGACTCACGCAGATGTTCCGGAAGAAACCCTTGAAAGGCTTGGGGTCAATGATAGACTTCTCAGACTTTCGGTAGGGATAGAGGATGTAGAGGATCTGATTTCGGATTTAGAAAATGCGTTGGGATAGGTGAGAATATGAGTTATAAATATGATTTTGATGAGATTATAGATAGAGAGAATACGGATAGCTTGAAATATGACTTTGCAGCTGAGAGAGGAATGCCTGAGGATCTGCTTTCTCTTTGGGTTGCAGATATGGATATAAGAGCTCCTAAGGAAATAAATGAAGCCATAATAAAAATGGCAGAGCATGGAATATACGGGTATTCAGATACAAAAGATGACTATTTTGAGGCTCTTAGAAACTGGTATTCCAAAAGACACGGCTGGGATATAAGTGAAGAGTGGCTAGTGAAGACTCCGGGTGTTGTATTTGCTGTAGCGACAGCAGTAAAAGCTTATACTGAGAAAGGTGATGCTGTATTGATCCAGGAGCCGGTATACTATCCATTCTCAGGAGTTATAGAGGCCAATGAGAGAAAGTTGGTAAATAACTCACTAGTTTACGATGGAGAGAAATATTCAATAGATTTTGAAGATTTTGAAAAGAAGATAGTGGAAGAAAAGGTTAAGATGTTTATACTATGCAGTCCTCACAACCCTGTAGGCAGAGTTTGGGACTTAGATGAACTAGAAAGAATGGGAGATATATGCCTTAAGCACAATGTTCTTGTAGTATCTGATGAGATTCATGCAGATTTTGTATTTCCTGGAAAAAAACATATAGTTTTTTCTAAGATAAAGAAGGAGTTCGAGGATAATGTTGTCATTTGTACGGCTCCAAGCAAGACATTCAATATAGCAGGTCTTCAGGTCTCGAATATTTTCATACCCAATAGTGATTTGAGACTTAAGTTCAGAGAAGAACTTAACAGAGTAGGATACAGTCAGCTTAACAATATTGGATTAGCAGCGGCAAAAGCTGCATATCAATACGGAGAGAACTGGCTGGAGCAGCTTATGGAATATCTGGCATCTAATTTTAAGTTTATGGATGAATTTTTAAAGACAAGGATACCTGAGATAAAACTGGTGAAGCCGGAAGGTACTTATTTAGCATGGCTTGACTGTCGAGGTCTGGGAATTTCAGACGAAGAAATAGAGGATCTGATAGTGAATAAAGCTAAACTTTGGCTTGATGGCGGTACTATGTTTGGAAAAGATGGAGAATATTTTCAGAGAGTTAATATTGCCTGTCCTAAAGCTACACTTGAGAAAGCACTATTACAGTTAGAAGAAGCTGTAAAAAGTATAAGGGCATAGCTCTTTGTTAAATTTTCATATTCAGCACTGATATACCATTATGATAAGGAATGCAGCGTTGAATAAGATCCTATGGTTTGCAAAAAAATAGAGTAATTTGAAGAGTGATTTGATTAGATGGCAGCCTTGAACTTCAAGGCTGCTTTTCCTATTGTAAATACATATATTATGATATAATAATTTGTAGGGAAACTATGATTATTCACTATTAAAATACAGTAATTCAGTTTATAGAATTCTGGCAATATTTTGTGGGAATTTCTTGATTGATTGAAAATAAGGAAAGGAGAGAATCTTTTGAATACCAGAAAAAAGATGCTCACATCTGTCCTTGCGGCCAGTCTTGTTCTGACATGCATAACTGGAGTAGTCGTTTCTGACACATCAGATGATGTGGAAACACTGGACAATGGTGTAAAAATAAGAATTTTAAAGGAAAAAGTCACAAGTACTATTACAGATGAGCTTGTGAACTCCATTTGGGGAAGTATAGATGAGTTTAATAAAGATGGTGGATACTATTTCGAAGGAGATATCTCCTATATAGGTGCAAAAAGTGATGATAAAGTAGAAGAGCTAAAAAAGCTGAATAAGGAAAAGGGAATGCCATCAAATATAAGACCTTATAAAGTGAAATATTCTTGGGATGAGCTCAATCAGGTTAAGGCAGATATTGAGCAGGTGTTTAGAGATAATGGTATAGAAGCATACTCCATAGATCCATATATGAAAAGACAGTCTGTAGTTGTTGAAATTCCAATAATTTCAGATGAAAATAGAAAGATGCTCGAAGATACTTTTGGTGAGAAAGTAAAGATAGTCACAAATTATGAATTTAAAGATTTTGAGGAAAAAGAGTTTGAGGATGTTTCGCCAAATGATTGGTATCATGAAGCAGTTCTATTCCTAAGGAAAAAAGGTGTAGTCAGCGGTAATAGAAACAATGAATTTGAACCAGATATTATAACCACAAGACAGGATTCCATGGCTATGACATACAGAGCTATAGGGGCTGTCAGTATATATAGAAGAACACCAGAGATTACTAAAGTGTTTACAGATCAGGGTGAAATATCTCCATATGCTGATAAGGCAATAAAATATTTTGAAAGCACGGGGAGCATTTCGGGCTATCCTGATGGAAGTATACATCCGAGAGATAATATAACCAGATCAGAGGCTGCAGTGTTCTTGTCTAGAGTTTTCTCTTATAAAATTGATATGTTTGGCTCGGTAGGAACAATGGTTTACAGTGACATAAATCCAGAAGCATACTATGCTGGAGCTATTCAGAAACTGATCAATGCCGGTATTCTTGGGCAGGAAGGCGGAAATGAATTCAGACCGGATGATGATATAACGAGAGCTGAGTTCGGATCGATGCTATATAAAATATGCAAATAGATTGAATTTGCTTTTATGATTAATATGTTTTCATGGTTTATATAGAGGTTTGAGGCTAAAAAGGAATAGTTAAATGTGATAGTTATATGTAAGTTGGATACAATAGTTATATAAATAATTGAGGTGCATTATTATGAAAAAATTAAATTGTTGTCAGAAATCTCTCATAAATCTCAGAGATTTAACTGGACTTAGTGAGGAAGAATCAGAAAACGTATCTGCTGCTTTTGGTGGAGGTGCATGCTATGGTGAACTATGTGGAGCTGCTTCGGGTGGACTTATGGCACTCGGGCTTATATACAATGGATCTGAGCATGCTGTTAGACCTATAGCGACAGAATTCCAAAAGAGATTTTTGAAAAAGAATGGTTATTTAAGATGCAGTGATCTTCTGGGATTTGATATGAGTGTACCGGAAGAATGCAAGGAATGCGATGCATCCGGAGTTAAGGCAAAGACATGTCCTGTTCTTGTTAAAAGTGCAGAGGATATAGTCAGAGAGTTGACAGAAGAATATAAAAAATAGGAGATGATTTTGATGAAAACAGTTATAATCGAAGGAATGCACTGTCAAAGCTGTGTAAAAGCTGTTAAAGAGGCATTAGAAAAAAAGAGTGTAGAAGTTATAAATGTTGAGATTGGAAAAGCTGAAGTTGAAGGAAATATTTCTAATGATGAATTAAAAGAGACAATAGAGAATGTAGGGTTCGATGTAGTAGAAGTACAGGAATAGTAATTATAAGCAGAGAAATAAAGGAGTGCGTAAGCACTTCTTTTTTTATGATAGTAGATTTTTACTAGATTTGTTATAATAGATAGGAATGTTCAAAAAATAGCAATCATAAGAACTGTTTTCTAATGAGCAGATATTTATTTGTTGTTTATAAGAGCATGATAGAGGAGGTGGCAAAATGTCTTATAGAGCGCTTTACAGAAGATTTAGGCCTGAAACTTTTGATGATCTGGTTGGTCAGGAGAATATTGTAACAATACTCAAAAACCAGATAAAAACAGATAATATAGCACATGCATACCTGTTTTCAGGAATACGTGGAACGGGAAAAACTTCAGCTGCAAAAGTATTTGCTAGAGCAGTGAACTGTCTGGATCCTCAGGATGGAAATCCCTGTAATAAATGTGAAATCTGTAGAGGTATTATCGACGAAAATATTATGGATGTAGTGGAACTGGATGCTGCTTCAAATAATAAAGTCGAAGATATAAGAGAGCTTAAAGAGAACTCAAACTACCCTCCATCAAAAGCAAGATATAAAGTTTACATAGTCGATGAGGTTCACATGCTTTCAAAAGGAGCATTCAATGCATTTTTAAAGACACTTGAAGAACCGCCATCCTATGTAATATTCATACTTGCAACAACGGAAGAGCAAAGGCTTCCAGCTACTATACTGTCAAGATGTCAAAGGTATGAGTTCAAGAGAATACCTAATGATATAATAATAGAGAATATGAAAAAGATATGTGCTGAAATAGGAGTGGAAGCAGAAGAAAATGCACTTTCGCTGATTGCGAGAAACTCAGAAGGTGCAATGAGAGATGCTCTTTCCATATTAGATCAGTGTCTATCGAATGTAGAAGATAAACTGACAGAATCTGATGTCATAGAGACAATAGGCTCAGTCGATACACAGTTTTTAAAAGAGATTACAGAAAAAATATTGGAAAAAGATACCTCGAGTGTTGTGATGATGTTTGACACTATGATGAAGTCAGGGAAAGATCTCAAGGTGTTCTTAAAGGAGCTAACTTCATATTTCAGGAATATTATGATAGTAAAATCTGGTGCAAATTACAGAGAGTTCCTAGAGCTTTCAGATGACCATATAGATGAGATTGAAAATATGGTTGAAGATCTGAGCATGAATGATATAGTCAACTGTATAGATATACTGAATGAGGCAGAGCAGAAGATAAAGTATAGCACTCAGCCAAGGACCGTTATGGAGATAACTTTAATAAGGTTATCAGAACATGATAAAGTGAGCGATCTTATGGCCAGAATAGAGAAGTTGGAAGATATGATATCTTCAGGAAATATTCCCGCTGGGAAATCTAGTGGTGAAGCAGTGTCTAAATTTGCTCAGAGAGCTGACCAGAGAAGAGAGACTATCAAAAGAGCTGAAAAAGCTGAAGTCGATACTGAACCAAAAGCTCCGGTGGAAAATACTGGTGCAGCGGATGATGATATGAGTCAGAACACAAGTCAAGAGGTTCCTGAGGCTTTCGATAACTCAGATGCTTCAGAAAAATCCAGCCCTTCAGAACTCAACTTTGATATTGTGACTGAAGAGTGGGAAGGATGTATGAGTGCTCTGAGAAAGGCAAAACCTGCGACACACGCACTGATCATTGAAGGTATGCCGGCATCTTATAAAAATGGAATGATAACAATATCGTTTGGGCCTATGTTTGGGTTCCATAAAGAAGCAGTTGAGAGACCTGCGAATAAAGAATATATTGAAAAGTTCATAAGTGATTATTTCAGAACGGATATTGTTATAAGAACCATAATGGAAGGTGAAACTGTTGAAGAGCAGGATATTGCAGATGAATCTCAGATAGAGGATGCACTGAAAGTTTTTGGTGAAGAAAAAGTTATTATAGAATAAAATAATTATATATAATATTGGAGGATGATGAATATGAAATTTCCAGGAATGGGAAATATGGGTAATTTAATGAAACAAGCACAGAAAATGCAAAAACAGATGGAGAAGCTGCAAGCTGAACTGAACGAAAAAGAAGTTGAAGCGGCTGCAGGTGGTGGAGTTGTAAAAGCGGTTGCAAATGGGAAAAAAGAGATAATATCAATAACGATTGACCCTGAAGTTGTAGATCCTGATGATGTTGAAATGCTTCAAGACCTAATACTGGCAGCAACTAATGAAGCACTTAGAGAAGCTGAGGCATTAGTTTCAAGTGAAATGCAGAAAATAACTGGAGGAATGAATATTCCAGGATTATAATATAGTGAAACTCCACAGTCGTATGAGTGCGATTGGTGGAGTTTTATACTAGGGAGGAGGATGTTGTCAGATTACCAACTGACAACAGTAATATATGTCCTATTTAGCGAATACTGTAATCGATTTGATAGAGGAGCTGTCTAAGCTTCCGGGTATAGGAAAAAAGAGTGCTCAAAGACTGGCTTTTCATATTATTAATATGGATGAAGAGTCAGCGGTTAAACTGTCAAAAGCGATAATAAAGGCGAAAAAAGATATTAAGTACTGCACTGTCTGCTGTAATTTGACAGATGTAGATCCTTGTAATATATGTAGAAATGCAAAAAGAGATAAAAGTACTATATGTGTAGTTGTGGATCCTAGAGATGTTGTTGCTATTGAAAAGACTAGAGAATTTGATGGTCTTTATCATGTCCTTCATGGAAATATATCACCAATGGAAGGAATAGGGCCTGATGAAATAAAAATTAAAGAACTTTTGAGCAGAATAAAATTAAATAGTGAGATAAAAGAAATTATATTAGCTACGAGTTCTACAATAGAAGGCGAGGCAACAGCAATGTATCTTTCGAGACTTTTAAAACCCATGGGAATAAAGGTGACTAGAATTGCATCGGGAATTCCGGTAGGTGGAGATCTTGAATATGCTGATGAGATAACATTGTCAAAAGCATTGGAAGGACGAGTAGAGATATAGTTTAATACTATTCGAAAGGTGTGAGAATTATGGAAATGATAATAGGATATGCTATAGCTATTATGGCAATTGTGCTGATAGGAAAGCTGATATCTTTCCCTGTCAAGCTTATATTCAAGCTTGTAGTAAATGGAGTTATAGGAGCTGTGGTACTTACAATCCTGAACTTCTTTGGTGGAGCAATTGGTATATCTGTTGGAATTAACATCTTCAGTGCTTTGGTAGCTGGGTTCTTTGGAATTCCGGGTGTTATAGTTCTGATTCTGATAAACTTGCTTTAGCTTTGGATTTCCAACTAATAGAGTTTGATAATCTAATTGCTAATTATCACTAATAATGATAGAATGTTAAAATAAGGCAATCTAAGCATATGTGTATGTAATTTGAAGTATGGGAGCTTTGAATTTGATCAGATCTATACTAATTTCAGGAGCTTTAGCTTTAGTGCTTATTTACTTTATTTTCAAGCTTGTATTTTCAGAGACAAGAAAGTACCAGAGATATATGGACAAAATGGATAGACAGAAAGCAAAGAGGCAGAAAAAATTAAGTAGCAGTAAGAAGTCCATGAATTCTGTCAAAAAAGTTGATTTCAGACGAGAGTCTGAACTAAAAAGAAGGTCTTCTGCTAAGAAGATGAATCCATATTATTATGAAGATGAAGAAAATATAGTAGAGCAGCGAAGAAGCGTAGGCAGAAGATAACAGATGAATGAGAAAGAGAATTTAAGGACATGGGGTATTATATCTCATGTCCTTTTAGTTTTTATATGTACTGCAATAAGAGACAGCTGAATTTCGATCAATTCAGAATAAGATTATTAAATGTGAAAAAATATTAAAATTCGGTTGACAGAAATATAACAAGGTGGTAAGATAAATAAGTTGTCTTTTGAAGGGCAGTTGAAACTTTTCAATAAGGCGATGAAAATTTAGCCATACAGGTTAGTATAAGTTAAGCTTAAACGAAAGAAGTATTTAAGCAATATCGAAATACCGGTATGTTAAGAATGTTAAGACTGATTTAAAAAGAAATTAAAAAACTTTTAAAAAAGTGTTGACAGAGAAAAAGAAACCTGGTATAGTAGATAAAGTAGTCGCGAAAAACGGCTACTGAGAAAACTGAACTTTGAAAAATGAACAGCAGATATAACCATGTTA
>CAZBAL010000017.1:0-43443 GCA_964489735.1 uncultured Clostridia bacterium | reverse complement strand
TTTCTATCTCTTTGAGAATTGTGGTGCTCTTCTTGCTTTTTTAAGACCGTATTTCTTTCTTTCAACCATTCTAGGGTCTCTAGTTAAGAATCCTGCTTGCTTAAGCGCTGGTCTTGTTTCTGAATCTGCTTGTAAAAGTGCTCTTGATATACCGTGTCTTATAGCTCCTGCTTGACCTGTATATCCACCACCATGTACGTTTACGAACACATCATATTTATCTAAATTATCAGTTATCTCTAAAGGTGATTTAACTATAACTTTTAATGTATCATAATCAAAGTAATCTTCTAAATCTTTTTTGTTTATTGTGATATTACCTGATCCTGGTAATAATCTTACTCTTGCTACAGATGTCTTTCTTCTACCTGTTCCTTGGAATTGTATTTCTGCCATCAGTTAATCCTCCCCTCTGACCTTATATTTCGTATACTTCTGGCTTTTGAGCTTCGTGATTGTGCTCGCTGCCTTTGTACACGTTTAATTTTCTGAACATTTGTCTTCCTAAGCTGTTTTTTGGTAGCATACCTTTTACTGCTAACTCTATAACTTTCTCAGGATTTTTTTCCATTAATTGATCATATCTAACTTCTCTTAATCCACCAGCGTATCCTGTGTGATATTTGTAGTGTTTTTGAGTTAGTTTATTTCCAGTTAATTTAACTTTGTCTGCATTTATAACTATTACATGGTCTCCAGTGTCAACATGTGGAGTGTAAGTTGGTTTATGTTTTCCTCTTAATATCTTTGCGATTTCTGAAGCAAGTCTACCTAGAACTTTGCCTTCAGCGTCTACTATAAGCCATTTTCTTTCTACTTCTTGTGGCTTAGCGTTAAAGCTTTTCATTCGATTCCCTCCTGTAGCATTACTAATCTATAGTCTATAATTTATTTTTCATAAAATACGTTTGAACCCGGGGCTGTTGGATTCCTAACATACTCAAGTATTATATAATATATAGCCTTGCGTGTCAATAGTTACGAAGCTATTTTTTTACTTTTTAATACTCTACCTTCATAAGGTAAAGACCCGTTGCTGGTGCGGTATGTCCCGCTTTATTTCTATCTTTAGCTTTAAGAATTCCTTCAATATCTTCTGGGTTTTTCTTTCCATAGCCGACCTCTATTACAGTCCCTGCTATAATCCTGACCATATTGTGAAGAAATCCATTTCCAGATATCTCTATAAAGACAATATTGCCATCTGTTTTTACATCTGCATCTAAAACTGTTCTGATGTTTTTATCTATACTGCTCTTAATTGGCGTTAATGAGGTGAAATCTTTTCTTCCTATGAAATACCCTATTGCTTCCCTCATTCTATCAATATCAAGCTTATAAGAGACTTGATAAGCAAAATTTCTCATGAGTGGACTCCTTAAGTCATCCTGAAGTATAAGATATCTATAAGTTTTCTTTATTGCAGAAAACCTTGAATGAAACTCTTCCGGTACCTCTTCAGACTTTCTTATGCATATGTCATCAGGCAACTTATCATTTAGCGGATAGAGAAACCGCTCTCCTGGTATTGTAGTATTTATCAAGAAATTAGCAACCTGTCCATAGGCATGCACACCTGCATCGGTTCTACCTGAAGCGTACAGCTTTACCTTTTGACCTGTTGCAATATGGATCGCTTTTTCTACCTCTTCTTCAACGGTTCTTAAACCTTCCTGTTTCTGCCATCCATAAAAGCCTGTGCCATCATACTCTATTGTCAGTTTAATATTCTTATACATAATTACCTCAAATAATTTCTAAATCTTCATTACACAAATTGTGAATGATCTGCTTCATCATAATTAATAACAAATTTGATTCTATGACCAACTCTTACAGTCTTATTACGTATCTGAATAGGATTATTCCTAATAGATAAAACACAACTAATGCTAGAACCAGAAAGTCTGTTGTACTCATCTCAAGTTCTCTCATTCTAGTTCTGTTTTCTCCTCCTCTGTAGCATCTGGCCTCCATTGCCATAGCTAATTCATCAGCCCTTCTGAATGCTGATATAAATAGAGGTACTAGCAGCGGAATTAAATTCTTTGCTCTTTTAAAGAGATTTCCAGATTCGAAATCTGCTCCTCTAGCCATCTGAGCTTTCATTATTTTGTCAGTTTCTTCTAACAGTGTAGGTATGAATCTAAGTGCTATTGTCATCATCATGGCTAACTCATGTGCTGGTACTCCAATCTTTTTAAATGGATTCAATAGCTTTTCAATACCATCTGTAAGAAGTATAGGAGATGTAGTTAGAGTTAACACTGTCGTTCCTAAAACTAAAAGAATAAGTCTTATTGCCATAAAGCTAGCCTGTCTTAGACCTTCATATGTTGCAGTCAAAGGCCCTATTTTAAATGCTATTGTTACTCCCTGACTCATGAATGTATTCAGGGCAAAAGTAATAATGACTAAGATCAAAATAGGTCTTAATCCTTTCACTATATATTTAAATGGTAATCTGGATATCAGTATTGTTGTCGCTAGCAGAATAATTGCCGGTATATAGTAGTAGAAGTTGTCCATAAAGAATAGTGATGCTACATAAAGGATTATAGAGATTATTTTGATTCTCGGGTCCATTCGGTGAATTACTGATTCGCCTGGAAAGTACTGACCGATTGTAATGTTCTTAAGCATTTTCTCTTCCTCTCATATATCTTAATATTTCTTCTTTAGCTTTTTCTACTGTATATATATTTGTATCAATTTCAGGATACTTCTTTCCTAATTCTTTCATAAAATAGGTAATCTGAGGAGCGGCAAGTCCATAATCCTCTAGCAAATCAGACTGCTCGAAGATTTCTTCTGGTGTGCCAAACATGGCGACCTTACCTTTATTCATAACCAATATTTTATCAACAAGATTAGCAACATCTTCCATGCTGTGAGATACTAATATGACCGTAAGGTCTTTGTTTTCCTGATTCAGCTTAACTATCTGATTTAGAATATCATCTCTACCTTTTGGGTCTAATCCAGCTGTTGGTTCATCAAGTATGAGAACTTCAGGATTCATAGCTATAACACCTGCAATAGCAACCCTTCTCTTCTGCCCTCCACTCAATTCAAAAGGAGACCTGTCTTTATATTCTTCATAATCAAGCCCAACTTTAACCATTGACTCCTTTACTCTTTCAGATATCCCTTCATCTGAAAGACCAAGGTTCTTAGGACCAAAAGAAATATCCTTTTCAATAGTCTCTTCAAAAAGCTGATGTTCCGGATATTGGAATACTAGACCTACTTTCTGTCTGACATCTTTCATTTTAATGTTTTTGTCTGTTATATCGACACCATTTACCACTATATGTCCTGATGTCGGTCTAATAAGTCCATTTATATGCTGGATAAGTGTAGATTTTCCTGATCCTGTATGACCTATCAAACCAATGAAGCTACCTTTTTCGATCTTCAAATTAACTCCATCCAGAGCTTTTTTTTCAAATGGACTGCCTTCACTGTAAACATATGTTAAGTTTGTTATTTCTATAGTCATAATATACTCACCAACTCATCAATCATTAGAACTTGGCTATCTAAATGCATGCCTGCCTTATTTAACTCATATGCCAGCTCTGTAACCTGTGGAACATCTAGTCCGATTCTTCTGATTTCCTCAACTTGCCCGAAAATTTCTTTCGGTGTACCTACCAAAGCAATCTTTCCTGCTTCCATAACGATTATTCTATCGGCATTAACAACTTCATCCATATAGTGAGTTATATGTACTATTGTTTTGCCTTGTTCCTTGTTGAGTTTTTCAACTGTGCTCATTACTTCTTTTCTACCTGATGGGTCAAGCATGGCTGTTGGCTCATCTAGTATGATACAGTCTGGATCCATAGCTAGAATCCCTGCAATAGCAATTCTCTGTTTCTGTCCACCTGAAAGGGAATGTGGGGCACTTTTCCTGTATTCCAGCATACCTACAGTATCTAGCACCTCGTCCACTCTTCTTCTAATCTCAGAAGGATCTATTCCTTGATTTTCAGGACCAAATGCCACATCTTCTTCAACTATTGTGGCTACAAGTTGATTGTCAGGGTTCTGAAACACCATACCTGCTGATTGTCTAATATTCCAGATATCATCTTCATTTTTCGTATTCATTCCATTTACTATAACATCTCCATCAGTCGGTAGAAGGATTCCATTCATCAGCTTTGCCAATGTTGATTTTCCAGAACCATTGTGCCCTAGAATAGCTAGAAACTCTCCTCTGTTTATTTTGAAAGAAACATTATCTAATGCTCTAAATCCGTCACCTTCACTAGAACGATATATATATGACAAATTTTCAATACTTACAATATGGTCTTTCATTCTAATTTCTCCTAAACTCAAATTTATATTTAAATTAGCAAAAGGGACTAAGTTAGTAAACTTAATCCCTTGAATTTATATTAAACTAGTTCTAATATTACCATTTCAGTAGCGTCACCTTTACGAGGACCCATTTTCAGGATTCTAGTGTAACCGCCGTTTCTTTCTTCGTATTTAGGAGCTATTTCATCGAATAAGTTTTTAACTACTGTTTCATCATAAACATAAGCTAGTACTTGACGTCTTGAGTGAAGATCGCCTTTTTTAGCAAGTGTTATCATTTTTTCAGCCATTCTCTTAGTTTCTTTAGCTCTAGTTTCTGTTGTTGTTATTTTTCCGCTTTTTAGTAAGCTAGTTACTTGGTTTCTCAGCATTGCAGATCTGTGATCTGTACGACGACCAAGTTTTCTTAATTTTGCCATCCTTCATATCCCTCCTTAGTAGAAAGTTATTCTTCACTGTTTTGTAAACTTAATTCTAATTCTGCAAGTTTATTTTGAACCTCTTCAAGGGATTTTTTACCTAGATTTCTAACTTTCATCATGTCTTCTTCTGACCTCTGAGTAAGTTCTTCTACAGTATTTATCCCAGCTCTTTTCAGACAATTATATGATCTAACTGATAGATCCAATTCCTCTATTGTCATTTCCAGTACTTTTTCTTTCTTATCTTCTTCTTTTTCAACCATTATTTCAACATCACCAACATGGTCTGTAAGGGCTATAAAAAGATTTAAATGTTCATTTAAGATTTTAGCACCTAGAGAAGTTGCTTCTTTAGGAGCTATTGATCCATCCGTCCAAACTTCTAAGATAAGTTTATCGTAATCTGCGAATTGACCTACTCTAGTATTTTCAACTGAAAAATTAACTTTTTTAACAGGTGTAAATATCGAGTCAATAGGAAGTGTTCCTATCGGATCTTCTTCATTCTTGTTTTGTTCAGCAGGAACGTATCCTCTTCCTTTTACCATAACTAATTCCATAAATAGCTCAGCATCTTCTTCTAATGAAGCGATATGCAGATCTTTATTCAGAATTTCAACTTCTGGTCCTGTAACAATATCTCCTGCCTTAATATCCTTAGGCCCTTTTGCATCAATTGTAATATTAACAGGCTCATCAGTATATATATTAGCAGCTATATCTTTGATATTTAATATAATCTCTGATACATCCTCATATACACCTGGCACTGTCGAGAATTCATGTAGTACTCCATTAATCTTTATTGAAGAAACCGCAGCTCCTGGAAGTGAGGAAAGTAATATTCTTCTAAGAGAATTTCCCAGAGTTGTACCATAGCCTCTTTCTAGAGGTTCTAATACAAACTTTCCATATGTCTTATCTTCGTTAGTCTCTACAATTTCAATTTTCGGTTTTTCTATTTCTAGCATACGAACCCTCCTAGGTACGGTATTTTTTTACTTCGAGGGTAACCAATCCTATTAATAATTCTAACCCTATTTGTTTTTAGAGTAAAGCTCAACGATTAGATGCTCTTCAATTGGAAGATCTATATCTTCTCTTGAAACTTCTGATGCAATAGTAACTTTTAAGTTTTCAGCATCTACGTTTAACCACGCTGGAGCTGATCCTTGATGGTTATCTTTTAACTCTGCAAATTTAGCAGACTTTTTGCTATTTTCTTTAACTTCTATTTCATCACCTACGTTAGTAAGGTATGATGGAATATCTACTTTCTTTCCATTTACAAGGAAATGTCCGTGTACTATAAGCTGTCTAGCTTCTGCTCTTGATGAAGCTAATCCTGCTCTACACACAACATTATCAAGTCTTGATTCTAAAACTTTTAGTAAGTTTTCACCTGTTCTACCAGGCATTTTATCTGCTAATAAGAAGTATTTAAGCATTGGCTTTTCAGTCAATCCATAGTATCTTCTTACTTTTTGCTTTTCTCTTAACTGTAGTCCATATTCTGAAACTTTCTTTCTAGCTTGTCCGTGTTGTCCAGGAGCATAGCTTCTAGTTTCTATAGCACAGCTTTTTGAGTAACATTTGTCACCTTTCAGATGTAGTTTTTGTCCTTCTCTACGACAAAGTCTACATACTGGTCCTGTATATCTTGCCATTCTTTATGTGCACCCCCTGTATAATTACACTCTTCTACGCTTTGGCGGTCTACAACCGTTATGTGGTATTGGAGTGTTGTCTTTAATAAGACTTACTTCTAATCCTGCAGCCTGTAGTGATCTTATAGCAGCCTCTCTACCTGATCCTGGTCCTTTAACATAAACCTCTACAGTCTTTAGTCCGTGTTCCATTGCTTTTTTTGCAGCTTCTTCAGCAGCCATCTGAGCAGCGTATGGAGTTGATTTTCTTGAACCTCTGAATCCTAATTGTCCAGCTGATGCCCAAGATAGTACGTTACCATTGCTATCAGATAATGTTACCATTGTATTGTTGAAAGTTGACGAGATATGAGCTTGTCCTCTTTCTATATTCTTACGTACTCTTCTTTTTGAACGAGTTTTAACGTTTTTCTTAGCCAATCAAATTCCCTCCTTTTAATGCTTATTTCTTTTTAGTTTTACTAACTGCTCTCTTAGGGCCTTTTCTAGTTCTTGCATTATTCTTAGTGTTTTGACCTCTAACTGGAAGTCCTCTTCTATGTCTATGTCCTCTTACACTACCGATTTCTCTAAGTCTCTTAATGTTTAGAGCTATGTCTCTTCTAAGATCCCCTTCAACCATGTAGCTATCTATAATGCTTCTTAAGTTATTTACTTCAGTTTCTGTTAAATCTCTTACTCTTGTATCTTCAGAAATACCAGCTTCTCCAAGTATTTCCTGTGATCTAGCTTTTCCTATACCGTAGATATAAGTTAGTCCAATAACAACTCTCTTTTCTCTAGGTAAGTCAACACCAGCGATTCTTGCCATTAAGTGCACCTCCTACTTAATATTTCTAAATATTCATATATTTTAAAACAGCCGCGTTTTCTAAATTAATTAACCTTGCTTTTGCTTGTGTCTAGGGTTTTGGCAGATAACCATTACTTTCCCTTTTCTCTTGATGATTTGACACTTTTCACACATCTTCTTAACTGATGGTCTTACTTTCATATCGTAAACCCTCCTTATCCTACTTATTACGCCAAGTTATTCTTCCTCTTGTAAGGTCGTAAGGAGATAACTCGAGAGTAACTGTATCACCTGGTAAAATTCTTATGAAATTCATTCTTAATTTACCAGATATATGTGCCAGTATTTCATGACCATTTTCGAGCTCTACTTTAAACATCGCATTAGGTAGGGCTTCAATTACTGTTCCTTCTACCTCGATTAAATCTTTTTTCGACATTCAGTACTCGAACCTCCGTTTCGTTAGTCTTTATCTATAGACTTCAAAGTTTTTTTGATAATTGAGTCGTCTAAATTACCACTACTCAACTTATCTATTATATCATTATTTTTGTGTTTATACACATTTAAATGCTTAATTTTTTTAATTTTTGGATTATTTATTTTTCTGTACTTTCCATCAGAAAGTTTTAAATAATCATTTTCTAGTACTTCTATTACAAAGTACAGTCTTCCCTTGTCTCTTCCTTGCCTGGATTGAACTAATTGTCCCACTATAACATCTAATGACATATTAATCCACCTTTGTAAGGAGTTCAACTCCATCCTCTGTAATCGCTATAGTATGCTCATAATGAGCTGAGTTCTTGCCATCGAATGTGACAACAGTCCATCCATCAGATAAACTCTGAACTCTTCTCGTTCCCGCATTAACCATAGGCTCAATAGCAAGTACCATTCCTTCTTGAAGTCTCGGTCCTTTTCCTGGTGGTCCGAAATTTGGTATCGGCGGGTCTTCATGCATATTTTTGCCTATCCCATGTCCTACAAAATCAGTTACTACATAGAAGCCATTCTCTTCTACATAAGTCTGTATTGCATGTGATATATCCGATAATCTATTGCCAATTACAGCAAATTCTATTCCTTTGTAAAAAGATTCTCTAGTAACATCGATAAGTCTCTGATCTTCATCTGAAATTTTACCCACTGGATATGTCTTTGCACCATCACCATAATATCCATCAACTATTGATCCGATATCTATGGCAATTATATCACCTTCATTAAGAACTCTTTCTCCTGGTATTCCGTGTACGACTTGTTCATTTACTGATGCACAGATCGTTGCAGGATATCCTCTGTAGTCTTTGAATCCGGGTATTGCGCCCTGACTTCTTATGAACTCTTCAGCTATTCTGTCTAGCTCTCCAGTTGTTATTCCAGGCACAATCTTATCTTTTAGAAAGGCATGGGTTTCTCCAACAATCTGCCCAGCCCTTCTCATTATTTCAATTTCCCTTTTACTTTTAAGAATAATCATATTATTTCTTCTCCAATTCATTGATAATCTCAGCTAAGACATCGTCTATAGGCTTAAGTCCATCAACGTTGAATATTATTCCCTTATCAGTATAGTAATCTATAAGTGGTTGTGTCTGTTCGTTATAAACTTCAATTCTTTTAGAAACAGTTTCTTCATTATCATCATCTCTTTGGAACAGTTCGCCGCCACACACATCGCATTTTCCTTCAACTGCAGGCTTATTGAATTCAACATGGTAAGTTGCACCACATGACTTACATATTCTTCTGCCTACTGCTCTCTGTATTAGGGCTTCTGCAGGGACTACAATGTTTATAACACTGTCTAATGATATTCCCATTTCTTTAAGCTCAGTATCTAGTGAATCTGCCTGAGCAACAGTTCTAGGAAAACCGTCTAGAAGGAAACCTTCTTTACAGTCATCTTCCATCAATCTGTCCTTTACGATCTTAACTACTAGCTCATCAGGAACTAATAGTCCTTGATCCATATATTTTTTAGCTTCTTGTCCAAGCTCTGTATTCTCTTTTATATTTTTTCTAAATATGTCTCCCGTTGATATGTGAGGTATACTGTAGTTTTTAATTATACCTGCAGCCTGAGTTCCTTTACCAGCACCGGGAGGTCCTAGTAATACTAATCTCATATTTATCATCCCCTGGAAGTTTATTTCAAGAATCCTTTATAATGTCTCATCATCATTTGAGATTCTAGTTGCTTCATAGTTTCAAGTGCAACCCCAACTACGATTAGAACCGCAGTTCCTCCGAAGTTAACTCCTATTTTTAGGAAACCTTCAATCGCTACTGGAAGTGTTGCTATCACAGCTAGTGCTATAGCTCCTATAAGAGTTATTCTTGAAAGGATTCTTCCTAAATAGTCTGAAGTTGGCTTGCCTGGTCTGATTCCAGGTATGAAACCTCCACTTTGTTTTAAGTTGTTAGCATATTCTATTGGGTTAAACTGAACCGCTGTATAGAAATATGTGAAGAATATTATTAATATAACATTCAGTATCGAGTAGATCCACATTCCTGTAGTGCTGTTTACTGACAAGTATTTGTTTACAAAGTCAGCAAATCCACCTTTAAAGAAAAGTGCTACAAGCTGTGGAAATTGTAATAACGATGTAGAGAAGATAACAGGTATTACCCCTGCCATAAGTACTTTAAGTGGAATGTGAGTACTCTGTCCTCCATACATTTTTCTTCCAACTACTCTTTTTGCGTATTGAACAGGAATTCTTCTCTGTCCATCTTGAATAAGAATTACACCAACTAATATAAGCAGTGCAATTACTAAAAATAGTAATACAGGTACAATTCCTAAGCTACCTGCTCTAACTTGCTCAAATAATCTTATTACTGTTGAAGGAGCTCTTGATATTATCCCTATGAAGATTATCATAGAAACACCATTTCCAACACCTTTTTCAGTAATCTGGCCTCCTAACCACATTAAAAAACAAGTTCCTGCTGCTAAAGTTATTACAATAACAACTAAAGCCAGTGGACTCTTGTCAATTATAGCACGGTTAAAGAATCCTAAACTTATTCCAATAGCCTGAACTACAGCTAGTACTATAGCTAAATACTTAGTATAACTGCTAATCTTCTTTCTTCCTACGTCTCCCTCTTTTGCTAAAGAACCTAAACTAGGAATGGCAACTGTTAAAAGCTGGATTATAATTGAAGCTGTTATATATGGGTAAACATTAAGGGCGAAAACTGTGAAGTCCTTAAATGCACCCCCAGCCATTAAGTTAAGGAAGTTCAGTAAACCTCCTATCTGTGATGAATTAAACATCTGATTAATCACTGCCGAATCTATACCTGGTACCGGGATTGCTGCTCCAATCCTAAATACTATTAGCATAAGTAGGGTAAAAATCATTCTTTTTCTTAACTCTGGAACCTTCCATGCGTCTCTCAGTGTTGCGAACATTAAATCACCTCTACTTTGCCTCCGTTAGCTTCTATTTTTTCTACTGCTGATTTTGTGAATTTACTTGCTTTAACTGTAAGTTTCTTAGTTAACTCACCGTTTCCAAGTATTTTTACACCATCAAGCTCTTTCTTGATTATTCCTGCATCTTTAAGGATTTCTGGTGTTATTTCTACACCATTATCAAATGCTTCAAGGCTTTCTACGTTTACTATTGCATACTCTTTTGCAAATATATTAGTGAATCCTCTCTTAGGAACTCTTCTATATAAAGGCATCTGTCCACCTTCAAATCCTGGTCTAACTCCACCGCCTGAACGTGACTTTTGTCCTTTTTGTCCTCTACCTGCTGTCTTACCTTGTCCTGTCGCTGTACCTCTACCTAATCTCTTAGTCTTTTTGCTACCTCCGCCAGCGTTAGGTCTTAATTCGTGCAATTTCATCCTGTCTGCACCTCCTCTGTTCTGTAAATATTATTCTACAATTTCAACCATATGGCTTATTTTGTTTATCATACCTCTAATTTGAGGAGTATCTTGCTTTTCTACTACTTGTCCAATTTTTCTTAAACCTAGAGCATCAACTGTTTGTCTCTGCTTTTGAGTTTTACCAATTTTAGATCTTGTAAGTTTAATTTTTATCATTGCCAAGGTTCTCACTCTCCTAACCTAGTATTTCTTCTACGGTTTTTCCTCTTTGCTCAGCAACTTCTTCAGCTCTCTTTAATTGCTTAAGAGCTTCAATAGTAGCATTTACCATATTTCTAGGGTTACTTGTACCTAGTGATTTACCTCTAAGGTCTCTAATTCCTGAAAGCTCGATTACCGCACGAACAGGACCTCCGGCAATAACTCCAGTACCCTCTGCAGCTGGCTTAAGAAGAACGCTACCTGCTCCAAACTGCCCTAGTGTTTCATGAGGAATAGTAGTTCCTACAGTAGGAACTGATATTATATGTTTTTTAGCATCTTGGATTGCTTTCTTGATAGCTTCTGGAACCTCTAATGCTTTAGCCATTCCAACTCCAACATGTCCATTTTCATCTCCTACAACAACAAGTGCACTAAATCTAAAGTTTCTACCACCTTTAACAACTTTAGCAACACGGTTGATGCTTACAACTGTTTCTTTTAAATCTAATTGATTAACATTTATACGATCATTGTTCATCTAGTTTTACCTCCTTCTCCTAGAATTTAAGTCCGTTTTCTCTTGCTCCTTCTGCAAGTTCTTTTACTCTACCGTGGTATATATATCCACCTCTATCGAATACTACATCTTCAATGCCAGCTTCTTTAGCTCTATCTGCTATAAGTTTTCCAACTTCTTTAGCTGCTTCTTTGTTTCCAGTTGATTCCGCTTTTCCTTTAAGCTCTAAGCTTGAAGCTGAAACCAAAGTTTTACCATTTATGTCATCGATTACTTGAGCATATATATTGTTTAGACTTCTGAAGACATTCAGTCTTGGTCTTTCAGGAGTTCCGCTTACATGATTTCTAACTCTCATGTGTCTTTTCTGTCTATTTAAATTTTTACTTTTTTTCTTGATCACTGATTTTCACTCCTTCCTCAAACTTTAGGCCTATTTACCAGTTTTACCTTCTTTACGTCTTATTACTTCATCTATATATTTAATTCCTTTTCCTTTGTAAGGCTCAGGCTTTCTCCATTTTCTGATAACCGCTGCATAGTTACCAACTTGTTGCTTGTTGATTCCTTTTACTATGATTTGGTTAGCATTAGGAACTTCTACTTCAATTCCTTCTGGATCTTCCATTTCTACTGGATGTGAAAATCCAAGGTTTAATACTAGTTTGTTACCTTGCTTAGCTGCACGGTATCCAACACCATTTATTTCAAGAGTTTTAGAAAAACCTTCTGTAACTCCAACTACCATATTGTCAATTAAAGATCTAGATAATCCATGAACAGATCTGTGCTCTTTCTTATCGCTTGGACGACTTACGTTTATTTCGTTATCGCTCATTTCAATCTTCATTGCTTTATCTATTTGCTGCTCAAGCTGACCTTTTGGTCCTTTTACAACAACATTGTTATTATCATCTATTTTAACTTCTACTCCTGACGGAATAGTTATAGGTTTAAGTCCTATTCTTGACACTTCTGGCACCTCCTATTCGTAATCCAATTACCATACGTAGCAGACTACTTCTCCACCTATGTTTTCGTTTCTTGCTTGTTTATCAGTCATTACACCTTTAGATGTTGATAATATTGCTATACCTAGTCCTCCTAGAACTTTAGGTACTTCTTCACCTTTTACATAAACTCTAAGTCCTGGCTTAGAAATTCTTTTAAGACCAGTTATAGTTTTTTGTTTATTATCTCCGTACTTTAACTCTATTCTTATTATGTTTTGAGCACCATTTTCTATCTCTTCAACATTTTTAACAAAACCTTCTTCAAGAAGAATGTTTGCTAAGGATTTTTTCATATTAGACGCTGGTATGTCTACAGTTTCATGCTTTGCATTATTGCTGTTTCTAATTCTTGTTAACATATCTGCTATTGGATCTGTCATAACCATTACAGCGTACCTCCTTCCATAAACGAATGTCTAATTACCAACTTGCTTTTCTAACTCCTGGTATTTCACCTTTATATGCTAGTTCTCTAAAGCATATACGGCATATTCCGTATTTTCTTAAATAACCGTGCGGTCTTCCGCAAAGTCTACATCTTGTATATTCTTGTGTACTGAATTTCTGTTTTCTCTGTTGCTTAACTTTCATTGACTTTTTAGCCATTAGAATCCTTCCTCCTTTTGTCTATTTTTTAAAAGGCATTCCCATAAGACCTAAGAATTCTTTCGCTTCTTCATCAGTTTGTGCTGTTGTAACAACAATTATATCTAAACCTTTTATCGAATCAACTTTATCATAGTCTATTTCAGGGAATATCAGTTGTTCTTTTATTCCTAACGCATAGTTTCCTCTTCCGTCGAATGAAGTGCTTGATACACCTCTGAAGTCTCTTACCCTTGGTAGAGCTATGTTCATAAGTTTATCGAAAAACTCGTACATTTTTTCTCCTCTTAATGTAACTTTCGCTCCAACTGGCATCTCTTCACGTAACTTAAAGTTCGCTATTGATTTTTTCGCTCTAGTTGTAACTGGTCTCTGCCCAGTTATTAAAGATAACTCTTCGATCGCAGATTCAAGTATCTTTGGATTCTCTCTTGCTTCTCCAAGTCCCATGTTTAAAACTATTTTTTCTAATTTTGGAACTTCCATAACTGATTTGTATTGGAATTTTTCCATTAGTGCTGGGACAACTTCTTCTTTATATTTCACTGTTAGACGTGCTGCCATCAAGATAGCCTCCTTCCAAATTCAATATATCTATATTTCTTCTCCAGTTTGCTTGCAAACTCTGATTTTCTTTCCGTCTTCTATCTTATATCCAGTTCTAACACCTTTACCAGCTTTATCTGAATAGATCATTACGTTAGATGCATCTATGCTTCCTTCTTTTTCTATTCTTCCACCTTGTGGCATAGCTTGTGTAGGTTTTTGGTGTTTAACTATCATATTTACATTTTCAACTACTACTCTGTTCTTCTTTGGAAGAACTTCTTTAACTGTACCTGTTTTACCTTTATCTTTTCCTGTGATTACAACTACCTTGTCACCTTTTTTAATGTGCATTCGGTAACACCTCCTCTTATAATACTTCAGGTGCTAGCGATATAATTTTCATGAAGTTTCCATCTCTCAGTTCTCTTGTTATTGGCCCGAATATACGAGTTCCAACTGGAGATCTGTCTTCTTTTATTATAACAGCCGCATTTTCATCAAATTTTATATAACTTCCGTCATTTCTTCTTAAACCTTTTTTACTTCTAACTACAACAGCTTTAACGATGTCACCTTTCTTAACAACGCCGCCTGGTGTTGCAGATTTTACCGAAGCAACAACTATATCTCCGATATTTGCATATTTTCTATTTGATCCACCTAATACTTTAATTACATATATCTCTCTCGCTCCTGAGTTGTCGCCAACCTTTAAACGTGATTCACTTTGTACCATATTAATTGACCTCCTCTCGCTTCCAAGGATTATTTTGCTTTTTCTATTATATCCACTAATCTCCATCTTTTGTCTTTGCTTAGTGGTCTTGTTTCCATTATTTTAACTGTATCACCAATTCCGCATTCGTTATTTTCATCGTGTGCTTTGAACTTTGTAGTTCTCTTTACTGATTTTTTGTAAAGCGGATGAGAAACGAATGTCTCAACTGAAACAGTTATAGTTTTATCCATTTTGTCGCTAACTACACGTCCTACTCTAGTTTTTCTATTGTTTCTTTCCATTTAGAGTTATCCTCCCTTCAGTCAAGTCTTAAGCGTCTATTCCTTCGATTTCTCTTTCTCTTATTATCGTGTTAACACGAGCTATGTCTTTTCTTACAGTTCTGATTCTTATAGGGTTATCTAACTGTCCTGTAGCTAATTGAAATCTTAAATTGAATAGTTCTGCTTTTAATTCTGCTAACTTGTCTGCCAGTTCTTGCGAACTCATTTGGCGTACTTCTTTAGCTTTCATTAGCTTTCACCACCCTTTTCACCGCTGTCACGTGAGCTGTCACGTGTTATGAATTTTGTTTTAATAGGAAGTTTGTGAGCTGCAAGTCTCATTGCTTCTCTAGCTTGTTCTTCTGAAACTCCAGTCATTTCAAATAAAACTCTTCCTGGCTTAACAACTGCTACCCAATATTCTGGTGAACCTTTACCAGAACCCATACGAGTCTCAGCTGGTTTTTGTGTTACTGGTTTATCAGGGAATATTTTAATCCAGATTTTTCCCCCTCTTTTAGTATATCTAGTCATCGCTCTTCTGGCAGCCTCTATTTGATTAGAAGTTATCCATGATGGCTCTAATGCTTGAAGTGCGAAATCTCCGTAAGTTATTGTGTTACCACGTGTAGCTTTCCCAGTCATTCTACCTCTGTGAACTCTACGACGTTTAACTCTTTTAGGCATCAACATTGATATATTTCCTCCCTTCTTATCTGCTTAGTTACTTGTTTCTAGTTTCTTTTTCAGCTTTTTCAGTGTTTTTAGCTGTCGGTAAAACTTCACCTTTGTATATCCAAACTTTAACTCCGATTTTTCCGTATGTTGTATCAGCTTCTGCAAATCCATAATCGATATCCGCTCTGATTGTTTGTAGTGGAATAGTTCCTTCGCTATAACCTTCTGTTCTAGCCATATCCGCTCCACCAACTCTTCCTGATACTGCAGTTTTGATACCTTTGATTCCAGTTTTCATACTTCTTTGGATCGATTGCTTCATCGCTCTTCTGAATGAAACCCTTCTTTCAAGTTGAGCTGCAATGTTTTCAGCAACTAATTGTGCATCTGCATCAGGTCTTTTTACTTCTTCAACATTTATTGTAACTCTTTTGTCGATCATCTTTTCAAGTTCTTTTCTTAACTCCTCAACTCCTGAACCACCTTTACCTATTACCATTCCAGGCTTCGAAGTATTTACAGTTAATTTAACTCTATTAGATGCTCTTTCTATCTCTATTTTAGATATTCCAGCTATAAATAATTTCTTTTTAACATAATTACGTATCTTATTGTCTTCAACTAGATAATCAGCAAAATCTTTTTTATCTGCAAACCATCTAGAGTCCCAGTCTTTTATAACTCCAACTCTAAGACCGTGTGGATTTACTTTTTGACCCACTAGTAATCCCTCCTCTTTATTATTTTTCTACTACTGTAACACCTACGTGTGATGTTCTCTTTAGTATAGGATATGCTCTACCTTGTGATCTAGGTCTCCATCTTTTTAGTGTTGGCCCTTGGTTAGCATATACTTCTGATATATATAAATTCTCTCTATCTAAGTTGTTGTTGTTCTCAGCATTTGCAATTGCAGATTTAAGAACTTTCTCTAATACTTCAGCACCTCTTTTAGGAGTGAATTTTAATATTGCTAGCGCTTCATCAACTTGTTTGCCTCTGATCTCAGCCGCTACTAGGTTAACTTTTCTAGGTGCTATACGCACATATTTAGCAATAGCCTTTGCTTCCATTAGAGTTACCTCCTTTTATCTCTATTTTAACGATGTTGTTCTTTCTGTTTGTCCTGCGTGTCCTTTAAATGTTCTCGTAGGTACGAACTCTCCTAATTTATGTCCAACCATGTCCTCTGTAACATATACAGGTACATGTTTTCTTCCGTCATGAACTGCTATTGTGTGTCCTATCATTTGTGGGAATATTGTTGAACGACGCGACCAAGTTTTTATAACTTTCTTGTCGTTAGTTTCGTTTAACTCTTCAACCTTTTTCATAAGATGATCATCACAAAAAGGTCCTTTCTTTAAAGATCTACCCATCAGTTTTCCTCCTTCCAGAAATCTAAGCTATCATTTTATAACTATTTTTTCTTTCTGCTTCTAACGATATATTCACTTGATTTTTTGTTTTTCTTTCTTGTTTTATATCCAAGAGTCGGTTTACCCCATGGTGATAATGGACTAGGCATACCAATTCCAGTTCTACCTTCCCCTCCACCGTGTGGGTGATCGTTAGGGTTCATTACGCTACCTCTAACTGTTGGTCTGAAGCCTAAGTGTCTCTTTCTACCAGCTTTACCAATAGTTATAAGTTCGTGCTCACCGTTTCCTACTTCACCTATTGTTGCTTTACATTCAATTCTTATCAGTCTGAACTCACCTGATGGTAATCTAAGTTGAGCATAGTTACCTTCTTTAGCCATTAGCTGTGCTGAGTTTCCTGCAGATCTTACTAACTGACCACCTTTGCCAGCTTTCATCTCTATATTGTGCACTAATGTACCAATTGGTATGTTTTTAAGTGGAAGTGCATTTCCCACTTTGATGTCAGCATTTACTCCTGACTCTATCATATCTCCAACTTTAAGTCCTTCTGGAGCTAGTATATATCTTTTTTCACCATCAACGTAGTTGATAAGTGCTATATTTGCAGTTCTATTTGGATCATATTCTATTGAAGCTACTTTTCCTGGTATACCGTCTTTATTACGTTTAAAGTCGATTATTCTGTATTTTCTCTTAGCTCCACCACCTCTATGGCGAACTGTTATTTTACCATGAGCATTTCTACCAGCTTTTCTTGGAAGACTAACTGTTAGTGACTTTTCTGGTTCAGCTTTAGTTATTTCGCTGAAAGTCGAAACAGTCATTTGTCTTAGTGCTGGAGAAGTTGGTCTAAACTTCTTAATAGCCATTCTAGTTCCTCCTTCTATCTGTACATATTACATTCCTTCGAAAAATTCGATTCCTTTGCTATCTGGTGCTAATGTTACGATTGCTTTTTTCCAATCTGCTCTTTTTCCAACATTTGCTCCCATTCTCTTTTGCTTTCCAGTCATATTCATTGTGTTAACTTTTGCTACTTTAACGTCGAATATTTTTTCTAAAGCATTTTTTATTTCAGTCTTGTTTGCTTTTTTATCTACAACGAAAGTGTATTTGCCTTCCGCAATGTCACTCATACTTTTTTCTGTTATTAACGGTCTTCTGATTACATCATGTGGACTACGCATTATGCATACACCTCCTCCACTTTTTTAACAGCGTCTTGAGTTATAACTAATGAGTCATAATTCAGTAAGTCATATACATTAAGAGTGTTAACTGTTGCTGTTTCAACTCCTGGTATGTTGTTTGATGACTTAATTACGTTTTTGTCGCTTTCGCTTGTTACAACTAATGCTTTCTTAGCTGCTTTGATGTTGCTTAATATATTTATCATGTCTTTTGTCTTTGGTGCGTCTAGGCTTAAAGACTCAAGTACTATTATTTCATTTTCAGCTGCTTTTGAGCTTAGTGCTGATTTCATAGCTAATCTTCTTACTTTTTTAGGTAATCTGTATGAATAGTCTCTTGGCTTTGGAGCGAAAACTATTCCTCCTCCTACCCATTGAGGTGATCTGATACTTCCTTGACGAGCTCTACCTGTTCCTTTTTGTCTCCAAGGTTTTCTTCCTCCACCTCTTACTTCTGCTCTAGTTTTAGCAGATTGTGTTCCTTGTCTCTTATTAGCAAGTTGGTTTTTTACTGCTTCATAAAGTACGTGTTCGTTTACTTCAATTCCGAAAACAGCATCGCTTAATTCTATTTCTCCTACTTGTTCTCCCGATACATTTAATAGTGATACTTTAGGCATCTGATTTCCTCCTTTCTTGTAAATCTATTATTTAGATATAACGCTCTCTTTTATAGTTATTACTCCACCTTTTGGTCCAGGTACTGCACCTTTTACTAGGATGAAGTTCTTGTCTACATCTACTCTAACCACTTCTAGGTTTTGAACAGTAACTTTTTCGTTACCCATGTGTCCAGGAAGTTTTCTTCCCTTCATTACTCTTCCAGGATATGCAGCAGCTGATAGCGCTCCAACTCCTCTATGGTATTTAGAACCGTGAGCCATTGGCCCTCTGCTTTGGTTGTGTCTCTTGATTGACCCTTGGAATCCTTTACCTTTAGAAACTCCTTGAACGTCAACTCTGTCTCCCTCAGCAAATACGTCAGCTTTTATTTCTTGTCCTATTTCAAAAGCTTCTGCATCTTCTACTCTAAATTCTTTTATATGTTTTTTAAGGCCTACTCCTGCTTTTTCAAAGTGTCCCTTTGCAGGTTTATTAGCTTTTCTTTCTGCTAATTCTTCATAACCTACTTGTATTGCAGAGTATCCATCAGTTTCTTCAGTTTTCTTTTGAATAACGCTTACTGGTCCTGCCTCTAATACTGTTACTGGTATAACTACTCCATCTTCAGTGAATATCTGAGTCATACCGATTTTCTTTCCTATGATGCTTTTCATCATTTTACACCTCCTGATTTCTTACAGCGGATTACAACTTAATGTAATCATCCTAAGCAGAGTGTGTCTCTACTTACTACTTTTAAATTATAATTTGATTTCAATATCTACACCAGCTGGTAAGTTAAGTTTCATTAACGAGTCAACTGTTTTAGATGATGGCTCAAGAATATCGATTAATCTCTTGTGAGTTCTTTGCTCAAACTGCTCTCTTGAATCTTTGTATTTGTGAACCGCTCTTATTATAGTAACTATTTCCTTTTCAGTTGGTAGCGGTATCGGACCTGAAATCTCAGCACCCGTTCTCTTTGCTGTCTCAACGATTCTTTGAGCTGATGAATCTAATAGCTCGTGATCATAAGCTTTTAATCTTATTCTTATTTTTTTGTTCTTTGCCATTTAAAAATTCCCTCCTTTAATCGCATGTTTAACATTATGCAATAAGGACTGCCGTTACACTCACCCTAGTGTGTTGTAAACGATATGCAGTCGTTGTCGCCCAAATCCAGTTTGGACATTCTCAACAAAAATTTCCCTAAACACCTTTTGTTCTGCGTCTAAACTAGTATTTTACAGTGATAGGCCACCTTTTGTCTCATCGCATGTCAACCACATACCTTAATATTATACAAGGTATCCATATAGAATACAAGTAAAATGTCAAAGTTTTTTAGTTTTTTTTATAAAAAATATTTTTTCTAGGATTTTTTGCTAACTTTCTAATTATACAACTTTATTACCTATCTTTTCAAGTCATATATTTAATTTCTCCTTACTTTTTTATAAATATATGTTTTTTTATTAATCCCGTGCATAAATCTATCATCTGTATCTATATGGTGGTTTTCTGTTGATCATTTTCGATGGGATAGTTTGACAACAAAAAAACATCAAACAAAGAAGAATTCTCTGTTTGATGTTTTTGCAATATTTTTTACATATTCTTTTTTTAAATCTATAGTGATAATTAAATACAATCTATATTTAGGAAACCTAATACAGCCAATCTATCTAATTATGATAATTACATATAATAACTTATCTTACTCTTTATCTTGCTCTATTTAATATTAGACTCTCCTGGAATATATTTCTCACTTCCAACTGCACAGTCTGTACTACATTGATTTCTTATATCTCTATAATCGTGAACATAATTCTGATCTAGATAAAGCAGTATTTTACCTTCTTTAACTTGTTCAAAATATTTCAGCCTCTCTCTATCAGATATATTCATTTTATAGAATGCTTCCTCGACTCTGCCAGGATCATCTATACTACTTGTGAATCTATCAGCAAAAGCACTTCCTCTTATATTTCTTACTCCTGTATCCAATAGTTCATCTATTATTATATTGGTGCAGTTTCCTAGTATTGAAATATCTTCACCTTCAGAAACAACCAGATACATATCATGTTCTAAAACCCCTTGATCTCTTAACTGATCTATTCTCTTCAATGCATCTTCAGCACTATCGAACAATTGTACATTTCTATCCATAGTCTTTCTCCTCCTAATAATTCTGATTTTTCATTTAAACTCAATTAATTACCTCATAGAATTTATTTACCCATTCTTTACCACGTTAACCATTTATTTCATATTTTTTAACATTAATATTGATTTTATATTAACTCCTCATTAATTTTATTTTAAGAAATATTTAAAAATGGTACCTAAAATTTAATAATCACTTGTACTATATATCAGGACGAAAAGGAGGTGTGAAAAATGAATGTACTTTCAGTGTATAGAAAAGAGGTTAAATACTTAATTTCTCTACCAGACAGACTTTATCTTTTAGATGCTTTAAATAAGATACTTACTCCTGATGCTTACGGAGACTATAATGGATACACAGTAAGAAGTGTCTATTTTGATAGCATAATGAACAATGACTACATTGATAAAGAGTATTGGTCTGACCATAAAAAAAGAGTGCGTCTGAGAATTTATCATCCTGATGATGAAATGGCTAAGTTCGAAATTAAGTTTAAAAGTTATGATAAGGAGTTAAAAGAGACAATCTTAGTAACGCGAGAAGATGCTAAAAAAATATTGAAAAGAGATTATAGTGCATTTTTAAATTATGATAATCCTACCGCAGAGTATGCTTATCATATTATGAATGCCAGACTGTATAGGCCGGTATCACTCGTTGAGTATGATAGGAGAGCTTATACACATGAACATTTTAATACAAGAATTACAATGGATAATAACCTCAGATATTGTGAGTTTGATTATGATTTATTTTCTAAAAACTTGAACTTTAAATCTGCTATGCCTAAGGATGAAACTATCTTAGAAATTAAATATGACAGGTTTTTATTTAAACAAATTCAAGAATTAGTAGCTAGATGTGACCTTACTGGAAAGCCACCAAGTAAGTTCGGTTCATCTAGATCATTACTAACAGAATACTATTATTAATTAATATTTCTATAGTATTTTTAAAAAGGAGTGTAATAATGAGTAATATTTTTGATTATTTAACCAAACAGAATATTGGAGAGCCTTATATACTAACGCCAACTACTTTGCTAATCAGCATCTTGGTTACTTCTGCACTTTCTGTAGTAATGCTGATTACTTACAAACTATGTAATGACTCTCTTACTTATAACAAGAAGTTCAATACTACATTATTGATGATGGCTTTTTTATCTACCATATTAATAGCGCTTGTTCAGAATAACCCAATCATATCAATTGGAGTGATTGGTTCCCTTTCGATTGTAAGGGTTCGTACTAATACAAAGGATCCAAGAGATTTAGGTTTCATATTCTGGGCACTTTCCATAGGAATATCGTCAGCAGTTGGAGCATTTACAGTAGGCTTAGTTAGTACTGCGATACTGTCTGTCGTATTGATACTTCTAAATAAATCTATTAGAGAGAAAGACACACTTTTAGTTGTTGTAAGGGGAGAGAAACACAGCTTCAACAGTGTGCAAAATACATTTAAAGATTTTCCAAAATGCTCTCTATACAGTAAAAACATATTTCACGACTCATACGAATTAGTCTATGAAATATATTCCGGAAAGAGCGATGATAAGGAAATTATAGATAGCTTAAATAACGTGGATGGTGTGACTACAGTTAATATTTTGGCACCTGAGACAAGAGTTGTATAGGAGGTATCGACAATGTTAGATAATAATTTAGATCAGTTAATAAGTTCGGTAACTAGACAGATGACAACTACAGAAATTGCACTGAGTCTTGTTGCTGCACTGTTGCTTTCAATAGCTATGTGGGGAGCATATCGTATAGCTCATAGCAATGCAACTTACAATATGAAGTTTTTAATTACGCTTATTACTTTAGCATTCGTATCTACAGTTCTTATGGATCTTATTCAGACAAACCTTGCACTATCTCTAGGTATGTTAGGATCATTATCAATTGTAAGATTTAGAACAAATATTAAGGATCCAAGAGATATTGGTTTCTTATTCTGGAGTATGGCAATAGGCCTTGCCTCTGCTACTCAAAACTATATTATAGGAATAATCGGCAGTATAATAATAGCGATTATAATGTACATTTCTAGAAATAGAGCAGTTTATGTAACTCCAATGCTTCTCGTTATAAGAGGAAGTGAAACCAATCTAGATAAGATGCAGGAAATCCTTGATGGATTAACTTTTAGTAATAATGTTAAGGCTAAAAATATAATGTCCGATTCATTTGAGCTTGTTTATGAAGTACAAATACCCATGGAGAAAGAAAATAAAATGATAAACAAAATTTTCGACTTAAGGGGAATAGATAGTGTAAACTTTCTTACTTCCGAGCATATGGGTGTATAATTGCGTAGTTATATCCATTATGTTACTATTTTAGTAATATATGAGAGGAAGCGATTATTTTGACTATGAAGGATATATCCATCGATAATCTAGAGAATTTGATTCAACAGAATATGCCTTTCTTAATCAAAACAGTGAGCAACTTAACCGGCAGGTATGTGGAGATAGAAAATGATGAAGAATTCAGCATTGCTTTGTCTGCATTTGCAGAAGCCGTTGAAAGATATGATCCTGAAAGGGGAAGCTTTCTATCATTCGTCCGACTTGTTATTGAAAGCAGATTGAAATCATATTTTATATATAAAAGTAAAGAACCTGAAAACCAGTCTATTGATGAACTTCATCAAGAAGGTTTCCAATTTGCGGATAGTGATGATTACTTTCGTGAAGACACGTCTGCTCTGAGAGAAGAAATAGATGAATATAAAAGAGAATTGCTGTATTTTGGTATGACACTGGAATATCTTGCTGACCATTCACCAAAGCATCGTGATACTAGAATCAACTCAATTCATATAGCTGAAGAAGCAAGTAATGATGAAGAAACTGTAACTAAAACATATGAAAAAAGAAGGCTTCCTATCCGCTTAGTTGCTTCTGTTGCAAAAGTGACAGAGAAAATAGTTAAAAGAAATAAAGTTTTTATACTTGCTACAATGATTATTTTTGTCAAAAATCTTAGCTATTTGATTCAGTGGATAAGTGAAGCGAGGTGTAAAAATGTATCTTAAAGCTATTTTAATGGAAATAAAAGAAGATTACTGCCTTGCATTAACTGATGATGGTTTTATTATCAGAATAAAGAAAAGAAGAGGAGTTAGTGTTGGTGGTAAGATATATGTACTAGAAGAGGATTTATATAAGGATGTTTCTAATGATAACATATCTAGTGTTTCGAATAGGAAAATTGTAAAAAGTGATTTGCTCAAAAGAGCTAGCCTAGTTGCAGCTGCTATACTGACTTTCATTACTGCTGGGTTATTCAATCTTTCACAACGAGAAGTTTATGCAGTAGTATCTATCGACAGTGATAGCAGTGTTCAGATGGAGCTCAATAAAAACAACAAAATTAAGTCGGTCACTTCACTTAATGGTTCGGTAAATCAAACTTTACTACGCTCTTTTGTAGGCAAGGATTTTTCCAGTTCAAAAGAAGAGCTTATCAATTTGGCCAGTTCTAATAAGGCTCCTGCTGTTATAGCTTATGCTACTACAAAAGAAGACAAAGATTATTCTGATTCATTGAAACGTCAGTTAGAAGATTTCGCTGACAAAGGAGATAAAGATGATATCATACATCTTAAAGGAACTTCTGAAGATTTCAAGAGCTCTATAAAATCAAAACAATCATTAGGCATTAGAATATTAAGTAAAATTGCTGAAGAAAATAGATTTGAGGATATTCTTGAAGGCAACTCTGCTATGGAAATTTCTTTAGAGGAGCTGCTTGATCTACTGAGAAGGATACCATCATTGCAATATGAAAAACAACTGATTGAGATTATAGAAAATAAAATTGCCGAATTGAATAAGTTAAATGATGAAATCCATAAAGAAGATAGCAATGAACTTGATGATGACACAGACAACAACGCTGAAGATAGTGCTACAGATGATAGTATTCCAGCTAGCGATGGCTATGTCATTCCAGAGCCAAGTCAGTCAAACGAATGGTACAGTCCAGGCGGATCAAATTCAACATATAATTACTATGATGATGACTATGATGATTTTGATGATGACGACGATTATGATGATTATGATGATGATTAGACTACAGTGATGATTAAACTATGACTATTTAGAAACAGAATATAGATTAAGTTATTTATACTTCTAATTGATATATTTCTAATATATTTCTAATTAAAAAAGACCTAGCGAATAATTCCGCTAGGTCTAATTTTATATCTAAGCTTTAACTGTTTCAGTTTAATAACCGCTGTAGCTCTCTGTTAAGAATTTAGAATATTGATTATCCTAAGATTTCTGTAACAACTCCTGCTCCAACTGTTCTTCCACCTTCTCTGATAGCGAACTTAAGTCCTTTTTCCATTGCGATTGGTGTGATAAGTTCGATTTCAAATGTTGCGTTATCTCCAGGCATTACCATCTCTACGCCTTCTTCAAGCTTGATTGATCCTGTAACGTCTGTTGTTCTGAAGTAGAATTGTGGTCTGTATCCGTCAAAGAATGGAGTGTGTCTTCCACCCTCTTCTTTTGTTAGTACGTATACTTCTCCTTTGAATTTTGTATGTGGAGTGATTGTTCCTGGAGCTGCTAGTACTTGTCCTCTTTCTAGCTCTTCTCTCTGAACACCTCTTAATAGTGCTCCGATGTTATCTCCTGCTTGTGCTTCGTCAAGAAGCTTTCTGAACATCTCGATTCCTGTACATACTACTGTTCTTGCTTCGTCTGCTAGTCCAACGATTTCTACGTTGTCCTGTACTTTAAGAACTCCTCTTTCTACTCTTCCTGTTGCAACTGTTCCTCTACCTGTAATTGAGAATACGTCCTCTACTGGCATTAGGAATGGCTTGTCTGTGTCTCTTTCTGGTGTTGGGATTGTCTCATCTACTGCTTCCATAAGCTCGATGATTTTGTCTCCCCACTCGCTTGATGGGTCTTCGATTGCTTTAAGAGCTGATCCAACTACGATTGGTGTGTTGTCTCCGTCGAATTCGTATTCGCTTAGAAGTTCTCTAACTTCCATTTCTACTAGTTCGATAAGCTCTTCGTCATCTACCATGTCTGCTTTGTTTAGGAATACTACTATTGTTGGTACTCCAACCTGTCTTGAAAGCAGGATATGCTCTCTTGTCTGTGGCATTGGACCATCTGCTGCTGAACATACTAGGATAGCTCCGTCCATCTGAGCTGCTCCTGTGATCATGTTCTTAACATAGTCAGCGTGACCTGGACAGTCTACGTGTGCGTAGTGTCTGTTTGGTGTTTCATACTCAACGTGTGATGTAGAGATTGTGATTCCTCTTTCTCTCTCTTCTGGTGCTTTATCTATGTTGTCGTATGCTACTCCTGAACCAGTTCCGTATCTGTTGTGAAGTACTGTTGTGATTGCTGCTGTTAATGTTGTTTTACCGTGGTCAACGTGTCCTATTGTTCCTATGTTAACGTGCGGTTTACTTCTTTCAAATTTTTCTTTACCCATTATAAATCCTCCTCAAAAGCTTTCGCTTAGATTTTATAGCGAATACTTTAGCCCCTTAGGAGCTAAAGTATTCTTATATTTTTATATTATTGTAATTTCAAATTATTTGTTCATTATAGTTTCAGCTATGCTGTTTGGAACTGCTTCATAGTGATCGAATTCCATTGTGTACTGTCCACGTCCTTGAGTGTTTGAACGTAGGTCAGTAGCGTATCCGAACATTTCTGATAATGGAACGAAAGCATTAACTACTTGTGCTCCTGATTGCATTTCCATACCTTCTACTCTACCTCTTCTTGAGTTAAGGTCACCTATAACATCTCCCATGTATTCTTCTGGGATTGTAACTTCAACAGCCATGTAAGGCTCTAGTATAACTGGTGCTGCTTTCTTCATTGCATCTTTGAATGCCATTGATCCAGCAATCTTGAATGCCATCTCTGAAGAGTCAACGTCGTGATATGATCCGTCAAATAGAGTTACTTTGAAGTCTAGAACAGGGTATCCAGCAAGGATTCCTGATTCAGAAGCTTCTTGAATTCCATTGTCAACAGCTGGAATGTATTCTCTTGGAATAGCTCCTCCAGTGATTTTGTTTTCGAATTCATATCCTTTACCAGCTTCTTGTGGAGCCATTCTGATTTTAACATGTCCGTATTGTCCACGTCCACCAGACTGTCTCGCGTATTTACTATCAACTTCAACTTCTTTAGTGATAGTTTCTTTGTAAGCAACTTGAGGGCTACCAACATTTGCTTCAACATTGAACTCTCTAAGAAGTCTGTCTACGATAACCTCAAGGTGAAGCTCACCCATACCAGCTATGATAGTTTGACCTGTATCTTGGTCTGTATATGTTTTGAATGTTGGATCCTCTTCTGCTAGTTTTGCAAGTCCAATACCCATTTTGTCTTGACCAGCTTTTGTCTTAGGCTCTATAGCTATAGAAATAACTGGCTCTGGGAATTCCATAGACTCAAGGATTATTGGATCTGATTCTGCACAAAGAGTATCTCCAGTAGTTGTGTCTTTAAGACCAACAGCTGAAGCTATATCTCCAGCATAAACTGTATCGATTTCTTCTCTCTTGTTAGCATGCATTTGAAGTATACGTCCAACTCTCTCTTTTTTACCTTTTGTAGAGTTCAGTACGTATGATCCTGCATCTAGTGTTCCAGAGTAAACTCTGAAGAATCCTAACTTACCAACATATGGGTCAGTCATGATTTTGAATGCTAATGCAGCAAATGGACCTTCATCTGAAGATTCTCTTGTATCAGTTTCTTCTGTTCCAGGTATTACACCTTCAACAGCAGGAACTTCAAGTGGTGAAGGCATGAAATCAACAATAGCATCGATTAGGGCCTGAACACCTTTGTTCTTGTAAGCTGATCCACAAAGAACTGGTACCATTTCTAGTGAAAGAGTTGCCTTTCTGATAGCTTTTTTAAGCTCATCAACTGATATATCTTCGCCTTCAAGGTATTTTTCCATTATAACTTCATCATGCTCAGATATAGCATCCATAAGTTTTTCTCTGTATTCTTCTGCTTGATCTTTATATTCGTCAGGAATTTCAACTGTTTCCATTTCTTTTCCTAAGTCATCTTTGTATATAATAGCATCCATAGTTACAAGGTCAATAACTCCTGTAAACTGGTCTTCCGCTCCTATAGGAAGTTCTATAGGTACTGCGTTTGCACGTAATCTATCTATCATTGTTTGAACAGCTGCAAGATAGTCAGCTCCAGTTGCGTCCATTTTATTAATGAAAGCAATTCTTGGTACTGAATACTTATCCGCTTGTCTCCAAACTGTCTCTGATTGAGGCTGAACTCCTGATTTAGCATCAAATACAGCAACTGTACCATCAAGTACACGAAGTGATCTCTCAACCTCAACTGTAAAGTCAACGTGACCTGGTGTATCTATGATGTTGATTCTGTGACCTTTCCATTGACAAGTAGTCGCAGCTGAAGTAATTGTTATACCTCTTTCCTGCTCCTGCTCCATCCAGTCCATAGTTGCAGAACCATCATGAGTTTCACCTATTTTATGAGTTCTTCCTGTGTAGAACAGGATTCTCTCTGTAGTTGTAGTCTTTCCAGCATCTATATGGGCCATTATACCGATATTTCTAGTTTTTTCTAGTGAAAATTCTCTTGCCACTAAATTTTCCTCCCTTCGTAATAGTCTTCAACAAAACAATTATTGAATAACTATTACCATCTGTAATGAGCGAAAGCTTTGTTAGCTTCTGCCATTTTATGTGTTTCTTCTTTTTTCTTAACTGCTGCTCCTGAATCGTTAGCTGCATCTAAGATTTCTTTAGCCAGTCTGTCCTTCATAGTTTTTTCTCCTCTTTTTCTAGAGTATCCAACTAACCATCTAAGTCCAACTGTCTGTCTTCTTTCCGGTCTTACTTCCATTGGTACTTGGTAAGTAGCTCCACCCACACGTCTAGCTTTAACTTCTAGAACTGGCATTATGTTATTTAGAGCTCTTGTGAAAACTTCTATTGCGTCTTCACCTGTTTCTTCAGCAATCTGATCGAAAGCTCCATAAACTATTTTTTGAGCCTTACCTTTTTTACCATCAAGCATTACTTGATTTATAAGTTTTGTTACTACCTTTTCTCCGTACATTGGATCAGGCATTACGTCTCTCTTTGCTACATGTCCTTTTCTTGGCACACTGCTTCCCTCCCTAACTATATAAATTAAATCATAGGTACTCGACTTTTTGGCCGTAGTGCATTTATCTATATAAAAAGTATTTAATACATTCTTACTAAATAACTTTAACACTCCGAACAAATAATCAAAATAAACTATTTTTGAATAATTTTTTATTTATTTACTATTTAGCTTTTTTTGTACCGTATTTAGATCTTGACTGCTTTCTGTTTTCAACACCTGCAGTATCAAGAGTTCCTCTAACTATGTGGTATCTAACCCCTGGTAAGTCTTTTACTCTTCCACCTCTTATAAGAACAACAGAGTGCTCCTGTAAGTTGTGTCCTATTCCTGGGATATAAGCTGAAACTTCTAAACCGTTTGAAAGTCTAACTCTGGCAATTTTTCTAAGTGCTGAGTTCGGCTTCTTAGGTGTAACTGTTTTAACAGCTGTACAAACTCCTCTTTTTTGAGGTGAATTTGCTTTAGTGTATCTCTTTTTAAGTGTATTATAGTTTATTCCTAAGTGTGCTGATTTAGATGTGTTTACTGCTTTTTCTCTACCTTTTCTAACTAACTGATTGATAGTTGGCATCAAGGCACCTCCTTCTTCGAATTTTTAATAAAATAGCTTTACATCAAAATTGGATTACTCTTGTGAGCAATCCAATTTCAATTACTTTGATTATTACACACTAAAAGATTATAGCATTAGTTAATCTCAGTGTCAATAATATTTTCTTCATTATCTAGTTCTTCTTCAACTTCCATACTCTCTTCATATGGTAAATCTACTACGATATCTTTATATCTCTTCATACCTGTTCCTGCTGGTATAAGCTTACCTATAAGAACATTCTCTTTAAGTCCAAGCAGATTATCCACTTTTCCTTTGATAGCTGATTCTGTTAAGACTCTAGTAGTTTCCTGGAATGATGCAGCTGATAAGAATGAGTCTGTTGCTAGAGAAGCCTTTGTTATACCAAGAAGAGTTCTCTCTCCTTCTGCTGGTTCTCCGCCTTCCTCTATCGTCTTTGCATTCGATTCATCAAAATCAAATACACTTATCAAGCTACCTGGAAGCATTTCTGTATCATTAGGCTCTTCAATTTTAATCTTGTTGAGCATCTGTCTAACGATTACTTCTATATGTTTGTCGTTTATATCAACACCCTGAAGTCTGTAAACTCTTTGAACTTCTTTTACTATATAGTTTTCAACTCCAGCAATACCTTTAATTCTAAGGATATCATGCGGGTTTACCGAACCTTCTGTAATTTCGTCTCCTGCTTCAATTTCCTGTCCATCGACTACTTTTATTCTAGATCCATAAACTATGCTATAGTTTTTACTTTCTCCATCTGCTGATGTAACAACAACTTCTCTTTTCTTCTTGCTCTCTTTAATTGCAACTGTTCCTGCTATTTCTGAAATAACAGCAAGTCCCTTAGGTTTTCTAGCCTCAAAAAGCTCTTCAACCCTTGGAAGACCCTGTGTGATATCTGCTCCAGCAACTCCACCTGTGTGGAATGTACGCATCGTAAGCTGTGTACCCGGCTCACCTATTGACTGTGCCGCTATAATTCCTACAGCTTCACCGATATCAACTACATTTCCTGTTGCAAGGTTTCTTCCATAACACTTAGTACATACTCCGTGTCTAGTCTTACAAGAGAACACATTTCTTATTTTAACTTCTTCAATTCCTGCCGCTATGATCTTATCAGCAATATTTTCTGTGATAATCTCATTGTAGCCTACTAATAACTCATTTGTTTCTGGATGGTATAGATCTTCATTACTATATCTTCCTTCTATTCTATCCCAAAGAGATTCTATTTCCTCTCTTCCGTCCATAAATGCTCTAGCAGTAATACCTTCTGTAGTTCCACAGTCTTCTTCTCTTACAATTACATCCTGACTTACGTCAACAAGTCTTCTTGTAAGGTAACCCGAGTCTGCAGTTCTAAGAGCCGTATCAGCTAGACCTTTACGCGATCCGTGAGTAGAAGTAAAGAACTCAAGAACTGTAAGCCCCTCTCTGAAGTTCGCTCTGATAGGCTGCTCAACAGTTTCTCCTGTCGCATTCGCCATAAGTCCCCTCATACCTGCAAGCTGTCTTATCTGGTTCTTACTACCTCTCGCTCCTGAATGAGCCATTATGAATATATTATTCAGACTGTCCAGATTATCCATTAGGGCGTCTGTAACTTTATCTGTCGTTTTACTCCAAACGTCTATTACTCTTTCGTATCTTTCTGAGTTTGAGATAAGACCTCTTCTATAAGCTCTCTCATATTTATCTACCTGTTCTTCAGCTTCTTCAATTAAAACTGGCTTTTCATCAGGTACTACTATATCTTCGATACTTACAGTAATAGCTCCTTTTGTAGAGAATTTGAACCCTGTGTTCTTAACATTGTCAAGAACCTCAGCTGTTATAGCATTTCCATGCTTTCTATAACATTTATCTACTACTTTTCCTAAAAGCTTTTTATCTACTAAATCATTGACTTCTAGTCCATACGGATCTACAGTTCTGTCTATGAAGCCAAGGTCCTGCGGAATTGCTTCATTAAAGATGAATCTACCTACAGTACTTTCAACCAGTACTGACTTTCCATCTTCTGTTTTCTTTCTCACTTTAACTCTCGCATGAAGTGATACTGTCTTATTTTCATAAGCTAGAAGCATTTCTTCGTAATCCTTGAATATTGATCCTTCTCCCAGATCTCCTTCTTTTTCATAAGTCAGATAGTAACTACCTAAGACCATATCCTGAGTAGGAGTAGTTATAGGCTTTCCATCTTTAGGAGCTAGAATATTATTAGTTGATAACATAAGGAATCTAGCTTCCGCCTGTGCTTCAACTGAAAGCGGCACGTGAACGGCCATCTGGTCACCGTCAAAGTCGGCATTGTACGCTGTACAAACTAGAGGGTGAAGCTTTATAGCTTTTCCTTCTACTAAGATAGGTTCAAATGCCTGAATCCCTAGTCTGTGAAGAGTAGGAGCACGGTTCAATAGAACTGGATGCTCTTTAATAACTTCTTCAAGCACATCCCAAACTATTGGCTGCATTTTTTCCACTATTCTCTTTGCACTCTTTATATTATGTGCATGTTCATCTTCAACAAGTCTTTTCATTACAAACGGTTTGAATAGTTCAAGTCCCATTTTCTTAGGCAGACCACATTGATAGAATTTAAGTTCAGGTCCAACAACGATAACCGAACGACCTGAATAGTCAACCCTTTTACCAAGTAGGTTCTGTCTGAAACGACCTTGCTTACCTTTAAGCATATCAGATAGTGATTTAAGAGGTCTGTTTCCTGGTCCTGTAACAGGTCTTCCTCTTCTACCATTGTCGATAAGAGCATCTACAGCTTCCTGCAGCATTCTCTTCTCATTTCTGACAATTATATCTGGTGCACCTAAATCTAAAAGTCTTTTAAGTCTGTTATTTCTGTTTATTACTCTTCTATATAGATCATTAAGGTCAGATGTTGCAAATCTTCCTCCATCTAACTGAACCATAGGTCTTAAATCAGGTGGAATAACAGGTACGACATCAATAATCATCCAAGAAGGTCTGTTCCCAGATTTTCTGAATGCTTCAACAGCTTCAAGTCTTCTCGTAACTCTTATTTTTTTCTGTCCTGTACTCTCTTTAAGCTGAATCTTAAGATCTTCAGACTCCTTATCAAGGTCAATAAGGTCAAGCAGCTCTTTTACAGCTTCTGCACCCATACCAGCTCTGAATGTATTTCCATACTTTTCATAAGCTTCTCTGTATTCACCTTCTGTAAGGATATCTTTTTGTGAAAGTTCAGATTCACCTGGATCTATTACTATATATGATGCAAAATAAAGAACTTTTTCTAATATTCTTGGAGACATATTAAGTATAAGTCCCATTCTGCTAGGTATTCCCTTGAAATACCAAATATGAGATACAGGGGCAGCAAGTTCAATATGCCCCATTCTCTCTCTTCTTACTTTTGCTTTAGTAACTTCAACCCCACATCTATCACAAACTACACCTTTGTATCTGACTCTTTTATACTTTCCACAGTTACATTCCCAGTCTTTAGTTGGCCCGAATATCTTTTCACAGAATAGACCTTCTTTTTCTGGTTTTAAAGTTCTATAGTTTATTGTTTCCGGCTTCTTAACTTCACCTCTAGACCATTGTCTTATCTTTTCAGGTGAAGCAAGCCCTATTCTTATTGAATCAAAATTTTCTAAATCGAACAAGGGCTATCTCTCCCTTCTAACAGTATAGTCAATATATATTCTATTCTTCATCTGTATCTTCTGAATCTTCTGATTCATCGTCTTCTGAATCTTCTCCAACGATAGCTTCAAGATTTCTCTTTGTATCTTCGTCATCTCTGTGTCCTTCGAATCCTTCAGGCTGCATTATATCAGCATCTTCAAATTCATCATCAGTAAACTCTTTTAGCTCAATCTCTTCATCATTGTCTGAAAGCACAACAACATCTAATGCTAGAGACTGAAGCTCTTTTATAAGAACTTTGAATGATTCAGGAATTCCTGGCTCAGGAATGCTCTCTCCTTTTACAATCGCTTCATAAGTTTTAACACGTCCAACAACATCATCAGATTTTACAGTCAGTATCTCCTGTAGAGTATGTGAAGCTCCATAGGCCTCAAGAGCCCAAACCTCCATCTCTCCAAATCTCTGACCACCAAACTGAGCTTTACCTCCAAGCGGCTGTTGAGTAACTAACGAATAAGGTCCTGTAGATCTTGCGTGAATCTTTTCATCAACTAAATGGTGAAGCTTAAGCATATACATATATCCAACTGTTACTGGATTATCAAATTCTTCCCCACTTCTACCGTCTCTTAAATATATCTTTCCGCTTTCAGGTAATCCCTGTTCCTTAAGCGCTTCTTTAATATCATCTTCATTTGCTCCGTCAAATACAGGAGTAGCTACCATCCATCCAGCTTTCTTAGCTGCAATTCCTAAGTGCACCTCAAGTACCTGTCCGATATTCATACGCGAAGGAACTCCAAGTGGGTTAAGAACAACATCTAATGGCTGTCCATCTGGTAAATATGGCATATCTTCTTCAGGCAGTATTCTAGAAATAACACCTTTGTTTCCGTGTCTACCGCACATCTTATCTCCAACATTTATCTTTCTCTTAGTCGCTACATAAACTCTTACAAGCTGTGTAACTCCTGGAGATAATTCATCGCCATTTTCTCTTGTAAATACTCTGACATCAACAATTATACCTTTTTCTCCATGTGGCACTCTAAGTGATGTATCTCTTACTTCTCTTGCTTTCTCGCCAAAGATTGCACGTAATAATCTCTCTTCTGCAGTAAGTTCTGTCTCTCCTTTTGGAGTAACTTTACCAACTAATATATCATTAGCCTCAACTTCTGCTCCTATTCTGATTATTCCTCTCTCGTCCAGATCTTTAAGAGACTCTTCTCCAACATTAGGTATATCTCTAGTTATCTCCTCTGGTCCAAGCTTTGTATCTCTAGCTTCTGATTCGTACTCTTCTATATGAACTGATGTTAAAACATCTTCTTTTACAAGTCTTTCATTTAGAAGAATAGCATCCTCATAGTTATATCCTTCCCAAGTCATGAATGCAATAAGCAGGTTTTTACCTAATGCTATTTCTCCTTGGTCAGTTGATGGACCATCCGCTATCGGCTGGTCTTTTTCTACTTTTTCACCTTTTTTAACTATAGGTCTGTGGTTTATACAAGTTCCCTGGTTAGAACGTTTGAATTTAAGAAGATTGTATCTATCTATAGTGCCATCTTCATCTCTTCTTACTAATATTTCATTAGATGAAACTCTCTCAATCGTTCCTGGGTTTTTACAAATAACCATTGAACCTGAATCCTGAGCAGCCTTATACTCAATTCCTGTTCCTATTATAGGAGCTTCCGTTTTAAGCAGAGGCACTGCCTGTCTCTGCATGTTTGATCCCATCAGCGCTCTATTCGCGTCATCATTCTCAAGGAACGGTATCATTGCCGTACCAACAGAAACTATCTGCTTAGGTGAAACGTCCATATAGTCTATTTCTTCTCTTGAAAGAACATCAACAGCTCCGTAAGTAGCTCTTGCAATCATTCTCTCATTCACAAACATTCCGTTCTCATCAAGTGGTTCATTTGACTGAGCAACATTGTATAAGTCCTCTAAATCTGCTGTTAGATAATCTATTTCATTCGTAACAATACCAGTTCCTCTGTTAACCTTTCTGAAAGGAACTTCAATAAATCCGTAATCATTTATCTTTGCATAAGTAGTTAAAGATGTTATAAGACCGATATTTGGCCCCTCAGGAGTCTCTATCGGACACATTCTTCCGTAGTGAGAACTATGAACGTCTCTAACTTCGAATCCTGCTCTATCTCTACTAAGACCACCTGGTCCAAGCGCAGACATTCTTCTTTTATTCGTAAGCTCAGCTAGTGGATTCGTCTGATCCATGAACTGTGAAAGCTGTGAACTACCAAAGAATTCCTTGATTGCAGCAGTAACTGGTCTGATGTTTATCAGAGTCTGAGGAGTGACAACTTCTATATCCTGGATAGTCATTCTCTCTCTTACAACTCTTTCCATTCTTGAAAGACCTATTCTGAATTGGTTCTGAAGCAGTTCTCCAACCGAACGAACTCTACGGTTACCCAAGTGATCTATATCATCAACACTACCAACACCTTGGAATAAGTTCAGTTCATATGAAACTGACGCTACCATATCAGGTATCAGAAGGTGCTTAGGTGATAATTCTCTAACACTCTTCTTTATAGCTTCTTTAAGTTCTTCTTCATCGTCACCATATTCTTCTATCAACTGGTTCATGATAGGATAATACACTTTTTCTTTTAAACCAAATTCATCTAGTGAAAAAGGAAGATCAAATGCTTTTGCATCTACAAAGTGATTTCCTATTACCGTTACTACTTTTCCTTCTTTGTTTAGAATCTTAACTTCTTTGATTCCAGCATTTTCTATTTCTATAGCTTTGTCTATATCTATTACTTGATTCTCTTCAACAATGATTTCTCCTGTTTCAGAGTTAATTATTATTTCAGCTGCCTTCTTATCTGAAATTCTATTTCTAAGAGCAAGCTTCTTATTTAGTTTATAACGCCCAACTTTAGCTAAATCATATCTTTTTACATCAAAAAACAGTGCTTCAAAAAGACTTTGTGCACTATCTAGCGTAGGAGGCTCGCCTGGTCTTAAACGTTTGTAGATTTCAATTAAAGCCTCATCTTTAGTTTTTGTATTATCTTTCTCCAGTGTCTTTAAAAGCTGTTCTGTTTCTCCAAAAAGCTCTATAATAGTTGAGTTCTGCTCATACCCTATAGCTCTTAGGAAAATTGTAAGAGGTAGCTTTCTTGTTCTGTCAACTCTAATGTGAAGTATGTCATTTGAATCTGATTCATACTCAAGCCATGCACCTCTATTCGGAATAACAGTTGAAGAGTAAAGGCTCTTTCCTGTTTTATCAATCTCTTCTGCATAATACACAGATGGTGATCTAACAAGCTGTGAAACTATAACCCTCTCTGCACCATTTATAATAAAAGTACCCTTGTCTGTCATCAGCGGAAGGTCTCCCATGAAAACTTCCTGCTCTTTGACTTCTCCAGTCTCCTGGTTGATAAGTCTAACTTTAGCCTTTATCGGTGAGGCATAAGTAACATCTCTCTCTTTCGATTCTTCTTCATCATACTTTGTCTCTTCTCCGATTCTAAAGCCCATAAATTCTAAAACCAAATTGCCTGAGTAATCGTTTATCGGTGATACATCATCAAAAACTTCATCTAATCCTTCGTTTAAGAACCACTCATAAGACTTCTTCTGAATCTCAATCAAGTCTGGCAGTGGTAGAACTTCGTCAATCTTTGAATAGCTCATACGAGTTCTTTTTCCTACTGAAATAGGATGTACCATGTATTTCACCCCTTATTAAAACTAGTTTTATCGACGTAAGAAAATAATTTCCTGTAAATACCGTCTCTTTTGCATTATATTATATTATCACAACGACGTAAACGTGTCAATAAAAAAAAGTTCCACCGAATCTTCAGTGAAACTTTTTATTTAATTTATTCTCATTATAATAGCTTTATAAACTTAATTATTTAAGCTCTACAGTAGCTCCAACTTCTGCAAGTTTTTCTTTCATTTCTTCTGCTTCTTCTTTAGCTACAGCTTCTTTTATAGTTTTAGGAGCTCCGTCAACTAATTCTTTAGCATCTTTAAGTCCTAATCCTGTTAACTCTCTAACAACTTTGATAACTTTGATTTTTTGTGATCCAGCGTCTTCAAGAACAACGTCAACTTCTGATTTTTCTTCTGCTGCTCCACCTGCTTCTCCGCCAGCTGCTCCTGCCATCATAACTGGTGCTGATGCTGATACTCCAAATTTTTCCTCTGCTGCTTTTACTAATTCATTAAGCTCAAGAACTTTCATTTCTTCTATAGCTTCTAATATTTGTTCTATAGTCATTATATGACACCTCCGAAATTTTTTAATTAATTGTTTAATCTGTAATTCTTTATGTTTTAAATCTTGTACGCTTTAATTAAGCTTCTGCTTCAGCTTCTTCTCCGCTATCTTTGCTCTTAGCTATAGCATCAACTAAGTAAACGAAGTTAGAAACTGGCGCTCTAAGACTTCCAAGAAGTTTCGCAATAAGCTCTTCTCTTGATGGTATGTTAGCTAAGTTTTCTAGCTGTGCAGCGTCATAAAACTCACCTTCAACATATCCCATTTTGAACTCTAGGTTTGGATGTTCTTTAGCGAAATCTTTGATTACTTTAGCTGGTGCAACTGCATCATCATAACTGAATGCGAATGCGTTAGTTCCAACTAGTTTTTCATCATTGAATTCTTCCATCTTGTTTATTTCTTTTGCAGCTCTTCTAACTAAAGTATTTTTTAATACCTTGTATTCGATATCTGCTTCTCTGAATTTAGATCTCAATTCAGTAGCTTCTTCAACTGTAAGACCTTTATAGTCAACTACTACACATGCAGTAGCTTTTTCCAGCTTTTCCGCTATCTCAGAAACTAAGTCCTGTTTAACCTTTATAGCTTCTTTTGACATAATGTCACCTCCTAATAAGTCTCGGCTTTCCTGTGACAATGCTTCAAATATATAAAAGCCTTCGCACAAAGACGTACGAAGGCTAATGATCTATCTATTGAACCCTCGGCAGGATATTTAGGTCTTATCGACACCTGCTGTCTTCGGAAAGTATTCTCTTGTGAACAAAAACAATTATAACAAACTATTTAATAAACTGTCAATCTTTTTTTATAATTAGTCCATTAATTTTTGTGCATTAACTTTGATTCCAGGTCCCATTGTGCTAGATAGTACTACTGACTTAAGGTATTTACCCTTAGCAGCAGCTGGTTTAGCTTTTATTATAGCGTCCATTAGAGCATCTATATTTTCTTGAAGTTTCTCTTTTCCGAAAGATGCTTTTCCGAATGCAACGTGAACTATACCAGTCTTGTCTACTCTGTACTCAACCTTACCAGCTTTAATATCTTTAACAGCTTTTTCTACTTCGAAAGTAACTGTTCCAGATTTTGGGTTTGGCATTAGTCCTTTTGGTCCTAATACTCTACCGATTCTACCAACTACACCCATCATATCAGGAGTAGCTACAACTACATCATAGTCGAACCAGTTTTCTTTTTGGATTTTTTCTACAAGCTCTTCAGCTCCTACAAAATCCGCTCCAGCAGCTTCTGCTTCTGAAGCTTTCTCGCCTTTTGCGAAAACTAATACTTTAACTTCTTTACCTGTTCCGTTAGGAAGAACTATAGCTCCTCTAACTTGCTCATCAGCGTGTCTAGGGTCAACACCTAATCTTGCTGTAAGCTCTATTGATTCATCAAACTTAGCTTTTGCAGTTTCAACAACTAGTTCAACTGCCTCTTCTAAATCATATAGTTTTTCTCTGTCTACTAATTTAGATACCTCTTGATATCTTTTTCCTCTTTTTGCCATTTATAATTAACCTCCTCCGTGGTATTAGCGGTTGTTTATACCTCCCACTGCGTAAAAAATCTATTATTCTACTGTTATACCCATGCTTCTTGCAGTACCTTCAACCATTCTCATAGCTGCTTCAACGTCAGCTGCATTAAGGTCTACTAATTTAAGCTCTGCAATTTCTTTTACTTTGTCTTTTGATATAGATCCTACTTTGTCTTTGTTAGGAACTCCTGATCCCTTTTCTAAACCGATAGCTTTTTTAAGTAAAATTGCTACTGGTGGAGTCTTAGTTATGAAAGTGAACGATCTGTCTTGATATACAGTCATAACAACTGGTATTATCATACCTGCCTGATCCGCTGTCTTTGCATTGAACTCCTTTGTAAATTGCATTATATTAACTCCGTGTGGTCCAAGCGCAGTTCCTACTGGTGGAGCTGGTGTAGCTTTTCCCGCTGGAATTTGTAGTTTAACTATAGCTATAACTTTATTAGCCATTAAACGCACCTCCTCAAATATTTCCTTTAAATCTATCTATATTGTTTGAAACTCAATTTCTTAGCCCAGAAATTTTTCACCTGAACTGTTCAATTAGTTGAACTTGTCAAACTGATTGAAGTCCAAATCAACTTCCGTTTCTCTTCCAAAGATTGAAATAGAGGCTTTAACCTTTCCTCTTTCATTGTCGATTTCTTTAATTACCGCTTCGACATCTTTGAAAGCGCCATCTTTTATTATTACCGTGTCGCCAACTTCAGCATCAAGCTGAGGTATTTCTTCATGGACTCCAAGTTTTGCAACTTCTTCATCAGTCAATGGAATTGGCTTTGTTCCTTGTCCAACGAAACTCGTCACCCCTCTGGTATTTCTGATTAAATACCAAGACTCATCTGTCATAATCATTTTGACAATAACGTAACCAGGAAACTTCTTTCTCTCCTTGATCACTATCTTGCCATCTTTGTTTTCAGCGTACTCTTCCATAGGAACCTCGATATTGAATATCATATCTTGCATCCCTCTGTTTTCTACTAACTTCTCAAGGTTCGCCTTAACTTTATTTTCATGACCTGAGTAAGTGTGTACTACATACCATTTACCTTTATCTGATTCTGCCATATTATGTGGACTAAAAGTCCTTACCTCCTTTATTTACTACTTCTTAATTATAAGAGATAGTAGCTTGTGCAGTCCTAAATCTACAATCCATACAAATAGTGCTATGAATATACAGAAAACTAATACTACTATGGTGTTTCTGATCAGTTCTTCTTTTGTTGGCCATGTCACCTTCTTGAATTCGGATCTTACTCCCTTGAAAAAAGACACATTCTGTTTAGATCTTTTCTCTATATTAGACTGAGACGACAATTACTTCACACCCTTTACAAATTATTTTGTTTCTTTATGAAGTGTATGTGTGCCACAGAATTTACAGTATTTTTTCATTTCAATTCTGTCTGGATTATTCTTCTTATTCTTCATCGTATCGTAGTTTCTACGTTTACATTCAGTACAAGCTAAAGTTACTTTTGATCTCAACTTTAACACACCTCCTAAATTAATGCTGCTATGCTTTCAAGCATCTATGCCAAAAACATCTACGTTCTATATTATCTTATTTAAAATTGATTATTTATGGGTAAAACAATCCTTTTCTATACCACTTTATATAAACTATCATAGTTTAAAGGTGATGTCAATATATTTTTGTCTTGAAATATTTGAATATCAAGCACTTAAGAATTATTTTCATAATTTATTCTGACTCAGTTTTCAGTCTTTTCCTGTCAGTTTAATATGCTAAAAACAATATTTTTAGACCTCGAAATTTCCATCTAATTCTTAAGCAAGTTTTATAACATTAAACACAACAAAGACTCAGCAGAATTAACTGCTGAGTCTAATTTTATATCTAAGCTTTAACTGTTTCAGTTTAATAACCGCTGTAGCTCTCTGTTAAGAATTTAGAATATTGATTATCCTAAGATTTCTGTAACAACTCCTGCTCCAACTGTTCTTCCACCTTCTCTGATAGCGAACTTAAGTCCTTTTTCCATTGCGATTGGTGTGATAAGTTCGATTTCAAATGTTGCGTTATCTCCAGGCATTACCATCTCTACGCCTTCTTCAAGCTTGATTGATCCTGTAACGTCTGTTGTTCTGAAGTAGAATTGTGGTCTGTATCCGTCAAAGAATGGAGTGTGTCTTCCACCCTCTTCTTTTGTTAGTACGTATACTTCTCCTTTGAATTTTGTATGTGGAGTGATTGTTCCTGGAGCTGCTAGTACTTGTCCTCTTTCTAGCTCTTCTCTCTGAACACCTCTTAATAGTGCTCCGATGTTATCTCCTGCTTGTGCTTCGTCAAGAAGCTTTCTGAACATCTCGATTCCTGTACATACTACTGTTCTTGCTTCGTCTGCTAGTCCAACGATTTCTACGTTGTCCTGTACTTTAAGAACTCCTCTTTCTACTCTTCCTGTTGCAACTGTTCCTCTACCTGTAATTGAGAATACGTCCTCTACTGGCATTAGGAATGGCTTGTCTGTGTCTCTTTCTGGTGTTGGGATTGTCTCATCTACTGCTTCCATAAGCTCGATGATTTTGTCTCCCCACTCGCTTGATGGGTCTTCGATTGCTTTAAGAGCTGATCCAACTACGATTGGTGTGTTGTCTCCGTCGAATTCGTATTCGCTTAGAAGTTCTCTAACTTCCATTTCTACTAGTTCGATAAGCTCTTCGTCATCTACCATGTCTGCTTTGTTTAGGAATACTACTATTGTTGGTACTCCAACCTGTCTTGAAAGCAGGATATGCTCTCTTGTCTGTGGCATTGGACCATCTGCTGCTGAACATACTAGGATAGCTCCGTCCATCTGAGCTGCTCCTGTGATCATGTTCTTAACATAGTCAGCGTGACCTGGACAGTCTACGTGTGCGTAGTGTCTGTTTGGTGTTTCATACTCAACGTGTGATGTAGAGATTGTGATTCCTCTTTCTCTCTCTTCTGGTGCTTTATCTATGTTGTCGTATGCTACTCCTGAACCAGTTCCGTATCTGTTGTGAAGTACTGTTGTGATTGCTGCTGTTAATGTTGTTTTACCGTGGTCAACGTGTCCTATTGTTCCTATGTTAACGTGCGGTTTACTTCTTTCAAATTTTTCTTTACCCATTATGAATCCTCCTCAATAGTTAGCTTTATTTATTAGCTCTTATTTATTATTGACTATTTGCTGCTTGGAGCCTATGACCGGAATCGAACCGATGACCCCTTGCTTACCATGCAAGTGCTCTACCGACTGAGCTACACAGGCTTATCATCTCGAGACTATTTTACTACTTAGTAAGCCTTATGTCAATACAGATTAACTGCTGATAATTCTAGTAGAGCTAATTTTTCCGTCTTGATTTTTTCTTCTTTTCCTTTAATACTTCTTCATCAGCAAGGTATAGCTCTTTCCATGCCTTTAATGCATCCTGAACTTCCTCTCCAACTCTTCCAATACTAGTATTGTTTTCTGTGTTGTTTTTTTTGCTCGTTCTTTCAACCCTATCTTTATATCCATCCACTTCAAGCTTGAGCTCTCTTGCAGAAATTCTGGTGCCTCCTCTACCGAGGATAATCTGCTGCTCAAGGAAATCCGATGTCGCAACTCTGACTCTTCTAATCTTACCAATTTTCTGAACCTCTCATGACTAAAGTCACGAGGTTCCTGTTTCATAGAATTCTGCATACTTTTGTATGTCTTACAAATTCTCCACAGGCTATCCCCGTAGTTCCTACGGTTCTTATATATATTAATTAATTACCTATTAGTCTCAATCCTTCATTTAGAATATTTATACTGGCATTTATATCTCTGTCATGCTCAGTATTACATTTTGTGCAAGTCCACTCTCTAATACTAAGATTTCTGACTTCCTCATTCTTATATCCACAAACAGAACATAGTTGACTTGATGCAAAGAAAGTATCTATTTTTATAAGCTGTTTTCCATACCAGTCGCATTTGTACTCCAGTTGTCTTACAAACTCCGACCATGATACATCTGATACAGCTTTCGCTAATCTGCTGTTTTTTAACATGTTTTTGACTTTCAATGTTTCCAGACAGATAATGTCATAGCTTTTCACTAAATCAGTTGACAGCTTATTTAAAAAGTCTTTTCTTTGATTCGATATTTTTTCATATAGTTTAGCCACTTTAATTCTTGCTTTATTTCTATTTGAACTGCCAATTGTTTTTCTTGA
>CAZBAL010000016.1:20517-48105 GCA_964489735.1 uncultured Clostridia bacterium | reverse complement strand
TATAGGTTAATATATGGGTATGTATATAAATATAAGACATTAATTAATTAAGGAGTGTATAATATGGTATCGCAAAGACTTACAGATGCATTAAATGAACAAATGAATTATGAGTTTGCTTCAGCTCATTACTATTTAGGGATGGCTGGATACTGTTCAGAAGAAGGATTAGATGGATTTACAAACTTCTTTATGGAGCAGTATAAGGAAGAGCTTTTTCACGCAATGAAGTTCTATAACTATATTGTTGAGAGAGGTCTTAGAATAAGAATAGATGCTCTGCCAGCACCACAAAACTTCTTCAATTCACCTTTAGATGTTTTCCAAGAAGCTCTAAAGCATGAAGAGTCGGTTACAGCTAGAATTTATAACCTTATGGATATAGCTCATGATGAAAAAGAATATGCTACAGTTCATTTCCTGAACTGGTTCGTTGAAGAGCAAATGGAAGAAGAAGGTCATATGCAAGAGCATATAACTAAGCTTCAGAGAATTCAAGGAGATAATAGTGCACTTTATCAAATGGATAACCTATTAGCTCAGAGAGTTTTCGTAGAGCCAGCTTCGGAAGAATAATAATAATCCCTTATGGGGTTAAGAAAAAGTTAAATTAAAGAATTTAGGTATGTTTATTCTCTTCTTAAATGGGTATATTTATACTATTGATAAATAAATATGACAAGGTTATTTTGTATATATTTTATAATTGGGAGAGGATAGAGATGGAATTTGATTTTGCTCCAGATGCAATGGAATTCTTAAAAAAAGAGTCAGAAGGTAAAAAAGTCCGTTTTTTTATCAGAAGAAAAGCCTGAATGGGTAATATTTTTGACTGGGCTCAGGATGAGCCTGAAGATGGCGACGAAATATTTGAAATAGACGGTATGACTATTATTATGGACAAAAGAGATATGGTAAAATCTGTACTGATAAAAGTTAGACTTCAAGAATATCCTTGGGGTGAAGATTTAGCTATATCTAGTATTTTTGAAGTGTTGAAACAATAAGAATAATATAGAACAGAAGATAGGAGTCGGACAGATTTATTTTGTCTGACTTCTTCTGTTTTTCAGCGTTTCTTTCATTTCAGTTTTCAAAATAATATGACTGTGGCTCAATATACTTTTAAATATACTAATGAGTGAAAATAATCAATGGTTTGGAGAGGATAGAATGGAATTTCAGATAACACCGGATGCTTTGGAATTTATGAGAAAAGAATCTGAAGGAAGTTCTTTGAGATTTTTCACGAAGAAGAGTTGAATAGGATATGTATTTGATTGGGTTCGTGATAATCCGAAGGAATTTGACTCTGAGTTTGAATTTGATGGGGTAACGATTGTTATGGCTCCTAAAGACATGTCTATGTCTAGAATCCTGCTTGTTAGAATGAAGGATTCTAAAAGTGGAAAGGAACTGGCAATATCAACAGTTTGCTAGTATATTTTGAAAGCAGCTCAGGCTATTTTTCCTAGAGCTGCTTCTATGTTTAATGATGAATTTTATTATTTAAAATCAGTTACTCTGAAGTCCTGGTTATTCAGTTTGAAATTATTTTTTATGTTGTCAGACAGGTATATTTCTTTATTTTTTGTAATAAATACTGCATCGACATCGGGTAGAGAGTTTATCAGCTTCATGCCATCATGAATACCCATGGCAAATACTGAAGTTGAAAGGGCATCTCCATCTATTGAATCTTTAGAAACTATAGAGACTCCCATGATATCATTTTCCACAGGGTATCCTGTTCTTGTATCTAATATGTGATGATATTTTTTTTCATCATATTCAAAATATCTCTCGTAAACTCCTGAAGTAACTATGGACTTATCTGCTTCCGATACAGAACCAATATATTCATTTCTATTGTCTGTGAAAGGGTTTTGAATGCCGATTCCCCAAGGTTTGTCATTGGGATTTGTTCCAATAACATAAATATTTCCACCTAAATCTATTATAGCTTTGTCGATGTTTTGAGATTTTATATAATCCCTTAGTTTATCAGCAGCGTATCCTTTTGCAATTCCTCCTAGATCCAGAACCATTCCATCTTTTTTAAGTTCTATAGTCTTATCTTCATCATTGAGAACAATATTATTGTAATCTACAAAAGGAAGTGAAGAGTCGATTTCTTCTTGAGATGGCAGTCTAGCCTTATCAGTTCCAATATTCCAAAGCTCAACCAGTTTACCAGCCGTAATATCAAACTTGCCATCAGATAGCTTGGAGTATTCAATGCTTTTTTTAATTACGTTGTACATATCATCAGAGAGCTTTATTGGATTATTAAATCCGTTTTTATTTATATTATTTATTTCGCTCTCTTTTATATTTAAGCTCATCTTATTTTCGATTTCTCTTACAATATCGAAGCATTTTTCAAAAACGGAATCGTCTTTAGTATAAAGTGTAAGATTGACAACTGTTCCCAACATATAATTAGTTCTCTTAATCTCTTTTGGAGTATTCATAGATCTATATATTCCTATTCCCAATAGGACAAAAATGATAAGACCCACGATAAGTTTTCTATCAATTTTTTTCATACAACCATCCTTTAAAATTATTTACTATATATATTGATATCCTTATAAGAATTTCAATTCAAACAACTGATAATAATTATTATATAACAAGATTGGCATTAGTGGTAGTCAATTGATTTATCAACTTTCATATGATAATATATTACTTGGATAACAGTGTATTTTCAGACTTGAGATAGACAGTTAATTATGTCAAGTTTATTGTATAGATACATACAGATATATAAGAGGAGATGAAAACTTTGGGAGAGTATAAACCAAGTGAAATAGAGAAAAAATGGCAGGGCATCTGGGAAGAAAAAGGAACTTTTTACGCATCAGATGATACTGATAAGCCGAAATTCTACGCGCTTATTGAATTCCCTTATCCATCAGGACAGGGTCTTCATGTTGGTCATCCTAGACCGTATACTGCGCTTGATATAGTATCAAGAAAGAGAAGAATGGAAGGTTATAATGTTCTTTATCCTATGGGATGGGATGCATTTGGACTTCCTACAGAAAACTTCGCAATTAAAAACAAGATACATCCTAGAATAGTAACTGAGCAGAATATTGCAAAGTTCAAGCAGCAGCTTCAGTCATTAGGACTTTCTTTTGACTGGTCAAGAGAGATAGACACGACTGATCCGGAATATTACAAATGGACTCAGTGGATTTTTCTTAAAATGTTTGAAAAAGGTCTTGCATATAAAAAAGAGGCATCTATCAACTGGTGTCCAGACTGTAAAGTTGGACTTTCAAATGAAGAAGTTGTAGGTGGTGGATGTGAGAGATGTGGAGCAGAGGTTTCAAGAAGAGTTAAAAATCAGTGGATGCTCAGAATAACTGAGTATGCTGACAGATTAGCCGAAGATCTTGATACTGTTAACTATCTTGATAAGATAAAAGCATCTCAGATAAACTGGATAGGAAAATCTGAAGGTATGGAGATTGAGTTTGCTCTAACAGGTGGAGAGAAGCTCACAGTATACACTACTAGACCGGATACGCTTTATGGAGTTACTTATATGGTACTTTCTCCAGAGCATCCACTAATTGAAAAGTACAAAGATTCAATAGAAAACTACGATGAACTTATGGAATACAGAGAGTATGCAGCTAAGAAGTCAGATTTTGAGAGGACTGAATTAGCTAAGGAAAAGACAGGAGTTCAGATAAAAGGAATAAATGCAACAAATCCTGTTTCAGGACAAGAAATACCTGTATGGATTTCAGACTATGTTCTTATGAGCTATGGGACAGGAGCTGTTATGTCAGTACCTGGACACGACTCTAGAGACTGGGAGTTTGCAAAGAAATTTAACCTTCCGATTGTTGAAGTTGTAAAAGGTGGGAATGTTGAAGAAGAGGCTTATACGGATACAGATACTGGAATAATAGTAAATTCAGAAATCATAGATGGACTTGAAGTTGCCGAAGCGAAAGAAAAAATTGCAGCATATATAGAAGAGAAAGGAATAGGCTTTAAAAAGACTAATTTCAAACTTAGAGACTGGGTGTTCTCAAGACAGAGATACTGGGGAGAACCTATTCCAATGGTTCACTGTGAAAAGTGTGGATGGGTTCCACTTCCGGAGAGTGAGCTTCCTCTAGTGTTACCGGAAGTTGAATCATATGAGCCAGGTGATGATGGAGAGTCACCACTAGCTAAGATGACAGATTGGGTTAATACAGAATGTCCTAAATGTGGAGAGCCTGCAAAAAGAGAGACAGATACTATGCCTCAGTGGGCTGGTTCATCATGGTATTTCCTAAGATATATTGATCCACACAATGATAATGCTCTAGCGAGCAAGGACAAGATAGATTATTGGATGCCTGTTGACTGGTACAATGGAGGAATGGAGCATACTACACTTCACCTTCTTTACTCAAGATTCTGGTATAAATTCCTTTATGATATAGGAGTTGTTCCAAATATAGAGCCTTACCAAAAGAGAACATCACACGGTATGATTCTTGGTGAAAATAATGAAAAAATGTCTAAATCAAGAGGAAATGTTGTAAATCCAGACGATGTTGTAAATGAATTCGGAGCGGATACTCTTAGAACATATGAGATGTTCATAGGCGATTTTGAAAAATCAGTTTCTTGGTCAGAAAATGGAGTAAAAGGCTGTAGAAGATTCCTAGACAGAGTTTGGAAGCTTCAAGATATATTGGTTGATGGAGAAGAATACAGCAAAGAGCTTGAAACTAATTTCCATAAGACTATCAAGAAAGTGACAGAAGATTACGAGCATATGAAGTACAATACTGGAGTAGCTGCTCTTATGGCGCTGTTAAATGATATAAATTCAAATGGTTCTATCAATAAGGCTGAGTTTAAAACATATATAACATTATTAAATCCTGTTGCACCTCACATCACCGAAGAACTTTGGGAATTAGCAGGGTTTGAAGGAATGTTAAATGAGACTGCATGGCCAGAATGGGATGAGAATAAAACAGTTGATGACGTAATAGAAATGGCTGTTCAGGTAAATGGAAAAGTTAGAGGAACAATTTCAGTTTCTAAAGATGCTGATCAGGATGAAGCTAGTGAGAAAGCTAGAGCTGATGAGAAAATTATGAGCTTCATTGAAGGAAAAACAGTAGTGAAAGAAATTTATGTTCCTGGAAGAATTTATAATATAGTAGTTAAGTAGATTGGGGGACTTCTTGAATCTGCAGGTTAATTCTTGCATATTTGAGGAGTTCTTCTTAAATTAAGCATTGGTTGTTAATTATAAGGAGGAAAAACAGATGCACGATTATCATACTCACAGTGACTTTTCTGGCGATTGTCCTCATTCGATTGAAAAAATGATAGAGGGTGCTATAGAGAGAAACTGCAAGTCAATTGCATTTACTGATCATATTGACTATGATTATGGAAATGCAAAATACGATGACTTATTTATATTCAAACCGGAAGAATATATTCCAAAGCTTCAGGAAGTTAAGGAAAAATATAAGGATAGAATAAGAATATTATCAGGAGTGGAAATGGGAATGCAGCCTCATCTTGTTGAGAGCATTGAAGATAGATTTCCTTTTGATGATTTTGAATTCACAATTATGTCGGTTCATACGGCAGATAAGAAAGATCTTCATGATGGGATATTCTTTGAAGACAAAACTGATATTGAAGCATATAAATGTTATTACGAAGAGCTTCTATACTGTGTAGAAGGATTTAAAAAGTATCAGGTACTTGGTCATATTAATTTAATAGATAGATATTCAAAGTATCTAAAAGACAAAGTGGAATTCAGTGATTATTCATATATCTTAGAAAAAATATTCAAAATCATAATATCGGAGGGAAAAGGTATAGAAGTAAACACTTCGGGATATAGATATGGAATGGGCTCTTTTCTACCAAATGGGAAAGTACTGGAACTATATAAGGATATGGGTGGAAAGATTATAGCGTTTGGATCAGATGCGCATTCACCTTCACAGATATTGACAAATTATATAGACACACTAAGTACTTTAAAAGAAATGGGATTCAGCGAAATAAGTCATTTTGACGAAAAAGGAAACCCTCAACAAATGAATATTTCAGAGCAAATAAAAAAGGCCTTATATTAAATATAAGGCCTTTTCCCCAACATGCCGGTTGCTTTTCTAATTCATACCCGCTAATTCGCAGGTGGGTACTTTGTTCTTAGCTTTTGACGTCCTCTAGGAGGCATGCCAGCTGGTAAGAAACTCCAAGTTCCCGTATTTTCTATGTCGGTTGAATTATTAAAGTTTCCAAACATCTCAGGATTGATATAATCACTATATATCAACTATCTAAGCTAATTATACTATATATATTAGATAATATAAAGTTTTTAGTATTATTATATTATTCCGATTTATGCCTTAATAAGCGAAATACATCACGTTTTATCAATTTATCTCGAAATATTAACGTTTTCCTAATTTGACACATTATTAACAAATAACATAATTACAAAAACTCAATTAAATAAATCCATTCATCTCCATTATCATAGTAGCTATAAAAAACTGAAAAAATAAGAAAAAAATTTTCAAAATATACATAAAACCAATACATATGGGTATATAAATAGGTAAAGGTAATTTAATAGAAGTACACTATAGATGTTTGTTAGTATATTAGTAAATACAATCAAGACCCTATGGCTAAGAGTGAAAAACCAAATGAGCCAAAGTAAGTATTTACAAGGCTTTGAGGATGAATTCCAAATTATAGGGTTAGTTGCTAAGATGATGTTTATTTGATAAAATTAACATACTTTATAGTACTCAAATGAGGAGGTTTTTATATTGGCGATGTATGATTTGATAGTAATTGGTGGAGGTCCAGCAGGATATGTTGGAGCTATAAAAGGTGCTCAGTTAGGAGCCAAAGTTGCGATTGTTGAGAAAGATAATTATGGTGGTACTTGTCTTAATAGAGGATGTATACCTACAAAGACTTATGTAAAAAATGCTGAAGTTATTGAGCATATAAAAGAAGCTAAGTCTAGAGGTATAGCACTTGAAAGCACTGACTTTTCACTTGATATGAAAAAAGTGGTTAGCTATAAAAACAGAGTAGTTAGAAAGATGACAGTGGGAATTGGTGCATTACTTAAGAGCCACGACATCGATATGTATGAAGGTGTTGGGAGCATAACTAAAGACAAAAAAGTTAAAATAGTTGGAAAAGATGGAGAAGAAGTAATAGAAGGAAAGAAAATCATACTAGCTGGTGGTTCCAAGGTATTTAAAGTACCAGTACCTGGAGCAGACCATGAAAAAGTTATCACAAGTGATGAGATTCTTGATTTAAAAGAAGTTCCAGAAAGACTTGCAATAGTAGGTGGTGGAGTTATTGGATCGGAAATAGCTACTATATTCAATGCCTATGGTTCAGAAGTTACAATTATTCAATCGAATGATGTAATTGTGCCGTCTATGGACAGAGATGTGAGCAGAGAACTAGGAAACATAATGAGAAAGAAAGGTGTTAAAATCCTTACAGGCAGCAGATTAGAGTCTATTGAAGAAATTGAATCAGGACTAAAACTTAATATCAAGGATAGTGACTCGATAGAAGCAGATCTTGTACTTATGGCAATTGGTAGAGTACCGGATTTAGATGGAGTTGGAGAGATAGATCTTGAAATGGATAGAGGTGCTGTAGTAGTTAACGATAAGATGGAAACATCTGTTGAAGGAATTTATGCACCTGGAGATATCAATGCAAGACTTATGCTTGCACACTCGGCTTCAAAAATGGCTGAAGTTGCAGTTGTAAATGCATTAGGTGGAGATGAAACATACGATCCATCAGCTAATCCATCATGTGTTTATACACTTCCAGAAGTTTCTACTGTTGGACTTACAGAAGCTCAAGCCAAAGAAAAGTATTCGAATCTAGGAATTGGAAAATTCCCATTCGGAGGTAACGGAAGAGCAGTTACATCAGGAGAGCCGGAAGGATTCCTAAAAGTAATCGTTAATAAAGATGACGACAAAATATTAGGGGTTCATATGATTGGTATAAATGTTGCGGAAATGATTAATGAAGCAGCGGCTCTTATGGCAAATGGAGTAACAGCTGATAAGGTGGCTGAAACTGTTCATGCACATCCGACATACTCTGAGGCTTTCATGGAAGCTTGTGCGGCAGCTTACGGAGAGTGTATACATTTACCTAAGCAAAAATAGTCAAATTACCAGTAGATAAGAAGAGTAAGAAGAGATAAGAAGAAGTTTGTTATTTAAGAGCTGACATTTGTCAGCTCTTTGCTTTGAAAAATTGTCTCAATATTATAATTTACATAATAAATGTGGAATCAACAATCAAATAACTGTTATAATGTAATATAGAGAGTTTTGTTAAGGAAGAAGGTGAATACGTTGGTGGCTACAATAAAAGATGTTGCAAAAAAAGCTGGGGTATCAATTTCTACAGTTTCAAGAGTAGTGAATGATTCAAAGCCTGTCAGTAATGAAGTGAGAAAAAAAGTTGAAGATGCTATTAAGGAATTAGGTTACAGACCAAATGAGGTAGCTAGATCGCTGGTTACAAAGAAATCTTCTTTGATCGGTGTGATAGTAACAGACTTAGGAAATTCTTATGTAGCTGAACTTTTAAGGGGTATAGAGGAAATTGGTAGAATGTATGACTACGATATTATTCTTTCGTCTACATTCGGAGATGTTCAGGCGGAAATAAAATCCCTACACATACTTAAAACCAAGCAAGTAGAAGGTGTTATATTGATTTCTGACAGTTTGAATGAAGAACTAAACGATTCAGCTGAAAAACTTAATATTCCATTTATTTATCTGAACAGATATTATCACAATGAAAAGTATTCAACAGTGGTTATTGATAATAAAGAAGCGGCGTATGAAATGACCAACTATTTAATCAATCAGGGTCATGAAAAAATAGCATATGTTGTTAAAAGTAGAGAAGAGAACTCTATAGAGAATACGAAGCTAGATGGCTACAGGACAGCTGTAGATGAAAATGGCTTAGAGAAAAAAGTATTCTATGCTGAAGGAGTAGATTTTAAGTATGGCTATAATATAGCTGAAAGTATATTGGATACAGATGTGACAGCTATATTCTGTTCATATGATGAAATTGCATTGGGTGTTCTAGGTTACTGTTATGACAATGGTATTAAAGTACCGGAAGACATTTCAGTGACAGGGTTTGGAGATATAAGCACTTCGTCTGTTTATAGACCGACTCTTACTACTATAAAGGTTCCTTATTACGATATTGGTGCAGTCGCTATAAGGAGAATAATAAAAGAGTTGAAAGGCGAAAAGCCAGACTCTACAGATACACAGCTTCCGTTTCAGATTCAGGTTAGAGGTAGCTCTAGCAATGTTAATTAAAGAATATATTATATAAATTGATTGAAAAGAGGATGAACGTTGATTTCAAAAGAAAAGATTGAGAGAATAAATGAATTAGCAAGAAAAGCCAAAGAATCAGAACTTACACCAGCTGAAAAAGATGAGCAGCTGATGCTAAGAAGAGAGTATCTGGCTTCAGTAAGGGAATCATTGAAGTGTCAATTAGACAATATAGAGTTTGTTGAAGATAAACAAAAAAATTAGGAGGGGTTTTTATTGGAATTTAGGCAATTAGAAACTTTTGTACAGGTGGTTAAACTTGAGAGTTTCTCTAAAGCTGCGCAACAGCTTTATTTAACACAGCCTACAGTTACAAGTCATATTCAAGCATTAGAGGAAGAATTAGAAACTCTTCTTTTGAATAGATACGGTAAAAGAGCAACAACTACTGAGGCGGGAGAAATATTATATAAGTACGCATTGGACTTGGTTCATATGAGAAATATGGCACAGTTCGATCTAAGTGCATATAATGGAAAGATACAGGGTGACCTGATCATCAGCTCTAGTTCAGTTCCAAGAAACTACCTGCTACCTAAGATGATTAAAGAATTTACAAAAACTTATCCGGAAATTTCTTTTACAATAAATGAGAGAGATTCTGAGCAGGTTTTTGAAGACATAAAAGGTGGCTATGCTGACTTTGGAATAGTTGGAGCAAGATATGACTCGAATTATATTGATTATGTTGAACTTATGGAAGATAGACTCTGTGTGATAACACCAAATACAGATGACTTTCCGGAAGAAAATGGGAGTTATGTAGATAAGTCGATACTAACCAATAACAGATTAATACTAAGAGAAGAAGGCTCTGGTACAAGGAAAATGATTGAAGAGCTGATTTTACCTAGTAAGCCCAAAAAAGAAGATAGAGATAAATTTGATAAGACATCTTTTATAGAAGATGGTGAAGCGATAAAGAGATTTGTTGAAGTTGGAATGGGAGTAAGTATTGTTTCGGAACTGACTGTAAAAAACGAAGTGGAAAAAGGAACTCTTAAAAAATTCCACATAGAAGGTGTAGATTTGAGCAGATCTTTCTACTTTGCGTTCCACAATAGAAGAGAGCTGTCACCATTGAATAAAAAATTCAAGGAGTTTGTTCTTGAAGAAGAGACATTAGAATCACTGAAAAAAATGTTGGCAGAGATATAATATTATTATGTTTAGAAAGTATTAAGTTTGGATATAATACTCATTTGAAAATGAAATAAAAAAAGGACTATCCATAAGTTTAGTTATTTAACTAAGAGGGATAGTCCTTTTCTAATTGTCATACAATAATTGGTGCCGCTAGCCGGGGTCGAACCGGCACAGTATTGCTACTATTGGATTTTGAGTCCAACGCGTCTGCCTATTCCGCCATAGCGGCTCGTATAAAATATTATAACATTATTAAGTGATAAAAGTAAATAGAAAATAATTATCAATTTATTGTATTTAATTATCAATAAATGATTAATAATTAGAATATTGTGGTATAATTATTAATACAGCAGTTAGTTTGTTCGTGATTAATCAAACATCTTATAAATTTTTTAGATATTGCATTAGTCTATGAGCAGAAAAAATTAAAACAAATTGATCGGAGTGATTAAATGGATCCAATTACACATGGAATAATAGGTGTAGGTGTTGCTGCGATGAGTGGAGAAGTTAACCTTATGAGTCCTATTACTTTGGGTGCTGTTTTAGGAGCAATGTCACCTGATATTGATATATTAGCAAAGTATAAAGGAACTTATGAATATATGAAACATCATAGAGGGGAAACTCACTCTCTACTATCGGCTGCAGGCTTATCATTTGGAATAGCTGCAGTTTTAAAGCTGATGTTTCCTGAATATAATCTGGACAGTATACTAATCTGGACTTTTCTTGGAACAATGTCTCATATATTTTTTGATGCACTCAACTCCTATGGAGTTAAGCCTCTATTGCCTTTTAAGGATAAGAGGTATACAGCAGGTTTGATAATGCTATATGATCCGTTCTTATCAGTGTTATCGCTTGTTATGTTTTTCTCGAAATTTGACAGCCAGACAAAAACTATAATGGGTGTCGGATGTACTGCAATCTATATCGCATTCAGATATTTTATAAAGAAAGATATGCATTCAAAGTTAAGCGAATTATATGATGCTGAAGCTGGAGATGTTATTCATGTTCTACCTAGCTTGATAAATTTCTTCAAATGGGACTATGTAGTTGAAAAGAAAGATGTGAAAGTTAGAGGTAGAATTAACTTTATAAATGAAAAAACTGAAGAGATAGAAAGATTCTATTTCAAAGAAGAACATGCAAGATATAAAGAAAAAGTAATCGAAGATATTTATTCAACAGAGCTTGGAAGATATTTTGAAGAGTTTACTTCTTCAATAAACCATGTTGATGTAGTGAGAAAAGATGATGAACTACAGTTGGACTTAATAGATCTTAGATACTATATGAACGATGATTATATGCATCATGCATCTTTCATATATGATGACAATATGCAGCTGAAAAAAGCAGTATTTAGACCTTATAAGTATGACAAAGCAATAGTTGTAAATGGATAAAACACAGTTAATAATGATCATTGTAAGAGCCTTCTGATAAGAGTATTATCAGAGGGCTCTTTTTTGACTATATAAAGAATTTTAAGTATACTTTAAGCATGAACAAAATTTCAATCAGCAGAGTCATTAAGTAAGCTTTAGACTTATCGTAAATGGAGATGAAACAATATGAAAAAAAGACTAGTGGTTATAGATGGCAACAGTTTGCTTTACAGATCGTTTTTTGCCCTTCCTAAACTGAGTACCAAAGATGGAATTGTAACTAACGGAATATACGGGTTTCTAAATATCTACTACAGAATTATTGAGGATTACAAGCCGGACTATATTTCTATTGTATTTGACAAAAAAGGAGAAACTTTCAGACACAAGGAATATAAGGACTATAAAGCAGGAAGAGCTAAAATGCCTGATGAATTGGGACCTCAGTTTCCGATATTAAAAGAGATGTTAGACACTCTTAAAGTGAAGTATTTAGAAGCTGAAGGGTATGAGGCAGATGATATTGCTGGAACTTTAGCAAGAGTAGCAGAAGATAGAGAGATGGAAACTATACTCGTTACAGGAGACAGAGATTATTTACAGCTTGTAGATGATAATACAAAGGTGGTAATAAATGTCAAAGGAATCTCGGAAATAAAGCTATATGATAAGGATACGATTGAGGAAGAGTATGGAATTACACCGAATCAGATGATTGATTTAAAATCATTGGTTGGAGATAAGTCGGATAATATTCCGGGTGTTCCTGGAATTGGAGAGAAGACAGGCCTAAAGCTGATAAAAGAGTATGGGAGCATGGAAGAAGTATATAGAAACTTAGAGGGCATGAAAAAATCAGCAATGAAAAGAAACCTTGAAGAAAATAGAATTCAGGCTGCTATGAGCAAGTCTCTAGCAACTATATTCAGAAATGTGCCAATAGAAGAAGATATAGAAGATTTAAAGTATGAAAAAGCTGATAATAAAGAGGTTCTAAAGAAATTTCAGGAATATGAGTTGCGTTCGCTATACAGCAAAGTAACAGATTCTGAAGATGTTGACTCTGTAAATGATCAGATCAAAGATATAAAGTACAATGTAATTTCATCTAAAAAAGAACTTGAAGAGATGCTGTCTAAGGTAGAGAAGGAAATATATATCAAGGGATGCTATGAAGAAAATACTACATTGGTAGGTGTTGGACTTATAGTTGATGAAGAGTACTATTATATTGACTTTCCACAGCTCGATATGTTCAGTTATATGAATGATGAACTCAGTCTTGAAATTTTCTTTGAGACTATGAAAGATATTGCTGAAGATATAAACATATCTAAATATGGGCATAATATAAAAGAAGAGATTATTTTATTTAAAAAGAATGGAATGGAATTTGAGAGTGCAGAGTTTGATTCAATGGTAGCTCTATATCTTATAAATCCATCACTCGGCAATTATTCAATAAATAGTGTTGCTAGAGAAGTATTGAAGATTATGCTGCCGGAAGATAAAGATCTGCTCGGGACTGGTCGAAATAAAAAGCAGTTTTCGGATTTAGATATGGAGGACAGAGCAAAATACACTTTGAGCCAGTTAGATACGGTATATAAAGCAAAACCTATTTTAGAAAAGGATATCCATGATATGGAAATGGATGAGCTGTTTAATGAAGTAGAGATGCCTCTTACAACGGTTCTTGCAGATATGGAATATAGAGGCTTTAAAATAGATGAAGAAAAACTAGATGAGCAGGATATTGAAATATCTAAAAACTTGGATAGATTGGCTGCGGTTATTCATGAGATGGCAGGAGAGGATTTCAATATTAATTCTCCTAAGCAGCTGAGCGAAATACTGTTTGAAAAGCTGGAGTTACCCGTAATTAAAAAGACTAAGACAGGATACTCAACTGATGCGGAAGTTTTAGACAAATTAAAAGATAAGCACCCAATAGTCAATAATATACTGGAATACAGACAGGTTGCAAAGTTAAAGTCCACTTATATAGATGGATTAAGAGCTGTAATAGATAGAAGTACAGGAAGAGTGCATTCGAAGTTTAACCAGACTATTGCGGCAACCGGTAGAATAAGCAGCACTGAGCCCAATCTACAGAACATACCTATACGAACGGAAGAAGGTAGAAAGATTAGACAGATGTTTGTAGCGGAAAGTGATGAGTATAAGCTTGTAGATGCTGACTATTCTCAGATAGAACTTAGAGTGCTCGCTCACATATCAGATGACGAAAAGCTCAAGTCAGCATTTTTCGAAAAGGCAGATATTCATAGAAAAACAGCATCAGAAGTTTTTGATATACCTATGGAAGAAGTGACATCTGAGATGAGATCAAGAGCCAAAGCTGTAAACTTTGGAATAATATATGGAATAAGTGATTTTGGTCTTTCTAGAGACTTAAATATAACGAGAAAAGAAGCTAAATCATATATAGATAGCTATCTTGAAAACTATCCAAAGGTAAAAGAGTATATGGAAAATATAGTAGAAGCAGGGAAGAAGGATGGATATGTGGAGACAATTCTCCACAGAAGAAGATATATACCAGAATTAAAGTCAAGAAACTTCAATATAAGAGGGTTTGGTGAAAGGATAGCTTTAAACACGCCGATTCAGGGAAGCGCTGCTGATATTATAAAAATTGCTATGGTTGATGTATATAGGGAACTTAAGAAGAGAAAGTTCAAGTCTAAGCTTATTTTACAGGTTCATGATGAGCTTATAATAGAGGCTAGTGTGGATGAACTTGATGATGTGAAGCAGATACTAAAAGATAAGATGGAATCTGCCGTAAAGCTGAATGTTCCTCTTAGGGCAGATATGGAAGTTGGAGATAGCTGGTATGAAACAAAGTAATATCTCCAAAAAAGAATCTAAAAGGCTTATAGGGATAACAGGAAATATTGGAACTGGGAAAAGCTCTGTAAGCAATTATGTCAATAGTAGAGGGTTTATGGTTGTTGACTTTGATGAGATATCCAGGGGGATTTATATAAAAGGAAAAGCTGCTTACTACGATATTTTAGAAGTGTTCGGTAATGAAGTTTTAAATAGTTGTGGTGAGATTGATAGAAAAAAACTTGGTACTATAGTATTTGCAGATTCAGAAATGTTGGAAAAACTGAATAGAATTACTCATGATGCCATATACAGTGAAGCGATTGAGATTATCGAGGCTTCTGATGAGGAAATTATGTTTTTAGATATTCCTCTATTATATGAAACCGAAGAATTGCAACAAAAGTATGGTATAATATTTGATGAGATATGGTTAGTATATTGTGACAGGGAAACCCAGATTGACAGAATCATGAAAAGAGACAATATCAGCCATGAGGAAAGTATGAGAAGAATAGATTCTCAGATGAGTATGGAAGAAAAGCTGAAGTATGAAAATAAGGTGATTTTCAACGACAGAGAATTAGATTATGCTTACAGGCAGGTGGACAGTTTGTTGGCAAAACTATAGCGTGGAGGATTTAGTTTTGAGTAATAGGGAGATAAGGAGAGAAAAAAGACGTAAAAGAAAAAAGTTATTCCGAATATTTCTTTTGTTTTTTGCAATAGTCTTAGTTACTCTTTTTATTAAAAAAGATAATTTGAAAAGAATGAAATATTCTTTAGAGTATGATAACTATGTTCAAAAGTATGCTGAAGAACATGATATGGATCCGCTATTTATTCATTCGGTGATATTCGCTGAGAGTAATCATAATCCAGATGCAATATCTAATAGAGGTGCTGTTGGACTTATGCAGATAATGCCGGAAACTGGCTATTGGATAAGTTCAAAAATGGGGGAAAAAGACTTCGGAGAGAACGATTTAAAAGATCCGGAGACAAATATTAAGATGGGTACCTGGCTATTGAATTATCTGATGGATGAGTTCAATGACAATGAGAAGAGTGTGCTTGCAGCGTACAATGCAGGAATTGGAAATGTGCAGGAGTGGCTTAAGAATTATGAGTACAGCTCAGACGGTCAAAATCTGGACAATATTCCTTTTAGAGAGACAGAAGAGTATGTGGAAAAGATTAGAAATGCATATGCAAGTTACAAGGAACTTTACCCTGATAATGCACAATAGAGAAATAATGAATACATGAGCGAATGAACTTGCAAACATCTATATCATATATTATAATTATGTAATAGGTATCGTATATCGACTTGCATATACGGTACCTTATGCGGGTGTGCTGGAATTGGCAGACAGGCACGTTTGAGGGGCGTGTGTCGAATGACGTATGGGTTCAAGTCCCATCATCCGCACCATTAACTTTTTACATATTTTCAAGAAGTTAATGAATAAGTAATCAAAGCATTGGTACTTTAGTCGGCATGGGGAAAACGTAGTCCTGCCATGTGGACTTTTTTAATGCCATAATTAGGCATTTGATGGTATCTTGCTTGACTTGGATAGGGTTTAGGCAAACGTTTATCTTAGTCAAATGACTCAACCACAAGAGCAGAAAATAAATTTAAGAGGTGAGATAAAAAATGAAATTAGCTAATTTAACCTTTCGTGGCGGTATACATCCACCTTACAGAAAGGATTTAGCAGAAAAAAAGCAAATCAAAGACTGTCCTGTTCCAGAGACAGTTACTATTTTGCTTCGTCAACATATCGGGGCACCTTGCGAGCCAATCGTTAAGGTTGGCGATGAGGTAAAAGTGGGTCAAAAAATAGGGGATACAGATGCATTTGTTTCAGCTCCTATCCACTCATCAGTTTCTGGTAAGGTTGTAAAGATTGCAGATGTTGCCTCACCAGGCGGTGGAACAGAGCAAGCCGTTGTGATTCAATCAGATGGCCTGTTGACTGTTAGTGAAGAAGTTCAGCCTAAAGGAGATATAGGTAGTCTTTCTCCAGAGCAGATCATTGAAATAATTAAGGAAGCAGGAATCACTGGTCAAGGGGGGGCGAGTTTCCCAACTCATGTGAAACTTATGCCACCTAAAGACAAGCCTGTAGATACGATTATTTTAAATGGTGCTGAGTGTGAGCCGTATTTAACAGCAGACCATAGATTAATGGTTGAAAAAGCAGATGAGATAATCTATGGATTAAAAGCAATGATGAAGGCTGTAGGCGTAAGCAAAGGTTATATTGGAGTCGAAGACAACAAGCCTGATGCCATAGAAGCACTACAGAAAGCATCAGAAAATGAGAGTGGCATAGAGATAGCATCGTTAGAAACAAAATACCCACAAGGGGATGAGAAGAGAATCATTGATGCTATAACTAAAAGAGCGGTTCCAAAAGGCGGACTTCCAATGGACGTTGGAGTTATTGTAAACAACGTTGGAACGGCTTACTCAGTTGCGGTAGCAATAAAGACAGGAATGCCTTTAATAGAGAGAGTTGTTACAGTTACAGGAATGGCTGTGAATGAAACTAGCAACCTAATGGTTAGAATAGGTACTTCTTTTAAAGATATAATAAATGCTTGTGGTGGTTATAAGGGAGAACTTGAAAAGTTAGTAATGGGTGGTCCTATGATGGGATTTGCGCAATATACTGATGAAGTTCCAGCAATAAAAGGAACATCAGGAATACTTGCACTTTCCAAGGAAGAAGCATCAGTTCCTCTACAAGAACAATGTATTAGATGTGCGAAGTGTGTAGATGTATGTCCAGTTAACTTACAGCCACTGATTATGAATTCGTTAACTCTTCACGAAAGATTTGATGAGTTAGAACAGCAGAACATCTGGAGCTGTATCGAATGTGGAGCATGTTCATTCATTTGTCCGTCAAAGATTTCTTTAGTTCATACATTCAAAATGGCAAAAAATGAATTAGCTAAGAGAAGAGCTACAAATTAGTATTATAAAAATAAAATTTTAAACATTTAAATAAATAAAATAGAAATATTGTCGTAGATAAAAAATATATCTGGAGGGGATACAGTGATGGAACAGAGATTGTTAGGAACGGCTGCTCCGCATATACTAAGTGAAAGAAATGTCACTAGTGTAATGAGAGATGTAATAATAGCATTGATACCTGCAATAATTGGTTCAATTTATTTCTTTGGATTTAACGCTATAAAACTTACACTTATAGCTGTAGTTGCTGCTGTACTAACTGAATTTATTATTCAGAAATTGACAAAAAAACCAGTAGCAATAACAGATTTAAGCGCAGTCATAACAGGTATTTTGTTAGCATTCAATATTCCACCTACAGCACCATGGTGGATAGCAGTAATAGGATCAGTTTTTGCTATAGCTATAGCAAAACAGGCTTTTGGTGGAATAGGACAGAACTTTATTAACCCAGCGCTTGCTGGTAGAGCGATGTTACTAGCATCATGGCCAGTAATAATGACTACTTGGGTAAGCCCAGGAGCAGATGCAGTAAGTACAGCAACACCACTTGCACTACTAAAAACTGGTGGTGAATTACCTCCATTATTTGATACGTTTATAGGTAATATAGGAGGAACGATAGGAGAGACTTCAGTAGTTCTTCTATTAATAGGTGGTATCTATCTGATGGTTAGAGGCGTAATCAGCTGGAGAACACCACTAACTTATATTTTAACAGTTGCAATAATGACATTAATTTTTGGCGGCGGAGTAACTCCAATGCTTTATCATCTATGTTCTGGAGGTCTTATGCTTGGAGCATTCTTCATGGCTACAGACTATCCAACAACTCCAATAACTCCAAAAGGGAAGATTATTTTTGGTATAGGAGCAGGTATTTTAACAGCGGTTATAAGATTAAAAGGTGGATATCCTGAAGGGGTATCGTACTCAATCCTTCTTATGAACCTTGCAACACCATTAATTGAAAAATTCACGCAACCAAAAGTGTTTGGGGAGGTGAAGTAGTTGAAAATAGCAAAGTTAGGTCTAATATTATTGATAATTACTGCTATAGCAGCTACTATTCTTGGATTTGCCAATGATAAGACGGCAGTCCTTATTGAAAAAACAAATGAAGAAGCAAACAATGAGGCGAGAAAAGCGGCTCTTCCTTCAGCTGAAGAATTTGAAGAGCTTGATGAAGCAGAATTAGAAGAGATCAAAAAAGAAAAGCCGGAAGTTCTAGATGTATTTAAAGGAATTAAAGGTGGAGAAGTAGTAGGTTATACAGTGAAAACAGGACCAGTTGGATACGCTGGACCAGTTGAGATTATTTCTGGAATAAATGTAGAGAAAAAAATTGAAGGAGTTCGTATTGGAAACAATTCAGAGACTCCTGGTCTTGGAGCACTAGCTGCGGAAGAGAGCTTTTATGGACAGTTTTCTGATAAAGATGCAGCACCGCTTGAAGTTGTAAAGAGTGCGCCATCAGACAATCAAATTCTTGCAATAACAGGAGCTACTATAACATCTGCTGCTGTTACAAACGGTGTAAATACATCAATAGAAGTTGTGGAAATGCTTAGCAAATAACGAATTGGGGTGAAGAAATGAGTAAAAAGTTAGATATCATAAAAAATGGTTTGATAGCTGAAAACCCTGCCCTAATTCAGTTAATAGGGATGTGTCCTACATTAGCGGTAACTACATCTGCAATAAATGGACTTGCAATGGGTTTAGCTACAACAGTTGTTTTAATAGGATCAAATATAGTTATATCGATGATTAAAAAGATTATACCTGATGAAATAAGAATACCTTCATTCGTAGTTGTAATTGCAACTTTTGTTACATTAATAGGTATGATACTTAAAGCATATTTACCAGATTTAGATAAAACTCTTGGTATTTTCATACCGCTGATAGTTGTTAACTGTCTGATTCTAGGTAGAGCAGAAGCATTTGCTTCGAAAAACTCAGTTGGAGATTCAGCGATAGATGGACTTTCTATGGGTCTTGGATTTGCTGGAGCACTGACTATACTTGGTATAATAAGAGAGATTTTTGGAGCTGGTAGTATATTTGGAATTGATATATTCGGAGCTGGATACCAGCCGGCATTAATATTGATACTTCCTCCAGGAGCATTCTTCGTTTTGGGGATGCTAACTGGAATAGTTGCATTGTTACAAAATAGAAAGAAAGCAAAGGCTAAATAGAGGAGGAGAAAGATATGGGTATGGTAAGTATTATTATTGGTTCAGTACTTGTTAACAACTTTGTACTTTCTAGATTCCTCGGAATATGTCCTTTTCTAGGGGTTTCTAAAAAAGTTGAAACTGCACTTGGTATGGGAGTAGCGGTAACATTCGTTATGACTTTAGCAGGGATGATCACTTATGCAGTTCAGTATGCAATATTAGAAAGATTTAATCTTGAGTTCATGCAGACAATATTCTTCATACTTGTAATAGCTACTTTGGTTCAAGCTGTGGAGATGTTTATAAAGAAGGCCAGTCCTCCACTTTATAAATCACTAGGGGTTTTCTTACCTCTTATAACAACAAACTGTGCTGTTCTAGGGGTTGCATTACTTAATATCCAGAACGAGTACACTTTTGTTCAAACAATTGTAAACTCAATTTCAGCAGCAATAGGATTTACATTAGCAATAGTTCTTTTCGCAGGGATAAGAGAGAGACTAGAATTAGCAAATGTACCAGAGGCACTAAAAGGATTCCCTATAGCATTAATAACAGCTGGACTTATGTCTATAGCATTTTTAGGGTTCGTTGGACTAGTTTAGGAGGGTAAAGGCATGGAAAAAATAATTATAGCAGTAGCAATACTTGGGATACTAGGCCTTGCATTCGGTATTATACTAGGTATAGCTGCAAAAGTATTTGAGGTACCTGTTGATCCTAAAGTAGCAAAAATCAGAGATGCTCTCCCAGGAGCAAACTGTGGAGCATGCGGTTTCCCAGGATGTGACGGTTTAGCAGAAGCAATAGCGGCTGGAGAATCTCCAGTAAATGCCTGTCCTGTTGGAGGGGCTAACAGTGCAAATGCTATAGCTGATATTATGGGATCAGATGCAGGTGCAACAGTTAAAAAAGTTGCGAGAGTTAAATGTAATGGAACATGTGACAATGCTACAAATAAATTCAAGTATGAAGGTGTTGAAGACTGTAGAGCAGCGGCATTAGTTGCAGGTGGAGATAAAACCTGTTCTTATGGCTGTTTAGGTTATGGTACTTGTGAGAAAGTTTGTGGATTTGACGCTATTGATATTATAAATGGAATAGCAGTTATAGATAAAGAGAAATGTACTTCTTGTGGGGCTTGTATAGAGGTATGCCCTAAAGCTCTGATTGAACTAGTACCTTATGAACAGAAAGTATTTGTTGACTGTAACAGCAACAATAGAGGTAAAGAGGTTAAAGATGCTTGTTCGGTTGGATGTATAGGTTGTCAGATTTGCGTTAAGAAATGTCCGTTCGATGCAATGGATTTTGAAGACAATTTAGCGCATATAAATTATGAAAAGTGTAAAAACTGTAGAATATGTGCAAAAGAGTGTCCAACTGGAGCAATATTTGGTAAACTTCCAGAGAAGAAGCCAGTTGTAAAAAAAGAATCTGATATAGCTTAGTAATAAAAAAGTAAAGCTTAATAGTAACGAAATTAATAAATGTTAATGGACTCCGAATTCTAATATTAGAATTCGGAGTCCATTTTTTTATATAAATTATTGGCAGATATTCATATTTGTTATAAAAGAACTCATTTTCTCATTATACTATTTTGTTTTGACAATAATTTATTACAAAAGACTGAAAATTAGAGTTTATAGATATTATATGGGTATCTATAAAGTATAGCAAGTTACATAAATACATAAGGGGGTATTTTTATGGATCACAACAGATTATGGTTAAGTCATCACCTGGAGGATTTAACGAAATTTATAACTATGATTGAAGAAGGGAAAGGACTTAAAGAAATTGAAAAGGTAATTGATAAGGACAAATACAGACTTCTGAATATTTTAAATGAACACTGCAATGTTACAGAGAATGAGTACAATATTCTTAGAAAAAGATTAATATTGAACGATTTGGTTCCTTATTTTGTATTTCCAAAAGAGAAAGACAGTGTGGAAATAGGTGATATATCTGAAGACAAGTCTAACGAGGCTTTATTAGATGGGAGCTCGATATTCACAACTTTCAATCAACTTAGAAAAGAGACGAGAACTTTCACTAGGATTTATGTTCTTGAGAGTACTGTAGACTATATTTTTGATCATTTAAGAGGATCAAGAAGATTTTCTAATGTACAGAGCAATGCATTCCACGTGCTGAAATCAATATGTGAAGACTCAAGATATATAATTTATCCATATAATAAATTTGAAAAAGATGAATCAGATATAATAAAACATTTCAGTAAATTTTTAGAAGAGCATGAAGATGTGACTGTAGTGACTACAAATATTGAGTTATCACAGTATTTCTTAAAAAACAAATCTGGAAAGTCTGTTGTTCTTACAAGAAAAGAAAATGAAATGTTAACAGCATTCACTGAAGAAGGACTTGATTACATGGTTAACTATCCTTCAGAATCAAATGAATACTGGACATCTTTCGGTTTCATTTTAAAGGATGAAAATGAGGGACTTTATTTAAAGAACAATGCATTTGTATATATAGCTGATGAGACGGGTATGCTAAAAGCACCTGATTCAGAGATAAAAAAAGGTGATTTCTTGATATATGGAAAGCCGAGTACGGAAATCAGATGCTTCAGATTGGGTGAAAGACAGTTCTTTAAAGAAATTCCAAATCCGGAAATGAAGCATTTCAACAGCAATATGCTGGCGTTACTAGAAATATCGTATGTATATTAATGAAATAGTATTACAAAGGGAGGAGAAATCCTCTCTTTTTTTTGAAACTTTTTCTTCACTCAATTGTAAATATTAGTGAGATGATATTATTATAAAAAGGAGATGGTAAAAATGAGTAAAATATTTAAAAGGGTGATTCTAGGTCTTATTTTACTGTCTTTTACTGCAGTTCTTGTGGCATGTGGAGAGAATGGCGGGACAGTGAAAGATGAGTCTATTTACACAAAAGAGGAAATGGAAGCTATAACAGAAGGAATTGAAAACAATAAAGTGAGAATAAAAAATGCAGAGGATACAGCGAAAAAGCTTGAAGAAAAAAAGGAAGAAATAATAGCAAATAATAATTTTGAACTTCTATATGATATTATGCACGAAATCGAACCTCCAAAAAGTGAAAAATTGAATAGATTGAATGAGAAAGCACCTCCATTTGGTGGAGAGTATCTGTTCGTCCCTTACGGAGGTATGGGAAATAAGAATCAGGATCTAGCATGGCTGCTGTATTTTACTAATGTAATGCCTGAAATTGCCGTGGATCATGTTAATTCAAAAGTTGATACAGTAAATCTGTGGAAACACAATATAGAGCATGGAGAAACGACTTTGAAAGAGATGTGTGAAAATGAAATTAAGGGCATGAAAATAATAGCTGATATGACTGAAAAAATGAATGATAGGATAGAGATCTTATCAAAAGAAAAGAAAAATACGATACCAAAGCTCAATGATGAACAGAAGAAAATGGTAAAAGAGGTTCTAGAAGTAAATAATAAGAATCTACCTGTTATAGACAAAGCGATAAAAGATTTAGAAAGCGGTAAAGAAGATATAATAAAAAATGAAGATAGAGATAGAATTTATGGTATTTTGGGCAAGATAGAGAAAATGGATGATACGGAATATGGGAAAATATACAGTGAAACCATGGAGAAAATGGATCCTATGCAGATGGATATAGTAGAGCAGAGATTACAAGCCCTAGAGATCAAGGATTTAGGTTATGAGAGAAGCAGGCTTGCAAGAACTTTGGAATACAGTCATAATGTTACGATAGACTTATATGGAGATTCTGAAGAAGGCAGAAAGCAGAGTAAGGATTTGAAAGAGCATATGGAAGTAAGAGAAGTGTATGAGACTAGACTTATGCATTTAACGAAGACAAAGTATAGGATAGAAGAATATAATAAAGTTCTGGAAAATGCATTAAATGGAAAGAATTACTTAATAGACAATATCCAATTCTATTTTGGTGAGGTACCGGAAAACTTGCAAAACATGAATTCAGAAAAATAAAATTAATAACTATTTTCAATTGAACTGAATTGCTATGAATGATAAAATATAATAACTATATAGAAAACGGTGAACTTATGACAAAATATGACAAAATAATGGTGTTTTTAGTTATTGTATTTAGCTTATCGGCGATAGCTTTCACAAAAATATATATTGGAGACGTTGGCTCTAAATCAGTATATATTGAAATAGATGGTAAACTCTACAAAGAGATTGTTTTAAATGATGCTACGGAAGAGACACTGGATATTAAAACGAAATATGGCAGAAATGTTGTGAAGATAGAAAAAGGAACGGTCAGAGTGATAGAGGCAGACTGTCATGACCAGATAGATGTAAAGCAAGGAGCTATATCTAATCCTGGGGAAATGCTAGTCTGTCTTCCTCATAAGCTTACAATAGAGGTTAAAGGCACCAAAAAAGAATCAGATGACGCAGTTGACTATATAAGTCATTAGAATGTGAGGAGAGTATAATACTAATATGAAAAATACGAGGAAAAACATATTTTTAGCTCTGCTCATTGCAGTTGGAATAGTTCTAGGGATATTTGAAAACAGTCTGCCGGTGCCTATTCCAGTGCCAGGTGCAAAGCTTGGTCTGGCAAATATAGTTCAACTGGTAATTATAGTGATGATAGGATATAGAGAGGCTGTTTTTGTGGCAATTATCAGGACGCTTGTAGTAGCAATAGGAACGGGTTCTGTTTCAGCTCTTATGTACAGTATGCCATCTGCTATAGTGAGTACAGTATTTATGATAATATTCTATAGATTTTTAAGAAATAAGTTCAGTATAATGGGGATAAGTATAGTTGGAGCATTAACTCATAATCTGACACAGATAGTGATAGCTTGTTTAATACTGAGTAACTTCAGAATAGCAATCTATTATCCATACATGGCCTTGATAAGCTTGGTATCAGGTTATTTTACAGGTGTTGCAGTCTATTTTTTTAAGAAAAATACTGTGAGTATTCTAAGTTTTGAGGAGCGTGAATAATTTGAGAGTGATATTGGCATCAAAATCACCAAGAAGAGTGGAACTTCTTTCAAAGTACATATCAGATTTTGAAGTTCTACCTGCTGAGATAGATGAGAAATTTGATTATAATTTAAAGCCAGAGATTTCAGTGATGACCTTAGCATATGAAAAAGGTTATGAAATTGCGAAAGTGAATGAAGATGCTTTGATAATAGCGGCAGACACGATGGTATATTATGACGAAATGCTCGGGAAACCGAGAGACAGAGAAGATGCTTTTAAGATGCTTAAAAATCTGAGCGGAAAGACTCATAGAGTCATTAGCGGAATAGCTTTAATATGTCTTGATAAGAAGATTAAAATTGTAGATTCCTGCTCGACAGATGTGAGATTTAGAGAGCTCACAGATGAGCAGATAAACAGATATCTAGATACTGAAGAATATGTTGATAAAGCCGGAGCTTACGGCATTCAAGGAAAGGGAGAACTGCTATGTGAAAGCTTTTGTGGTTCATATTCAAATGTAGTTGGAATGCCAATGGTAGAGCTGGATATGCTTTTAGATAAGTTCCTTGATAAGAGCCTTATGGAGTTTCTGTGATATGAAAATTAAGCATAAGTGACTCATTGCAATATAATTTTAATTACTGTTCTAAGTAACTGAGCATAAAATAATAAAAGTTAATAGTAAAAACAACTTATCACAAAACAATAAAATAGTTGCTGAAAGTTGGTCGGAATAACTGGATAAAGCCTTGAAAAATAAGGGATTTATCCAGTTTTATTATTATATGATATAATAGGTTCGAGGAGTGATAAATTGAAGAGTATGCCTCTTTCGGAAAGACCGAGAGAAAAAATATTTAAGTACGGATCCGAGGCACTTTCTACAGCAGAACTGCTGTCAATAATAATTAAGACTGGCACTAAAGAGAAGAGCGCTCTTTCGCTAGCAAATGCAGTTTTATCATGTGTGGAGAATGGTGTTGAGGATTTTTCAGATCTATCCATAGAAGAACTTATGGAGATAAAAGGTATTGGTATAGCAAAAGCCACACAGATTTTAGCAGCTATAGAACTCGGAAGAAGAGCTAATACGGCAAAAGCCGAGAAGTTTAAAATAACACATCCATCAGACATTTCAGATTATTTCATAAATAAGATGTCACATTTCAAAAGAGAACATTTCAATATAGTCTTATTAGACAACAAAAATTTCATTTTAGAAACATATAATGTATCTATAGGATCGCTTAATTCAGCGATAGTTCACCCAAGAGAAGTATATAAACAAGCAATAAGAAGAAGTGCAGCTTCTATAATTTTAGTTCACAATCATCCAAGTGGGGATATTTCGCCTAGCAAGGAGGACATTCTCATAACCAGAAGATTAGTGGACTGTGGAAAACTTTTAGGAATCAGGGTTTTGGACCATATAATCATAGGGAAAGATGATTATTACTCTTTTAAACAGAACAATAAACTAGAATAAACAAAATATTGACAACAACAGCAGACGAATTATATAGAATATCATCAACTTTTAAAACACATCAATTCTATGAAACTATAATACCCATAAATTTTGCAATATAGAGTTTTCAGTATGATATAATATTAGTAATTGAGATATTTTTTAGGGATGAGGTAAATTACTGATATGGATAAAAATGAACTTAGAGAAATTCTGCTCAGAGTCGAAAAGCCCAGTAGATATATAGGCAATGAGCTGAATGTAATTAAAAAAGATATAAACGAAAACACTGTGAGGTTTGCATTTGCATTTCCTGATATTTACGATGTGGGAATGTCGCATTTAGGAGGTCATCTTCTATATAACCTAATGAACAGTGTAGAAGATGTTTACTGTGAGAGAGTCTATTCTCCATGGACAGATATGGAGGAGATTCTAAGAGAGAAGAATATGCCATTGTTCGCACTGGAAAGCAAGGATCCAATAGGAGAATTTGATTTTATAGGATTCACGCTTCAGTATGAAATGAGTTATACGAATATACTTAATATTTTAGACTTAGGAAATATTCCGCTTAGATCAAAGGAAAGAGGAGAAGATGATCCTCTGATAATAGCTGGTGGTCCTTGTGCTTATAATCCTGAGCCTTTAGCAGAGATTATGGATTTTTTCATAATGGGTGAAGGTGAAGAAGTAAACTTAGAAGTGATTGAACTTTACAAGAATATGAAGGGTCAGTCCAAGGACGAATTTTTAAGAGAAGTTGCAAAAATAGAAGGAGTTTATGTTCCGAAATTCTACAATGTGGAATACAAGGAAGATGGAACGATCAAATCTTTCAAGCCTGTATCTGAAGAGTTTCCAGCAACAATAAAAAAGAGAATAGTAGACGATTTTGAAAATTCATATTTTATGGATAAGATTTTAGTTCCATATATTGAGACTGTTCATGATAGAGTCATGATAGAGATATTCAGAGGTTGTACAAGAGGATGCAGGTTCTGTCAGGCAGGAACTATTTACAGACCTGTGAGAAACAGATCGATTGACACGATAGTTTCGCATGCAAGGAGACTTATTGATGCAACTGGTTATGAAGAGATTTC
>CAZBAL010000016.1:4358-20417 GCA_964489735.1 uncultured Clostridia bacterium | reverse complement strand
CGATAGTTTCGCATGCAAGGAGACTTATTGATGCAACTGGTTATGAAGAGATTTCTCTTTCATCACTGAGTACAAGCGATTATCCTGAAATAGAGAAATTAGTCGCTAGAATGATGGAAGAGTTTAAAGATGAAAAAGTTTCTATCTCTTTACCGTCTCTAAGACTTGATAAATTTCCTATAGAGATGATTGAGGAGATTCAAAAAGTCAGAAAGACAGGACTTACATTTGCTCCAGAGGCAGGAACTCAGAGAATGAGAGATGTAATAAATAAAGGGATAAATGAAGAAGATTTGATAGGTTCAGTGAGAAAAGCGTTCAGCAGAGGCTGGTCAACTGTGAAACTCTATTTCATGATTGGACTTCCTACTGAAACAGACGAAGATGTACTTGGAATAAAAGATTTAGGTTATATGGTTAAAAATGAATTCTTCGATAGACCTATTGAAGAAGTAAAAGGTAATTTAAAAGTTACTGTTAGCACATCATGCTTTGTGCCTAAGCCGTTCACACCTTTTCAGTGGTTTCCACAGGACAGCATAGAGGAATTTGAAAGAAAGATTTCCATGCTGAGAAAAAATATAAGAGATAAAAAGATAGTCTATAACAGTCACGATGGAAAACTGAGTTTCCTTGAAGCAGTAATAGCTAGAGGAGACAGAAAAGTTGGAGAGGCTATAATCAGAGCATTTGAAAAAGGATGTACATTTGATGGTTGGAGTGATTTATTCGATTTTGATAAATGGATGGAAGCATTTGAAGAAACTGGAATAGATCCATATTTTTATGCAAATAGAGAAAGACCTCTTGATGAGATTTTACCATGGGATTTTGTAGATGTTGGTGTTACTAAGGAGTTTCTGATAAGAGAGTATCAAAACAGCATTACAGGAAAACTATCACCGGATTGCAGAATCAATTGCATTGGCTGTGGAGTAAATCAGAGATATCACGGAGATTACTGTTAGAAGGGAGATATGGAAATGAAAGATTACAGACTTAAGTTTACGAAAAAAGAAGATATGATATATATTTCCCACTTAGATCTCATGAGACTTTGGCAAAGGGTATTTAGAAGAGCAGGAATAGCCGTAAAACACACTGAAGGATTTAATCCTCAGCCGAAGATAGCATTTGCAACAGCTCTTGCACTTGGAACTGAAAGTGATGCGGAATATATGGATGTGGAACTTGAAAATGATGTGGAGCTTGATTTTCTGATAGAGAAATTAAATGAGAAGCTTCCGTCAGGGATAGAAGTGTTAAAGGGACAGAGAAGACAGGATAAAGCATCAATAATGTCTTTAATTGAGTGGGGAACTTATGAAGTTCAGATTAAACTGCTAGAGAATATGTCAAAAGAAGATGCAGAAAAAGAAATTGAGAAGTTTCTAGCATTGGATGAGATTATAGATATAAGAGAGAGAAAGAAAAAGAAGAAAATAACTCTTAGAGAAGTAAATATTAAAGAACTGATAAAAGAACTTAAAATAGTTGATGTAACAGATGATTATATTAAACTGTTTATGTTCTTAAAAACCGGAAGTAATGGAAATCTGAAGCCGGAAGTAGTAGTTAATAAGCTCAGTGAATACACTGATTTGAAAATAGAGACGGAGCTGCCAATAGTATATAGAAAAGAGTTATTAGTGGAACGAGATGGAAATACTGAAGAGCCAATATAGAAATGAAAGGGTATCTTATAGATGAATAGGATAGTAATTGATTCGGGGATTAGAGAGAGCAGAGTCGCTATAATTGAAAATGATGAGCTTGTTGATATATATGTCGATAGAATCGATGACCAGCGAATAACTGGAAATATATATATTGGCAGAGTGGTAAATATATTACCAGGTATGCAAGCAGCATTTGTAGACATTGGTCTAAAAAAGAATGCTTTTCTACACTTGAGAGATGCACTTCCTAGAAATATAGTTGAAGCAGAAGATTTCAATATAATGGACTATAAGATTGAAAAAGAACTGAAAAAAGGACAGTCTGTACTCGTACAGGTTCAAAAGGAAGCGTTCAATACAAAAGGTGCTAAAGTTAGTGTACATCTCAGTATAACGGGTAAATATGCTGCTGTAATGAATGATACGGACTATATAGGAGTTTCAAGAAAAATCACAAAAACTCAGGATAGAGAGCGATTAAGAGATATTGCAAAGAAATACCTTGCTGATGACTTAGGAGCTGTTGTGAGGACCATAAGCAATGAAGTGAGCGAAGGTAAGGTGTCAGAAGAAATAAAATTTTTATCTGCCAAGATGGAGAATATAAAAAGAAAAGGAAGAATTTCCAAGCCACCAATGCTTATTTCTGATCTGGATTTGGTCCAGAAGGTCATTAGAGATTATATAAATGATGATATTGATGAGATTGTTGTAAATGATGAAGATATTTACAATGATTTATATCAGCTATTTGAATTGATATCTGAGGAATCAATAGATAAGTTGAAGCTTTTTAAAAAGAGTCATGATATTTTTGGATATCTGGGAATTGAAGATATGATTGAAAATGCTGTCAAGAGGGAAGTGAAGCTAAAGAGCGGTGCTTCAATTGTTATAGATGAAAATGAAGCTCTCACTTCTATCGATGTGAATACTGCAAAATTTACAGGGGATTCAAGCTTAGCGGATACAGTCTTATCTGTAAATATTGAAGCGGCAAGAGAGATAGCTAAGCAGCTCAGACTCAGAAATATTGGTGGAATCGTGATAATAGATTTCATTGACATGAAAAAAGATGAGGATATAGATACGGTTTTAGGAGTGCTGAAATCGGAAGTTAAAAAGGATATAAATACTACTAATGTTCTCGGAATGACTAAGCTCGGACTTGTTGAAATGACAAGAAAAAAGACAATAGGAAGACTTACAACTAGAATGCTTAGAAAGTGTCCATGCTGTGATGGCTTCGGCAAAGTAACTTCTGAGAGAGTCGTCATATCCGATATACAGAATGAAGCGAAAAGAGCTTTTGAAAATACAGAGGCTAAATGTATAGCTGTAGAAGTCAATCCCATAGTGACAGACTATATTGAGGGAAATTATAAAGAGTTTATAAGTGATATAAAGCGACATTATGATATAGAAGTAATTCTTAGAGATAATAATGAAATTGACTTTGGTGACCATAGAATTATGAGGATGGGAAGCGCGAAATTTGTAAAAAACTATCTTAAAGAAATTGAAGGTGTTAAGTAATATAAACAAATATATTAATCTTAAGAAACTGCTAGATTAATTTATTTTGAAAGTTGGAAATCTTAGTCAGAAATACGATAAAATTATTTAGAAAATATAGATAAAAATATTGACAATGATGCTATTCGCTGATACAATATTCTAATGTAGGTAGCCGCTCAAATATGGTTTAAAACTCTGTAATGGGTACCTAAATTTGGCGAGACTGGATTGAGGAGGTGCGCAGTATATGTACGCAGTAGTAGAAACAGGTGGTAAGCAATATAAAGTTGCTGAAGGTGACGTTCTATTTGTAGAAAAGCTTGAAGGTGAAGCTGGTGATAATGTAGATCTTGAAAAAGTTCTTCTTGTGTCAAACGGTGGAGATATAACAGTTGGAAAGCCATACGTTGACGGAGCTAAAGTTAGCGCAAGCATAGAAGAGCAAGGAAAAGGCAAAAAAATCATAGTTTTCAAATACAAAGCTAAAAAAGACTACAGAAAGAAGCAAGGACATCGTCAACCTTATACAAAAATAAAAATTAACAAGATAAACGGTTAATTAAATGACGAATATAGCTGTAGTAAAAAGTGATGGATATACAGTAGCGTACAGAATTACTGGACATACTGAGTATGACGATTATGGTAAGGACATAGTTTGTTCTGCAATATCGTTTATGTCACAAACTGTCATACTATCATTAAATGAAGTATGTGGAATTGATCAAAAAGACATTAATTATAAAATAGAAGAAGGATTCTTAGCAATGGCGCGTACTTTCGACCTACCGAAAGAACAGATAGAAAAAGCTGAGATTGTCATGCAGACAATGATAACTGGATTTATCAGTCTTGTGAAAGAGTATCCGGATTATATTACTCTAAAATTTGAGGAGGTGGATCTATAATGTTAAAAATGAACTTACAATTATTTGCTTCGAAAAAAGGAGTAGGTAGTTCTAAAAACGGTCGTGATAGTGAAGCTAAAAGACTTGGAGTTAAAAGAGCTGACGGACAATTTGTTTTAGCTGGAAATATATTAGTTAGACAAAGAGGAACAAAAATACACGCTGGTGAAAACGTAGGTAGAGGATCAGACGATACTCTATTCGCTAAAATAGACGGTGTAGTTAGATTCGAAAGAAAAGGTAGAGATAAAAAACAAGTTAGTATCTACTCTAGAGAAGCACTATCATAATTAAGAGAGAGCCTATTTATGTAATATAAGTAGGCTTTTTTTATTTAAATAAATAGGCGAGAGCTTAAAAGTGGGTGTTAGAGTGTTTATAGATATAGCTAAAATTTATATAAAAGCTGGTAATGGTGGCCACGGAGCAGTTGCGTGGAGAAGGGAGAAGTTCGAGCCTTCAGGAGGACCAGCCGGTGGAGATGGCGGAGATGGTGGCTCAGTAATTCTTAAGGTAGATGAAGGACTTAGAACTCTCATGGACTTTAAGTATAAGAGACATTACAAAGCAGAGCCAGGAGAAAATGGCAAGAATAAAAAACAGTTTGGAAGAAATGGAAAAGATTTAATATTGAGAGTTCCACCAGGAACTGTTGTCAAAGATGAAGAAACTGGAATTGTTATGGCAGATTTGACAGATCATGATCAGGAAGTCATAATAGCAAAAGGTGGTAGAGGTGGAAGAGGAAATGCTAAATTTGCAAGCTCTACTAGACAGGCACCTAGATTTGCAGAGGGAGGCACGGTAGGAGAAGAAATAAATATCGTCCTTGAACTAAAAATGATTGCGGATGTAGGACTTATCGGTTTTCCTAATGTGGGTAAATCGACACTGCTTTCTGTAATCACAGATGCAAAGCCTAAGATTGCTAATTATCACTTCACTACGCTGACTCCAAATCTAGGAGTGGTACAGGTAGACAATGGAGATAGTTTTGTAATAGCTGATATACCAGGACTTATAGAAGGTGCTAGTGAAGGAATAGGATTAGGTCATGAATTCCTTAGACATATTGAGAGAACTAGAATATTGGTTCATTTAATAGATGTATCGGGACAAGAAGGTAGAGATCCGGTAGAGGATTTCTATAGAATTAACGAAGAACTGAAGAAATACAGTGAGAAGCTCTCAGAAAAACCTCAACTGGTAGTTGCTAATAAGATGGACATACCAGGTTCAGAAGAAGGTTTTGAAAAGCTGAAAAGTGAAGTAGAAAAATATGATTATGAGATTATGGCTATCTCAGCGGTTACTCAGCAGGGAATAAGAGAGCTGGAATATAAAATACTTGAGCTTGTAAACAAATATGAGGCCGAAGAAATTCATGTTGAAGTTTCTCCGGAAGAAGTTTACAAACTCAAAGAAAAAAGCAATGAAATCACTGTTAGAAAAGAAGACAACATATACTATGTTGAAGGATATCCAATTGAGAAACTTATCGATTCAACTAACTTCGATGATATGGATTCTGTACGTCATTTCCAAGAGATTCTCAGAAAAAGAGGAGTTATTGATCAGTTAAGAGAAATAGGGATAGATGAAGAAGATATAGTAAATATCTGTGGATATGAATTTGAGTTCTTCGAATAATATTCTTCGACAGCAGAGTTTAGTAATAGCTTGAAGATTCTGATTTAAGCATTTGAAAAACAATTTAAGATATATATTTACAGATGAAAGCTAAGAACTATAGTCTTAGAAATTTAATGGGAAGGAAGTTAGTATTGAAAGGAAAGCAGAGATCGTATTTAAAATCGATAGCGCACAATTTAGAGCCAGTAATACAGATAGGCAAATATGGATTAACAGATTCTGTCTTAGACCAGTTAGATAATTTACTTGAAGCGAGAGAAATAATTAAAATAACAGTACTGAATAACTGCGCTGAAGACCAGATGGAGATGGTATCAAAAATGTGTGATGAATTAAACGCGGAGTTTGTTCAGTCTATTGGTAGCAGAATCGTGATTTATAGAGAGTCTGAAGAAAATAAAAAGATTAATTTACCAAAATAGAGTTTGGAGAGATATATATAATGATAGGCGTGCTAGAATACTCTAACGCGCTTTTATTTTCGCTTTTAACATTTTTATGAACTGAATTTAAACTTATTGTAAACATTATTTTATTCATTCTGATGTTTCTTTATGTTATAATATATAACATTAGGGGTGAGACGGATGAAATATGGAATAATGGGAGGAACTTTCGACCCTATTCACTTAGGCCATTTGTTTATAGCGCAGGAGATATTTGAACAGTTAGATCTTGATAAAATTCTATTTATACCCAATGGAACACCGCCGCATAAAAAAGCAAGTGTGTCTGAAGAAGATAGGCTTGAAATGGTAGAGAATGCTCTTTCAGATAATCCAAACTTTGAAGTCTCAGATATAGAGCTTTTTAAAAAAGAGAAATCATATACGGTAGATACACTTACAGAGCTTAAAGAAAAAGACCCTGATAGTGATATTTACTTCATCATAGGAAGCGATTCAGTGCTCAGCATAGACACATGGAAAAATTATGAGGAGATATTTGAGCTTTGTACGATTGTTTGCTATGAAAGACCAGGTTTTAATGTTGATGATATTAATATCAGTGAAAAACTTAGGGGTAAGATAATTTTTATAGATTCCATACTACTTGAGATATCCTCAACAGATATAAGAAATAGAGTCTTTACTAATAAAAGTATAAAATATCTTGTTAGAGAAAGTACAGAAAAGTTTATAAAAATGAGAAACTTATATAGGAGAGCTTATGATAGATAAGATCAAGGAACAACTTAAGAGCACTCTAAAGCCAAGCAGATATCAGCATACAGTAAATGTAGCAGATGAAGCGATCAAGCTGGGTGAGAAATATTCTTATAATACTGAGGACTGCTATATTGCAGGACTGCTTCATGATATTGCAAAAGTTAAAGACTTGGAAACGTTAAAGCAGATTTGTGATAAAGCTGGATATGATATGGAAATTAAAGAGTTAGAGAGCTTAATCTTAAATCCTAACTCACATTCAGTATTAGGTGCATATATAGCTGAAAAAACATTTGGTATAAAAGATGAAAAAATACTAAATGCAATAAGGTTTCACACCACCGGTAGAGTGAACATGGGATTGCTCGAAAAAATAGTGTTTCTAGCAGACTATATAGAGGTTGGAAGAGATTTCGAAGGATTAGAAGAAGTTCGAAGACTAGCATATATTGATATTGATAAGGCGATATTGGCAGCACTTAATAATAATATAGTGCATGTGGTAAAGTCTGGAAAGGTTTTGTTAGAAGATACTGTAAAAGCGAGAAATTTTTTAATTGAAGAAAAGTTTAGGGGGAAAATATGAAGAGATTTATTCTGATGTTTCTGTCCTGGGTTATCATTTTTTCTCTAATGCTATTTGGTGTTTTTTACATAAGAAGCAATACTTCGGGTACCATAAGTCCTTCAGACATACCCGTTAATCTTGATGATGTAGAAAAGCCCAATGAAAACATCATGTTTGTTCTGATGGGTGTTGATGCAAAAGATGATGAAACTGCGTATGGACAAAGAACGGATACAATTATGATATGTAAGTATTTTAATAATACAAAAAAACTGGCGATAATGTCTATCCCTAGGGATACATTGATTAATATTCCAGGACATGGAAGAGAGAAGATTAATCATGCACATGCTTATGGCGGGCCAGAGTTGACTTTGAAGACGATTAATGAAGGCTTTGATTTAGACATTGAATACTATGTCAGAGTGGATTATGATGTTGTTAAAGATGTGGTGGATGCCGTTAATGGAGTTGAGGTAGATGTCCCTGTAGACATGAAATATGAAGACCCGTATTCAGATCCACCTCTTAAGATAAATATTAAAAAAGGTGTGCAGGTTCTTGATGGTAAGAAGTCACTAGAGTTCTTGAGATTTAGATCAGGTTATGTTGAGCAGGATTTAGGGAGAATAAAGGCTCAGCAGGCGTTCATAAAGAGCTTGCTGGAGAAAGCAAAAAATCCTATTTACCTTCTGAAAGCTCCATTTATTCTAAAGTCAACTAGTGAAAATATCAGCACAAATATATCAGTTACAAAAATACTTTCATATGTAACAGCAATCGGAGGAATTTCATCAGAAAATATGCAGGTTGAAACACTGCCTGTTGAGCCGATAGATATTGATGGAATATCATATGTTAAAGTTATCAGCGATCAAGTTGATGATGTGTTTCATGACTTGTTTGAAAAGAGCACTGTAACGAAAAAAGATAATTCAGAAGAAGAAGGAGCAGAAGGTTCAGATTCTTCTGAGGGAAATTATGAAACTGAAAGTACAGAAATGGAAAATATAGAAGCTGTAAATTAGTAATCATGAGCTAAAGGAGTGAAGATAATGAAATTTAATGATGAAGTTGATAGAATAATCAAAGCAGCAGAGGATAAGAAGGCCTTTGATATCAAAGTTGTTGATATAGAAGGTATCAGCTCAATAGCAGATTACTTTATTATTATCAGTGGAAATAATGAGAGACAGGCTATAGCTATCTCGGATGAGATAGATGCTAAAATGTCAGAAGCTGGGATTGAACCGCTGAGTATAGAAGGACGCCAGACAGGCAAGTGGATAATTCTAGACTATGGAGATCAAATTGTACATGTATTTGAAAAAAATGAAAGAGAGTTCTACAACTTAGAAAAACTCTGGATAGATGCTAAAACATACGATATCAACTAAAATTATTATGTACTAGCATAAGGAAAAAGATTGTTATTACAGGAGGATTGATTATGGCAGAAATAATTTCAACAGATAAAGCACCAGGAGCAATAGGACCTTACTCACAAGGAATGACTGCTGGCAGCATGATATTTACATCAGGACAATTAGGACTGGATCCTGAGACAGGTGAGCTGGACAGAACAGATATTAAAGCTGAAGCTAAGAGATCATTAGAAAACCTTAAGGCTGTTATTGAAGCGGCAGGAGCAAGTTTAAATGATGTAGTAAAAACAACAGTTTTTATAAAGAATATGGATGATTTTGCTCAGATAAATGAAGTATATGCAGAGTACTTTGTAGAGAATAAGCCTGCAAGATCATGTGTAGAGGTTGCAAGACTTCCTAAAGATGCAAATATTGAAATAGAAGCGATAGCTATAAAATAAAGCTTAAAAACACCGTATGTGATATAATCTACATACGGTGTTTTTTATAGTTTAATAAGTTCCTATCTACTACGTTTTTTATAAATATTTCTTCTAATTCTTTTAACAATTCCTTTAATTATCAATAGTAAAATAAAAAGACCAATTATGGCAAAAAGTATAATTGTATATCTATTATTTAAAAGAGCTGAAAAGTCAGTCTTCGAAATATTGCTCACTTTTCCTTTTATGCTATCATTTTCAGCATAGAGTTCAGCTTCATCAAATTTATTCCCGTCTGAAAAATAACTTATTTTACCTATCTTATCACCTTTGACATAATTATCTTTAAAGTCTGGGTCTATCTCAACTTCATGAGTGATTTCCATGGACTTTATGCCATTAGTATCATGCTCTTTGTCGAAAGTTATATCTTTAGACAGTATTGCATTAACTTTACCTCTTTTAGTATCTACTGAGACTATATCATCTTTCTTCGCAACCAATTCAGAGTCAAAGGAGTTAAATGCATAATTTAATAGTAAATGTGAATCTGCATAGATTCCGTTATCACTGGTCTTAAGAACAACAGCAATGTATTCCTTGTCTCCACGTTTAGCAGACGAAACCAGACACTGCATTGCATCATCTGTATAACCAGTTTTAATCCCCGTTATTCCCTCATACTTTACAGGAGTTTTAACTCCATCTATATCATACTCCATATCACTGTACAGCATTTTATTAGAATTCATAAGGTATCTGGGTTCATCTTTTTTGTTAGTCACTGGAATTGTATCTTCAACTTTTGAAACATAAGATCTGAACTGTTCATTTTTCATTGCATATTTTGCAATAAATGCTAAATCATAAGCAGTTGTAGTATGTTCTTTATCAGGAAGTCCATGAGGATTTCTAAAGTTAGAATTTAAAGCACCCATTTCCTTTGCTCTCTTGTTCATCAAGTCTGCAAATCCTTCTATAGAACCGGAAATATGTCTGGCTATAGCCATACCGGTATCGTTAGCCGAATTAAGCATTAGTCCGTTCAAGAGCTGGTCCATAGTAAACTCTTCTCCTGCTTCCAGGGCAATATGTCCTCCCCAAACTTCTACAGGAGTTTTATCATCAACTATTACTTTTTCATTCAGCTCTGTTTCTTCCAAAGCTATTATACATGTTAGAATTTTAGTCGTACTTGCAGGATACATCAGTTTATGAGCATTTTTTTCAAATAAAATCTGCCCAGTTTCGGCATCAATAAGTATGGCCGCCTCTGCAACAACTTCAGGTTTTTCTGCAAATGAACTTGCAGGATAAAGTATGTATAAAATAGATATAATTGCTGATAGTATTTTCAGCATTATAGATTTCAAAAAACCACCTCACAATAAAAATAATTATAACACATAGAATATTATATCATAATACATGTTTGATTATGACAATATTTATTCCATATAATTATAAGAGTATAACAAAAGTGATTATTCTATTTTAGAAAGGGAGATATTATGTTCAACTTTACAAAAAAGAGACAAATACATATACTTATATTGATAGGTATTTTAGTCATATATTTAGTATCGATAAAAAATGAAAAGCCGGATAGAAATTTGAAAAATGATGGTGAAATTGATGTAATTTATGAAGAAGATCAAACAGAAGATGGAGAATTAGAAGATAAAGATGGGCTAATAGGGTATAATAATACTGATGGAGAAAGTCCAGATGAAAACAATTCAATCGCTGTTCATATCAAAGGTGCTGTATATTCTCCAGGAATAGTTATGGCTGAAGAAGGAGAAAGACTTGTGGATGTCATAGAAAAAGCTGGAGGATTGACATCAGATGCGGACATTGACAGGATTAACTTAGCTTTGAGAGTTGAAGACGAAGCTTTCATTCATATACCAGCTGTTGGCGAAGTTGCAGAAGAGGATGTTCGTGTAGGGCGTACAGATGATGGTGATAGCGGATTAAACCTTGTTTCTATAAATGGAAAAAGTGACAGCAATAAAACAGATAAGATAAATATAAACAAAGCTGATAAAGAAGAACTCAAAAAACTTTCAGGGGTTGGAGAGTCTACAGCTGAAAAGATAATTCAATATAGAGAAGAAACTAAATTCAATGCTATTGAAGATATTATGGAAGTTTCAGGTATCGGAGAAAAGAAATTTGAAGCTATAAGGGATTCAATAGCAGTTAGGTAGGTGGGGAAAATGAGTAAAGAGAAAAGACTTACAGAGCTCACAAAAACATCTGGTTGAGCGGCTAAAATAGGTCCAGATACCTTGGCACAAGTTTTGTGCCAGTTACCAAATCCGGTTTCGGATGAAAATTTATTAGTAGGAATAGAAACATCAGATGATGCAGCAGTTTATAAGATCAATGATGATCAGGCAGTTGTAATTACAATTGACTTCTTTACGCCCGTGGTGGATGATCCATTTGTCTATGGTCAGATAGGAGCTGCAAATTCACTTAGTGATGTATACGCTATGGGAACAGATCCTAAGCTTGCAATGAATCTAATTGGTTTTCCAAACTGTTTAAAGCCTGAGGTTATGGCAGAGATATTAAAAGGTGGACATGATAAGATAGTTGAGGCAGGAGCTTTACTGGTTGGAGGTCACACTGTTCAGGATGATGAACCTAAATACGGGCTTTGTGCGATTGGTTTTATGAAGCCTGAAGATGTCATGAAAAACAGTGAAGCTAAGCCGGGAGACGTGCTTGTGATAACGAAAGCTATAGGAGTAGGAATAATAAATGCTGGGATAAAAGGCGGCATAGTTGAAAAAGAAGTTTACGATGAAGCTGTTCACAATATGAGAACATTAAATAAATATGCAAAAGATGCAATGATGAAAGTTGGAGCAAATGCCTGTACAGATGTAACAGGTTTCGGTCTTCTTGGGCATGCGCTTGAGATGGCTGAAGGTAGTGAAGCTACACTTGTGCTGTATTCAGATAAAATCCCTATGATGCAAGGTGCTATTGACCTTGCCATGCTAGGTTTAGTTCCAGAGGGAACATATGCAAATGAGAGATTTATTGGAGACAAAGTTAGATTTGCAGATAATGTAAAGAGAGAGCATATGGATATTATGTTTGACCCACAGACATCTGGAGGGCTCTTGATTTCACTACCAGAAGAGAAAGTGGATGAATTATTAAAAGAGTTAGAAGGTTTAGATACAAAGTATGCAGTGATAGGCAAGGTTACAGAAAAACAGGATAAGTATTTGATTGTAGAGTAGAAGTTTTAGAATATACAGAGATTAATTTATCAAAGCTTTAGTAGCTTACAGATTTTATTTATCAGAGAATGGTGCTAAGCTTGTAGAATTTGCTAGAGAATGAGAGGGAAATAATTTGAAACATCTATATAAGAAAATACCCAAAGTTGATGAAATCTTAGATGATGAGAGAGTATCCAAGATTATAGATGAAACATCTAGAGATTTAGTAATGGAAACTGTCAGAGAAGTTCTTGATAATCTGAGAAAAAAGATAGGACAAGCTAAAGAAGAACTAGATGAAGAAGAGTTTGAAATTGAAACGATTGTACGAAAAATCACAGAAAAAAATGAGAAGAAATATGAATACAAATTCAGAAGAGTAATAAATGGAACAGGAACTGTAATCCATACAAACTTAGGAAGATCTCCTATAAATAGCGAAATAATGGAACATGTCGCAAGGTTAACAACAGGATATTCAAACTTGGAACTTGACCTCGATACAGGTAAAAGAGGTTCACGATATTCTGCCGTAATAGATCTTATCAAAAGAGTTACGGGTGCTGAAGATGCTCTTGTTGTAAATAACAATGCTGCTGCCGTAGTTTTAGCACTATCATGCTGGGGTGATGGAAAGGAAGTTATCACATCCAGAGGTGAGCTCGTAGAGATAGGTGGTTCTTTTAGAATACCAGAAGTTATGGAGCAGAGTGGAGCTAAGCTCGTAGCAGTAGGAGCAACAAACAAGACTCATGTTTCTGATTATGAAGAAGCGATAAACGAAAACACGGGTGCACTACTTAAGGTCCATACAAGTAACTTCAGAATAGTTGGTTTTACAGAAAGCGTAGAGCTTGAGGAATTGGTAGCACTTGGAGAAAGGAAAGATGTTCCCGTAATAGAGGATTTAGGAAGTGGTGTTCTAATAGATCTTTCTAAATATGGACTAGAACATGAGCCGACTGTTATGAATTCGGTAAATGCCGGAGTTGATATAATAACTTTCAGCGGGGACAAGCTTTTAGGAGGACCACAGGCAGGTATAATTATAGGGAATTCGAAGTATATTGAACAAATGAAAAAGCATCCATTAAACAGAGCATTCAGAATAGATAAGTTTACTATAGCTACACTGGAAGCAACTTTAAGACTTTACCTAAATGAAGAAGAAGCAATTGAAAAAATACCAACTCTCAAGCTTTTGACTCAAGATATATCAGAAATTGAAATAAGAGCCGATAAGTTTACAGAAATGGTCAAATTAGATGATGTTGTGAATGAAAAGTTCGAAATAGAAGTTATAGATGATGTTTCACAAGTTGGAGGGGGATCTATGCCACTCGAGAGAATTTCTACAAAATCTGTGACAATAAGATCAAAGACAGAGGATGTAAAAGTTTCTCAACTTGAGAGAAGCTTAAGAGAGCAGGATATACCTGTAATAGGCAGAATATATAAAGATAATTACTATCTTGATTTTAGAACAATATTTGAAGATGAGATTGAAATCTTAAGAGATGGTTTTATAAAGGCTGTAAGTGAGGTATAAATATGAAAAATATTATAGTTGGTACGGCTGGACATATTGATCATGGTAAGACAACCCTGATTAAAGCTATAACTGGTCGTGAAACAGATAGGCTAAAAGAGGAGCAGGAGCGGGGAATATCAATTGAACTTGGATTTACTTACTTTGATCTTCCAAATGGAATGAGAGCTGGAATCGTTGATGTTCCAGGTCATGAGAGGTTTATAAAGAGTATGCTAGCTGGGATTACTGGAATAGATATAGTTATGCTTGTAGTTGCAGCGGATGAAGGTATAATGCCTCAGACAAAGGAACATTTAGACATTCTGGATATGCTTGGTCTTGAAAATGGAATAATAGTTCTTACAAAAAGCGATACCGTTGATGAAGAGTGGATTGAGCTAGTAAAAGAAGATATCAGAGAGACTGTTGAAGATACATTCCTTGAAAATGCAGAGATAATGCCTGTTGATTCAGTGAGCAAAAGAGGGATTCCAGAGCTAATAGAGAAGGTTCAGCACATGGTGGAAAATACTGAAGATAAAAAAGTTTTTGGAAATCCTAAGCTACCGGTGGACAGAGTGTTTACGGTTTCAGGGTTTGGAACTGTTGTTACAGGAACATTGGTTTCTGGCAGATTCAATTTAGGAGATGATGTCAGAATATATCCAAAAGAGACAGAAGGAAAGATAAGGAATCTTCAAGTGCATAGCTCAGATGTTGATACTGCATATGCTGGTCAGAGAGTCGCAATAAATATTTCAGGTGTTAAAAAATCTGAAATAGAAAGAGGAGATACAATAGCTCTAACTGGCACTATGGAGCCTACGATGATGCTGGATGTAAAGCTAAAGCTTCTGAAAGACTCTCAAAGAATAATTGAGAATAGAACTAGAGTAAGACTATATATAGGCTCTAAAGAAGTACTATGCAGAGTTGTAATACTGGATAGGGATAATATTACACCAGGAGACGAATGTTTTGCCCAGTTAAGACTGGAGGAAACTATAGCTGCTTCGAAAGGAGACAGATTTATTGTGAGGTTCTATTCACCAATGATAACTATAGGTGGAGGAGAAGTTCTAGATCCTAATCCTGCAAAGAAAAAGAGATTTGATGAGGATGCAATAAAAGCTTTAGAGATAAAATCTCAGGGAGACAGCACAGAAATAGTTGAAAATATTATCGAAAAGAACTCAGATAAATTCCTCACAATAAAGGAACTCTCAGTTATGACTTCAAATACAGAAGATGAACTTAATGAAGTTCTTAAGGAATTGGAATCAGATAAAAAAGTAGTTAGATTTGATTTGGCAAAGGATAAATTTGTAATTCATAGTGAACATCTAGCAAGACTTACTGAGAATATGAAAAAAGATATATCTGAATATCACAATAGATATCCATTTAGGATGGGAATATCCAAAGAGGAAATGAGAAGCAGATACCTATCAAAAGCTAAACCTAAATTAGGTGATATGATAATATCATATATTTCGGAAGAATCTAATATTGTTCAGGCGTCCGACAAACTACAGATAGAAGGATTTAATGTAGAATTTGTAGGGGATGCAGAAAAAATAAAAGATTCCATAGAAAAAGAATATCTGAATGCAGGCTTTACTGTTCTAAAAAGAGAAGATGTTGTAAATTCACTTTCGAAAAAGTACAAGCAAAATGAAATAAAACAGATATTTGAAGCGCTTTTGGATATAAAGACTATACAGAAGCTTCCAGATGATGTTTATATTCACTCAGAGATGTTTGATAAAGCAAAGTCTATGATAGTTGCATATATAGAAGATAAAGGTGAGACAACCGTAGGGGAAGTAAGAGATTTACTCGATACTAACAGAAAAATGACCCTGGCAATTCTTGAAAATTTAGACGGAATGAGAATAACTAAGAGAATAGACGATAAAAGGTTTTTAGTAAAATAGCACAGCATGAATGTGTTGGGGTATAGCTGTAATATAATTGA
>CAZBAL010000016.1:2002-4258 GCA_964489735.1 uncultured Clostridia bacterium | reverse complement strand
TTTTAGTAAAATAGCACAGCATGAATGTGTTGGGGTATAGCTGTAATATAATTGAGGATATTACAGCTATACTTCCTATTCAATATAGATATTATCTATGCATTTTTTATAAAACATTTGCAAAACCTATTGAAATATTCAACAATTTAGATTATAATCTTTAATGTAGATTTATGGGGGTAGATGAGTGCTGGTGTGCTCTCTGGTCTTCAAAACCAGCGCGAGGCGTTAAGAGCGTCTTGGGTGGGTTCGATTCCCACATACTCCCGCCATAAATGTAAGTTCAGGGGACCTGTATCCGAAATTGGATATGGGTTGTTTTTTTGGTATAATATAGGGTATGTAGTGAAAGCGATCTTAAAGCAAAGGAGCGATATGATGGCTAAGAAAGATAATAGAGAAAATATCATGGTTTGTGTTACTCAACAGAAAAACTGTGAAAAGCTTATAAAAAAAGGATTAAGTATTAAGCAGAAGAAAAAAATAGATGGCGATATGTTTGTTATTAACGTTGTAAAGGAAGATCAGAACTTTTTATACAATCCAAATGATGGAGAAGCATTGGAATATCTATTTACGGTAGCTAGAGAAGCAGATGCTGATATGACAGTAATAAGAGATGATGATGTCACAGGCACATTGGCAGATTTTGCTAAGAAAAACTTTATTGGATGTGCAGTTTTAGGAGCTTCACCAAATATTAAAGGGGATGAAAACCATCCTATAGTTAAACAGTTGAAAAAAATCTTAGGTGATGACTGCCTGGAGTACGTTGTTGTTTAGAAAGAAAATATCAAAAGCTTAATTAAGCCTTCTACTAAAAAATAATTTTTAGTAGAAGGCTTTTGTATCTTTAAAAACTACTTAGTAATAAGAGCTAAGTAATAAGACATAATAAGTATCTGTTCTATAGTCAGATCACCTTCTGAACTCTATAACCTGATTATGAATAGGAACTACACCATTTTTAGTATAATTTTCAAAGTCAGAACCTTCAGCTGTCAATCCTTCCATTCCGTATGGAGTAGAATTCAATAATAAAATATGAGTGCTTCCATCAGGATTATAAATATAGATTACTGCATATCCATCTTTATCAAGAAATTTTGAAATTTGGTAGGTATCGTGATACTTACCATTCACCGTTAGCTTACCATTATAAAATTCCCATGTACTGTGAACCTTATCATTTCTACCAGCTGCATTCCAGAATCCTTGAACACTTAAGTCCTGATTATCTGCAACAGGCTTAAGAGGAACAGAATTTATTTCATTCGCAATAGGTTCATAATCAGTGTGATTGATATTTCCAGAGTTACTCTCGTTTTGATTTTCTTTTTCATTTTTATTGTCGGGCACGCTTTCTTTGCTCTCAACTGTATTATTTTCTTGATATTCTCTATTTATTGAATCGTTCGAAGACAGCAAAAAATATGCGATAATAGCTGTGGTTACAAGTGCTATTATGGAAAAGCTGATTAATATTACGATTTTTTCGTTTTTATTCAATATTAATTACCTCCTCATCTGTTAGTGGTAAAAACTATTATTTTACATTCAGTTCATACCCAAGCATAAACATTATACCTATTTCCATTGGAGAAAACAAACAATATCCTATACAATAATAGTAGTAAGTGTACATATTTCAGATGAAATATTTAGAAATCCTGAGAGGATGATGAATTTGGAAATAATTTTAGGAAGAACCAATACGGGAAAAAGTGAATATATATTAGAAAAAATAAAAATAGATGTAAATAACAATAAAAAAGCAGTACTCATAGTTCCTGAACAGTTCACGCTCCATGCAGAGCAGGAAATAATAGAGAGAACTAATGGAGTCGGCATTATGGATATTCAGGTTCTGAGCTTTAGAAGAATGTCCGAATTTCTCAGAAATAGTGTAAAAGGGAAGAATAGAAGTTTAATAGATGATACGGGAATGTATATATTAGCTAGCAGAGCAACTGAAGAGAACAAGAGTGAATTTCAGGTATTTAAAAACAGCTATGATAAGAGAGGTTTTTTAGAGAATATGGTTAGTGCAGTGGATTCATTTAAGAAGAACTGTATCAGCCCCGATCAGTTAGCAGAGTATTTAGAAAACACAAAGGATTCAGTTTTAAAGAGGAAACTGCACGATATGAATCTAGTGTACAGAACTATGAGCTCTTATATGAGAGGCGATTTTTTAGACAATAATGATATGATGAGTCTTCTAAAGGAAAATATTGTTGAATCTGACTATTTTGA
>CAZBAL010000016.1:0-1902 GCA_964489735.1 uncultured Clostridia bacterium | reverse complement strand
GTTGAACTTAATATAAAAGAGAAAATTGATGAACTGATTGCTGAGCAGAGAGAAAGTGGGAATTTTGATATAGCGAATGAAACTGCTCAGGTTTGGAATATTTTAATCGACATAGTAAGCCAGATGACTGAGATTATGGGAAAAGTAAAGGTTAATGCGGCCGAGTACTGTAAACTCTTTGAGTCAGGGCTTTCAAACTATAAAGTCGGAGTCATTCCTCCTACGCTCGATCAGGTAATGTTTGGTAACCTCGATAGAACAAGGTCTGCCGATATAAAATATCTGTTCGTAATAGGTGTAAATGATGGCATTCTGCCATCTAATATAGAAGATACAGGAATTCTTCTAGATGAAGACAGAGAAGTTTTAAAAGAAAATGGTTTTGACATGAAGATGGACACAGATAGAGTGATCAAAAAGCAGAGTTTTGATATCTATTCTTCACTTACTAAACCATCTGTAAAACTGTCACTTTCTTTTTCCAATACAAACTCCGATGGTGGAAGTTTGAGACCTTCTGTGATCATAGACAGAATAAGATATATTTTTCCTGATATTTCTGTAGAGGGAAATATCGATTTGGAAAATACAAAGAGAATAGACAGAGTCATTTCGAAAGAACCTTCTATAAAATATATTACGGAATCGTTCAGAGAATATATTGATGGAGAGGATATTTTAGAAGAGTGGATGAATATATACTCATGGTATATGAAAGAAGATGACTGGAAAAAGACAGATAATATTGTGAGTGGCATATTCGACTCAAATCAGCAGGAGTATATTGCCGAAGGATATGCGAGAAGGCTTTATGGGAATCCTATAAGGTCATCTGTATCTAGAATAGAGAAGTTCAATGCTTGTCCTTTTTCACATTTTATGACCTATGGGCTGAGTCCTATAGAGAGAAAAAGAGGGATAATAGATTATCCTGATATTGGAACTATCCTTCACGGTGCTCTAGAAATATATGGGAAAGAGATTGAAAAGCTGGGAAAAGAGTGGACTGACATAAATAGAGAGGAATCGGATAATATTGTTGATCGAATAATAGATAGTATGACAGCAGACTTTCACAGTGGTATTTTCAATTCTTCATATAGATATAAATACCTTGTAAATAAATTGAAAAGAGTCAGTAAAAAATCTGTTTACAATGCTACCGAGCATCTGAGAATTGGAGAGTTTAAACCTGAGAAATATGAATTTGCATTTGGATCTGAATTTGAAGCTCCTCCTATTGTTTTTGAATTTGAAGATGGTTCAAAGATTGAACTGAGAGGTAAAATTGACAGAGTTGATCTATATTCTGATGGGGAGAAGTCATATGCAAAAATAATAGATTATAAATCAGGTTATCAGGATTTTAAACTGGAAAAAGCACTTCAGGGTCTTCAGATTCAGCTGGTGGTATATATGGATGCAGTTCTTCAGAACAGTGAGTATTTTGTTAAGAACGAGCTATATCCAGCTGGAGCATTCTATTTTAAACTAAAAGACCCTATAGCTGGAGTAGAGACTGCAAGTACTGAAGAACTTGAAAAAAATCTTGCAAGAGAACTTAAACTTTCAGGATTTTTAGTTAAGGATATCGATATTGTAAGAATGCTTGAAAGTGATATAGATTCTGGGAGTTCCGTATATCCTATGAGGGTGAATAAAGATGGAAGCGTTGGAAAATCAGGAGATGTTTATGAGCTTGAGGATATTGACCTCATAATAAATTATATAAAGAATATTATCAAGGAATCAGCTAAGGAAATAATAAAAGGAAATGTTAAGGCTGAACCTTATAATGATAATAATGTGACTCCTTGTGCTTATTGTGAATATGACTCGGTATGCAGATTTGATTAATTTATTGTCGCACACTCGTGACTTCAGTCGTGAGTAAGACAATGA
>CAZBAL010000015.1:34761-48127 GCA_964489735.1 uncultured Clostridia bacterium | reverse complement strand
ATTAAGAAATGAATATTCTATGCTAATAGATACGGGAGTTAGAGAAATGGAAAACCTAATTCCTTTGCAATTCATAGATTGTAATCTTGAAGGTACGGATGATGAATATAAGAAATCCTGTAATTTATATACTCAGTTAAAAGAAAAAGATGCATGGAAATATTTTGATTTAAAGAATGGTTTTAACCCTGATAATATGAAAATAAATGAAAAAAATTATTGGAAGGATATTTTAGTAACGGATAAAATAGAGAGAATAGTAGGTATAAAGGGGAATGCAAAATTGTTTATAACAAAACTTTATGAAAAAAAAGATTATCAGTTTGAATTGGAAGAAGGTTTAAAAATAGAATGGGATAGAATTGGGGAAGTTGTAGCAGACTGGGGTTATGCATCAAGTGACAGAATTTTATAGAAGACCAGCTTTTACAATAATAATTATTATTTTGTACATGATTAATTATAAAAATAGAGAATCAAACTTCTCTGAAATAAAATTGAATTATGATATTGTGTATAATTTTGGAAAGTATTTAGCTACTGTTAAAAAGTATTATGTGATTGTCAATCCGCCGTCAGATATGGAAGGATTAATGAAGAAAGTCGAAAAGATAGACAAGGAGAATCCAATTAATTATAATTTTGTTGACAAAAAATTAAGAAAAAAGCATGCAAATAGTATTAAGACAGACATAATTATTGTTTAGAAAGTGTTTTATAGAGAAATAATTGGTGGAATGAATAGAAACTGGAGCGAAACAAATGGCAGTTGGGATCGAGATTTTATAGAGAATCAGACAGGTGATTTTATAGGATTAACTATTTATTCAAACAAGGATAGAAATCGAAAAGATACTGTTATGAAGAGAAAATATGATGGATAAATTATTAAGGTAATGAGTTTGACAAAAGAGATATATTTAATTGAAGTATATTTTTTGAATATATAAAACATTGATTACCCAAACTATGGGAATGTTCAAAGATTTGTGATTAAGTGGAATATATTCCCAACTAAAGACATAGACTTTTCTAATCAGTTATTTTCACGTTGAATAAATATTAAATATCAAGGCAATCAAAATATTAGGTTCTGTAATATTTGGTGCTGATGCTTTTAATATATTAAAAGTATCAGCACCACTTTTTTATTTTTAGGCAAAAAAAGACATATTGACCATTATCCTATAAAATGGCTTTTATAATATTTCGGGTTGATACTTTTGCACCAACCATAAAAAGTCGGACCTGAAAAAATGACTTGTATTAGATAAGTCTATTTCCAAATGTTATGTAATAATATCTTAGCAATAATATTATTTGGGGTGGCGATAGGCATGCACCGTCTCCACCATAAAAGGGTTGGGGCAGTAGCTTAAAAAACTAAAAGCAATTTAATATAGGGATAACATAGAAATTAATATAGCACATCTATAAATACACTAGAAATAAGAACCCTGTTAGGAAATGCTCTCACCGATAAAGTGATGATAGAGATGTGTACATGAAAGGTATCCAAGCTTCATATTATTATGAAGATCAAAAAAACATAATATAAAGAAATAGATAATGGAAAAAAGTATAATAAAAAATGTAGAGATAAAAATGTTGAAATTTAGTAGAGCAAGAATCGCGTTACTTAGCTTGACTCTCAGTTTATTTTATTATGAGCTAAGCACTCTCTTTATCGATTTCTATAGATTTTATATTAATGGCGCATATATAAATATGGGCATATTTTTATTTTCATAAGTATAATGAAATAATACTGCTGTTATACTTGATGAAATATAACTAAATTGTTAAAATAACCATATATTACTAAAATAGGAGGTTATGTAGGAAGAGAATAATAAAACATCTATGGAAGCCAGAAGGATGTGAAACTTATGCGACTAAAAAAGTTCATGAGAATATTAGGGGTAGTAGCTATAGCGATCATGTTGGGAATATCTGTATACTTAATTTTGCTTTCAATTGCATTTGATGGTTTTACCAAGGATTTAAAAGAAAGCTCAATATATGGAAAAGACTTAATTAGGACTGAAGTGGGTGATGAATTCAAAATTGAGTATAAAACAGGTTCGTTTCCTAAATTTATCACTTCAGTGCTTATTTACAATAAAAACCATAAATTTCACAAAGATAGTTATGGGTCCATTGACAGTATAAATTACTATACAATTAGAGAGTATTATGTACGACCAGAATTCAGACTTATTGTAGAGAACGAGACAGTAAGAGCATATGAAATTATTGTATTAAAAGAAGATGGTACAGAGTTTAAAAGGGAATATATTTATAGAACGCTATATAGTTCATACGAAGGAACTGGAAAAGATAAACTTGATTTTTGGATAAAGTACTATGATACGATTAGTTTTAGTGGTGGAACAGACAGTTTGAACACATATTGATAAAAAGTGAAGATTTAGTACTTTGAAAATAGAAATAAGAACAATATTAAGAAAATTATGATAATATAAGAGCATAGAAATGTTAGAAGCTGGAAATGTATAGTGATTTCAGTTTGTTTATAATTATTGGAGATGAGCACTTGGAGACACTGTATACAATTTACTATTATTTGATTAATATATCTATTCCTCTAGTGTTAATATACTTATACTATTTGAATATATGTAAATATAAAAAACTATCAGTTCTTTTGGATACATCATGGAAAAGTGTAATGATAAAAACAATTATATTAATAACTGCAATTTTTACAGGCTCATATGTTTTCTTTGCTTCCTTAACCACACTTGTTACACTTATTACCGGTCCGGATGCAAACTTATTTGTACTTGCTGCACCTACAGTAATTTTAATTCTTTCGATTTGTTTATTTGTTCAAACTCTTCTTTTGAAAAAATTAACTCATAAGTAAAACTCTTAAATACCATTATATTTGGCAGAAAAATCTTAGTAGCTTATTATGGATATACTCAATATACAGAGTTTGTTTTGAAACAATATATGAAAGAGTGATTTGAATCATATTTTTTCGCAAGAGAATGTTCTAAAATATAGATATAATAGAAAAACATAATGAATAGGGGAGAAAAGATATGAGCAAATTTTTAGCACCAATTCACTTTTGGCTATACAGAAAAATAGAAATACAAGAGCAACTGATAGGTAATATATTAGATAAGAGCAATGCTGATAAAAAAGCATTTTATGAAAGACTAGGAGTTTTACCGGAAGGTTCTTTAGAAGAAAATATAGATACAGCAAATATCCATGGCTGGTTGCAAGAAAATATAATAGAGTCAGAAAAAAGACTAGCGAACTCTGTTCGTATAGCTATAGATAATGGGATATCAAAAGATGAGTTAAGAGAACTTTTTTATGAAGAAGGAAAAAATACTGGAGATTCTCTTACTCCTCAAGATGCATATAAGAAAGTAAACGACTCTCTTTTGGATGGAATGCCTTGTGACAATGTGAACGCATTGATATCACAATCAGATCAAGAGGTACGATGGAAAAGAACAGCTGATTTGCATGGAGAATATTTTGAAGAGCAAAATTTGGACAAAGACCTGTATTATGATCTGAGAGACTGGTTCTTAAAAGGAATTGCTGGAGATATTATTCTGTTTACAAGAAATGAAGATGAGTATATTTTTAGTAATATATAGAATTAAAAAATCAAGAAAACGTAGGATTGAAAGAGGTTAATAGTAAAATGTTAAAAGCCAGTAGCTTATTTGTAGCTGCTGGCTTTTAACATTTACTGAGACTGACGACTTAAATAGCTAGTTTGGTAACTATGGTAAAAGTTATAGGTTTACAAATTATCTCATGAAGTAAATGGGCTTAAGTTGGCAATTGCATTTTTAACTTCTGAAAATTGTATAAATTTATCGTAAATACAATATCTCCATCATGAATACATATGTAATTATGAAAAATCTATAGAAAAAATAAATACATATTTATTACGCTATATAGCATATAACACATACACACGATTAGTGTAATTAACTAGGAATTGCTTTATCTTGACAGAGAATATTATTTACAATAAAATAATGATAAACATTATCAATTAACTAAGTTTCTAACTCTTAAAACAATAGAGAGGCTGAATTTACCAAAAGATAAGACGGTTGATCAGGTAGGGAATCTTGGTAATAATGGGTGCGCGTCGATTCCAAATTTTGAAATAGGTGATCTGTATGATTAGAAAATCTAGACATATAAGTCTGTTTTTAAATAGCAGAACTATTGAGAGAGACGAATTTGCAATATTGAACTTTATCAGAAGGATGAGAGGTTTAAAGATGGTGGATTGTACCTGGGTATTGGCTATGGATATGGTGGCCATTTGTCGTGTTTATTATTTGAATATATAAAATGAAGGGAGACAGTTAAAATGTCTTTAATCGAGTTCAAAGATGTAACTAGAATTTATAAAATGGGAGATCAGGAAATAAGAGCTTTAGACAGCGTAAACTTTGAAGTAGAGGAAGGTAGTTTTACAGTTATACTTGGCCCAGCAGGTTCGGGTAAATCTACTACGCTGAATTTACTGGGAGGAATGGATAGGTCGACTTCGGGAGTTATTAAAGTGGATGGTGAAGAGATCTCTTCCTATAGTGAAAGGCAGTTAGAAAAATACAGAAGAGAGACTATTGGATTTGTTTTTCAGTTCTACAATCTCATTCCTTCATTGACAGCCAGAGAAAATGTGGCGATAGCTGCTAAGCTGACAGATAGCCCTTTAGATGTCGATGAAATAATCGACTCTGTAGGACTTTCAAATAGGAAGCTGTTGTTTCCAGCTAATTTGTCAGGTGGAGAGCTTCAGAGACTGTCAATAGCTAGGGCTTTAGTCAAGAACCCTAAAATTCTACTTTGCGATGAGCCGACAGGGGCACTAGATAGTGAAACAGGTAGGCTGGTACTTTCATTATTAAAAGAAACGGCAAAGAAAAACAATATAGCTTTGATTATAGTAACTCACAATGCAAGTATAAAAGATGTTTCAGATAGGTTGATTAGACTTAAAGATGGTAAGGTGGAAAGTATTGAAGATAATCACAGTCCTAAGTCTATTGAGGAGGTCGTTTGGTAATGACCTTTTTATTAAAAAAAATGCTGAGAGATATAAAGAAAAACTGGATGCAGTTTGTCACGGTTTTTTTAATGTCAGCTCTCTCGGTTACGATATTTTCAGGGATGGCCTCGGTATGGCATGGTATGGACAAGGAGGTTAAATCATATTCTGAAAAAACTAATCTAGCAGATGTGTGGATATATGGTGCAGGAATAGATGAAGAGGATGTTGACAAAATTAAAAAACTGGATGGAGTTGAAGATGTAACATTATCCTCAGAAGTTCCTTCTACATTAAAATCCGGTAATGGAAATGTAAAGCTCATTTCAGTAAACAATGATAAAGTTATAAAGCCCTTAACGATGTCGGGTGAAAAGTGGAGTTATAAAGGAAATGGAATATACTTAGACAACAGTTTTGCAAAAGCGAATGATTTTAAAATTGGAGACAGTATAGACCTTAAAATTGGTGGACTAGAAAAAACTTTTGAAATCAAGGGAACAGCCTTACATTCTGAATATATATTATACAGGTTCTGTAACGGAGACTGTACCTAATAATGAGGAATATGGTTATGCATTTATAAGTGAAGATAGCATGAAAGAAATTACACAGAAGATTTTCTATACTGAAGCGAAAGTCAAAGCCGATAAAAAGATTGACAGCGGTGATATTGAAAAGATACTGGGTGATAAGTATAGAGGATTTTTAGAACGAAAAGATATAATTTCTTATGAACAGGTACAGAAAGAGAGTGAGCAGATTAAAAAGATGTCGATGTTGTTTTCGGCAGTTTTTGTTATGTTGGCACTTTTGACTATGTACACTTCTATGGTGAGACTGATAAGCAATCAGATTACAATTATTGGAACTATGAAGGCACTCGGTATAAAGTCCAGAAATATACGTATTCACTATGCGCTGTATGGGCTAATAATTCCACTGATGGGTGGTCTGATTGGTATTTTGATAGGAAGATTTTTGGTATCAGATGCGCTTCTTGAGGTCAAAAAGAGCACACTTACACTACCGGAATGGAGATTGGAACATTCTAGCTATAGTTTCATACTGATAGGGATAATTATTCTTATATGTATGTTCGCATCTGTATGGGCATCTAGCAGAGGACTAAAAGGAATGCCGGCAGAGACTATGAGAGGAGATGTTGGCAGCATAGAAGCTAAGCAGAATATTATAGAAAAAGCACCTTTTCTGTGGAATAGGATTTCATACTACTGGAGATGGGTACTTAGAGATATTTCAAGAAATAAAGCTAGATTTACAATGGGTGTCATAGGCGTTATGGGCGGTCTAGTACTCATAATATCTGGTATTGGGATAAGAGACTCAATAATATACTCTAATGATTATGTCTTTGACTACCAGCTTAAATACGATACTAAAGGAGTATTGGCAAAGCCGGGAGTAAAGCTTGATTTAAAAGAAGAGCATCAGTACATCATGGAAAATGCGGTAGAGATAAAAAAATCAGGTATTGAAAAAAGAGGAATAATTATTGCTTGTGAGCAAGGAGATTTATTGTTGTTCAACGATCAGTCAGATAAGAGGATAGACCTCAGTTCTTCCGGAATACTGATGAACAAGATGATAGCTGAGGATTTAGGAGTAGTGGAAGGTGATGAAGTTGAAATCAGAGTTCAAGGTAAAAAGGACTGGGAAAAAATAAAGATAAATAAACTTACAAAAAACCTAAGCCCTCAAGGAATAGTGATGTCTGACAAAGAGTATGAAAAAATATATGGAGAGTTTGTACCAAATTCTGTTGCTGTAAAAAACATGACTGAGTTGGAACTTAAAAACATGGATGAAGTCAGTTCTGCTATTTCAATTGACAGGCAGACTGAAAATTTGGATATGATTCTTGAAAGTGTAATGTCGATAGTAAAACTTTTGATAATGGCATCAGTACTGTTAAGTGTGGTTATTCTATACAATCTTGGAGCGCTTAATTTAATAGAGAGAACTAGAGAATATGCGACTTTAAAAGTTTTAGGTTTCTATCAGGTGGAGATTAGAGGGATTGCTATAAAAGACTGTATTCTTTCAACTTTTATAGGACTTATATTCGGATTGCCTTTAGGGATAAAATTCTTAGGGATATATGTAAAGACGGTTTCTTTCGACAGTTTTGAATGGCTTACTCAGATTAAACCATTGACTATAGCCATATCAATAGTAGTTGTGGTTGGTACAGCTATGGTAATAAATCTGATACTAAGCAGTAAAGTGAGAAAAATAAATATGGCAGAAGCATTGAAATCTGTGGAGTAGAAGCATGGATAGGAGTAAATAGTTTGAGAAAAACAGCGATTGACTTTGTAAAAAGGTTGGGAAACTTTGGCGATATTATAGCTGTGAAAAATTCTGAGTTCGAAATCAGCTATAAAGAACTCGCTGAAAAGATCTATAAAAAAGCGAAGCTATATAAATTAAATAATCTTAGTTCTAAGAATGTCCTTATAATTGAAAGCATTAATGTAGAGCTTCCTAACTATAAGAGACTCAGGAGAATATCAATAAGAGGTGGAGTGTTTCCAAAGACAAGGCTTACAAATGTCAAGACTGTAAAGGGTTTATATGAGATTTTAAATTAAGTATATATAAAAGCAAAAAATCCAATCTGTTTGCTAACATCAGCAGATTGGATTTTTTTCAACATTTTCTAAGAACTTCTAACATTCCATTAAATTATTGCATCTCTCGTACATTAATTCTTCATCGACAAAGCCGAACTTTTGAGAAAAACTATTTATAACCTTTTCCTGAACTTTGATTTCAGCAATTTCTTTCTGTCTTTCCAATTCTTCACACATCGATTTGAATTCGTGAAGCCATTTTATTCTGGCTAAATCTCTTAAATCTATGACAATTCCAGTTGCTTTCTGTCTTATTGCTTCCATATCAAACTCTTCACATCTTAAATGGCCGCCCTTTGTCCAGAAGTATTTAACCGGTTCGAAATCTTCCCAGTTATTTTCAAAGTATTTTACTTTTGCAAAACAGAGTCTATGTATATGGAAAATCATACCCAGGACTGTGGATTTCTCAGCCAATTTATATGAAAAGTACTCTTGAGTCGGATATTTTTCCTGAATTCTTTCCCAGTAAAGTCTCGAATTAGAACTAAGTCCGTATTTGTCTAAGACTTTGCACTTTTCTCTGCCTAGTCTCTCTCTCATTATTCTTTCTCTTTCTGAATCATCACATGATCTGAGGTAATCTAAATCAATATTCATTATAATCTCTCCCACTCATTACATATTATATTTCTTTTCAGGATAATAAGTATGAACTTATGCATCCACTTTACACTAAATTTATAGAAATACTCGGTTCCTCTATACCTAATATTATACATAAGTCATCACTCCATTATAAATTGGTTATATCTATAGAGAACAGTCATACTATAGGGTTTGCAAATAAGTAAAAGATAAATAGAACTGAGTTTCATGTCAATCTGATTTGTATTTACCGAAATAATCATTTAAGAATTTAGAGAAATTAATAAAAAAGTGTGTTCGAGATTAATAATTGTATTGAAATAAAAGCATAACAGAATGCTAGTAAATAAGAGGAATTGATTGATTTTAACGTTTTTTTATGTTAATATTATTATATACAACAGACAGACAACGAGGAGAGGAGTGGGGAAATTACCCACTCTTTAATTTATTTTTATACATATTGGAGGTGTTAAGATGAAAAAAGGAGAAATAGAAGCATTAGTAACTGAAATTTCAGAAGAAATAGCTGAAGATATGGGATTTGAGCTTGTAGATGTGGAATATGTTAAAGAGGGAACATCAATGTTCTTAAGAGTTTATCTTGATAAAGAAGGCGGAATTGGAATAGATGATTGCCAGGCATTTAGCAAGAGGTTAAACCCTATCCTGGATGAAAAAGATCCTATTTCCGAAAACTACTTCCTTGAAGTATCATCACCTGGTCTGGACAGACCGCTTAAGAAAGAGAAAGATTTTATTAGAAGCATTGGTAAAGATGTCGAAATAGGGACATATGCACCTGTTGATGGTAGAAAGAATTTTGTTGGTGAGTTGAAAGCATTCGATGATGAGTCTGTGACAATAATAGAAGAAGAAAAAGAGATTAAATTATTAAGAAAAGATATTTCTAAAATCAATCTTGCAATAGTTTTTTAATTTTGGAGGGAAAAAGATGAGTAAAGAGTTAATTGAAGCTCTTGGAGAAATTGAAAAAGAGAAGGGTATTTCGAAAGAGGTAATTTTAGATGCACTAGAAGCTGCATTGATTTCAGGGTATAAAAAGAATTTCGGTACTTCTCAGAATGTAGATGTGAGAATAGATAGAGAGAATGGATCTGTGAATGTATATTCTAAGAAAATGGTTGCAGAATTCATTGATGATGAGCTTTTTGAAATCAGTCTAGGAGAAGTTGAAGAACTTGCTAAGGATGAAAATGTATATACATCTGAAAAATCAGAGATTGATTTGGAAGAATTCGAAGACATGGTAGATGTTCAGAATGCACTTATTAAGATAAATGTTGAAAAGGATGGAAGCTTGGATCCGGAAATAAATTTTGGAGATGAGGTATATATAGTAATAACTCCAAAAGACTTTGGAAGGATTGCTGCTCAGACTTCTAAGCAGGTTGTAACTCAAAAGATAAAGGAAGCAGAGAGAGAGATTATCTATGGTGACTATATTGAAAAAGAGAATGAAATTCTAACAGGTATAGTACAGAGATCAACTCCGCAGACAACGCTTATAGATTTAGGTAAGCTTGAAGGATCACTTTTAGCTGCTGAGCAGATACCTGGTGAAGTATATAAGCAGGGAGATAGAATTAAAGTTTATGTGGTTGAAGTGAGAAGAACTTCTAAAGGGCCTCAGATAATTCTATCGAGAACAAATCCGGGATTGGTTAGAAGACTTTTTGAACTTGAAGTTCCTGAAATACAGGACGGTATTGTCGAAATATATGGAACATCAAGAGAGGCTGGTTCAAGAACTAAAATAGCGGTGTATTCGAATGATGAATCAGTTGACCCGGTAGGTGCTTGTGTAGGTTTTAAAGGGAATAGAGTAAAAGCAATAGTTGATGAGTTAAATGGGGAGAAAATAGATATTATAGTTTGGGACAATGACCCTAGAATATTTATTAAAAACAGTCTGAGTCCGGCAAAAGTGCTTATGGTTGAACTGGATGAAGATGAGAAGACAGCGTTAGTAGTTGTTCCGGATTATCAGCTTTCGCTTGCGATAGGAAAAGAAGGTCAGAATGCTAGACTTGCGGCAAAATTGACTGGATGGAAGATAGATATAAAAAGCCAGGCTCAGTATATTGAGGAAGGCGGCTCAGAGGATAAACTCGATTTCAGAGAAGCTAACGAAGCTTTACTGTAGGAGGAGACAGAATTGAAACAGAAGAAGGTACCTCTAAGAAAATGTGTAGGCTGTGAAGAAATGAAGCCTAAAAAGGAATTAATCAGAGTATTAAAAAACAAGGACGGCGAAATAGCTGTAGACTTGGTAGGAAAAGCAGGTGGCAGAGGGGCATATTTATGCAAGAGCAAAACATGTCTGTCGGAAGCATATAAAACAAAGAGATTAAATAGAGCATTGGAATCTAATATACCAGAGGAAATCTATTCTAAGCTTGAAGAGGAAATGCCAAATGAGTAAGTTCATATCATTGCTTGGAATGGGAAGACGAGCCGGTTACATTACAACGGGCGAAACAGGTGTTGAGATAGATATCAAAAAGAAAAAAGCTTATCTGGTAGTAATAGCTGCGGATGCATCGGAGAATACTGTAAAAAAGTTCAAGTCTCTATGTGAAAACAGAGGGGTTGACTACTTGGTCATATCGGATAAAGAAACAATTGGACAGATTCTAGGAAAAGGATATGTTGCAGTTGTATCAGTGAAGGATAAGCAGTTCAGTAAAGCATTGATTGCTAAAGCTGAACTAGACTGATGCTCATAAATCCATTTGTGAAGATGGAGGTTGCAAATGAAAAAAAGAGTACATGAATTAGCGAAGGAATTAGGTCTTAGCTCAAAAGAACTTCTGGATAATATGAGAAGTTTAGGTATGGAAGTCAAGAGTCATATGAGTAATATCGAAGGAGATGATATTCAGGCTCTTAAGGAATTACTAGGTTCTGAGGATAAGGCTGAAGCAGAAGAAGCAAAAGAAGTTAAAGAAACAAAAAAAGCTGAGGTCAAAAAACCAATAGAACCAGAACATAAGAAAGATGATTCTAAGAAAATGGAATCTGAAAAGCCGAAAGGCAGAACGGAAGCTAAGTCTGATCAGAAGAAAATAGATAAAGATGAGAAAAAAGCAAAAGCTAACAAGGTTGAAAAACCTGCACAGCAAACAGCTAAAAATGAATCGGAAAACAAAGGTAAGAAAAGAAGAAACAAAAAAAATAAAAAACAAAGAAATAAGGAGGCGAGTCCAATAAGCAATAATAATGGTAATAAAAACAAAAAAGAGGGTGCAGATGCATCAGAAAATGTAGTAAAAGTACCTGATAGTATTCAGGTTAAAGATTTAGCTGAAAGACTTGGTGTTTCAGCAGCGGATATTATTAAAGACTTAATGGGATTAGGTGCAATGGTCTCTTTAAATGAAGAAGTAGATTTTGACACTGCAAGTATAGTTGCAGCAGAGCATGATTTTGTTCTTGAAAGAGAAATAAGCGATATTGAGGACTTTGAAGAAATGCTCGACGATAAGTACAATTTTGAGGATACTGATCCTAACAAAATGTTTGAAAGACCTCCAGTTGTTACAGTTATGGGTCACGTTGACCACGGTAAAACATCGCTTCTTGATGCTATAAGATCTACTAATCAGATTAAGAAAGAGGCTGGTGGAATTACTCAGCATATTGGGGCGTCAACTATCAGAATACACGGAAAAGAAATAGTATTCCTTGATACTCCAGGTCACGAGGCTTTCACATCTATGAGAGCAAGAGGTGCTCAGATAACTGACGTTGCAATTCTAGTTGTTGCAGCAGATGATGGTGTAATGCCTCAGACAATTGAGGCGATAAACCACGCAAGAGCGGCTGAAATTCCAATAATAGTTGCAATCAATAAGATTGACAAGCCGACTGCAAACCCTGACAGAGTTATTCAGGAGCTTGCTGAAGAAGGACTTCTTTCTGAGGAATGGGGAGGAGATAATATCTTCGTTCAAGTTTCGGCTAAGCAGGGAATGGGAATAGAGGATCTTCTAGACACTATTCTTCTTGTTGCTGAGGTTGAAGAGCTTAAAGCTAACCCTAATAGAAAAGCAGTTGGAACGATAATAGAAGCCAAACTGGATAAAGGTAGAGGAGCTGTAGCTACAGTTCTTGTTCAGAAAGGAACACTATCTATAGGAGATGCTGTTGTAATCGGTAAAGTTTCAGGACGTATCAGAGCTATGATTGATGATAAGGGTAAGAAAATCAAAAAAGCTGGTCCATCTACTCCGGTTGAGATATTAGGTCTGTCTGAAGTACCGGAATCAGGAACGAAACTTTATATGGTTGAAGATGACAGAGCTGCTAGAGATATGGCTGAGAGATTTAAGCTGAGACTTAGAGATGAGCAAATGAAAGCATCTCAAAAAGTTACACTTGATGACCTGTTTGACAGAATCCAGGATGGAAATGTTAAGGAATTAAACTTAGTTGTAAAATCTGATGTTAAAGGTACGATAGAGGCTGTTAAGCAGTCACTGTTAAAGCTTAGTACTGAAGAAGTAAAAGTTAGAGTAATACACGAAGGTGTTGGTGGAATAACTGAATCGGATGTTATGCTTGCATCAGCATCAAATGCTCTAATAATTGGATTTAATGTAAGACCTACAAACAATGCTCTTGAAGTTGCTAAAGCGGAGCAGGTTGATGTAAGAACATACAGTGTTATCTACTCAGCTGTTGAGGATATCAAATCAGCTATTGAAGGTATGCATGAGCCTGAGTACAAAGAGGTTTATATGGGTAGAGCGGAAGTAAGAGATACTTTCAAAATACCTAATGCAGTTGTTGCTGGGGTTTATGTTGTAAGCGGTAAGATAACTAGAGATTCTAACATCAGACTTCTTAGAGACAATACTGTTGTATATGAAGGTGAACTTTCATCACTTAGAAGATTTAAAGATGATGTTAGAGAGCTTGGAATAAACTATGAAGGTGGACTTAGCATCGATGGATTTAAAGATGTTAAAGTTGGCGACACTATAGAAGCATACAAGCTTGAGCAGATAAAAAGATAATAACTGAAAAT
>CAZBAL010000015.1:7709-34661 GCA_964489735.1 uncultured Clostridia bacterium | reverse complement strand
GCGACACTATAGAAGCATACAAGCTTGAGCAGATAAAAAGATAATAACTGAAAATGTATGTAAATCAAGTATAGATTAAACTATATATTTAGTGTAAAGGATTTAGTGCAAAAGATTTTGCATAGAAGAATATATATAAAACGAAAGAATACTATTTGTATAAATTTGAGAGGTGATAATATGAGTAGAAGACTAGGCAGAATGGGTGAAGAACTGAGAAAAGCGGTGAGCAACATAATTCTCAATGAAATAAAAGACCCAAGAATATCACCAGTAACTAGTGTTACGCATGTAGAGGTTACAAGAGATTTAAGATATGCTAAGATGTTTATTTCTGTTATGGGAACACAAAAAGAAAGAGAAGAAACACTTGCAGGTCTTAATTCAGCTAAAGGCTTCATAAGAAAAGAGATGGGACAGAGAGTTCAGATGAGATATACTCCGGAACCTATTTTTGAGCTTGATGAGTCTTTAGATGAAGGACTGAAGATTTCAAATATTCTGAGGGAAATAAATGATAAATAAATTTATTAAAAAACTAGATGAGTCAGAAAACATACTGATAATTTCACATAAAGGTCCCGATGGAGATAGTCTAGGCTCCATTCTGGGACTTGGTTTGGCATTAAAAAAGAATTATAAAGATAAAATAAATATCGCAATTAATGATTTTGCTCCTGAGAGGTTCAATTTTTTAAAGACTGACATTATAAAGTTTATAGGCAGTTCAGAAGAATATGATTTGATAATAATGCTTGACTGTGCTGATATAAATAGAGCTGGTATTGAAATAGACAGCAAGAAGGTGGTTAATATTGATCACCATATAACAAACAATAGTTTCGGAGAGATTAACTTTGTAGATCCGGAAGCATCATCTACTTCTGAAATAGTGTTCAATATGCTAAAAGATATGGATATGGAGATAGATGTTGATATTGCGGAAGCACTTTACACTGGTATAGTAACAGATACTGGAAGCTTTAAGTATTCATCTACTAAGCCGGATACTCACAGGGTTGCAGGAGAGCTTCTAGCGGTAGGAATTGACAGAGATAAGATCGTTCAGAAATTATTCCAGAACAACAGTCTGAAAACTATTCAGCTTATGAAAGAGGCTGTAATTAATATGGAAATGTACAATTCTGGAAAACTGGCTTATTTAGACATAACTGATGATATTTTAAAAAACAGTGGTGCGGCAGTCAATGAAACTGAGTCATTAGTTGAGTTTTTGAGAGATATTGAAGGTGTGGAAGTTTCTGTCATGCTTAAAGATTCAGACAATGGAACAAAAGGAAGTATGAGATCTAAAAATGATGTTGATGTTGCGGAAATAGCTTCAGTGTTTGGTGGCGGCGGACACACTAGAGCTGCTGGATTCAATTCAACTCTGAGCAGGGCTGAGATCAAAGAAAAGCTTTTAAAGCTTATTGCTGAAGGTCTGAAGTAAGAAAATGAATGGAATTATTAATATTTTGAAGCCGCCTAATATGACTTCGCATGATGTGGTAGGATTTCTAAGAAGGATAACAAGAATTAAAAGGATTGGTCACACGGGAACCTTGGATCCGAATGCGGCTGGTGTGTTGCCGGTTTGTATAGGGAAAGCTACTCGAGTTGCTGAATATTTTAATTCTGAAGAAATTAGAAAAAAGTACAGAGCAGAGATGACATTAGGTGTAAGCACTGACACACAGGATGCATATGGCTCTGTGATTAAAGAAGTTGAAGATATAGACAGTATGGATTTGACTGAAGATAAGGTTAAAGATGTGTTTAATAAATACCTAGGAGATATTAAGCAGATTCCTCCTATGTATTCTGCTAAAAAAGTTGGTGGAAAAAAACTTTATGAATTAGCAAGACAGGGCATTGAAGTTGAAAGAAAGAAAAGAACGGTGCATATATATGATATTGATCTTATAAGTTCATATGGGAACTCTTACCTGTTTGATATTGAGTGTTCTAGTGGAACATATGTGAGAACAATTTGTAATGATATAGGCGAAAGTTTAGGCACTATGGGATATATGTCATTTTTACTTAGAACTGAAGTGGGCCCATTTGATTTAGACAATTCTATGACTTTAAAAGAAGTTGAAGAGCTTTGGAATAGAGGAGAACTAGAAGACAGTATGTTTTCTATGGACTATCCGCTTTCATATATGCAGGAGCTGATAATTGATGATAGCTGTTTAGAACAGATACTAAATGGTGTCAAACTGCCTATAGATAAAGTGTTAAATCACGATCTTGAGAGTTTAAATGAGATTTCTGAAGAGGTGGATTTCAGAGTTTACTGTGCAGATCGTTTTATTGGTGTTGGAGGTATCAGAAAATCTATAATTAAGATGAAGAAAGTCTTATTCGATTCAAAGGATGGTATCTAGGTATGATGATTATTGAAGACAATAGCAAAGTTGAAGAAAGCACTGTTGTAGCATTAGGGAATTTTGACGGTATTCATATTGGTCATGCGGAGCTTTTAAGAAAAGCGAAAGCTAAATCTGTGGAACTGGGATATAAGTTTGCGGTTATAACATTTGATGAAAAACTTACAGAGATTAAGAACAGGGTTGAAGATTGCAAAATAATGAGTTTTAAACAGAAATGTGAATTACTCGGTTCATTAGGTGCAGATGTTATATACGTTCTTGAATTCAACAGTGAACTGAAAAATATGCCTAGAGATACCTTCATACAGGAAGTTCTTTTGGATAAATTAAATGCAAAGGCTATTTTTGTTGGTTTTAATTTTAAGTTTGGAAAAAATGCTGAGGGAGACTCATCATATCTGGAAAGCGGTGGATTTCCTTTTTTTGTAGAGACCATAGCTCCTGTCACATATAAAGAGAAATTGGTTAGCAGCACATTAATCAGAGAATATATCAAAGATGGACGAATAAAAGAAGCAAATAGACTTCTCATAGCTCCTTTTACAATCTCAGGCATCGTAGTCAGAGGAAAAGGAAGAGGGAAACATTTGGGTTTTGCTACTGCTAACTTGAAGAGTGACAGTAAATACCTGCCACCTAAGTTTGGTGTATATGAAACTAGAACCAGATACAAAGGTGAATGGTATAGAAGTCTTACAAACGTTGGAGAAAATCCTACATTTGGAGATATATCGAGCTTTACAATTGAAACTCATATTCTGGACTTTGACCGGGATATATATGGAGACAGTATTGAAGTTGAATTCGTGGACTTCATTAGAGATGAAGTTAAATTCACTACAGTAGATAATTTAATCAATCAGGTTAAAAGCGATATCTCTTTCATTGAAGATAATGAATAGGATGTAGAGAATTAAATTGGAATATTGAAATATTAAGGTTTACAAACAGCAAAGACATATGATAAAATAGGTAAGGAAATGTCTTATTCTATGTTTAAAGAGCCTCGACTTTCTACTTGGAATAAGATGAAATTAATTTTTAGGAGGAAATGTAATGAATTTATCAAAAACAGAAAAGCAAGAAATAATTGAAGCTTACAAAACTAAAGAAGGAGACACTGGTTCACCAGAAGTACAAATAGCTCTACTTACACACAGAATCAACAAGCTTAACGATCACTTAAAAGAGCACAAAAAAGACTTCCACTCAAGAAGAGGTCTACTTAAAATGGTTGGACAAAGAAGAAACCTTCAAAGATATTTAGAAAATAAAGATATAGTTAGATATCGTGAATTAATTCAAAAACTTGGATTAAGACGTTAATTCAACTTATATATTATATAAGAGTGGGGGCATACCCACTCTTTATTTTTACGCTAATGAAAAAGGAGGTGGAGACCGTTACAATCATGGGATTGAACGGTTAATATGGCAGATATTAATACAGAACATAATTATGAGATAGAGTTAGCTGGAGAGAAACTATCTGTAAATATAGGAAAAGTTGCAAGACAAGCCAATGGATCATGTCTTATAAGACAAGGGGATACGGTTGTACTTGTAACTGCAACAGCTTCAAAACAGCCAAGAGAAGGAATAGATTTCTTCCCACTGAGCTGTGATTTTGAAGAAAAACTTTATTCAGTAGGAAAAATACCTGGTGGATTTGTAAAGAGAGAGGGAAGACCGAGCGAGAGCGCTATTCTTACTTCTAGACTTATAGACAGACCGCTTAGACCACTATTTCCTGACAAGTTCAGAAATGATGTGCAGGTTATAGCTACAGTATTATCTGTAGAGCAGGACTACCAACCTGATATGCTTGCTATGGTTGGATCTTCAATAGCACTTTCAATTTCAGATATTCCATTTGAAGGACCTACAGCAGCTGTAAGAGTAGGACTTGTTGATGGGGAATTTGTGATAAATCCAAATGTTGAAATGAGCGAAAAGTCAGATTTAGACCTTGTTGTTGCAGGAACAGAGGAAGCTATAATGATGGTTGAAGCTGGAGCTAATGAAGTATCGGAAGAAGTTGTTCTTAATGCGATATTAAGAGCACATGAAGAAATACAGAAGCTATGTAGATTTATAAAGGAAATTGCTGCAGAAATCGGTGAGGACAAAGTGGAATTTGCTCCTGAAGAAATCGATGAGCAGTTAGTTTCAGATGTAACTGGATTTGCAAAAGACAAGTTGATAGAAGCTGTTCAAGTTGTCGAAAAGCATGCCAAAGAAGATGCAATTGATGCTGTTAAAGAAGAAACTCAGGAGCATTTCGAAGAGATATACCCTGAAATGGAATCTGAAATAGCAGAAGTTTTATCAGATATAGTTAAGGCTGAAGTTAGAAGACTTATCCTTGAAGAGGAAAAAAGACCTGATGGAAGAAAACTTGACGAAATCAGACCGATTACAACTGAAGTTGGTCTTTTACCAAGAGCTCATGGATCAGGACTATTCACAAGAGGTCAAACACAAGCCCTTACTATCACAACACTAGGTGCGGCATCAGACGCGCAGGTTGTTGATGGCTTAGGACCTGAAGAATCTAAGAGATATATGCATAACTACAACTTCCCACCATACAGTACTGGTGAGACTAGACCTATGAGAGGACCAGGAAGAAGAGAAATCGGTCACGGAGCGTTAGCTGAAAGAGCTCTAGAACCTGTAATTCCTTCAGTTGAAGAATTCCCATATACTATGAGAGTAGTATCTGAAGTTCTTGAATCAAATGGTTCATCTTCACAGGCGAGTGTTTGTGGTTCAACACTTTCACTTTTAGATGCAGGAGTTCCGATTAAAGCACCTGTTGCTGGTATAGCGATGGGACTTATGAAATCAGAAGATAAAGTATCTATATTGAGTGATATTCAAGGTATGGAAGACTTCTTAGGAGACATGGACTTCAAAGTTGCAGGAACCAGAGAAGGTATTACTGCAATTCAGATGGATATTAAAATAGATGGTATAGATAAAGGAATATTAGAAAACGCACTTTCTAAAGCAAAGGAAGGTAGATTCTTTATTCTTGATAAGATGAACGAATCTATTTCAGAGCCTAGAAAAGACCTTTCTAAATATGCTCCAAGAATCTTAACTATGGAAGTAAATCCAGATAAGATAAGAGATATTATAGGACCAGGCGGAAAAGTGATCAACAAGATCATAGATGAAACTGGTGTTAAAATTGACATTGAAGATACTGGAATCGTTACAATAGTGACTGACTCACCTGAAGGTGGAGACAAAGCTGTTAAGATGATACAGGATATCGTTAAAGAGATCGAAGTTGGAGAAATCTACCTTGGAAAAGTAACTAGAATACTTAACTTTGGTGCGTTTATTGAACTGTTAAATGGAAAAGAAGGACTTCTTCATATTTCACAGATAGCAAAAGAAAGAATCAATAAAGTTGAAGATGTTCTAGCTATAGGTGATGAAGTTCTAGTAAAAGTAGTAGAAATAGACAACCAGGGAAGAGTTAACGTATCTAGAAAAGTATTGTTAAACGAAGAGAATAAAGACTCTAAAAACGAGAAAAAATAGTCAAATAATATATAATTGATATAAAATAAAAAAGACTAGCGATTATATCCGAATTGGATTCAAATCGCTAGTCTTTTTGTGTTCGTTCAATTATTTATGATTTTAGCTGTCACCAGCTCAATCATGAGAAAGCTACTCAGGTCTTTCGCCATAGTACTGATAGTAATCAACTTTAATAGTACCATTGTACAGCTTTCTTTTTCTATCAGCCTTTGCTCCATAGCACGTTTCAAAATTTTCATATGATGTGATTATATACTTTGACCATCTGTTTAAATTTTTCATCAATGCACCCATATGAGAGTAGAGTCTTTTGATTTCACCAATACTTCCTAGTCTTTCACCGTAAGGAGGATTGGTTATCATTACACCATATTCTTCCGGGTCAAGATATAGATTGTAGAAGTTTTCAATTTTAAACTCGATACAATCATCGATTCCTGCTTCAAATGCATTTTCTTCCGCAAGCTTTATCATTTTAGGGTCTGAATCGTATGCCAATATTTTAATTTCCGTATCCTGATCTATTTTCTTCAGAGCATCAACTCTGGCATTCTTCCAAAGTTCTTTAGGTATGAATGACCAATCTTCAGATGCAAAAGATCTGTTAAGACCCGGAGCAATATTTCTACCGATTAATGCCGCCTCTATAGGAATTGTTCCAGAACCACAGAAAGGATCAACTAAGACTCTGTCTTTATTCCAGTAAGACAGCATTACAAGGGCAGCTGCAAGCGTTTCTCTTATAGGAGCAGCCGATGTATGAGGTCTGTATCCTCTTTTATGGAGTCCAGCTCCAGATGTATCTATTGTAAGGGTTGCTACATCTTTTAAGAGTGAAACCTGTATTCTATACTTAGCTCCTGTTTTCTTAAACCAGTTCACTTTGTACTTTTTCTTCATATTTTCAACAATAGCTTTTTCAGTAATAGACTGACAGTCTGAAATACTGAACAGCTTCGATTTTACTGACTTACCATCAACTATGAAGTTACCGTCTTCAGGAATCCAGTTGTTCCAATCTAATGCTTTTACTTTCTCGAAAAGCTCATCAAAAGTATGTGCTTCAAATTCACCGATTTTCATAAGGACTCTATCCGCAGTTCTTAAATTTATGTTGGCAATCGGTATACCCGAATAATCTGACTCAAATGTTATTCTGCCATTTTCCGATTTCACTATTTCAAATCCAAGTGACTCTATCTCTCTTTTTAGAATAGCTTCTAGACCGAAAGCTGCAGTTGCAATTAACTGTATTTTTTTCATAATTCACCCCACAAGTAATAACGTAATATTATTATATCAGAAAAAATGACGATATAATTGCATATGAAAAGAAAAATCGGTCATTGGGTATAATTATGATGAAATATTCCAAAAATTGATATATAATTGTCAACTATATAGTATAATATAATGTAGCGAAATAGAAGATTGACGGGAGTGGTTACATGAATCCAGTAGCATTTGAAGTTTTTGGATTTAAAGTTATGTGGTATGGCATTCTGATAGCATTGGGGGTAATATTGGGTACTGCTGTTGGTATCAGAGAGGCTAAGAAAAGAGGATATGATGAAGATACTATAATCAATCTTATGCTTGTAGCTGTGCCTGCTGCACTCGTTGGTGCAAGAATATATTATGTTATATTCTCATGGGATATTTACAGAGATGACCCCATATCTGCTCTTAACTTCAGAGAAGGCGGACTCGCGATACATGGTGGACTGATTGGAGCAGTCTTAGCCTCGCTAATATACTGCAAGGTTAAAAACCTGAGATTCTGGAAAATTGCTGATATAATGGCACCGAGTATAATTCTAGGACAGGCAATTGGTAGATGGGGGAACTACGCTAATCAAGAGGCTCATGGAGGACCGACTGACCTTCCTTGGGCAATAACTATTGATGGTGTAAAGGTACATCCCACTTTTTTTTATGAATTCTTATGGAATATCATAGTATTTGCTTTTTTAATGAAGTACAGAAGCAAGAAAATAAAATTCGAAGGTCAAATATTCTTAATGTATCTGATGCTTTACTCAGTAGGCAGATTCTTTATAGAAGGACTGAGAACAGACAGTTTAATGATAGGGCCGCTTAGAACAGCACAGCTGATAAGTGTTCTTATAATTCTTGTGTCAGCAGCAGTTTACTATGTGAAGAGCAGAAACAGCAAAGAAAATGTACAGAAATAAAATAATAAAAATTTCATTACAGATTAGGAAGTGTAACATATGGAATTTGAACATGTGTCCATAATGCTTGATGAGTGCATTGAGGGACTTAATATAAAAGAAGATGGAATATATGTTGATGGAACTTTAGGTGGAGCAGGCCATTCACTAGAGATAGTTAAGAGACTCGAAACTGGACTGCTAATAGGGATTGATCAGGATAAGAATGCCATAAAGAAGGCAGAGCAGGTATTGGATGATTATTTTGACAGGACCTTGATCGTTAGAGATAATTTCAGCAATATAAAGAAAATACTTTTTGATAATAATATTGAGGGAATAGACGGTATGCTCTTGGATTTGGGCGTATCATCTCATCAGCTTGATGAAGGAGATAGAGGTTTCTCGTATCACAAGGATGCTAAGCTCGATATGAGAATGGACAGTAAAAGTAAACTGTCTGCTTGGAATGTTGTAAATGAATACAGCGAAGAAGACCTGAGCAGCATAATAAAAGATTATGGCGAAGAGAGATGGGCTAAGAGGATAGCTCAGTTTATAGTGAATGAAAGAAAGAATAAAAAAATAGATACGACTCTGGAACTGGTTGAAGTTATAAAGAAGGCTGTTCCGGCAGGCGCTAGAAGAGATGGACCTCATCCAGCCAGAAGGACTTTTCAGGCTATCAGAATAGAGGTAAATAACGAGCTGGGAATAATAGAACAGACAATAATAGATGCGGTGAGAAGCATGAAAAAGGGCGGCAGAATATGCATAATAACTTTTCATTCTCTTGAAGATAGAATTGTAAAAGAGACATTCAAAGAGCTGAGTCTGGACTGTATTTGCCCTAAGGAGATACCTATGTGCGTATGTGATAAAGAGAAGGAAGTAAAAATAATCACAAGAAAACCGATAGTTCCAAGCAAAGAAGAGATAGAGTCTAACCCTAGAGCCAGATCTGCAAAACTCAGAATTGCAGAAAGAATTTAGTAAAGGTGATGTAGATGAGTCAAAGTAGAGAATCTATTAAAAGCATAAGAACTAAAGAGACTGGGAAGACGGCTAGAAGAAGCAGGGTAAAATCTTCAGAAAAGAAAAGGGATAACAAACCGACTACTCTGATATACACGATAATAATAATTGGACTGTTAACTGGAATGCTTTTGTGGAGATATGCAAGGATTTCTGAGCTTGAATATGAAAACCAGCAGATTGAGGATAGAGAGGAAAAGCTGGAAACTATCAAAAATGACCTCAAAACGAAAATTGAAGAAATAAATGATTCTGATTGGCTAAAAACTCAGGCAGAAGAGCGTATTAATATGAGAGATCCAGAAAAAGATCAAGTAGTAACAATAGATCTCAGTCCTGAAGTCAAAGAGAACAAGATTCTCAAGTTTTTCAAAGATTTATTAAAATAGATGGGTGTATAATATGAAAAATAGAAATATTGAAACTAGAAAAAGGATTCAAATGATAATTCTAGTTTTCGCGATTATCCTGGTGTTCATTTTTGGAAAGCTGATCTACATTCAAGCTATAAACAGTGATTTCTATAGAAACAACGCACTGGATCAGTGGACCAGAGGTATTGATATTGAGCCTGTAAGAGGTACAATATTCGACAGTAAAGGAAGGAAACTGGCTGTAAGTCTAAAGAGAAATACAGTCTGGGCAAGACCGGGAGATTTGGAAGAAGAGGGCGAAGACAGAAAGGTAAAAGTAGAAGCTATAGCACAGATTCTTTCAGACACCATAGATGTTCAGAAAGATGATGTGATAAAAAAACTGAACTCTAAAGAACCTAATGTAGTTGTAAAGCAGTGGATTGAACAGTCTGAAGCTGAGGTTCTTGCAGCCAAGTTAAAAGAAAATGATATTAAGATAATTCAGATTGTAGAAGACAATAGAAGATACTATCCTAAAGACTCATTTGCTTCGTATATAATCGGACATACCAATTTTGAACAAGTCGGGCAGTACGGTATAGAGAGTGTTATGAACAAGGAACTTTCAGGTGTTCCAGGAAAGCTCGTAACAGTCGCAGGAGAAGCAGGTAGACAGCTTAAAGAAGATGACACGAGAAAATACTCTGCAAAAGATGGTAATAACCTCTATCTGACTATAGATAGCGGAATTCAGGAAATTGTAGAAGAAGCTCTTAAAAATGGTGAGGAAGAAACTGGAGCTAAGAGAACAGCAGCAATAGTTATGGATCCGAAAACGGGTGAGATTCTTGCAATGGGATCGACACCGGGTTATGATCTTAACGAGTCAAGAGAAATCAGTGATCCTAAGCTGAAAGAGAAATGGGATAGACTTAGTGAGAAAAAGAAGCAGGAAGAATGGTATAAAATATGGAGAAACTACAATATAAGTGACTTCTATGAACCAGGTTCCACTTTTAAGCCGCTTGTAGTTGCAGCAGCTCTTGAAGAAAACCTCATAGATGATAAGTATAAGTTTACTTGTGATGGGTTTTTGACAGATATAAAAAGTGATACACCAATTAAGTGCTGGAGATGGTATGACCCACATGGAGAGCAGACTTTAAAAGAAGGTCTAGCTCATTCGTGTAATGATATGATGGGAGACATCGGTCTAAAATTAGGTGGAGAGCTTCTCTATAATTACATCAAAAAACTGGGTTATGGAGAATCAACTGGTATATCTCTTCAAGGAGAATCAACAGGAATAATTCCAGCTGATGCAGATGAAATCAAAGAAGCGACACTTGCAAATATTTCATTTGGACAGGGGCTTTCATCAACACCTATTCAGCATATAACAGCACTTTCAACTATAGTGAACGGCGGAGAGCTTGTTCAGCCTAAAATAGTAAAAGAGATAAAATCACCTGATGGAAAAGTCTCGAAGAAAACGGATACGATTGTGAAAAGAAGAGTCTTTTCAAAGGAAGTTTCGAAAAAAGTATTGGATATGCTTCAGTATACTGCTGAAGATCAGTATCAGAGTTTTGTGTCTGTGCCGGGATATTCGGTTGGAGCAAAAACTGGAACTTCTCAGAAAATAGTAAACGGAAAGTACTCAAATGAAAAATATGTCGGGTCGTTCGTTGGTATTGCACCGATAGAAGATCCGAAATTCATACTTCTTGTGATTGTAGATGAACCGTCAAAAGGAAAGTTCTATGGATCAGAAGTTGCAGGTCCTATTGGAAACAAGATAATGAATGAAACTCTAAGATATATGAAGGTTGAACCTACAAAGGATATAAACGACAATGACAATCTGATTGCGGTTCCAAGTGTTATAGGGCAATCTCTTAAGGAAGCCACAGATACACTCAAAGAGGTTGGGCTTGATTATTCTACATCTGTATACTATATGACTCCGGATGATACTGTATCAGGACAAAACCCTGTGGCAGGAGAGATGGTTCCATTTGGAAGCTATATCGATTTAGAATTGAGCCAGGAATTTGATCCGAAAACAGTGAGAGTTCCTACAGAGGAAGAAGTTATTGCAAAGAAAAGACTTGAAGATGAGGAACGTAGAGCGAGAATCGATGCGCAGTCAAGTTCTGATGATGAGTCCGATGAAAGCTCAAAGGATGAAGAGAAGGAAGAAGAAAAAGCTCTTAGAATGCCGGACTTAAAAGGCAAAACACTTGAAGATGCAATAAAAGAGATTGAACTTCTAGGAGTAAGATATACGGTTAAGGGCAGTGGAAAAGTAACAGAGCAGAAGCCAGCAGCTAATTCAAAAGTTGAGAAAAATACGAATATTGAAATCGTATTGAAGTAGAATTTATCTATAGAATCTATTAGCCCGGACATTATGTCTGGGCTTAATAAATTCTATTAACTTAGAGTAAATACTTATGATATAATATTAAGTAATTGACTGAACTTAATACAGATACGGGAAGTGATGGAATAATGGACTTAAATATACTTTTAGAAGATATTAATGTAATAGAGAAAATTGGAAATACTGATATAGATATAAAAGGATTGAATTACAATTCTCAGAAAATAAAAGAAGATGAATTGTTTGTAGCTATTAAAGGGTTTAAGACTGATGGACATAAATATATAGAGTCAGCAATAAAAAATGGTGCAAAGGCAGTTGTTCTTGAAGATTTTCCAGATGTGAAAGTCAATGGAATAACTTATATACAAGTTGAAGACTCAAGAAATTGTATGGCAAAATTAGCTTCGGTTTTCTATGGTAATCCTTCAAAAGAACTGGAATTGATTGGTCTTACAGGAACAAATGGAAAGACTACAACTTCATATATATTGAAATCTATACTTGAAACGGATGGACGTAAAGTTGGACTTATAGGTACAATTGGAAATATAATAGGTGATAAACTCTATGAAACAGAGACGACAACACCTGATTCGCTGGAGCTTCAGCAGAGCTTCAGATTCATGCTGGACCAGGGAGTGGACACTGCTGTTATGGAAGTGTCATCTCATGCCTTGGACCTGGACAGAGTAGCATATACCGACTTCAACATAGGAATATTCACAAATCTTTCAGTTGATCATTTAGACTATCATAAAGATCTTATGTCTTATCTGGATGCTAAAAAGAAGCTATTCACTTTGACTACGGATGTTAATATAGTAAATTTTGATGATCCATATGGAAAGATGATATTAAAAGATCCTTGTATGATTGATAATAAGAGGATGACATTTGGAATAGAGGACGAATCCGACATCTATGCTACTCATGTTGAGCTGAAAAGCGAAGGTGTATCTTTTAGATTAAATACTCAGAGAGGGTATATAAAGATACATTGTAAAATCCCGGGAATATTCACAGTATACAATTGTCTTGCAGCAGCATCAGCAGCTTATTCAATGAATATACCTCTTGAAACTATAAGAGCCGGAATTGAAAAAGTAGAGGATGTTAAAGGCAGATTCGAAGTTGTGCCTGTAGATAGAGATTTCACAGTAATTATTGACTTTGCTCATACTCCTGATGCACTGGAAAAAGTTCTAAAATGTGTAAGAGAGTTTGCAAAAGGAAGGGTAGTTGTAATCTTTGGAGCTGGAGGAGACAGAGACAATTCAAAGAGAAGCACTATGGGAGAAGTTGCCGGCAGATATGCAGACCTTTCAATTGTTACTTCAGACAACCCTAGGACAGAAGACCCTGACAAGATAATAAGCCAGATAATAGAAGGTGTTGAAAAGGTGAAAGGGAACTATGTCAGCATAGTGGATAGAAAAGAAGCTATCGAGTATGCCCTCGAAAATGCTGAAAAAGATGATGTAATACTGCTGTCTGGTAAGGGACACGAAAACTACATCATTCTTGGAGAGATGAAGTATCCTTTTGATGAAAGACAAATAGTTTTAGATGCATTAGATAAAAAATAGCATAAATATGGAAAAAATTGAAAAATATTAGAAAAACATTTGCAAAACATATAATAAAATGGAGATTTTAACGATATAATAAACTGATGGAGGAAATTAAATGGACTTTGTAAGAACTGGACCAGGAATATTTGTTTTATCATTGATATTGTCTTTGATTCTGGGACCGATTATCATACCAATACTGAAGAGAATGAAAGCAGGACAGAGTATCAGAGAGGATGGACCTCAGTCGCACCTTTCGAAGAGTGGAACACCCACTATAGGAGGTCTGATATTCCTGTTTGCAACTTTCTTGAGTTTAATTATTGCAGGTGTACTTACTGATAATATCATTCCCTTCTTATCTATGATTGGGTTCGGACTAGTAGGGTTTATTGATGATTTTATCAAGGTTGTGCTGAAGAGAAATTTAGGTCTTACAGCAAAGCAAAAGATTACTGGACAGTTAGCAGTATCAATAGTAGTTGCATTTTTGGTTAAATCACAGATAGGTACAGAAGTAATGATACCTTTTGTTAAGACTTATGTAGATTTAGGATTTGCATTAGTACCTTTTCTTGTGCTTGTAATGATTGCGACATCGAACAGTGCTAATCTAACTGATGGACTTGACGGTCTGGCTACTTCTGTTACAGCAATAATACTATTTGCTTTTGCTTTTATTGCAAACAGAATGGGAGAATCATCAGTATTTCTTTTTGCATTAGCATTAGCAGGAGCATGTATAGGTTTCTTAAGAGTGAACTTCAATCCTGCAAAGGTGTTTATGGGAGACACTGGTTCAATGGCACTAGGTGGCGCGGTTGCAGGAATTGCAATGGTTCTTAAGCTTGAGTTTTTAATACCAATTATTGGTTTGATATACTTTGTAGAATCGCTATCTGTAATCATACAGGTTGCTTACTATAAAAGAACAAAGAAGAGAATATTTTTAATGGCTCCAATACATCACCATTATGAACATAAAGGAATGACAGAAAAGCAGATTGTTCTGGCTTTTTCTCTTGTGACTTTAGTTCTATCTGCTATTGGAGTATTATCGGCAATTTAGTTTAGGATGTGAATGATTTGAACTTAAAAGGAAAGAAAGTGCTTGTGGCTGGAGCTGGAATAAGTGGTGTTGCAGCAGTTAAAGCATTGCACAAGCTTGATGCAGATATTGTGCTTACAGATTCAAAAAGTGAAGATGAACTGAAAACAGAATTGAATCTTTTAAGAGAATATAATATAGAGTACGCGCTGGGAAATTCTGATGTAGATCTTGATAATATAGATTTTATTCTTAAGAGTCCCGGTATTCCACCTACGATAGATTTGTTTAAAAAAGCAGAAGAGAAAAATATAGAGATAATTACAGATATTGAACTCGCATACAGAATTTCTGATGCCGAGTTCATATGCTTGACAGGAACAAACGGAAAAACTACATCGACTGTTTTAGCAGGGGAGATTTTCAAAGCTTATAGAGATAAAGTCTATGTTGTAGGAAATGTCGGAGTGGGAATTCTGTCGAAGATAGATGAGCTGTTAGATGAGGAAAGTGTTTTTATAATAGAGGCGAGCAGTTTTCAGCTTGATAACTCCGTTGAATTTAAACCGCATATTTCGCTAATTACAAATATAACGCCAGATCATCTGGATTGGCATGGCAATTATGAGAATTACATAAATGCTAAATATAAAATATTTTCGAATCAGAAAGAAAGTGATTTTGCTGTATTAAATTACAATGATGAGCTGCTTAGAAAAATAGATTCTGAAAAAATCAGCTCGGAGATTATCTACTTCAGTTCTACTGAAAAACTAGATTCTGGAGTTTACTTAGAGGATGAAAAGATTGTCAGTACGATAAATGGAAAGCACGATGTTGTAGATATAAAAGATATAAAACTTCCAGGTGTACACAATCTTGAAAACATCATGGGAGTAGTAGCTATAGCTGAGGCATATGGAATAGATGGTCGTACGATAAAAGATACTGTAGAAAACTTTGGCGGCGTAGAGCATCGTTTAGAGTTTGTTACAGAGATAGATGGAGTCAGATATTATAACGACTCAAAAGGAACCAATGTCGATTCAACAGTTACTGCAATAAGAGGGCTAGAAGGGCCAATAAACCTTATAGCCGGAGGAAAAGACAAAGGTGGAGAGTTTGATGAGCTTATAGACAGCTTTGATGGTAAGGTTGCAAATCTAATTCTTCTTGGAGAAACGGCAGATAAGATAGAAAAAACAGCAAAAGAAAAGAATTTTGATAATATAGTAAGAGTTAAAAATATGAGTGAAGCTGTAAATAAAGCGAAAGAACTTTCAGATTCAGGTTATACAGTTTTACTTTCACCTGCATGTGCATCATGGGATATGTATAAGAGCTATGAAATTCGTGGAAAAGACTTTAAAGATAATGTTAAGTCTTTAATGGGTGAATAAAATGGCTAGAAAAAGAACTTTAAAAGACTGGCTGCAATTTGAAGGGGATTATTTAATACTAATAATCACTTTGGTAATATCCATATTGGGTCTAATAATGGTATATAGCTCTTCGTGGCCGGAAGGAATATCCAAGCATGGAGAAGGTTCCTACTTCTTTAAAAAGCAGCTTCAGTCGTTTGCAGTTGGAATAGTGGCAATGATATTCGTTTCAAAAGTGAGATATGAAGCTTTTGTTAGAAGTAAATGGATGAATATTATCTTCTTTCTGATACTGATACTGAATGTTTCGGTGCATTTTTTTGGAACGGAAATATATGGAGCTAAAAGATGGCTGGAACTAGGGCCTATATCTTTTATGCCGTCGGATTTACTGAAAATCACTTCGGTTGCGTATATGGCTAAGGTTTTAAGTGATAGAGGAAGCATGATAAATAAAAAACTGGTTGATATGCTGCCCGCTCTTCTTCTGATTGCGGTGCCGACAGGCATAATAGTGTCTCTGCAATCAGACTTAGGAACGGCAGGGACACTTGGAATAAGTCTGTTCATGATGTTTTTTATATCAGGAGTAAAAAAGATTTATCCGATTGCTCTGGGAGTGATAGGTCTGTTATCGGGAGCAGTGCTTATAGCTATAGAGCCATATCGTGCTAAGAGATTCTATACCTTTCTCGATCCGTTTCAGGATATCAAAGGGGACGGTTGGCAGGTTGTTCAATCTCTCTATGCCATAGGCTCAGGAGGAATATTAGGAGCAGGACTAGGACAGAGTAAACAGAAGTATTACTATCTTCCTTTTCCATATAATGATTTTATATTCTCTGTTTTTGCAGAAGAATTTGGATTGATAGGTTCAATTATGCTTATCTGCTTATACCTTGCGCTTTTCATTGCAGGTATGAGGGTGGCAATATTATCAAGGAACAGGTTTGACAGTTTTCTTGCTTTTGGTGTATCATCACTGATTTTTGTACAGACACTTATACACATAGGTGTTGTAAGTGCATTGATGCCGGCTACCGGTATAACAATGCCTCTATTCAGTTACGGTGGAACATCTCTTGTGATAAACTTGATATCAGTTGGTGTGTTATTGAATATTTCGTCTAAAGTCAAAAGAAGAAAAAAAGCGAGAAATGAATAAGGGGTGTTTTTATGAAGGTTCTAATTTCTGGAGGCGGAACGGGTGGACATATATATCCTGCCATTGCAATCGCTAAGAAGATCAAAGAAAAAAATCCAGATGTGGAAATACTTTATATTGGTACAGAAAAAGGAATGGAATCGGATATAGTTCCTAAAGAAGGATTGAATTTCAAGTCCATCAGAGTTCAAGGATTCAGCAGAAAGATATCAATAAATACATTGAAATCAGCGATTGAGCTTTTAAAAGGACTTAATGATGCAAGAAAGGTCATAAAGAGTTATAAACCTGATCTTGTAATTGGAACCGGAGGATATGTATGTGGTCCGGTTTTATATATAGCGGCAAAAAGAGGAATTCCTACATTGGTTCATGAACAGAATGCTTTTCCAGGAGCGACAAACAGAATACTTTCAAAGTATGTTGACAGGGTTGCCTGTGGATTTGAAGAAGCAAAGAAGTATTTTAAAGATGAATCAAAACTAAGAACAACAGGAAATCCAATTAGGGCAGAAGTTCTGTCTTATGAAAGAAATGCAGTTCGTCAGGAGTTTGGAATTGACGACAGGAAAGTTATCCTTTCATTTGGTGGAAGTGGTGGACAGAGAAGTCTTAATGATGCTATGTTCGAGCTTATAAAGGCCTATAAAGATGATGATAGTGTCAAAATATATCATGTCACGGGAAAGAGATTCAAGGATTCATTTGCTGAAAAACTGGCAGATTCAGAATTGAATGATATCCCTAAAAATACTGATATAATGGAGTACTGTTACAATCTACCAAAATATCTTTCAGCTTCAGACTTAGTGATTACCAGTGCTGGAGCAATAACGATTGCTGAGCTGACTGCTCTTGGAGTGCCGGGATTGATAGTGCCGAAAAGGTATACTACGGAAAATCATCAGGAGTACAATGCTAAAGCTTTGGAAGCTAAAGGTGCGGCAAAAGTGATATTGGAGAAAGAGTTGGATGAACTGGATTTTACTAAAGAAGTTGAAAATATCATATCTAATCAAGAACTGCTTGATAGTATGAAAGAGAAGAGTAAAGCCATAGGTATAAGAGATGCTTCGGACAGAATTTATGAAGTATTGAAAGAAATTGCAGATCTTAGCTAAGTACAGTGTTGAAGCACATAAAACAATTAGAAATAGATTTATTTGCTAAGATTTATTTGCTAATCTGCTTTTGGAGGTGAAAGAATGGAAGCTGGAGTTAAAAGGTTAGAGAAAAGAAAGAAAAGAAAAAGACTGTTTAAAAGAATTAGGCTGCTATTTATAATACTATTTCTTTCTATTGCAGTCTATCTGCTTTTGACAAAGCTTCCTTTCTTTGCGATACATAATTTTTCAGTTACTGGCAACAAGCAGGTCAAAGATAATGACATTGTGAATATTTCAGGAATAATTAAAGGCGAAAATGTATTTAAAATAAATAAAAAGAATGCGGTACAGAGAATACTTAAAGAGCCTTATATTGAATCAGTTGAAATAGATAGAGTACTGCCAGATACTGTTGGAATAAAAGTTAAAGAAAAAACAGATCAGTTTCTGCTTGAGCAGGATGGAAAAGCCATTTACATTGGAAAGAATGCAGAAGTGCTTTCTATTCTTGACAATAAAAAAGAAAAAGAAGTACCCTTGATTGAAGGGCTTACAGTGGATGGAGCTGAAGTGTTAAAGCTTATAAAATTTAAAAACAAGAAGATAGATTCAAATGAGTTTTCCGAGTTCATTAAGGGAGCATCAAACACTGAGGTATATAAACTGATTCAGAAAATTTCAATCGATGGAGATGAAATTGTAACGATTCATACAAAGAACGGTGCTAAGATTGTTTTTGGTAAACTGGACAATTCTGCTTATAAGATGAAGTTTCTTGCTGAAGTGCTGAAAGACCTGAACAAGAAAAAGGTGAAATTCAAACTAATTGATTTCACAAAGAGTAAAAGAGTAGTTGTTGAAAAGATGACACAGGAAGATATTGAAAAGCTAGATGAAGAAAAGGAAGAAATAAAAGCTGAAGATGAAAATACTGTTGATGAAACTGGAGAGGATACTCCAGAGGAGAACAACGAAGAAATTCAGGAGCCTCAACCAGAGGACTCTGAAGGACAGTCAGAAGAAGGAGTAAATGGGGAAGAAAATTTACAGCAAATTCCAGATGTGACTGTTCAGGAAAACCTGGAAACGCATAGAGATTAACCATATCTTTACAGTTCGAAGAGACCATGAAGTGACTTATTGGTGCTCAATAGAGCAAAGTTCTAACTTTTTTTGGTTTATGCTCTACCATATATATACGATATATGATAGAATTATAGCATGGTGTAATTGTAGTTAAAAACAGTCTAGCAATAGATATGACATATAAATTTTTATTAGGAGGTAATATTATTGTTCGATATTGATTTAGAAGACGAAGGATTCGCTAAAATAAAAGTAATAGGTGTTGGCGGTGGAGGAAACAACGCTGTTAACAGAATGATAGAAAATGGTGTTCAAGGTATAGATTACTTAGCTATTAATACTGACAGACAAGCACTTAATGTATCTAAGGCAGGTTCTAAGCTTCAGATAGGTGAAAAGCTTACTAGAGGACTTGGAGCTGGAGCTAATCCAGAAGTTGGTATGAAAGCCGCTGAAGAAAGCAAAGCAGAAATTCAGGAAGCACTAGAAGGTGCAAACATGGTATTCATAACAGCTGGAATGGGTGGTGGAACTGGAACAGGTGCGGCACCAATAGTTGCAGAAGTTGCTAAGAGCATGGGTATACTTACAATCGGTGTTGTTACTAAACCATTCATGTTCGAAGGACTTAGAAGAAAGAAACAAGCTGAGCTAGGTATAAAAGAACTTAAAAAGAGAGTGGATACACTACTTACTATCCCTAACGATAGACTTCTAAAAATAGCTGAGAGAAAGACATCAATAGTTGATGCTTTCAAAATGGCCGATGACGTACTTAGACAAGGTATTCAAGGTATATCAGATCTTATAGCATTACCTGCACTAATCAATCTTGACTTTGCCGACGTTCAAACTGTTATGAAAGATCAAGGACTTGCTCATATGGGTATAGGACAAGCAAGTGGTGAGAACAGAGCTGAAGAAGCGGCTAGACTGGCAACTCAGAGTCCACTGTTAGAGACTTCTATTCAGGGAGCTAAAGGTGTTATTCTTAACATCACTGGTGGAAATGACCTTGGAATATTCGAGGTTAATGAAGCGGCTGAACTGGTTAGAGAATTAGTAGATCCAGATGCTCACATTATCTACGGTACTAGAATAGATGAGAGTCTAGAAGACGAGTTAGTAATAACTGTTATAGCAACTGGTTTTGATGAAGACAGAAAAGCAGAAGACAAACAAGCTGCTAAGCCTGCTCCTGCTAATATTCCAAAGGAAGACAATCCATATGCGAATATTGATGAAAAGCAAGAGGAAAAATCTGAAGAAGTTGATACAGATGACTTAGAGCTTGATATTCCAGTATTCTTAAGAGACAGAAAATAATCTTTTTTATAAACTTTTTAGCATATTTGATAAACCCCAAAATTCGACTTATGTCATGTTTTGGGGTTTATCACTATACTTATGTTGAAAAGTTTTTTTGTTTTTCATATAATTCTTTTTATGTTACAATTGAGTTATGCAGTAGTATTACAATAGGTAGTATTGCTAATGTGAATGGTTACAATATATAGTAATTGTTCCTAGTAATTGTTCATAATAACTTTTATAGATTTTTTTTAAAACAGAATGTAATTTACAAAAAAATGTAAGAATGATGTAGAGAATAGAAGAATAATATAGATTTGAAAATTTTATGCAAAGGTGGTTTTAAGCATGAGATGTCCATACTGCAATCATGAAGAATCAAAAGTTGTGGATTCCAGGCCTACTGACGAGAATCAGGCAATAAGAAGAAGAAGAGAGTGCATAAACTGTCATAAGAGATTTACGACTTATGAAAAGATAGAAGATATACCACTGATGGTTATTAAAAAGGATGGTACACGTGAATTGTTCGATAGAAACAAGCTTATAACAGGAATAATGAGAGCTTGTCAGAAAAGAGCAATACCGAATAATGTACTCAATTCGATAGCTGATGATGTTGAAATGTATATCTCGCAATCACAGGATAAAGAAGTAAAAACATCTGATATAGGTGAAAGAGTGCTGGAAAAACTCATTGATATAGACGAGGTTGCTTACGCTAGATTTGCCTCTGTTTATAGAGAGTTCAGGGATTTAGAATCATTTATGAGTGAACTGGAAACTATGATACAAAAAGATAAATAGAAGGTGAGAAGATGAAGCTTATTTCTAAAGAGGGACTTAAATATCTTAAGTTCAGTGAATTTGATGAGAGCGAACTTTTTGAGCACTGTATTACAACGAGAGTTGGAGGCGTTTCACAAGGACCTTATGCTGAGCTCAATATGGGAATGCATATACCGGAAGAAGTGGAAAGTACAGTAGAGAACTTTGATAAAGTTGCGAATACAGTTTTTTACGGTTCTAAAGATGATGTTGTAAGAACTGATCAGGTTCATGGTATAAAAATAAAAAAAGTATCTGAAGAGGATAGAGGAAAAGGTCTGGTAAGAGAAAGGGATTTCGAAGATGTAGACGGACTTATGACTGATATCCCAGGAATAATACTATCCACTGCATACGCTGACTGCACACCTCTTATGTTTATAGATGAGAAAAAGAAGGTAATCGCATCTGTCCATTCTGGATGGAAGGGAACAGTAGGAGGCATTGGTGAAGAAGCAGTCAAAATGATGATAAAAGAATACGGTTCTGATATTAAAGATATAAAAGCAGGCATAGGACCTACTATAGGACCGGAATCATTTGAAGTAGGAGAAGAAGTCTATATAGAATTCAAAAAAGTCTTCAAAGATATGGAAAAAATAGTATCAAAAAGAAAAGGTGAAAAATACTATTTAAACCTATGGGAAGCGAATAAGCAAGTGCTGTTAAGAGCTGGACTTAGAGAAGAAAATATTTTCATAGATGATCACTGTACATTCATAAATGAAGATTTGTTCTATTCTTATAGAAGAGATAAAGGTATAACAGGTCGCATGGCGGCTATGATAATGATTAAAAAATAGATAGGGGTGGTATTTTGAACTACGGAAAGATTTTAGTCATCGATGATGAGCAGCATATAATTGAACTTTTAAGATACAATTTAGAGACAAATGGTTATGAAGTTGTTGAGGCAAAAGATGGGCTTGAAGGAATAGAAAAAGCGAAAAAAGAGATGCCTGATCTGATACTTCTGGATTTAATGCTTCCAGTAATCGATGGTATAGAAGTGTGCAGAAAGCTGAGAATAGGTGATGAAACAAAGAGCATACCCATAATCATGCTGACAGCTAAAAGCGAAGAGATGGATAAAATAATAGGACTCGAGATGGGTGCTGATGACTATGTTACTAAACCTTTCAGCGTTAGAGAACTGCTAGCCAGAATTAAAGCAGTTATGAGGAGAAATAAAGAGGTAAAAGAAGATAGCCCAAAAGAAGTTATATACATCGGTGAGATAAAGATCGATGAAGAGAAACATGAAGTGACAAAGAGAAGTGAGCCGCTTGATTTAACATTAAAAGAGTTTCAGCTATTAGGAATACTGGCAAAAAACAGAGGTAAAGTTTTGACTAGAAACTTCCTTTTAGATGAAATCTGGGGATATGATTACTTTGGAGAAATAAGGACAGTAGATGTTCATATAAGACATCTGAGAAAAAAGATTGAAGATGACGATAGAAATCCTGAGTATATTGAAACTATAAGAGGGGTGGGATATAAATTACGATGAAGAAAAAATTACAGTCTAAAATTTCTTTAGTATTCTTTGTATTCCTTGCTCTGGGAGTTATAATCACAGGAGCAATTTCTCTTATACTGATGAATACTATGTTGCCTACAGAAGCAGGAGATATTGATGGGTTGAACAGTAAGCTTGCTATGTACGAAATCATATCTGTTGCTTTAGGTTTCATACTGGCTTCAGTTATTGGATATCAGTACATTAAAAGACTGTTGATGCCAATATCTGAGCTTGCCAATATCACAGAGAGAATTACTATGGGTGAAGCAGTGAGAAGTAGAGAATTTCAGGATATGGATGATGAAATAGGTATTTTAACAGTTAATTTTAATCTTATAAATCAGAAGCTTGAGGATGCAGTAGCTGAGCTTCAGGAAAGAAACAATGATATGGATGCTGTAATGAGCGGAATGCAGAGTGGCTTAATTGCATTAGATGAAAAAAGAGCAATATCATTAGTCAATCCATATGCTGAGAAAATATTCGGAATCAGCCATAAGCAAGTTCAGGGTAAAACATTGAGAGAATCTGTATTTAGTGATTTTATATCACGTAATATAGATTCGCTTTCTATTGAAAATCCAAAAATAGAGTTTGAAGCAGAAGTCAATTTTCCAGTATTCAGAATATGCAGATTCAACTGTTCAATAATGAGAGCTGTTTCAGATCCATTAAAATTCAACGGTATAGTAGTAATGATTCAAGATGTAACAGAAATAAGAAAATTGGAAAATATGAGAAGAGACTTTGTAGCGAATGTATCTCATGAGTTAAAGACGCCTTTGACATCGATAAAAGGTTTTGTAGAAACATTGATGGATGGAGATATAGATGATAAAGAAACTAGAAATAAGTTCTTAAAAATAATAAATATTGAGACAGACAGACTTTTCTATTTAATACAGGATATTTTAACTCTGTCAGAGATTGAGAACAAGGAAAATGCAGTCGCAAAGGAAGAGATTGATCCAATAACGGTAGCAAATGATGTAATCGAACTCTTAAAAGAACAGGCAGATACAAAAAATATCAGTATGGTTTTAGAATCACCTGAAAACATATCATGTTTGATGGGTAAAAAAAGATGGTTCCACCAGATGATTATAAATCTAATGGACAATGCACTGAAATATACACCTGATAATGGAAAGGTTAAGCTGTCCCTATCAGAATATGACGGCAAGGTCATTATAAAAGTTAAAGACACAGGACTTGGTATACCGTCTGAGGACATAATGAGAATATTTGAAAGATTCTATAGGGTAGACAAAGATAGATCTAGAAGTGTTGGCGGAACAGGATTGGGACTGGCAATCGTTAAACATATTGCGATTTCAATGGATGGTTCTGTAGATGTTGACAGTGAGCTTGGCAAGGGATCAGAATTTACTGTTGAGATACCAGTGAGCACATTACAATAACTAGAATTATAATTGAAGGAGTGGTGTGATTGGATCTATTTGACTATAGTGAAAAGGTAAGCACAGGTACAGTAAAGACAGGACCGCTGGCAGATAGAATGAGACCTCAGTCACTTAATGAGTTTGCAGGACAGGAACATATAGCTGGCAAGGGAAAGCTTTTAGATAGAACTATCAAAGCGGATAAGTTGAATTCAGTTGTTATGTATGGTCCCCCCGGAACAGGTAAGACAACTCTAGCAAAGATAATATCCAATGAATCTAATCTTGAGTTTAAGCAGCTGAATGCTACAATATCAGGAATTAAAGATATACGAGAAGTTATAGATTTTGCTAAAAACAATCTGAAAATGTATAATAAGAGAACGATTCTGTTCATAGACGAGATTCACAGATTCAATAAGGCACAGCAAGATGCACTTTTAAAATATGTTGAAGATGGAACAATAGTATTAATAGGTGCAACGACAGAAAATCCATATTTTGAGGTAAATAAAGCGCTTCTATCGAGAGCTATGGTTCTGGAGCTTAAACCGCTGACTGATTTTGATATTGATAAGATAGTAAAAAGTGCAATAGAAGACAAAGACAGAGGTTACGGCGAGTACGACCTGGAAATGACTGAAGAGGCACTGAAGTTTTTAGTTCAATCAGCAAATGGAGATGCGAGGGCAGCACTGAATGGTCTTGAAATAGCGGTATCAACAACTCCAATGGATGATGATGGCGTTCTGAGGATAGATCTGGATGTAATGCAGGACTGCATACAGAAAAAAGCTGTTAAGTATGAAAAGTCAGGAGATGAACATTTTGACACTGCATCCGCACTGATTAAGAGTATAAGAGGATCAGATCCTGATGCGGCTTTGTACTGGCTGGGTAAAATGTTGTATGCTGGCGAAGACATCAAGTTCATAGGCAGAAGACTTATTATTTCAGCTTCAGAGGATATAGGAAATGCAGATCCTAATGCACTTAATGTTGCAGTATCCGGATTCAATGCAATAAATATTATTGGAATGCCGGAGGCCAAAATAGTTCTTTCACAAGTTGCAACATATCTGGCAACGGCGCCAAAGAGCAATGCTGCGTATCTTGCAATACTGAAGGTTATGGATGATATGGAGAAGAAAAGGTTGTATCCGGTTCCAAATCATTTGAAGGATTCTCATTACTATGGAGCGGCTGACCTTGATAGAGGAAAAGGATACATCTACACTCATGATTCAGACACAGGATATATATACCAGGAATACTTTCCTGAAGAGATGCAGGGAACAGTGTACTACGAACCCAAAGAGATTGGTCATGAAAAGAATATTAAAGAACATATGAAGAAAATAAAAGAAGAATAAGACAAAATAATAAAAAATAAGAAAAACCAAGAAAAAATATGATAAGAAAATGATAATTTTTAAAAAAGTGATTTGACAGACATTTTTATCTGTGTTAGGATTTAAATAATAATAAAATTGAATATAGCTTTCAGGGCAGGGTGTAATTCCCGACCGGCGGTAAAGTCCGCGAACCATGTTATGGTTGATCTGGTGCAATTCCGGAACCGACAGTAAAGTCTGGATGGAAGAAAGTGTTTTTATACGACGAATTAAGATGAATTGAATTGACTTTAAGTGACTTAGTTGAACTGTACAATGCGGACAGAGTAAAGCAGATAGAGTAAAACTAAACTTAGATAAGTCTAAATCATAAATTTGTTAAACAGCCCTGAATCATTGATTCAGGGTATTTTTTTGTCTAAAAAAACGTTTAAAGAATGTCTGAAATTGTACTGAAGTCAGATGTTATCGTCTGATTTTATGAAAATAGAAGACTGTACTGTTAGGGGGATATATATGGAATTTGAAAAAAGCGCTTCATCTAAAAGCTCAGAAGTTTCAGAAACTACGGAAACTGAGGAGATTGTAAAAAACTTCGTAATAGATACGATAGAGATAAATTACTATATGAAAAGAGCAATGTCATTAGCCGAAAAAGGTCGTGGTTTTGTTTCACCGAATCCTTTAGTAGGTGCGGTAATAGTAAAGAATGGAGAAGTTGTTGCAGAAGGATACCATGAGAGATATGGGGAAGCTCATGCGGAGATAAATGCAATAAATGATGCTTTGAGTAAAAATGTTGATTTGAAGCAGTGTGATATGTATGTAACTTTAGAACCATGTTCTCATTATGGAAAGACACCACCATGCTCAGAGGCGATAGTAAATCATGGAATAAAAAAAGTCTTTATAGGAATAGAGGATCCAAACCCATCTGTATCTGGAAGGGGAATAGATTTTCTTAGAAAAAATGGGGTTGAAGTGAAGTCTGGATTCTTAAAAAAAGATCTGAAAAAGCAGAACGAGGTGTTCTTAAAATACATAATCGAAAAAACACCGTTCTGTGTGATGAAAACAGCTATGAGCTTAGATGGAAAGATAAGTACTCACACAGGAGATTCTAAATGGATATCCAATGAGAAATCCAGAGAGTATGTTCATGAGATGAGACATTCACTGATGGGGATAGTGGTAGGAGTAAATACCATAATAAAAGATGATCCGCTGCTTAACACGAGATTAAAGGGAAATCGAGAAAACC
>CAZBAL010000015.1:4589-7609 GCA_964489735.1 uncultured Clostridia bacterium | reverse complement strand
CAGAAAACCCAGAAAACCCAGAAAACCCAGAAAACCCAGAAAACCCAGAAAACCCAGAAAACCCTCAAGGAGAAGGTTTAATCAGATTGAGCTCGGATACGATAAAAATAATTGTAGATTCGAAAGGAAGAGTACCAGAAGATGCAAGAATACTGAATACCATGTGGGAAAAACCTGTTATTGTGGCTACAACAAATGCTATTCCAAAAGAAAAGGAAATAGTTCTTCTTGAAAAAGGTGTAATTGTCCTGAAATTAAATGAAGTTGATGGAAGGGTTGATTTAAACCATTTGATGAAAGAGCTTGGAAAGATGAATATTGACAGTGTTCTTTTAGAGGGTGGTGGTACGCTTAACTTCTCGGCTTTAAAGGCTGGCATAGTTGACAAAGTGGTATCATTTATCGCACCTAAAATAATTGGTGGGGCAGAAAGTTTAACACCAGTTGAAGGTCAAGGCGTTGAGCTTGTAGGTGATTCATATGAATTGAAAAACATAGAGATTGATAAAATCGATGATGACATATTGATACAGGGATATCTCAGATAGGTAACTGAAGCGCTAGATATTTGGCGAATTAAATATCTGAAATTTCTATGATAGATGTCAGATATCTCAAATAAAGGGGAATAGAAAATGTTTACAGGGCTAGTTGAAGAGATAGGAACGGTTGAAAATATAAGGGTTAAAAGCAATTATGCAGAACTGGAAATAAGAGCTGAAAAGATAATGGATGATGTGAAAATAGGTGACAGTATCTCTACTAATGGGGTATGTCTTACAGTTTCTAATCTTAGATCAAATGGTTTTACAGCTGATGTCATGCCTGAAAGTATGGATAGAACAAATTTAGGGGAGCTAAAAAAGCTATCCAAAGTAAATTTAGAAAGAGCAATGGCTGCAAATGGAAGATTTGGTGGCCATATAGTATCCGGTCATATAGATGGAACAGGAAAAATGAAATCAAAAGTAAAAGACGGAAATGCTTACTGGTTAGAAATAGGAGCTGATAAAGATATATTAAAATATATCGTGTTTAAAGGATCTGTTGCATTAGATGGAGTCAGCTTGACTGTAGCATATGTTGATGATGAGAGCTTCAAAGTTTCAATAATACCTTTGACTGGAGAAGAGACCACATTACTTAAAAAGAGTATAGGGGATAGGATAAATATAGAATGCGATTTAGTAGGAAAGTATATTGAAAAACTGCTTAAATCAGGTTTAATAGGTGCAAGTATTATCGGAAATGATGAAAAAGGATCTGGTAATGAAAATTGCAATAGCAGTATAGATGAAGATTTTCTCAGAAGAAATGGTTTTTTATAGAGGGGAGTGATAAATATGTACAAATTTAACACAGTAGAAGAAGCGATAGAAGATATTAAAAAGGGCAAGATGATAATTGTAGTAGACGATGAAGATAGAGAAAATGAAGGGGATTTATTGATGGCAGCAGAGTTTGCTGACTGTGAGAGCATAAATTTCATGGCTAAATACGGGAGAGGACTCATCTGCATGCCTATGGAAGAAGAGCGTCTTAAGGAGCTGAAAATATCACAGATGGTACAGAACAGTTCTGATCCTAAAGAAACGGCATTTACTGAATCTGTTGATCACATAAGTTCAACGACAGGAATTTCTGCTCAGGAAAGAGCGGTTACAGTACAGAAACTTGTAGATAAAAATTCCAAGCCGGAAGATTTTACTAGACCTGGTCATATATTCCCTCTAAAAGCAAAAGATGGAGGAGTTTTAATAAGAGCTGGCCATACAGAAGCTGCAGTGGATCTTGCCAGATTATCTGGTTTAAATCCTGCCGGTGTAATTTGTGAAATAATGAATGATGATGGAACTATGGCTAGAGTGCCGGATCTAATGAAGTACAAAGATGAACACGATCTCAAGATAATCACTATAGCAGATCTTATTTCTTATAGACTGAAAAAAGAAGTAATCATGCAAATAGTTGCAGAGGCTGATATGCCAACAGAATATGGACATTTTAAACTTGTAGGCTTTAAGAACAGTTTAAATGGAGAAGAACACGTTGCTTTAGTCAAAGGAGATATAAGAACTTCAGAACCAGTACTTACAAGAGTTCATTCAGAATGTTTAACGGGAGATGCATTCGGTTCACTAAAATGTGACTGTGGAGACCAGTTAAAAGAAGCAATGAGAAAAATTGAACAGGAAGGCAGAGGAGTAGTTCTGTATCTAAGGCAGGAAGGCAGAGGAATCGGTCTAATCAATAAGATAAGAGCATACGAACTTCAGGACGGTGGTATGGACACAGTAGAAGCCAATTTAGCGCTGGGCTTCCCAGAAGATATGAGAGATTACGGGGTAGGAGCTCAGATGCTCTATTTATTGGGTGTGGAAAAGATCAGACTCATGACAAATAATCCGATGAAGATAAATGGACTATCAGGATATGGTATGCAGATTGTGGAAAGAATTCCTACTGATATATGCTGTAATGTGAAAAATGAAAAATATTTAAATACAAAAAGAGAGAAAATGGGTCATATGTATGATGCCGTTATAGGGGGAAATTAAAATGAAAATATTTGAAGGAAAGTTAGTTTCTGAAGACAAAAGATATGGGATAGTTATTGCCAGATTCAATGAGTTCATAGGTTCAAAGCTATTGGATGGAGCTATTGATACATTTAAAAGACACGGTGTGGAAGATGGAAAGATAGATATAGCATGGGTACCGGGTGCTTTTGAGATACCATTAGCAGTGAAAAAAATGGCTAAAACAGGAAAGTATGATGCTGTAATCTGTCTTGGTGCTGTGATAAGAGGCGCCACTGCTCATTTCGAATACGTATCATCAGAGGTTACCAAAGGGATTGCAAGCATCTCACTTAACTCTGAAGTTCCAGTTATATTTGGAGTGCTGACAACAGACACGATAGAACAAGCGATCGAAAGAGCTGGAACTAAGGCAGGAAATAAAGGTTCTGAAGCAGCATTAGCAGCTATAGAAATGGCAAATCTTTTAGAAGAGATAAG
>CAZBAL010000015.1:0-4489 GCA_964489735.1 uncultured Clostridia bacterium | reverse complement strand
TGCAATTTAGAATTTTAATCTAATAGGTAGATGTTTTTTAGGTAGATGTTTTTTTAAAACTGGAGGGGCTGAGACTTGTAGATAGAAATAGTTATCAGAGTATCGGCTCATCCAGTTTTATATTTTTTTTACTCAGAATCAGTTATTATACCTCCGCCTAGCAGTCTATCTCCATCATAGAAAACAGCTGCTTGACCAGGAGCGGGTGCTCTAGCAGGTTCAATGAATATGAGATAGAAGTCATTTTCTGATGCTCTATGAACAGTCGCGCTGTATTCCTCAGACCATTGGCTCAGTTTTACAGAGACTTTTAAAGGAAACTCATGCTTTTCTGATATGAAACTCGTATCTACTAGGTATATTTTAGTTTTAAATAAAAGCTTTTCATTTCCAACTATTACCTTATTTTCTTTGGCATCTATCCCAATTACTGTAAAAGGATTATCAGGATTTTTCGAGTTATATTCTGCTAAATCCTTAGGAAGTCTCTTTTTCTGTCCTATAGTGTATTTGTATATTCCCTGGTGTCTACCTAAGTAGTTATCTTCTGTATCTACTATAGGGCCAGGTCTATTCAATTCATCATCTATTTCTTTTAGATATGATTTCATGCTCATTTTGCCTAAGAAGCAGATTCCTGTACTATCAGACTTTTCAGCAACTGATAGACCGATTTCTTCCGCAATATTTCTGAGCTCATTCTTAGATTTGAATTCACCAGCAGGAAAGTGCAGATAAGATAGCTGTTTTTGAGTCAGTCTGAACAGATTATAGCTTTGGTCCTTTCTTTTATCGTCAGATCTCAGAACTATATACTCACCAAGAGCTTCATCGTATCCTTTCTTTACATGGTGTCCCATTGCAAAACCATCCATGCCATCTTTTAGAGCGTATTCTATAAGCTTTCCATACTTAATTTTCTTATTGCATATTAAGCAGGGATTAGGAGTCAGACCATTTTTATAATATTCTATAAACTCTGAAATTACCTCATCTTTGAACTCTTCTCGCAGATCTATAATAGAATGGGGAATGCCGATCTGTTTCGCAGTATTGACTGCAGACTCAATTTCAGCATCTTGTGAGTCGAACAGATGCATAGTATAGCCCTTGACTTCATATCCTTTTTTTAACAATGAATATGCGGAAATGGCACTATCAACACCACCACTCAATCCAACACCTATTTTCAAATGATCACCTCCAAATAACAAAAGAGCATACCTCAAATCTGAGATATGCTCAATAGACATATTTTATATCTAAAAATATCAAAACGAATCAATCAAGAATTATTCTTCTGATTCTTCAGCTTCTTCGCTTTCTTCTGTTTCAGAGATTTCTGGAACATCAGCTGCGTCCATTACTTCTTCATCTTCTGATATTTCTTCAACAACATGTGCAGTTACAGTAACTATCGGATCATCTAAGTTAGATAGAATCTCGTATTTGTCAGACTTAACATCTGATACGAATATACTGTCACCTACATCAAGTGTAGAACAGTCAACTTCGATATCTCTTGGAATACTGTCAGCTCTAGTTTCAATTTCAATTTCGTCCATTTGTTGCTCAAGAACTCCACCATCTATTTCACGGTCATCTCCAACTAGTGTAATAGGTACAGAAACTCTAAGTAATTGTCCTTTATCAACTTTTTGAAGGTCAATATGAAGGATATCATATTGGATGATACCTCTTTGAACTTCTTTAAGAAGAGCACTTTCAGTTGAACCATCAGTAAGCACAACTTCAACTATTGCGTTTCCACCAAGTGTTTTGATTACATCTTCAACATCTCTTCTTTTAAAGTTAAGTTTTATGTTTTCTATATCATTTCCGTATAGAACTCCAGGAATTAAACCTTCACTTCTAGCTCTTTTTGCAGCAGAAGTACCACTACCATCTCTTTTCATCGATACTAATTGCATAATTACCCTCCTACTTCTAAGATGCTTAATAGCAAATGTTATTTTGTGGCTAACAATAGTATAACACAAAAAAAGACTAAAATACTGAAAAATTTGCTTTATTTAAGTGAAAAACAAATTTGCAGTATTTTAGTCAATATTTTCTAATAAAATCTAGTTTAATGTGTAAATATCTGACACCTAACTATATAGTCTCATCTTTAGAGAAAATTCTATAAATCTGAATGAATACAGTAGGAACAGCAGCTAATAAGTAGATTAAAGCTAAGCTCTTACCAGTGATTTCAGATACATCAAACAACGATGTCAGTGGATATACTTTTAGTACAAGCAGTAGGAGAATATTGCCTACTATGAATGAAATCCATGAAGCCTTGTTTTTAAAGACTCCCAGCTTCAGCAATGATTTATCGCCTCTGCAGTTGAAACCATGGAAAAGTCTCGCTAAACAGAGAACTGAGAATGCCATAGTTCTAGCAAAATCAGCATCGCCATTATAGAGTCCGTAGTAAAATGCTGCAAGAGTAACAATACTTATAAGAATACCCTGTTCTGTAACCTTAGCAAGGAATGGTCTGTCAAGTATTGATGCTCTTGAATCCCTTGGTTTCTCGTTTAAAAGGAATTTGCCAGCAGGCTCCATACCGATTGCAATTGCAGGTAAAGAGTCAGTAAGCAGATTGATAAATAACAGGTGTACCGGTGAAAACGGTACAGGCAGTGCAAACAGTGATGCTATCAGTACAACTATTATTGCAGCTGCATTACCTGATAATAAAAAGCCTATAGCATTTGTAATATTTTTAAATATATTTCTACCACTTGCAACAGCTTTTATTATAGTTGCAAAGTTATCATCTGTAAGAATCATAGATGCGGCATCCTTAGAAACATCAGTACCAGTAATACCCATAGCTATACCGATATCTGCCTGTTTCAGAGCAGGAGCATCATTGACTCCGTCTCCTGTCATAGCTACGATGTTCTTTCTATCCTGCCAAGCTCTTACTATTCTTATCTTATGCTCAGGGGAAACTCTGGCATAGACAGATATCTTATCAACATTTTTTACTAAATCATCATATGACATTTTTTCAACTTCTTCACCTGTTAGAGCTAAGTCACCATCTTCATAGATTCCTATTTCTCTAGCTATGGCAGAAGCTGTTATCTTATGGTCACCTGTTATCATTACAGGCTTAATTCCAGCCATCTTACAGTCAGCTACAGCCTCTTTAGCTTCTTCTCTAGGCGGATCAATCATAGCAACTAAACCTATAAATGTAAGATCATACTCATCTTTTAGGCTTAGTTCATCTTTGGGAACATCATTTTTAAGTGCAAAAGCCAGCACACGGAGTCCATTTTTAGAGAACTTTTCATTTGCACCGATTATCTTAGTAATATGACCTTCAGTTATAGGTATAACACCTTCATCTGTCGCCACACATTTAATTCTGTTTAATAGCACATCAACTGCGCCTTTAGTGTACATCTTTTCTTTTCCATCTATTATATTCACTGTTGACATTAGCTTTCTGTCAGAATCAAAAGGAATTTCTCTAGTTCTTTTGAAATTAAGTCTAGTCTGTCTGACATCAACAGCAAGTTTGTTTGACATTACAATCAGGGCAGTTTCAGTCGGATCACCAATCTCTTTATCCTTATCGACCTGTGAATCATTACATAGGACAGATGCTGTTATCAGCTGTCTTTCATCCAGATTATCCAGATTGATATCATCTATATCTTTCTCTTCAAAGTTTACAAATACTTTAAGTGCAGTCATTCTATTCTGAGTTAAAGTACCAGTTTTATCAGAGCAGATTACAGATACAGAGCCTAGACCCTCAACTGACTTCAGCTCTTTCATAATAGCATTTTCTTTAGCCATATGCTGAGTTCCTATAGCAAGAACTATTGTAACGATAGAGGATAGTGCCTCCGGTATTGCGGCAACTGCTAGAGCCACAGCAAACATCAGAGCATCGAGTATTGTTTCTCCTCTATATACAGAAAGACCGAATACAAGAATACAAATAATGAAAATACCTATTGCAAGCTTTTTACTGAAATTATCCAGTGATCTCTGAAGAGGAGTCTCTTTAGCCTGAGTAGTCTCTAGTAAATCAGCTATTTTACCAATTTCTGTATCCATTCCAGTTGATGTTATAAGCACCTTAGCTCTACCATAGGTAACTAAACTGCCTGAAAACACCATGTTTATTCTGTCACCGATTATAATCTCTTCATCAGGAAGAATATCGTCGGTTTTCAACACACTTTCAGATTCTCCAGTTAATGATGATTCATTTACTTGCAGAGAGTGATTTTCTACAATTCTACCGTCCGCTGGAACATAATCTCCAGCTTCTAGAAAAACCATGTCTCCAGGAACAACTTGTGAAGAAGGTATTTCAACTTGAATTCCATTTCTCAGAACTTTTGAATACGGTGAAGACAATGCTTTCAAACTATCGAGTGAACGCTCTGCCTTGACGTATTGGACAGTACCAAGAATGGCATTCAAAACAATTACTACCATAATTACAATAGCA
>CAZBAL010000014.1:0-51217 GCA_964489735.1 uncultured Clostridia bacterium | reverse complement strand
TTTTTCCTCTTTTCGCCATACATGCTCTCCCTTTATATATATACTTACACATATTTTTAATAGAAAAATTATAAAAATATCTATTATTATAGTCCCATGATATTTTCATTTACTCAGCTGTATTTATCTTAATATCTTTGATTCCTTCTATTACTAAGCTCAATTGCTCATATGGTATTCCAACTGACAGCTCGTAGTCTTTCCACTTCGCTAAGAATCTCGTGCTTGGACATAATGAAGATATATTGATTTTCCCCCTTAAATATGGCTCAACTGTTGAAGCTGAGCACACTCCTTGCATAGCAGCTGAAGAGTAGTTTAATCTGTCTCCTGTTTGATAGATGTAACCTTGTTCAATCCGCATAGCCTGATTAGGTTTGCAAATAACAACTACAACATCAGGGTCATCATTAAAACTTTCTAGTGGTCCTGTTGCTAATCCATAGACTTTAATATTCTGTCTATATAGACCCTTCACTCCATCTCTAACTCTCTTAGCTATAGCTCTTGTTTTATATAAACCATACGAGTAATAAACTTCACCTGATTCTATTTCATCTCCCGGATACTCTAAGTTAAATGCAGTTGTAGCTCCATCGCAATAGTGATTTGCTAGTTTATGCTTAAGTGCCAATCCTCTAGTTGCTTTCTCTAAGTAAACACAGTAAGACATCCTATATTCTGACTCTTTAAAGTCATTTTCATCATACTCTTCTTTGCTGTATAGTATTTTTACACCAACTGGCTTCCTTTCCAGTTCTAACTCACTGTACAAATATGATGAATATTTTTTTAATTTTTCACTAATTTTTTCTCTATCTTTATAATTCATATCAAAATCCCCATCCTTATAAATCTCTATAAATAATACCAAACTGGGTCAGATTATACTTAGTAAGAATTAATGCGATTAGCATTACTACTGCATTGAAAAATACAAAACAAGTCACATCTTTTTTATTAATTGATATTTTTCTAAAATTTGTTCTCTTACTATGTTTTCCAAAACCTTTTGTTTCCATTGCCATAGAAACCCTGATTCCCTTCCTAATTGCCGTTGTCATCATTGGTATAATCATTCTTTTGGTATTAATAATATATCCAATGACACCTTTTCCTGGATCAATACCTCTAACTTGATGAGCAAACTTAATAACTTGTAGTTCTTCTTTGAAATTTGGTAAAAATCTATATGCTGATAGAAAACTGTAACACCAGATTATTGGCATTCCAAAATACTTGTTAAGAGATATAACAAATTCCATTGGATTAGTAGTGTTTACAAAAATATTTGAATAAAGTCCTATTAAAATTATTCTCAGACTAATAGCTAATGTTCCAATAAAGTTAAGTTTTTCTCCTGAGAAGTATCTTGTAAGCGTTATTACCAACACAAATCCAGTTGCTACTAATGATAATGGTGCTAACTTTTTTAACATATCAACAATCTTAATATCACTAAAGATTCCTACAATTAAAAGACCTAAAATTATTAGACTGATTGATAAAAATGGCTTAAAATCAAACGTTGCTATTATCGTTATTATTATTAGTATCCACACTTTCCATAATGGATTCATACTTTTCAAATATATATCAGAATTCATCATATTCATGAAAATCGTCAGCCTTTCCTAAATACTTAATCTTATTGTTTTCTAAATATAAGACTCTATCACATGACTTTTTAATAATTTCTTTATCATGAGTAACAATTACAATAGATGTACCTAACTTATTTACCTCATATAGAAGCATCATCAGTTTTTTTAAGTTTTCTCTATCTTGCCCATAAGTAGGCTCATCCAGTAGGAGTATTTCTTGACCATTTATCATCATACTAGCTGTGCTCAATCTTCTTTTTTGACCTTGACTTAATAAAAATGGATTCTTATCCTTTACATGTTCTAAATCAAATAATTTAAGATAATGTTGCGATTTCTCCATGATTATCTTTTCTTGTTCTTTATTTATTATCAAACTCAACTTAATCTCATCTTCTGTATTCATTTTTATAAACTGGTGCTCTGGATTTTGAAATACCATCCCAATTTTTTTGCCTATATCTTTAGGACTCATAGTACTAATTTCTCTACCCCTATAATTTATATCTCCGTTTTTAGATTTCAAAAGTCCCATTAATAACTTAAGTAACGTTGATTTTCCTGCTCCATTATAACCAGTAATTCCTAAAATCTCTCCTTTATTTACTGAAAAGCAAATATCATCTAGTCCCTCCACTTGTCCTGGATATGAAAAACTTAATTTATCAATTTCCAAAATTGCTTCTTTCTCTATCTTTCTACTGTTAAGTCTTGGTATAGCAGCTCTGCTTTTATCGCATTTATAAAATTCATCTTTATCAACCATCATCATGCAATCTTTTTTCATAACCAGTATATTATCGACTATTTCTTCAACATCTTCTATCTTATGTTCAACTAATAATATAGTTTTTCCAAATTTTTTACATAAGAGCTTTAATTCACTAAGAATTTGCTTGGTAGCCTTTGGATCTAAATTTGCAGTTGGTTCATCAGCCAATATAATTTCAGGATTAAAAACTAATATTGAGGCCAATACAACTTTTTGCTTTTCTCCTCCGGATAAACCATTTAACTCTCTATATCTTAAGTGAACTATATCCAGCAGTTCTAATGTTTCGTCTATTATTTTATCTATATCTTCTGCATCATAACCAAAGTTTTCTAAAGAAAACGCCAACTCATCCTCAACGGTAAAAGAGCAAAGCTGGCTATCAGCATCTTGCGAGACGTAAGCCAGCTCTCCTGAGATTTCTTCTGTTGATAGCCCAATTATAGATCTATTATTTAAAGTTATAGTTCCTTTTAATATTCCTTCTACTGTATTGGGTATTACTCCGCACATACTCATAAGAAGAGCAGATTTTCCAACACCACTCTTTCCAGTTAACAGTGTTATTTTTCCTTTTTTTAACTCAAAACTTATATTATTAAATATGGTCTCATTGTCAATTATCAACTTTAAATTTTCGACTATCAAGCTTAGTTTTCTTCCCTTCTACCTATTCCAAATCCTCTTAATACCCCTGTTCTACCGATTCCGTTAGCAATAAGTATCGATAAGCCTGCTCCTAATACTATAGAACTTATTATCCTTATTACGAGCATAATTGGTATTAATCCTTGATATAGACTAAATCCGAACACAAAATAGTCTCTTATAGTAACTAATATCATTGCTAACACAGCACTAATACTCATAATCACTATATTAAACTTCTTATGCTTGGTAGCAAAAGATGGAATCTCCACTCCTATTCCTTGTAATAGCGATGCTACAATAATGTTAATACCATATGGACTACCTAATAATAAATTTACGAGTCCAGTAAACAAAGATCCAGCAAGTGCTGCACCTGGTTTTCTTATTAAATACATAGATAGCAATGCTGAGATTAGATATACTCCATATATTATATCTCCTCCTACTGGACCAGCTACAGATTGAAGTGGTCTGTACACAGTGTCAAGTCCCAAGAATGCGACTCCTATCACCACACTTATCATTGCTAATACCACTAATTCTTTTAATTTCATTTTTTGCATATATTTCCCTCCTAAAAATATATTCTATATTCACATAGATTCTATCATACTAAAAATATCTATTTATATTGTTTTATCCTATAGTACTTTCTTTTCCTATTAGTTATATCAATACATCCATAGATTATAATAAGTTCAAATAATAATAAGGATTAGTAACTATTGTTTCTCTAACTCATATTTTAAAGAATTTTTTCTAATATTCTGTTAAAATAGACTGTACTAAATATTACTAAGTGTTAGGTGGATTGATAATATGAGAAAAATAATATATTCAGTTATAATAACAACACTGTTATTGCTTTTTTCATTTCCAGCCCATGCAAAAGAAAAAATCACATTAGCAGGAGATAAAAACTATCCACCCTATGAATTTGTAGACAAGGATGGACAGTATGTTGGCTTTAATGTAGATATAATGAAAGCTCTATCAATAGAAATGGGAAAAGAAATTAATATAATACCAATGGACTGGATGAAAGCACATAAAGATCTTATCGATGGAAACATTGATGGAATCCAGGGTATGAGTTTTAATGAAGAGAGAAAAAGAATCTATAATTTTTCTGACGAATACTTAAATGACTCCTTAGTTATTTTTACATTGAAAGAAAATAGAGAAATACACAATATATCCAGTTTAAAAGGAAAGAAAGTATCTGTTCAAAGACATGGGATAGGAGCATACATTTTATCAGATGTTGGTGAGATAGAAGTTGAATTCTCTAATGACATTCAAGACTCTTTTAAGCAGCTCAGCAATGGAAAAGTTGATGCTGTGCTTGGTAATAAAGCCAATGCCCTATACTCTATTAAAGAACTTTCTATGCAAGATAAAGTAAAGGCAATTGCCTATGATATAGCTCCAACACCCTATGGTGTCGCATTTAATATAAATGACAATAAACTTCCTGAAGAGTTTAACGAAGCTATCAAGAATATAAAAGCCAATGGAACATATCAGAAAATTTATGAAAAATGGTTTGGTGATATTTATGACGAAAGCAATGAGAATTTAAAGAAGATCACTCCCCTTCTGATCATAGCTCTATGCTTAGTAATGCTCGTAGTAATAGTAATTACAAGGATTAATAAAGCATTAAAGAATGAAGTTATAAAACGTACGGAGGAAATAGAAAAAAAGAACAGAGAGTTACATGATAATCTAGCATTTAAAGAACAGCTGATTAGCAGTATGAGAAGCGGTCTTATAACTCTTAATCCTGAAGGTGTCGTCTCGGATATCAATAAAAAAACTGAAGAAATATTAGGGTGTAGACTAATGAGTGAAAAAGGAAAGCACTTTGAAGATTCTCTTATAATCAATTATATAGAATCTGATAAGATAAAGATGGTTATAGATAGTGGAATTGCCTTTAATTCTTTAGAGAACACAATAAGCAGTGAACTGGGCAAAGTTGTGTTTGTTTATGATATATATCCTTTTCACAATTATGACAAGAGTAATACTGGTACATTAATTGTAATAAGAGATATTACAGAAATGGTCTTGCTGAGAGAGAAATTAAAACAAAGGGATAAACTCGAATCATTAGGCTTGCTAGTTTCAAGCATTGCACATGAAATTAGAAATCCACTAACAGCTATCAAAAATTATATAGACTTGTTACCACTGAAATATGACAATCCTAGATTTAGAGATAAAATTACTGAGCAGCTCCCGGTTGAAATAGACAGACTCAACAATCTTCTTACGAACTTGTTAGAGTATTCTAAGCCAAAGCAATTCAAAAAAGAACATTGGAACTTAAAACTGGAACTTGATGAAATATTGTTCTTTTTAAGAACTAGACTCAATGAAAAGAAGATAGTGGTAAATAACAATGTTCATGATTCTATTGAAATATTTTCTGATAAACAGCAGATTCGTCAAGTAATAATAAATATTATATTAAATGGTATAGAAGCTATTGATTCGAATGGAACTATAGCTATTGAGACTGAAGATTTAAATGATAGAGTTAAAATCTATATAACTGATGATGGTATTGGTATAGATGAGAATGAAATCAGCAAAGCTTTTGATCCCTTCTTTACAACGAAACATTCTGGAACAGGCTTAGGACTGAGCACTTCGTATACCATTATGAAAGAAAATAATGGGGATATAATGATTAGAAATTTAGAAAATGGAACTCAAGTGGAACTTATATTTTATAAAAATGAGGAGGATAATTATGAAGCAAATATTGATAATAGATGATGAGATTTCTATATGCGACTCATTGACCTTCTTGTTAGAAGATTGTTACGAAGTTTTTTCGTCACAAAATCCTTTGGAGGGTTTAGAAATAATAAAAGAGAATGAAATCGATGTAGTTCTTTTAGACCTTAAAATTGGAGAATACAATGGTCTTGAGGTATTGAAAACCATTAAAAGTGAAAACCCTACCATTCAGGTAATTATGATGACAGCCTATGGAAGCATAAAGTCTTCAGTGGAAGCGATGAAAAATGGTGCAACACATTATATAACAAAGCCATTAGATTCAGAAGAACTTTTAGTCTTGATAGATAGCTGTATAAAAATGAGAAACTTGTCAGGTAAAATTAGCAACCTAGAAAAAATAGTTGGCGGTGACAGTAAGAACAATCTGATAATTGGAAAATCAGTTGCTATAAAAGACATATTGAATAAAGTCGATAAAGTAAAAGATTTAAACACAAACGTTTTAATTACAGGTGAAAGCGGTACTGGTAAAGATCTAATTGCTAAACTTTTGCATTTTAATAGTTGCAGACATGAAAATAATTTAGAAATTGTAAACTGTGCAGCTATTCCATCTGATTTACTAGAGAGTGAGCTTTTTGGTTATGAAAAAGGCGCATTTACAGGAGCAGAAAAGAAGAAAATGGGAAGAATTGAGATGGCCCACAATGGAACACTGTTTCTAGATGAAATTGGAGAAATGGACTATAAATTGCAGTCAAAAATACTCAGAGTATTGGAAGACATGGAGATACAACCACTTGGCAGTGAAAAAAAGAAAAAGGTTAATGTTAGAATTGTTGCCGCAACGAATAGAAACTTACTTGATGAAGTAGCAGAGGGTAACTTTCGTGAAGATCTCTATTACAGGCTAAATGTAGTAAAACTCGAGATGCCTCCACTTAGGGAAAGACTTGAAGACATGGAAGATCTAACGGAGTACTTTGTTCAAAAATATTCAGAAGAATTTAACAAAAAAGTGCCTAAGATTGAGAATGAAGTTATACAGTCTCTTACAGAGTACAATTGGCCAGGAAATATAAGAGAGTTACAGAACTTAATTGAGAGAATAATGGTGTTTCAAGATGGAGACAGCATAAAGGTTTCCGATCTGCCAAGTGAATACTTTCAAGGTCAAGGCCAATGTTCAGACATTATACCTGGGTTAAAATTTGGCATGACACTGGCTCAACTCGAAAAAATTATAATACTGAAAACACTAGAGGCAAATGATGGGAGTAGAAAAAACACTGCAAAAATGTTAGATATAAGCGAAAGAAGCTTACAATACAAGCTAAAAGATTATCTAAAGAGCTAAAAGTGCAAAATTTGCATTATAAAAAGTGCAATTTTTGCACTTTTTTTATTTTCCCACTATAATAATCCCTATTTCTACACACTCATATACTTGGCATGATATTTGCAAGTATATTATAGCGAGAAACAAAGAAAGGAGATATAACAATGTTAAATGTAAATCACAAAAAACTAATTTTACTAACTTCATTATCCTTAATTATTTTCATAGCATTTACAGGCTGTAAATCAACCAGTAAAGATTCTGACGTAATCGAAATTAATTATGGTCATGGATTTATGCCAGACAGCCCACAAGATAAATCAGCTGTTAAATTTAAGGAGGAAGTTGAAGAAAAAACAGACGGAAAAATTAAAGTCAACATATTCCCAAGTAGCCAGTTAGGAAGTGCAAGGGAAATGTTTGAAGGTCTGCAACTTGGAACCCAGGAAGTTGCACTTGTACCTACCGCTAGAATATCCGGATTTGCTCCAGAATTACAGCTATTTGACTTACCATACTTATTTCCTACTAGAGAAATTGCATACGATCTCATGGATGGAAAAGTTGGAACAAAGCTGTTAGATGGTTTAGAAAAACAGTATGTCAAAGGTGTTGCATTCTACGAGGATGGATTCAAGCAGTTCACCAGTAATAAGCCGATTAATTCAGCAGATGATTTCAAAGGACAGAAGTTTAGAACCATGGAGTCTCCAATAGTAATGGAACAGTTTAAAACTTTAGGAGCCAATCCCGTTCCAATCGACTTTGCTGAACTATACAATTCCCTACAATTAGGGGTAATAGATGGGCAGGAAAACCCTCTAGTTACAATAGAAAACATGAAGTTCTATGAAGTACAAAAATATTTAATTAAAACGGATCATGCATACTTAGCTCATGTTCTTTTATTCAACAATATGTGGTTTAAAGAACTTCCAAAAGAATATCAAGACATACTATATGAAGCTGGAAGAAATGCAGCTGTTTGGGAAAGAGCTGAAGTTGCAAGAGAAGAAGAAAAATATATTAAAGTCATAGAAGATTCGGGCACAGAAATAGTTGAACTTAGTCCAGAAGAAACTGAAAAGATTATCGAAAAAACAAAACCTGTTTATGAAGTTTATAGAAATATGTTCGGGGATGAAATACTGGATAGTGCAACTGAAAATATTAAAGAATTAGAGTCAAATTAGGAGGTGAATAAATTGGATAAGATATTAAGAAAAATAGAAGATATTTTCACTTCTGTCTTGTTACTTATAATTACTGCATTACTATTTATCAATGTAATTCTCAGAATATTTGGATTATCAATAGACTGGGCAGAAGAATTTTCAAGATATAGTATCATATGGATAACATTCGTTGGAGGAAGTATTTGTATTTATAAAGGAGCTCATATAGGGATAGACTCTATCACAGCTCTTTTAAGTAAAAGAGGAAAAAATATTCTATCAGTTTTTACAATCATCATGGCAATACTATTCACTTCCATCTTTATTGTAAAAACATTCAATTTAGTTAGAGTTGTATATATAACTGGTCAGCTGAGCTCCACCCTTGAAGTTCCAATGTGGATTGTTTATGGTGCGATGCCTGTTGGAGGAGTGCTCATGCTTATCAGATTTATTCAAGAATTAGTAAAACAGATAAAAGTTGTAAAGAAAGGAGATGATTAAAATGGAACTAGCTTTATTAGCTATAGTAGTAATACTTTTGGTAAGTAGTACTTCTGTCTATGTTGCTTTAGGACTATCCTCAATCGCAGCTATAGGATTGTTTACTAGTATTCCTTTAGAGATAGTCGGACAGAGAATGTTTGCTGGAATAGATAAGTTCTCTTTAATGGCAGTTCCTTTCTTTATACTAGCTGCTAATGTAATGAGAGGTGGAGGACTTTCTAATAAAATACTCGATTTTGCAAATGCCTTCGTAGGACATAAAAAAGGTGGACTTGCAATGACAGTAGTCCTATCATGTATGTTTTTTGGTGCAGTTTCAGGTTCGAGTCCTGCAACAGTTGTTGCTATCGGAGCCTTGATGGTACCAGCTTTAAGAGAAGCAAGATATAGTAAAGAGTTCACTATGGGACTTATAACTTCAAGTTCAGCAATTGCTGTAATCATACCTCCAAGTATCGGTATGATCGTATATGGATCTGTTACGGGTGTTTCAGTAGGAGACCTTTTCCTAGCAGGAGTTGTTCCAGGTATATTGTTTGGACTAGTGTTTATGGTATACTCTTATATTTATGCAAAGAGAAATGATTTGCCAGTTCAGCCTAAAAAAACTGGAAAAGAAAAGTGGGAAGCTTTTAAAGATGCTTCATGGGCTTTAGGAATTCCTGTAATTATTATTGGTGGAATATATGGAGGTATATTTACTCCAACTGAAGCGGCTGCTGTTGCTGCAGTTTACGCTATACTAATTTCACTATTTGTATATAAAAATATGACCTTTAAAGAACTTTTAAAGGCATCTTCCGATTCTGTTGTAGGAACTGCACAGATAATGATATTAATATCTGCTGCATCTGTATTTGCTTGGGTGTTAACGAGTCAGCAAGTACCACAAAAATTGGCGGAATCACTTGTGACTATTAGCAGTTCCAAGGTAGTTATTTTATTAATCGTTAACGTTATATTGTTAATAACTGGAATGTTCATAGATGGTGCATCTTCAACAACAATTCTTGCCCCACTATTATTCCCATTAACAAAACAGTTTGGAATAGATCCTATTCACTTAGGAATAATAATGGTAGTTAATGGAGCAATTGGTATGTTTACTCCACCGTTCGGTCTTAACTTATTTGTTGCAACTGGACTCGATGACTCATCTATTAATGACATAATAAGAGGAGCTATACCTTTCATTATACTGAGTATAATAGCCCTGTTGCTGATTACATTTATACCGGAATTGTCACTATTCGTTCCAAACCTATCAAAATAATGAACTTTTCTTCCATAAATATAAAACCGCACAACAATATATTAAAGTTGTGCGGTTTGTTTTTTCCAATTCCTTCACTTAATTATTTATTCTACTATAATTTCATAATTTTTTTAGCATTATTATAGAACACGTCTTCCAATCCTTTTTCATCCAACTCCGATGTCATTACCTTTTGTATTTCTAATGTTGGATGATGAAATGGAGCATCAATTCCAAACATTATCCTATCGCTTCCAACCGTTTCATACGCTTCTTTAATTTTAGACTGCATAGGCATACCTGACATCTCTAAATATATATTCGGATATCTCTTAGCCATTTTTATACTGCCATCTATATATACTCCATGACCATGTCCCATATGAATCATAATTACATTTACATTTGGAAATCTCTCTGCTAAAAGACCTATGCTCCAAGGCAGTGAAAAAGGAGGATGTCCGCAATGTATAAAAACTGGTATACCCAACTCATCAGCCTTTCTCATAATGGGATCAAGTATTTCATCATCTGCCACATAACTATTTGCTAAAGGATGAAGTTTTATTCCTTGAAAACCTCTATTGTAATAATACTCTAAGTTTTCAACTGCCTTCTCTCCATCATATGGATTCAGAAACACTATAGGTATTATTTTTTCCTTATTATTCAAATATGCCTCTAGTATATTCTCATTATCTAGATGACTAGTCCCACATAGTATTGTTTTTTCTATATTATACTCTTCCATCTGAGCAACAAGTTCTTCACAAGTTATAGATACATTTGCCCAACTTCCAAAAACACCTATATGAGAATGAGCATCTATTTTTTTATATTTACTATATTCCACTATGCTATCGCCACCTTTACATGTTTTTAGATATTATATTTCCCTAATTTTTTGCAAGGCTTTCGTACTTGAAAATGCACCCACAACCACAACAGACAATACAATTCCAGTTATTGTTTGTATTGTTAAAGGAATAAGACTTGATATTGCATAAGCTTTATCAATTAGGAACACTTTTGCTAAGGTATACAACACAATCTGTGATATCCCTCCGATTATCGCACCGAGTATCCATCCACCTTTCAACTTAGGAAATGCTTTCTCAATTACTAATCCCATTATTATTGCCATAATAAATTTGATGAAAAATGTAGGTAAAACCCATAATGCGTATCCTCCTAACAAGTCAGCCATAGCCGCTCCTATCCCCCCAGCAAACGCTGCCTTTCTATAACCTAATATGAGAACAGCTAAGAATATCATCACATCTCCCATATGTGAGTATCCATATATTGATGGAACTTTAATTGAGAATGTTGCTATACATATAAGTGCTGCCATTAAGCCCACCTTAGTTAGCTCCTTTGTACTAGTCACAATACCCCTCCTCGTAAAATTGTATCTGTATTTCAGATTTAACAATGACAATTTTATCATAACCATTCCATAATAGCAACAATCTAAATATATTAATTCATTTTGTATCTCTTTATGTGCTTGTTATAAAAAATAAACTAGGTAACCATACAAGCTACCTAGTTGTTCATGCATCCAATATTAATATATGTCTTTATTTAAAAGAGTGCTTTCGCTGCTATCCATATATTTCTGATATAACAAGTCTAATGTAGACCTGTCATCTATGTTTTTTTCAATTGAAATTAAGGCTTTAGTAAAGTTTTCATAATCTTCATTCATCAAAGACAAAATTATTTCTCTCATTTTATTATACTTTTGATTATTATCTCCATTAACTGACATTTATTCATTCCACCTCATCTCAACTTCATTCCATCTAACTTCGATTTCTCTATTAAGATCTTCACTGCCATATTTTTCTACCAGTTTGATTAAATCATCTGTTAAATATAACTTCTTTAACTCAATATCGTACGTAAAATATCTCCTATCCGTACTGATTTGATTTACGGTATGAAATCTTTCTAGAACATTCGTAAATCCCATTTTAATAGTGATTTCTCTTAAATCATTGATATCTATTTTCTCTTCATTAAAATCTTTGCATGCCTCTAGAAACTTGCTACTCTTAGCTGTTATCTGTTTCTTGTAGCTTTTTATATGAGTACATAGTTCTCTAGTATAATAATCAGCAAGTTCTTCAAATGACACTATTGTCTTCTTTTTCTCTGCCAAGTTCACTAATGCTTTAGCTAGTGCAAATTTATATGTTGCAGTTATTCTGCCTTTATTTATTATGCTATCCCAATCAATTTTTAGTATCATATCCATATTGAAACCTCATCTATCTATTAAAATTAATTTTATATTTTACATTTACTCTTTCATTTTATCACACATTAAAAACTTGTACTCAACCCAACGTTTTCATTTAACAAATCTGCATTTTGGAAAGTTGGAGCATCCATAAAACTTCCCATACTTACCTTTTCTTATAATTAGAGAACCTTTACATCTTGGACAAATATTACTTTTGATATCTCTTCTATATTCTCTCTGCTTATTCTTAACTAATTTAAGATGCATTTTTATATCTTCTTTTGTCGTTTTTTCTTTGATTTTTGTTAATTTACAACTTATATCTTCAACTTCATCCTCGGTTAATATTTCATTTCTATATGATTTTATTAAATTTTTTAAATTATTTGATTTTATAACATGTGCTTCACTATTTATCTTTAACTTAGCTTCACCTGTAAACGCAATTATAGAAATAAATTTATCACTTTCAACCTCTAAGATTTCTTCCAAAGCTTTGATATGACCGTAGTTTTGATGTATTGGGTTCATAAACTTAAACTTTCTTTTTCCTAAATATTGTGTCCAGTAATTGGCATTATTAGAGCCTGTAATTAATCCTGAATAGTTTTTAGTTTCTATTACGAATATTCCATATCTGCACACTACTATATGGTCAACTTGAGTTATTGTCTTGTCATTAATAAGTGTTATGTTGTTATGCTTTTTATACGAGTCACTCATGAACAAAAATGACATTTTTACATCTAGTTCACCTATAAATCCTTTTATTCTACTATCAAAGAGATACAATCCCAATAATAAAAGCAGAAACAAAATTATATAATTCAATATGCCACTCCTTAAACGTTTTATTTTTAATCCTATCTATGCTGCATAGAACAACAATAAACTATCTATTGCCAGATAAACTTAGCTACTTCCCCCACCCCTTCTCAACTTCATTCCACTTCTCCTCTATATGATTCAGCAACTCTTCTTTTCCAAACTTCATCACCATAATTACCATTTCCGATGTAATCAGAATATGTTTTCTGCTGAAATCTACTTTAAAAAATTCTATGCTCGACTTTCCTTCATCCAGATTATGAAAAGTCTCCAGAATGCTATTTAACCCTGATGATATTGTTATGCCTTTCAATTCTTCAATGCTGCCCTTCCCAGCATTGTATTCTTTGCATGATCTTATGAATTTACTTGTTTTAAATGTCGACTGTCTTTTATATCTTTTTATATGACTGCATAATTCTCTGGAATAAAAATATGCTAATTCATCAAAACCAACAGACCTACGCCTTCCGTCACCTAAGTATATAAGTGCCTTTGCCAGTGCAAATTTATATGTAGCAGTAATTCTGTCCCTCTCTACTATCTGATTCCAGACTTCTCTAATCCTATTGTCCATACTCATCAACCTCTTCCCTATTATCCTCATCTTGCGTTATATTTTTATGCGCATATCTATATATACATTATATATTATACTGGTAGATTTTGATAATAAAAAAAGACTTCCCTGAAATCATCAAGAAAGTCTCTATCTAATATAGCTCTTCATTTTCTATTGTTTTGTATTTATCATTTGTTACCATCTATTTTCTTCCAGATAGTCTTCAAGTTTATCTATAGCATCAGAATCGATAACCACTTTTCCTCTTTCTACATCTAAATAATTCTCTTCTTTCAATGCTTTTATGGTCCTGTTTAAAGTTTTTACATTTACTCCTATTTCTTTTGATATCTCATCTCTAGTTTCTTTTATCTTCACTCTGTCTTCTATATTATTGTAGTAATAGTTAACAAAATAATCTGCAATAATATATTTTGTAGGGTAAAAGAACTTTATACCACTTTTATATGAGTTATTGTAAAGCTTTTGAGCGATTTTTTTGGTTACTATCTTGTAGAACTCAACGCTCTCTTCAAACAGTTTTCTACAGTCTTCCGCACTCATAAAAACCATATAGCAAGTCTCTAATGTCCTTATAGTCACGCTGCTGGACTCATAGCCTGATACTATTGCAACTTCACCAATAAAATCAATTGCTTCATTTCTCTCTATTAAATAGACATTGCCATTTTCAAGCTCATTGATTATTTCAATAGTGCCGGTGCAAAGTATTCCAAAATAGTCGAGCTTCTCATCTTTTTGATGTATTATCTTTCCCTTTTCAATTTTTCTAAGATGCAGTCTTGACTTTAACCACTCTGGAAACATTTCATAAATTTTTCTGAAATCATCTGAAATAACAAGCAATTCGTCAATTTTCATAATTCCTTCACCCTCTTAAGATGCTACTAGCTTTACTATCATGAATATAGATAAAAATATTGTAGATATCGCTATTACTTTTTTAAGTTTATCTACGTCTATTGTATCAACTAATCTATTGCCTATCAATACACCGAAACCGTGGAATATTACTATGAAAAACATAACTGGAAACTTCTCTCCAAAACTGCTGAAATCCAAGTAACCTATGAATGCTGGTAATCCTATGAATATTGAAATAAACAGCGAAGTTCCTATTGCCTCAAGAACGTTCAAACCGAATCCGATAAGTAGAGGAACTAATATTACAGGTCCTCCTGCTCCTGAGAGCGAGCAAATTATCGATACAAAAAATCCGACTATTGCCAATTTAGCTGTTGAATGCTCTTTTTCTCCATCATCCGAGCTGCTTCCTCTGCTTTTTAGAATATTAACTCCTGAGTATAATATTACCGAGTACATAAGGAGCTTTATAAACATACTTGGTATCGCATTTGAAACTACTACGGCTACCAGTGCTCCCGCTATACAGCCTATTGATATTATCTTCCCAACTCTCAGATTTAGCCTGTCTTTTTTATAAAAACTGTAGGCACTTATTGCTCCCGATACAATAAATGCCAAAAAACTATAGCTTAAAGATGTTCTAAGATCTAGTGCAAAAAATCCTGTATAAAACAAAGGTAATAGAAATCCGGCTACACCTGATACCCCTATTAGTATTCCCACCAATAAATTTAACATTGATATTATTACTGCCATAAAATACTCCTCTATTCTATATAGTGTTTGTCAGTTTTAACACTACATTTGATATTACTGCAGACCCTAAAAATGTCCCTGTCATAACCAGTAAACCAATTGCTATCATTTTTAGTCCCTGCTTTTTGAATTCTTTAAGTTCATGACCTATCGAGATACCAGCAAAAGCTCCAACAATTGTTAACGGTGCTGTAAAATTTATTTTATTGACACTGTCAATTATATAGCTGTCCACTGGTGATATAGGTGATGCTAAAATCAGTCCCAATATAGAACAGTATGCAACAATTGGAAGTTTTAAAGGTATTATTGTTTTAAGTATTAATGCCCCCAAAGATATTGCCAGTAAAATCAGTATACCAGGTAATGACTCTAGTAGCGGCACTTTAAATCCCACTGCATTTGCCAATGCGATTCCCAAACCTGATACAATGAATAAGAAAATCCATTCTTTAATTCTCATTTCCATCACCTCTTCCAATTATTGGGTAAAGCTTTCTATAAAGGAAATTAGCTAAAGGTATTCCTATAAACATAGCTGCATAAATCCCTGTGATACCTGATAATGTCTCACTTGCGCTTGCCAGTGCTGCTATCTTATCCGCATACTGAGGATATATTTCTGATAATGTTGCAACTGCTGAAGCCATCATTATACCTGCCCCAACACCGGATGACATACCCAGTGCATATGGATGGAATATATCAAGACCGGCAACAAATGCTGCCAGCATTCCAAAATAGATTGTTCCTACCATACCTCCAACTATATATATGGATAAACTCCCTCTGGTTTCTGGAGAAACCGGACCGAACATGTCCATTACCAACGCAAGATTAGACTCTCTGTTAATGGAGTGAGTCGCTCCTATACTTTCCCTTTTCAATCCTAATAGTAATGCTATTGGCAGTGCCAGGAAAATTGTGAAAAGGTTTCCAAACTCCTGAAGCAAAAGTGCAGGTCCGGCTGATAAAACAACTGGTATATTCATCCCTGCATTTATCCCTAGCTTTGCTATGAATGGACAAATAGCCACTATTACTAATTTTGATGCTGCCTTACATTCTTTTGCTGAAAAGACCTTCGTTACATCCGGCCCTAATGCAACACCAATAAATATTGCATAGAATATTGGAAACAGTATTAAGTTTCCTCTTCCTATAGGAATTTTTATCATTCCTATAAAGTCTGATATAAGTACTATAGCAAAAACTATCAGCAGTAACTTCTTTTCACTGATTATTCTTTCTTTTAAACTGCCATAGTCAAATTGTTTTGTTGAATCTTTCAATTTAACCACATCCCCTTTCGTTTACATTTTCGTTAAATTAATAATAGATGAATTTAACTCTAAAAAATAGGACATATGTCCTTTTTTAAATCTAATTATTTATATATTATTAAACCATAATCAAAAAAGATTTTGAAAGGGTGAATTCGATGAAGGATTTCGATATCATTATAAAAAATACAAATTACTTAGATACAGATTTAAATATCAAAGAATCAAAAGATATTTATATAAAAGATGGAAAGATAAAACATATTATAGATACAAACTGTGTTTCAGAAGATAAAATTTCTTCCGATACTACTATTGATGGTAAAGACTTACTTTGGATGCCTGGACTTACGGATGGTCATTGCCATTTAAGTCAGCAATTCTTAAGAGGTAGATTATTAGATGAAAGACCTCTTATATATAAGCGTATAAACGTTCCTTTTGAATCAAAACTTTCAAAAGATGATATTGAGCTCAGTACTAAATTTGCATCTTGTGAAATGATCAAAAATGGAATAACTTCTTTTCTGGATGCAGGTACGAGACATGCTGATACTGCTTATGAAACTCTAAAAAATATAGGAATAAGAGCAGGAATATCTTGGCAGACTACTGATTCGGAGTCTGCACCAAAAGAGATGCAGGTCACAGTAAAAGATGCTCTCAAAAGAAATGAAGAGCTGATAGAGAAAACAAGAAAAGAAAAGTCACTGGTTAAATACTTCAGTTCTATAACAGCTCCAACTGCTTGCTCTGAGGAGATGATTCTCAGTATTTTCAAACAGGCTAAAGAGCTGGATTCATATTCGGAGGTTCATATGAATGAATACTCTACTGAAGTTACCAGCTTTATAGAAAAGTATGAAATCAGACCTTTTGAATATTTTGAGAAGAATAATCTTCTAAGTGAAAAAATGGTGGCAGCTCATTCTATATATTTGAATCCAAATGAAATGGATATTATTCATAATCATGATATAAAGGTTATACACTGCCCATTCAGTAACTGCGGCAAAGGAGTGCCTGAAACTCCATCATTGTTATCAAGAGGTATAGATGTTGGGTTTGGCAGTGATGGAAGTGGACACGGAGGTATAGATCTATTTCAGGAAATCAGACTGTTCCGCTCCATAATGAATCTGACTTATGGAATAAAATATGGTGACTATAAAGTAATGCCTGCTAAAAAGCTGATAAGCATGGCGACTGTCAACGGTGTCACTAAGCTTCTGGATGATAATATCAAAGGCATAACAGAAGGTGGCACTGCAGATATGATATCCATAGATTTAAATAATATATGTATTTATCCAACAAACAATTTAGTGAATACACTACTTGAATCAGTTACTGGCATGCATGTAAACGACAGCATAATTGACGGTAAAGTTGTTATGAAAGATAGAGAACTTAAAACTCTGGATGAACAGAAAGTACTACACGATTCTAAAGCTTTCTTATTGAAATCTTAGGAATCTATACTCGCATTTCTCCCATAAATTAATATAGCCTACGACTTAGTTTACTAAATCGTAGGCACTTTTTTGTCTAAATTTATCTAAATGTTCTCTCTATCCATTCTTAATATCTATTTAGATCAGTAATTCTACTCTTTTTTATTCTCATCAGTTGGCTTTTCTGTTTCCGCTGTTTCATCTTTAGTTTCTTTATCTGCTTCTTTACTCTCTGCCTTTGACTCGTCAGCTTTGTCTACCTTCAGTACCAGATCTGTTTTTATAACATATCCCCTTGAAGCATCTACAATGCCTATAGGTCTTACCAGATAGTACTCAGTAGCTTCACCTTCAACCTTTACTATAGTTCCTGTTGGCAGTGTATGGTTCTTTCCTATTAAGCCAGCATTTTTATCAGGCTGAGTTAATAATTTTATTTCTTTTTTTGCAACCATTTCTTTTCCTATTACACTATCATCAGGCTTAGTTTCTTTGTCAAAATATTTTTTCAGTGCATATCCTCTAGAAGCTCCTTCTACACCATAAGGTTTTACTAAAAGATAATCGCCTTCTTCGCCTTCAATTATTACTTTTGTACCTTTAGCCAGCTCGCTGTTTTTGGTAATAGGATTAGCTTTTTCATTTGGTTGAAGTAAGAGTGTAACTTTCTGATTTGTCACTCTATATCTTCCAGTGTCCTGCTTTAACATTCCAAAAAGTATTTGAGCAACTTCAGCTCTTTTGATTTTATCTGACGGCTTGAATGTTCCATCTCCCATACCTTTTATTATGCCGTTACCTATCATAACTTCTACAGGTTCTTTCGCCCAATCAGACACTTTGTCCATGTCATCCAGTTTACCTTTTTTGTCCGTATCGATTATTTCATTCTTTTTAGCATATCTGTAAACTATTGTTGCGAATTCCTCTCTGGATATTTCGGTAGTTGGTCTGAATGTATCATCTTCATAACCTTTTAATATCCCATTATCAGCAAGATAGTCTATAAATCTAGCCGAATATCTATCTTTAACGTCACTGAAAACTTTACCAACATGTCCTTCTTTGTAATCTTGAGGATTATCGAGTCTACCAATCATAGTTGCTGCTTCTTCTCTAGTAATCTTATTCTCCGGTCTGAACGTTCCATCTTCATAACCATATATGATTTTCTCAGATACTAGCTGCTTAATAGCTTCTGCACCCCAGTGATCAGCAATATCTGAAAAGTCTACCGCCATAGCTAATGAAGAAGATAACAGCAATGTTGCTAGTGATAATCCCACAGTTTTCTTTAATCTCAATTTAATTACCCCCTTAAAAATCATCTTATATTTTTTATACCCTCAAACTTGATCCATATTCATATATAGAAAAATTTAAAAGGGAGTATTGAGTTATATCTTTCTGAAGAACCTGTATTTTCCTGACTTTGACCTTACATATCTTAATTCAAATCCATTTTCCAGTGAAATTTTTTCAAGAGTGGAATCTCCCAATACAGAATTTTCAAAATGCTCTCCTTCTCTTAATGAAAACACCGAAATATCTTCAGTCTTAATGAACTTGAGACTGTCTGCTGGGACTCTTCCCTTTCTCAGTCTATATATATAAGATCCTATATTCCTCAAGTAATTATTTTCAACATCTATACCATTTTCTAGAAATGGACTTATTATATCTGCAATATCCTTCTTAGAAACTTTTTCAAGAAAATCTAATATTATTTTGCTGTCCTTTTCTTTATCGAGTTTGATGATATCATCATTTTCAATGCCTGACTCATCACCAGATTCGGGTTGTTGAGCCTGCAATTCTGCCTTTGTCACTATAGCTATCTCACTTTGAATATCGAAGTGTTTAGATAAAAATCTGTCTATGGTCTGAATTAATTCGATCTTCTTAGACTCTATTCGAATAATATAGATATTATCATCTTTTTTATAAGAGTCCTTCAGATACTCCACTGTCCTAAGCGAGATTATGCTCTCTTTTAGCAGTTCAAAACTTTCACTCAGATTTAATCCATTTATCTTGTTTGATAAAAGGACTCCAAATGAAATACTTGAAAAAATAGCATCGATATTCTCTGTAAAATAGAGTGTGTTTTCAAATGCTATCTTAACCGCGCTATCCATATTCTGATTGCTCAGAAAAATTGGTATTGCTCTTATAAGTGAACTCTCTTCAAAAAGATCAGTTTTATTATCCCTTAAAACCAATTCATTAAGTGCTCTATTGCCGCCTCTTCTATAATATCTCCAGAGCTTGAGTTCCTCTGAAAACCTCTCATAGTTTATGGCATTTGAATCCAGGCTGATATCAGGATAAATAGATCTTAATGTCAGCATGAACATCTCATAAAAATATGTTGGAGTTCTGCTCTTCAATTCTTCCTGAAATCCAGCTAAAACAGTGTTCTGTATATCTCTTTCTTTCAAGAAATCACACCTTCCGTGCTATTACATTTTCTCAGGTACATCTATTCCTAAAAGACCTAGTCCTGTAACTAATACCGTCTCAACTGCACTTACTACAGCTGCTCTTGCGTATTTAACATCATCTTCTGCGTTCATTATTGGACATTCATGATAGAATCTGTTGAAGTCCTGTGCAAGATCCAGTAAATATCTTGAGATAAATGATGGTTCGTTTTTCTCCATTGCTGATATTACTACCTCCTGGAATCTCTCAACCTGTCTCAGTACGTTCACTGCTTCTTCATTCGTTATTTTTGAATAATCTATCTTAGCAGGGTCTACATTCTCAGATACCTCACCTAGTCTGTTCAGAACGCTCTTAGCTCTAACCGCTGTGTACTGAAGATATGGTCCTGTTTCTCCTTCGAAACTCAGCATTCTATCCCAGTTGAATACTATATCTTTTATCTTGTTATTACTTAAATCGTTGAATATAACTGCACCTATTCCTACGATTTTTGCAACTTCATCTTTATTTTCAAGTTCTGGATTTTTCTCTTCTATTGTCTCTTTAACTCTTTCAATAGATTTAGAAAGCAGATCTTCAAGAAGTATTACATTACCTTTTCTAGTCTGAAGTTTTCCTTCTTCTGTACTGACTCTTCCGAATGGAGTGTGAATCAAGTTTTTAGCCCAGTCGAATCCCATTAAATCTATCGCTTTGAACCACTGCTTGAAATGAAGATTCTGTGCGTAATCTGTTATATATATTGCCTTTTCAAAATTGAAGTTTTCATGTCTGTAAAGAGCTGCTGTGATATCTCTGGTTGCGTAAATTGTAGTTCCATCACTCTTAACTATTAAGCATGGAGGCATATCATATTCTTCCAGATCCACAACTAGTGCTCCATCACTTTCTGTTAGAACATTCTTCTCCTTCATAAGCTCTATTGCAGCATCCATCTTATCTTCATAGAAGCTCTCGCCTGTATTATAGTCAAAATCAACTTTTAATAGGTCATAAATTCTTTTGAACTCCTCAAGACTTAAATCTACGAACCATTTCCAGATTCTCTTAGCTTCTTCATCTCCATCTTCAAGCTTCTTGAACCAAAGTCTTCCTTCATCTTCCAGTTCAGGATGTTCTTCTACTTCATTATGAAATTTTACATATAGCTTTTGAAGAGTCTTTATCGGTTCTTTCTCTATTTCTTCATCTACTCCCCATTTTTTATATGCACATATCATCTTACCGAACTGTGTTCCCCAGTCTCCTAGATGGTTTATTCCAATTGGGTTATATCCTAAGAAGCTGTATATTTTATACAGTGAGTTTCCTATAACAGTCGATCTCAGATGTCCAACGTGAAATGGCTTTGCAATATTAGGTGAAGAATAGTCAATAACTATATTTTTTCCTTCTCCCATATCGCTTTTACCGTAGTTTTCTTTTTCAGTTAAAACATCTTCTAATACTGATTTAACCATTGTCTCTTTATCTACGAAAAAGTTGATATATCCGCCAACATTCTCTATTCTACTGAATCCTTCAACTTTTCCTAATTTCTGTACTATCTCTTCCGCTATCATATTAGGTGCTTTTCTCATTACTTTTGCAAATCTGAAACATGGAAGTGCATAGTCTCCCATATCAAAATTCGGAGGGATTTCTATTGAGCTTTCAATATCTTCTCTTTCTATTCCCTCTGTGTTCTTCAGTATTTCATCTATAATAATCTCTTTAAAATCCAAATTCATTCCTCCCAGATTTATTTATTTTAAATCCAATTCCGTAATCACTTTGATCCCATTTTTCTCTAACAGTTCTGAGGTCACTCCATTTCCTTCTACAAGTTTCTTTGAAAAACTGCCATCATAGATACATCCATAACCGCATGATGGTGATCTGGCTTTTAATATAGCAATCTTCGCACTATTTTCTTTTGCTATTTTCAAAGTTTCTTCTGCACCTTTAATAAAGTTTTCAGTAAAGTCTTCTCCATCTCTTGATATGACTTTATCTCCAACTCTTTCGGCAGGTGTTCTAGGAGTAGGAAGTCCTCCAAGGACCTCTGGACATGCTGCAACATAGTCTTTATCCTGAAGAAATTCTATGACTTCTTTGCTGTAATTATTGTCTCCGTCATACTTGCAGTTTTCTCCTAAAAGACAGGCGCTTACTATATATTTTTCTTCCGCCAATTCTCTATTGTTCACCATATCCAGCTCCTCCTCTAACTCCTGACCTTTTAACTATTATAGTTATTTATGAAATTCTCTATTATAATTCTTCAGTAATCTGTGCTTTCAATTTGCAACTGTCACTGTCAAATTTCAACTTTCTCTATCAAAAAGGATTTGTAATTTTACAATGGCATACAGTGATACAACTCTTATTTCAGAGTAACAATAGTAACTCCTGTTCCACCTTCTCTATACCCGCCTAATCTGTGGGATTTAGCGTGTTTATGCTGTTTTAATATATTATCTATACCAGCTCTAAGCATTCCCGTCCCTTTTCCATGGATTATGGAAACTTCTTTATGACCTGAAAGATAAGCATCATCTAAATATTTATCTATTTCAAATGTCGCTTCCTCTACATTCAATCCTCTTATATCTATTTCATTTTTGATCGCTTTTGACTTTTTACTGATTATTGTCTTAGCGTATTTATTGGTAGCTTTCTGTGATTTCTGCTTTGAAATTTCTATGGTATCAAGTGGCACTGCTATTTTCATAACCCCTATCTGAACCATTACATTTCCATTTGCATCAACCGGTGATAGAACTACCCCTTCCTGATTAAGCGAAAGCACTTTGACTTCTTCGCCTACTTTTACATCTTCCAATGGCTTAGCTGAAACTTTTGAAAGAAGTGTTTCTGTTAAGTCTTCTCCACCATAATCAATCTTATTTTTAAGTTTCTTTCTAGCGGATTCTATTCTGTTTTTCTTTTCTTCATCTATCTCAAACTTAACTTCTCTTATCTCTTTTAATGCTTCCTCTGACTCTTTCTTAGCCTGGGAAATTATCTGTCTCGCTTCTCTTTTTGCTTTGGCAATAATATCTTCTTTATTGTCTTCAAGTATACGAGCTCTCTTTTCAAGTTCTTCTTTAAGATTCTTGATTTCAAGTTCCATTTTTTGAGTTTCTTCTCTGGATTTTTCAGCTTGTCTTCTGTCTTCTTCAAGGCTTCCTAGTATATCCTCAAATTCTATATTCTCTGTGGATATTACTCCCTTTGCTCTGTTTATTATATCTTCGCTGAGCCCAAGTCTTCTTGAAATTTCAAATGCATTGGACTTTCCTGGCACTCCGATCAAAAGCTTATATGTCGGACTCAATGTCTTTACATCAAATTCAACCGATGCATTTTCAACTCCCTCTTTGGATATGGCATATAACTTCAGCTCACTATAATGTGTTGTTGCAACAGTTCTTATATTTCTTTCAAACAGATAGTCCAATATCGATATCGCTAGCGCCGCTCCTTCTGTCGGATCTGTACCGGCTCCCAGCTCATCAAATAATACTAATGAATTGGTATCAACTCTTGAAAGCATATCTACTATATTCGTCATATGGGATGAGAATGTACTCAGACTCTGTTCTATACTCTGCTCATCTCCAATATCTGCAAATACACTGCTGAAAACTGCTATGTGACTCAATGACTCTGCAGGTATCTGAAGACCTGACTGTGCCATAAGAGTTAAAAGACCGACAGTTTTTAAAGTTACGGTCTTTCCTCCAGTATTAGGTCCAGTAACAACAATTGTATTAGTTGGATCTCCTAAATAGAAGTCTGTCGGCACTACTTTTTTCTTATCTATCAGAGGATGTCTTCCCGACTTTATATTGATATATCCTCTGTCATTTACTATCGGTGGAGTTGCTTTCATATCTATCGCAAGTTTAGCTTTTGCAAATATGAAATCCAGTCTTGCCAGAAGTTTCAGATTTCTTATCATAGGTCTTGAGTTTTCTCCGACTTTTTCTGTCAGTTCTGTCAAAATCCTCTCGATTTCTCTATTCTCTTCTAGATGCAATTCTCTAAGTTCATTATTTAGATTTACTACGTCCATAGGCTCAATAAACAGTGTCGCCCCGCTTGAAGACTGGTCATGCACAATTCCCTTTATTACATTTCTGTACTCCTGTCTAACAGGCACGACATGTCTGCCCTCTCTAATAGTTACAATAGCTTCCTGCAGATATTTTCTATGCTCTGATGAACTTATAAGAGAATTGAGTCTGCTTCTTATACTGTCATTCTTGTTTTTTATATTTCTTCTTATATTTCTGAGTGTTGTACTGGCATCAGATGATACCTGGTCTTCTCCATCTATAGCATTAAATATATCTTCTTCAGTTTCCCTGAAAACTTCAATACCTTCTGCTATACTTCTAAGAATATTTACATCTTCAAGTTCTTCTTTTTTAAACAGAAAGTTTCTAGCCCTTCTTCCTGCTCTAAGTGTATCAGCTATTCTCAGCAGTGCTCCCGGTGACAGCATTCCACCTTTTTCAGAGAGCTTCAATTCATTGCTTACATCTGTAAGCCCGCCCATAGGGATACTCCCTACTTTTATCATTATTCTGTAAGCTTCATCTGTTTCTTGCTGAGCTGATTTTACCTTTTCTATATTTGATGAAGGCATCATACCTCTGGCCATTTCTCTACCAAGTTCTGAATCAGTTTTGTTTTCAAGCAATTCCAGAACCTTGTGATATTCCAGCACTCTTAATGTTCTGTCCTTCAATTTACCACCTCTTAAATTACTCCTCTATTGTAATGACCTCTTGTTATAATATGTTCCAAGTTCTCATCTTTAATAAATCTCTCTATTTCGCTTTTCTCTATTTCTATTTTAACCGCTCTGTAAAATAAGTCCTGCATCTTCTCTATATCTTCATCATCTCGACTTATTTCCATCTTATAATATTCTATCTTGCTGCTTTTCATGCTCTCAATAAACTCCGGTACAAAAAGCAGTTTCGAATTATATATTGTAGTCAGTTCTCCAGTTCTTGAGACTCTGAAATCAACATCCATCCTGTCCTTCAGACTGAATCTGTCTGTCAGATTGCAATTCAGACAATCTCTGTCTTTACCACATTTTTTTATAAGTGCCATAGGACAGTTTTTCATAGTCATAAGCTTTAAATATCCGTAAATAGTAGCTTCGTAACCATAGTCAAAGTCTGACACCAGCTCCCTTATTTCACTTATGTTAAGCTCTGGTGAAATGCCGGCTTCTTCTATCCCATTGTTATTGAGGAATTTAGCTGACTCACTATTGTATATATTGAATGATGAGTCTGCGTGAATTTTAAAACCTGGAAATTCTGTTTTTATAAATTCAGCAACACCGATATTTGAAACCGAAATTCCATCAATTCTAACTCCATTATTTAGACCATTATTCATACAGTCTTCTAACTTATTTTCTTGTGTCTTGTATTCTTCAGTAAATTCAGAAAGCTTCTTAGATACTTCTTTAAGTTCCGAATCTGAAATCACCTTAGGAAGTGTAATGAATATTTCAAAATCTGAGTTATCACAACCATCCGACACACTTTCATCTGTCTTGGCACTTTCCATCAAATAACTGAAAACACCCTCCAACTCACTGCCATCTCCGTAAGAGATATACAGTCTATCCAATTTATTTAAGTTCAGTTTTTTAAGCTGTCTTAAGCTATTTATCTCTACTGATAGTTTCGGTTCCTCATACACAAATACGGATTCTCGATCTCTATAGACTTCCTCATTTGATTGAGTTTCTATTCTGTTTTCCTGACTACTTACGGAATCTCTTGCCTGATTTAGCTTTTCTATTGCTGATCTTCTCAGACTATTCAGCACGCTCACAGGCATAAAGACCTTCTCATCCATCTTAAAAGTTACTTCACTCAGCTCATATTCTGTATCTGTCAGCTTTTCAAGCTGTTCATATGCTCTCTTTTCTGAAAGTCCCGCTTTCTGAGCTTCTTCTATTACGAATTCATCTGTTGCCTCTACTTCAATATCTCCACATTTTGCTCTCAGGACTGGATTTTTTCCTATTCTGAACTCAGCTTCAAAATCCACTCTATCTCTCAGAATATCTTTTTCTTTACTCATCAGTTCAGCTTTTATTCTATCATCCAGTTCTTTATCAAAAGTCTTGTAAAGCTTAGATGATTCTTTCATAGGTCTATAAGTCTGCACTTCTACTATCTGACCCGTTTTACCTATTTCCGATTCTTTTCTGTTTACAAAGATTTTATCGATATTGAAAAAGTCTTCTGATCCATCAGCATTGTCAGCACTAAGTCCATCGCCTTTCATAAGCGGTGCTTCCAATCTGATTCTGGCTTTTCCTCTTTTGATTTCCAGAACTTCTCCAACATAAGTTCCTCTGTTATTCGGTTTATCCAGAGAAATATAGTCCTGTCCAAAATCTTCTCCTAGAAATCCTTTCGTGAATCCTCTGTTGAAAATCTTTCTGATATCTTCTCTGTCTCTTTCATTTGTCTTGTCTTCTGATTTGTTTATATGGCTATCTATTGCTTTTCTATACTTAGATACAATCAAAGCAACATATTCTGGCTTTTTCATTCTTCCTTCAATCTTGAATGAATCCACCCCGATATCTATAAGCCTTCCTATATTATCTACAGTATTCAGATCTTTGGGACTGAGTACATAGCTTCCATCAAGCTTAGCAGCACTTCCATCTTTCTGATCCATAAGCTGAAACGGCATTCTGCATGTCTGAGCACATCTTCCTCTATTTCCGCTTCTTCCACCAATCATACTGCTCATAAGACATTGACCGGAATATGAAACACATAGTGCACCATGAATGAACACTTCCAGTTCTGTATCTGTCTCTCTTTTAATGCTCTCAATCTCTGATATTGAGAGTTCTCTAGCCAGTACAACTCTCTCTAATCCCTGATTTTTCAAAAACTCAACACCGGATTTGTTGTTTATCGTCATCTGAGTACTTCCATGAATTTTCAGTTTCGGATAATCTTTTCTTATTATGTTTATAACCCCAAGGTCCTGAACGATAAGCGCATCTATATCCGTATCAGATAAAAAGTCAAGATATGACCTAAGCTCTTCTAACTCAGAATTTTTCACAGAAATATTTAGTGTCAAATAAACTTTTACCCCTCTTGCATGTGCATATTCAATTGCTGTCTTAAGTTCCTCTTCATCAAAATTTGATGCATATTGTCTGGCATTGAACAGTTTCCCGCCAAGATAAACAGCATCTGCCCCATTGTTCACAGCGGCATGTAGAGATTCCATACTGCCTACTGGAGCTAAAAGTTCTATTTTTTTCATATCATCACCCTATTTAAAAGCTTATTAAAGCCTATTTTTCTGCCTCTATTTCTGCCTCTTTATCTGAAATCTGCTGACTTTACGTGAAATCCTCTGATTTTATTTATCATAGTTCCGCCCGAAACCTATTGGAGTTTTACTCTGATTTTTCACTATGCTTCTGACTTCTCTCTATGCCTCTGACATCGCTTTTATCTTAAACAGTTTATCCTGGAGTTCTTTTATCTTCGACTCACATTCTGATAGAGTTTCCTCTTTGATCTCTATAGATTTTTCCTGTTCATCCACTCTCTTGTTAAGTCTCTCGTTTTCTTTTCTAAGTTTCTCTGTTTCAGCTCTTAAGCTCTCAAGATCAGTATCCATCATTTCAAAATCTCTTCTCAGATTTTCTGCCTCTTTATTTACAGATTGAAGCTCTGCCTTAGCTGTCTCAGCTTCATTCTTGTAATTAACCGACTGTTCTTTCGCCTCACCACATTCAGCTTTTGCCACTTCAGCAGCTTTTCTGAGTTCTGCTATTTCGCTCTTTGCTTTATCTAACTGTGCTTTGAACTCATTATTCTCTCTGTCTGAATTTTCTTTTTCCTTCAATAACGAAGCTAACTGAGCTTTTGCATTTTCTGATTCTTTTTTAGCCTCATCCGACTCTTTTTTTGCTGAGTCCAGTTCAGATTTCACCTTTTCAGATATTTCTTTTTCAAGTTTCTCTTTGCCTTCATTCAAGCTTGTCTGAGCTTCTTCCAGTTCTTTTTCAAGTGACTTTATTCTCTCTTCAAATGATTTGGCCTCACCTTTATAAGCTTCAAATTCCTCATACACATCAGTCGCTTTTTTAATGATATCTTCAAACTCTTTTCTGTTTTTCAAATATCTGTCTGCAATATTAAACGCTGAAAGTATGTAAGCCACATCATTTGCCAGCTTTTTGTTATTACCCATTACTTCTTTTATCGTTTTATCTACTAAACTCTCTATCTGAGATACATATTCATCGCTTTCAGTACTAACCAGTGTAAGTTCTCTATTATCTATATTTACTTTAATTCTTTTCTTATCCGACATCTTCTTCATCCCTTTATCCGATATTTCACTGCTCACCTATATATTATATCTTTTTTAGCACAAAAAGTTAAGGGGTGAGCACCTTCTCACCCCTTTAAATTTGAATATTTTGCAATATTTTTAGATTTAATTAGCTTCTCAGATGTGCATCTAATTTTTCTTCTAGTGCTTTCAGCACTTTTTCATGCACAGGTATTACTTCTTCATCTGTAAGTGTCTTCTGATCTGAGTTGTACTCTATCGAATACGCAACGCTCTTCTTACCTTCTTCTATCTGATCACCTTCATAGACATCAAACAGTTCAATTCTCTTAACTAATTTGCCACCATTTTCCGATATTATATCTTCTATTTCTTTAACCATGATTTCTTTGTTCACTAAAAGTGCTATATCTCTAGTTATCGACGGATATTTAGCCAATGGCTTGTATTTCTTTCCTGCTTCATGAAGGAAGAACATTCTGTTGAAATCAAGTTCTGCCATATAACATCTCTCTTTTATATCATAGTTCTCCTGAACATCAGGATGAACCTCTCCAATAACTCCAAGGTAGTAATTTTCGCATACTATAGATGCTGTTCTTCCTGGGTGGAAAGTTGGATTGTTCTCTTCTCTAAGATAATGATAATCTTTTATTCCCATTCTCTTAAACAGTTCGTCCACAACACCTTTAAGAGTGAAGAAATCTCCCTCACCGTACATACCTAGGCAAAGTCTTCTTCTCTCCTGCGGCATAGTGTCGCAAGGAATTTCATTAGGTATGAATATATTTCCTATCTCGTAAGTGAAGATACCTGGTATTCCATATCTTATATTTCTAGCAAGAACATCCATAGTGTTACCCATAAGAGTTGTTCTCATAACTGAATAGTCTTCTCCAAGAGGATTCTTTATCTCCACATAGTTTCTCATCATGCTGTTCTCAGAAATATTGAGTTTCTCAAACTGCTTAGGACTAACAAAAGAATACGTCATAATCTCATTAAGTCCCATACTAGTCAATGTATCTTTAGCCCAATCCTGCTTATTTCTGATACATGATTTGCTTCCTCTTTTGATAACTCCCGTAAGTGGCTGCCCTTTTATATTATCATATCCATACATTCTTGCGATTTCCTCTATTATATCCACAGGGATTGAGATATCTCCTCTGAATGTAGGTATTTTAGACACTATTTTATCATTTTTAATCTCTGAATCTATATCAAGGTAGTTAAGAATTTTTAAAATTCTGTCTCTATCTATTTCCTGACCTATTAAATCATCTACCTTCTGTAATGAAACCTCAACAGTCTTAGACTCAGGCATTTCACCTTCCACTATCATAGATCCGCCTACAACTGTTCCAGCACCTATTTCTTCTATAAGTGCACAAACTCTGTCTCCTGCAACCTTTGCAAGATTAGGATCTAGTCCTTTCTCAAATCTGCTTGATGCTTCCGTTCTCAGATCCAGTTTTTTAGAAGTAAGTCTAACGCTTTTCGCATCAAAACATGCTGACTCTAAAAGTATTGTAGTAGTTTCCTCTGTAACCTCAGAGTCAAGACCACCCATAACTCCAGCTATAGCAATCGGTCCATTTCCATCATTTATTAAAAGCATTGAATCGTCCAGTGTTCTCTCAACATCATCAAGTGTTTTGAATTTCATTCCATTCCCTGCTCTTTTTACAATGATCTTTTTGTCTCCAAGCTTTTCAAGATCAAAAGCATGAAGCGGCTGTCCCAATTCAAGCATTACATAGTTTGTTATATCAACAATATTATTAACCGGTCTCATGCCAGCTTCCATCAATCTTGTCTGAATCCAAAGTGGTGACTCCTGAACTTTTACATCTTTTATGACTCTAGCATAGTAGACTTTTGCAAGATCCTTATCTTCAACTTCAAGTCCATTGAAGTAGTCCGCTATATCTCCTTCTTCATTTTTAACTTCTGTCGAAGGAAACTCTATATGTTTTTCAATAGTCGCACCCGTCTCTCTCGCCATTCCAACTATAGAAAGACAGTCCGGTCTGTTCGGAGTTATTTCAAATTCAATCACTTCTTCAGAAATTCCAAAAACTTCCTTGATGTCAGTTCCAAGTTCATACTCCTCCTGAAGCAGATGAATTCCATCTCTGTAAAGCTTAGGAATTACAGAATCTTTATATCCGAGCTCTGCAGCAGAACATAGCATTCCATGAGAAGCTACACCTCTGAGCTTTCCTTTTTTTATCTTCATTCCATCAGGAAGTCTTGCTCCAACAAGTGCAACCGGAACATAATCTCCTTCGCTCACATTAGGAGCCCCTGTAACAATCTGAATAAGTTCCTCTTCACCGATATTGACTTGTGTAACCACTAATTTATCAGCATCAGGATGCTTTTCTATCTTCTCAATCTTACCTACTACAACTTTTTCTACACCTTTATCCACATCTTCAATAGATTCAACATGTGAACCTGTCTCATTTAGCTTATCTGCTAATTCTCTCATATCATATTCTGATATATCTATATAATCTTTCATCCATTTTACTGGTACGAACATAATTTAACCTCCAATTTTAGTCCAATTTCAATTCAAATAAAAAGACCGCAGCCTTATACTCATTCATTCCAGATTCACTAGAACTGGTCTAAGAATCTCTTATCATTTTCGAATAACAGTCTTATATTGTCTATTCCGTATTTAACCATTGCAATTCTATCAAGTCCAAGACCGAATGCAAATCCACTGTATTCTTCCGGATCTATTCCACAGTTTTCTAAAACTTTAGGGTGAACCATTCCACAGCCTAAAAGCTCCATGCTCCAGCCTGTCTCTCCACAAGATGGACATCCCTTTCCACCACAGTCAAAGCACTGAACATCAACCTCAACACTAGGCTCAGTGAACGGGAAATAATGTGGTCTGTATCTTGTTTCTAACTGTGTTCCAAAGATTTCTCTTATGAATAAATCTATCGTATCTTTTAAGTTTGCAATACTGACTTTTTTATCTACAACTAGACCTTCTAGTTGGTGGAACATAGGTGAGTGAGTATCATCAACATCATCAAATCTGAATGTTCTACCTGATGAAATTATTCTTATAGGAGGCTTTGTGTTCTCCATAACTCTTATCTGTACTGGCGATGTATGAGTTCTGAGCAGAAGCTCTTTTGTAATATAGAATGTGTCAGATTCATCTCTTGAAGGATGGTTATCTGGTGAATTAAGTGCATCAAAGTTGTGATACACATCTTCTATCTCAGGTCCTTCAACCACGTCAAATCCCATGTTCTGGAATGTAGCTTCAAGTTCTTCTATTACCTGTAACAGAGGATGTCTGTGACCTATTGACACTTTTGATCCAGGCATAGTTATATCTATCGTTTCATTCTTCAGTTTTTCCTGTTTGATTTTATTCTTAAGATCAGTCTTTATCTCTTCCAGTTTGCCTTCTATCTTCTCTCTTACATCATTAGCCAACTGACCCATTACCGGTCTTTCCTCTTTAGAAAGTCCTCCCATTCCTCTAAGTACTTTTGTCAGTTCACCTTTTTTTCCTAAGTACTGAACTCTTATCTTTTCAAGTTCTTCAATATTTGTAATTGAAGATATCTTTTCTAGAGCTATTTTTTGAATTTCACTTAATTGCTCTTTCATTTTATCCCTCTTTTCATTTTTCTTTTTTATAGTCATGTGGCTTTTCTGCAAATAAAAAAACTCCGCCCCAAATAAGGGACGAAGTTACCGTGTTACCACCCTAGTTATCCGCATAGTAACTGCGAATCACTCATATATTTAACGACATTTTATGCCGGCTAAGACTTACTCAGATTTCAGTCAAGCAGTTCAGGAGTGAATTTCTCTTTAGAATAAATAGCTCTCAGCTCTGCTACTTTCTCTGTTATCTCTTCGGATACTTATTCTCCATCAAAACTTTTACTATTGACTTGTACATAGTATTATATCATAAAAACCTATTTATTACATAAAATCTGTGTTAAGAATAGCAGATTAATTCTCTCTGATATTATTTGTGCTTATGATATTGTTGGCTTATTTTCCGTAAAGCTCCTGCTTGTTCACCTTATCGAATTTTCCTTCTTTTGACTCCTTATCGAATCTATCCATAGTTATTTTTCCATCGCTCTCAAACTTCTCAAAATCAGAATAGAATGACATATCACCAGTTACATAGTCGTAGAAGAAATAGTTTAGATTCTCATCAGTGCTCTTTCCAAAAGTGTATTTCAAACTTTCATCACTAAAGGATGAAATTGGTCCTATAGGTAGACCGCTCTTCTGATAAGTGTTGTAATCCGACTCTATTTCAATATCATCAAAAGTAAGATAAGGTCTCTGATATCCCAAAGCGTATTCAGCAGTAACACATGACTGCAGCTTTGAATTGGCTGACAATCTATTAAGAAACACATTGGCTGTTTCCTGCCTTTTTTCTCCCGCAAGGCATTCCGACTCAACCATTGAAGCTAAAACAATTCTCTCCTGTGCTGTTAAACCGTTTTTCTGCTCTTCTTCCACTTCAGTTTCTATTTTTTTATATCTTGACTCTGCCTGTTCTATAAATACTTTCATCTGCTTTTCCAAATCTTCTTCTTCGACAGAGTATTGTCCCGGGATGATTATACCTTCCATCTTTCTCCAGTCTTTTATATCCGGATTGATTATTTCACTTTCTGCTTTAGAAAATACAGATTTCACTTCATCATCGGCTATCCCATACAATTTGGCGATTTTAGGTATAATATCTCTTTCGAGAGTCTGCCCGTTTTTTATTTCTAGCTCACCTATTGAATTTTCAGCTTTATCATCATTTGAACTTTCTGAATTTGAGCCCTCCGAACTAGAGATTTCTGAGTCTGCCTTTTTGTCGTAACCAGAATCACTGTCTGTATCTGATGATTTACCTTCAATAGTCTTCGCACTATTTATATCCTCGTCATTGTTTTTTACTCCACATCCGCTAAGTCCACCTAAACTCATCGTTATAACTGATGAAATTATGAGTATTTTTGATACCGTCTTCTTCATAACTGTCCTCCTATTCTTCTGTACTCTGTAATATAAAGCTTTATTGATAAAAAATAAAGTCCCAAAATGGGACTTTTACTTTTTAAATAATTTTTTCTAGTATTATAAAGAATTTCCTACCAAATCTGATATCACTTCTTTAACTGTCTTGATTTCATTTATATTATCTACATCCCCACCACAGAAAAATAAACCTTCATCTACATTTCCCTTTGCTGCATTTATAAGTGCATCTGATATACAGTAAGGTGTTTCTGCTGGAACACATCTTTTAACACATCTAACACAGCCTGTAGTTGGAACTCTTTCTTTCTTTACTCTTTCTATGAACTTGTTTCTAACTCCTCTTCCCGGCATTCCTACTGGGCTTCTGAACACCTCTATATCATCAGAAGTGCTGTTGACTATAAGCTCTTTGAAAGCTTCATCCGCATCACATTCCTCAGTTGCGATAAATCTGGTTCCTACTTGAACACCAGTAGCGCCAAGTTTTCTGAACTTTTCGAAGTCTTCATTTCCCGATATAGTTCCACCTACAAAAAGCGGAATATTGTAACTGTACTTCTCTTTTACTTCTTTCAGATACTCTACAACCGATTTTGTAAGGTTTTCAAGAGAGTACTCTTCTGCTCCGATCTGATCATCTTTAAAACCTAAGTGACCACCGGCCTGACTACCTTCTAGTACTACAAAATCTGGAAGTCTGTCATATTTCTTCTTCCAAGTTCTGATTATAAGGTCAAGAGCCTTTTTGCTTGATATAATCGGAGCTATTAATACTTCTTTAGTATCAACAAGTTCAGGAAGATTTGTTGGAAGCCCGGCACCTACTACTATTGCATCTACTTTTTCTTTAACTGCACATTTTACCAGTTCGGAAAAATCATTAAGAGCGGCCATTATGTTAACCCCAACTATTCCATTTCCTTCTGAGATTTCTCTCGCCTTTTTTAACTCTTTAGAAAAAGCCCTTTTATTAGCCTCTAAAGGATTTTTATAAAAATCATCTTCTCTATATCCTATATTCACCATTGAAAGCAGTCCCATGCAACCTTCTTTTGCAACTGTCCCTGCTAATCTTCCAAGTGAAACTCCTACACCCATTCCACCTTGAATTATAGGATATTTGAGGTGTTTTTTTCCTATTTTTGTAATTTCCATTTAATAACCACCTAAATATAGTATTAAAACCAAGTCTATATCATGATTATAAACTTGGTTCTCTACTCTATTTTAGATATTTAAATGATTAGTGTCAACCGATTTATCAAAATTTAATCTTTTGTCTCAAAGACTCATACATAATCATGCTTGAAGCAACTGCGGCATTCAATGATTCTGCACTTCCAACCATAGGAATTTTAATCAGTTCATCTGAGTTCAGCTCTACTTCCTCAGAAATCCCTCTAGCCTCATTTCCTATAACTATGGCAATATTATCAGAAAGATCTACATCGTGAGGCATTTTTTCTGCATCTAGGCTAGTTGAAATAATTTTTATCCCACTCTTTTTCAACTCTGAAATTGCTCTTTCTGCACTGTCAAAATGAACAGCTGGAAGATCGACTCCCATTGTAGAACGTAAAACTTTTGAATTATATATATCTGCTGTACCTTTTATAATAACAACTCCATTGAATCCCATGGCTTCAGCAGTTCTTATTATTGTGCCAAGATTACCAGGATCTTGAATCCTATCAAGTAAAATAAGCTTTCTTCCTTTTTCAATGACCTCTTCTAATTCATGGAGATCTAATGACGCCACTGCTAAAATATACTGAGGAGATTCTGTTTCAGTTAGAGAGTCAAATACCTCTTCAGAAATTTCTACAGTATCTATTCCGGCATCTTCAGCTAATCTCAGAACTTCTTCTCCCTGATAGAGTTCTCTTACCCTATCTGAATAATAGACTTCTCTGATATTTGAAGAGTTTTCTATCATCTGCATAATAGCTCTTATTCCTTCAATCACATACTTTCTCTCTTTCCATCTGTTTTTCTTCTGAGAAAGAGATTTGATGTATTTTATTCTGTCATTTTTACTGCTTTTAATTACTGTATTCATTAGTCTTCAGTATCCAATGTCGTCATCATTTCAGTACTTGCAATCCCTACTATAATATCTCCTCTTCTTATAACATCGTCTCCCGATGGAGATATTTTGATTCCACCATTATTTTTAAGAGCTAATACATTCATTCCATGTTTATTTGAAAGCTGAAGTTCTTTTAATGTCTTGTTTTCCCATTCTTCCACTGCCGTTATTTCCACGATTGAATAATTTGGATCTAAATCTATATAGTCGAGTATATTTCTTGCTACCAGACTGTGAGCCAATCTTGCACCCATATCACGTTCTGGAAAAACAACTCTATCTGCACCTATTTTATATAGAACCTTTGCATGAACATCTGTCCTTGCTTTCGCTATAACTTTTTTAACACCTAGTTCTTTTACCAACAGAGTTGTCAATATTGAAGCTTGAAGATCCGATGCAAAGCTTATAACTGCAACATCAAAATTTCTTACACCTAGTGATTTGAGCACAGCTTCATCCATTGCATCCGCTTCTATTGCATGAGTTACATCATCTGCTATTTTTTGAATTCTATCATGATCTTTGTCTATAACCATGACATCATAACCTTTTGCGTAAAGGCTCTTAGCTACTGATTCTCCAAAGCTTCCGCAACCAATAATTACGAACTCTTGCATTCATATTCCTCCCATTCTATCCTATAATCGGTTTCCCTTCTGGGAATTTATATATCTCTTCTTTTTTGCTCGTTCTCTTAGCAATTGCAAATGCGAGCGTAAGAGGTCCTGCTTTTCCAACAAACATAGTCGTAAGTATTATTATCTTACCTATATTTGACAGCTTATCCGTAATTCCTCTTGTTACTCCGCATGTAGAGAATGCCGAAACAACCTCATATACTATATCTAAAAAACCTTGTTTCTCCGTAACCGTTAAAATCATTATTACACCTACAACCAATGCTCCTGAAACGAAAAATACCGCTAGGGCTCTCAAAATTAAATACTTTGGTATACTCCTGTTGAAAGCTTCAACTTCAGTTTTCCCTCTTATTATCGATACTACTGCAAGCATCAAAGTGCCGAATGTGGTAGTCTTGATTCCACCGGCAGTTGAACTTGGAGAACCTCCAATAAACATCAATATTATCATGCTGAACGCAGTAGCCGCTCTAGTTTTTGCTAAATCTATACTGTTAAATCCTGCAGTCCTGGTTGTAACAGACTGCATTAAAGATGCAAAAAACTTCTCCTTGAAAGTTAGATATTTAAGTGTACCTGGATTTCCATACTCTGAAAAGAATATGAACAGTGTGCCGCTTAAAATCAGAAACAATGTTATGCTCAATGCCATTTTAGAGTTCAGTGTAAGCCTTCTAAAGCCTCTTGACCTCGCTCTAGCTCTTGTAACATCAAGATAAACCGTATACCCTATACCTCCAAGCACTATAAGTGTACAAATTGTTAAAATAACTATTGGATCTCCTACATATCCAACCAAGCTATCTCCAAACAAGTCAAAACCTGCATTACAAAATGCAGATATAGCATGAAAAAGCGAATAAACTATTCCCTTTATCAAACCGTAGTCCGGTATAAACCTTGTTGAGAGTATTATAGCTCCAACAATCTCTATTACAGCTGTTGCTTTTATTACGTATTTAGTAAGAGTAACTATACCCGAAAGACTGAACTGATTCAGCTCTTCCTGCATTATCAACCTGTCTCTAAGGCCTATTCTCTTACCCAGAATAAGTGCGATTAGAGTGGTCAAAGTCATAAAACCCAGTCCACCAATCTGAATCAAACACACTATTACTATTTTTCCAAAAGAAGTCCAGTGCTCTGCAGTATTCACAACCACCAGCCCAGTAACACTCGTTGCTGAAGTGGCAGTGAATAAAGCATTTATAAAGCCTATGCTTTCACCACTGACAGACGCAATTGGAAGGTTCAGAAGGATTCCTCCAATTAACATTACAGCAGCTATACCCAGTACTAAAACTCTTTCAGGTTTCAGCTTAAGGTTATTAATCATATTTGACAATTCAGCCGTCCCCCTTTCTTATTCTTTAATTCTATTACTATTTTTTGTAAAGTCAATATAATTTGGTATACAAATTAGTTTGAAAAATTGTTATTTAAACAAATAAATAAGGGACAGAAATCCATTTGGATTCTATCCCTTTTAATATATAATTTGCTATTATTTTATATTGCTAAAATTAAGCGTTTTTAGCTATCTCTACAAGCTTAGCAAATCCTTCTGGATCATGGATTCCCATTTCAGAAAGCATTTTTCTATTAACTTCGATGTTAGCTTTTTTAAGTCCTGAAATGAACTTGCTGTATGAAAGACCGTTCACTCTAGCAGCTGCATTTATTCTAGCTATCCAAAGTTGTCTGAAGTCTCTCTTTCTTAATTTACGTCCTATATAAGCATACTGAAGTGATTTCATTACAGCTTGGTTAGCTGGTCTGAAAAGTTTGCTTTTCGCACCATAGTATCCTTTAGCTTGCTTTAATATTTTTCTATGTTTTTTTCTAGCATTGATTGATTTTTTTACTCTTGCCATTTCTTATTTCCTCCAATTTCCCGGTATTAGTATGGTAGTAAAAGGCTTATTCTTTTGTGGTCGCCTTTACTCACTATTGCTGATTTTCTTAAATTTCTAACTCTTTTAGCACTCTTTTTACCAGTTAAATGGCTTTTGTATGCTTTATATCTTTTGATTTTTCCTGTTCCTGTTTTTTTGAATCTTTTTGCTGCTCCTCTATGCGTTTTCATCTTTGGCATAATTGTCTTCCTCCTATTAATTGACTAGCTTTTTGGAGCTAGAAACATAACCATGTTTCTACCCTCAAGCCTAGGTTTTTTATCTATTACTCCATTCTCTGAAGTCAGTTCCGCAAATTGCTCTAGAACCCCTTTTCCTGAATCAGGATTTACAAGCTCTCTACCTCTGAATCTTACAGAAACTTTAACCTTGTCTCCATCTTTTAGGAAATCATTAGCTCTATTAGCTTTAGTATTTAAATCGTGTTCTTCGATTTTAGGTGTTAACCTGATTTCTTTAATGTTGATTACTTTTTGTTTCTTTCTAGCCTCTTTTTCTTTCTTTGCAAGCTCATACTTGTATTTACCATAGTCCATAACCTTGCAAACTGGCGGCTTAGCATTTGGTGAGATCTTTACTAGATCTAATCTGCTGTCCTCAGCTATTCTTCTAGCCTCTTTAGAAGACACTATTCCCAACTGCTCTCCATCTTCACTTATTAATCTTACTTCTCTGTCTCTTATCTCTTCGTTAATTTGAAGTTCTTTAATTGTAAGACACCTCCTGTGCAATAATAAAAAAAGCGGATAGTCAAAGCTATCCGCAAATATGTCAAATTTAAAGTTAGGCACAACTCTTCCCTAACAATAATTAATTCTAACAATATTTACCCTATGAGCTCCTTCGCTATAAGGTGAGAAGCGGAAACTTCTTCTTGAATCTCGTAATTTAGATTGTTATTTATCTTACCTATGAAATTATAGACCAAAAAACATGCTGTGTCAACTATTACTATCATCTTTTTTGTTCTTTTTTCATATTTTCTGTTCATTCTTGTCTTCTTATCTCTTTTGATCTATTTTTATTGTTCTGATTGTTTTAATCCTTTTTATCACTTTAATCTCTTTGATTTCTTCAGAGAACACTTAAGTTATTTCCCGAATTTTATCATTGATTTTCTGCTGCCAACTTGACTATAGCCTTAGAATATATCTCCACAAGCTTCATCATATGATCAACTGAAATATATTCATCTTTTTCGTGAGCAAGCATCTCCTGATGTGGAAACACAGCCCCAAAGGCCACCACATTGTCAAATGCCCTTGCATACGTCCCACCACCTATAACCATAGGCTCTGCATCATAATCTCCTGTAGACTCCTTATAGACCTCTAATAGAGTCTGAATGAACGGATCATCTGTAGGAATGAATATAGGCTTTTTATAGTCCGTCTCTGTAACTCTTACTCCATCGTAATTAGCTTCAATTCCCGACTTGATATCATCTTTATTTACAGTTACAGGATATCTTATATTAACTCCTAAATCTATCACACCATTTTCAAATTTTGCTGTTCCTACGTTGAAAGTAAGAGGTCCCGACTCTTTATCCGAAAAATCAACCCCTAGACTCTCACCGTTGTACTCCATTCCGATTTTTTCTACATACTCATTTAAAAATCTTTTCAGCTCACAATCTCTATCTATAATATTGTTGAGAAGAACCATTAGTTTGGATATTGCATTTATTCCAAACTCAGGCGTGCTTCCATGAGTGGAAATCCCCTTAGATATTATCCTCAGTTTCACACCGTTTCTCTTAGCTTCAAAATCAGTATCTTTTATTTCCTTTTGAATCGACCTTATATAGTCCAGGAAATTATCTGAGAAGAACAGTTCAATTACGGCTCTGTCCGGAACCATATTCTCTCTCTGGCCACCACTGAATTCCGTTATATAGATTTTTCCATCATTGTGAAAATCTCTAGAAATATTATAAGTTACTATTCCCTTTTCTCCATTAATAACAGGGAATCCTCCATCAGGAGTAAAGCCCATAGTTGGAGATTCACAGGTTTTTCTATAGCAGTCCATGCATTTCCAGTCTGTTTCCTCATTCGTTCCAAATATAATTCTGACTCTTTTATTCAATTTAATTCCCAACTCTTTTACAATATAGAGTGCGTATATAACCGATATCGCAGGTCCCTTGTCATCTATCGCACCTCTGGCATATATTTTACCGTCATGAATTTCAGCTGCATAAGGAGGATAAGTCCATCCTTCACCTTCTGGCACAACATCTAAATGGACCAATATTCCAAGAAGATCTTCACCTTCGCTATATTCACAGTAACCAAATTTATTATCTATATTGGTAGTTTCCAGTCCTAGCTTCCTGCAAAGATCAAGCGTATAATCAAGAGACTGAGCAACACCCTCCCCGAATGGCATTCCTTCTTTCGGCTCTCCTTCAACACTCCTGATTCTAAGAAGCTCCTGAAGTTTTTCTATAACCTCATCTTTTCTTGATTCAATAATCTCATCAAACAACTCACTGTAATCCTTTGAGCTCAAATTAATAACCTCCAAGTATTTTTTATTATAGCTAAAATTAGAGAATTAGAGTCACAACAATTCCCTGAACTAAGCCTATGAAGAAACCTAGTACGATTCCCATATATTCTATATGCTTAAGTTCTTTTTTCGAAATTTTTATGATTATGCTCTCCAATTTTTCCATTTCAAACGAATTAATTCTATTTTCTACCAGTTTAGCCATCTTAATTTTATTTTTCTCATCACTGGTCACTTCTTCAAGGAACTCTATTACCATTTTGTCTCCCTCGTCATCTATAACCCTATCTATATAAGAATAAACCATTTCTTTTATAGTTGTCGGAACAAGTGATGGAAGCTTATTTTCTATGACCATTCTGATTTTTATCTTCATAGTATCTTTGATTGGCTTCATATTTTCTTCTGTTGTCATTTCATCCACTACATCTTCTAGTGAAATCAGTTCCTCTTCTATGATATTTCCAATAGTATGAGCAATTTCAAGCTTTCTCTTAGGAATAAGTCCCTGAAGCTTAAATCCTAAAATATTTATGGGGTTTATCGGTCTGAACATAAGCTTAATAGCCAGATAGTTCGTAACCCAACCTATAATCCCACCTATTACAGCAATTATCATAATTCTAACAACTGTATCCATTATATCACTCTCCAAGCTTTATTATTCCACCTATGTCATTTATACCATTATCTGACAAGTATATAACATTAATTCGATTATTATCTAAAAACCTGTAGATTCTTTCTGCATCTTCTAAATGATCAAATCTGCCTGTTAGAACCAAGTCTTTTTCTGATACCATTCCTCCACATCCTCCGATAAATCCATAGTTCATACCATCTAACCTGATTCCTTCAGGATTAATGTAAAGAACATCTATTTTTTTATCGATTACACTTTCAGACATTTCCTCGGATAATATAGCTCTCTCTATACCTTTATCAGTAGTTATTACAGCAGTATCCGATAATGTGAGTGTGGAGCATTTTGAATATCCCTGCTTTACCCTGATAAGTTTAAGACCAAGTTTAGAAAACTGCAACAGAGCTTCATGATCCGTATATTCAGGATTATGTATGAAGTAACTCCCAACCCTTCCAATATTGAGACCAGTATACCCTGGGTATTTTCCAGTAAATTTATCATTTGTCGGTATCAGATTTAAATCCAGATTTTTAAAGAGATTCTCATAGTACTCTAACATACCTTTCTCAACGAGAATATTTTTAGAGTCTACCGGATGAATCACTATGTCCGGATGGTATGATATTGATTCATATAAAAAGTCCGTCTTTAAAGTTTTAAAAACATTAAAGCCCAATTTTTCCAGCCTTTCTACATATTCTTCATTAGAATTTCCTGCGATCAACACATTTCTATTATTCTGTTTTTTAATTTTTTCAATATTCTTTGCATATTCAAACATATCTTTATTCATGTTCTGCTTTTTCTCCTTATAAATGCAAAATAAATGCAAAAAAACCTTTGCTCTTTCGAACAAAGGTTGATTATGGAGGCGACACCCAGATTTGAACTGGGGAATAAAGGTTTTGCAGACCTCTGCCTTACCACTTGGCTATGTCGCCATGAACTTGGTGCCCAGAGGCGGAATCGAACCACCGACACGAGGATTTTCAGTCCTCTGCTCTACCGACTGAGCTATCTGGGCTTTTTGACTACAGATATTATCTTACTATATATTTTTTTGTTAGTCAATAACTTTTACAAACTTTTTTATTTATATGTATCAGTTCACTAAAAATTGTCTGCATAACTGCTATTTAGAATGAAAAACAATACGCATAAGATAATTGAAAAACACCAGTCAGAGCTGATTAGTCCGACTGGTGTTAGAAATTTATCTATCTAAAAAACTTTGTAATTCTTCGCCACTGTACTTATAAGTCGTATTGCAGAAATGGCACATGACTTCTGTCCCATTATCTTTTTCTATCATATCTTTTATTTCTTCTTCACCAAGACTGATTAAAACACCCTCGATTTTATCTCTTGAGCAATCACAGTCATGTTTAATTTCTCTTTTTTCTAATATTTCCACTTCAAATTCAGAAAATACTTCTTCTAAAATTCTTTCCGGAGTATAGCTTTCAGATATTAATTGCGACATAGGCTTAGACTCAGTAAGCACTTTTTCCAGCAGATCAATAGCCTCATCCTCTGCCCCTGGCATAACTTGAATTATAAAGCCCCCTGATGCCTTAACAGAGTAATCTTTATCAACCATAACGCCCAGAGATACTGCTGATGGCTGCTGCTCCGATCTTGCAAAGTAGTTAGCCATATCCTCAGCTATCTCTCCATTTACAAGTTCCGACTGTCCAACATATGAATCCTTAAGACCTAAATCTTGGATAACAGTTACTTTTCCATGGCCTATAGCTCCACCAACATTAAGCTTTCCATTCGGCTTAAGTGGCGGGTTTGCTAATGGATTAGATATATATCCCTTTATATTGATTTCATTGTTTGCAACACAGATTATGTTTTTAATATCCGCATCACCTTTTATCTGAACTGAAACCTTGTCTCCTTTATTCTTATCCATATATCCCATTATAGAAGTTACAGTTGCTAGCCTTCCTAGTGCAGCCGCTGCTGTTGGCATGCATTTATGGATTTTAGTCATTTCATTCACAACTTCTGTAGTCTCTGCTACAAAAAATCTAAAGTTTTTTCCTTTATCAATTCCTCTAACTATATAGCTTTTCATTATATCACCTCGAAAAATATTTCAAAAAAATGATCAAGTAAAGGTATTTTATACACAGAAAACCCCGAAATAAATTCGGGGTTTTCTGGCAATTTTAAATAAGTTAAATTCTTCGCCACAGCGATTCAATTACATGAGGTCTTTTACGTTGTATAAGATATGTAATTATTACTTAACTAAATTTTGGTTTGCTGCAAATTATAGAGTAGTAACGTTAGTTGCTTGAGGTCCTTTTTCTCCTTCAACAACTTCGAACTCTACCTCTTGACCTTCTTCAAGAGTTTTGTACCCATCAACTTCGATAGCTGAGTAGTGTACGAATACGTCTTCTCCGTCTTCTCCTGAAATAAATCCGTATCCTTTTGTTGCGTTAAACCATTTAACTGTACCTTTTACCATCTTAAAACATTCCTCCAAATAAAAAAAATTAAAACATCTTACGTTTAATTAAGATATAATAAAATTCTAACATAGGTTTTCTATTCTGTCAAACCTTTCTTGCAAACAAAAAACAATCTGTCTGCATTATCCATCTCTACATCACTTAATGACTGCATCTTGAAATCATAATATGTTCTTATATAATTAAACCCAGCTTCTTTTAAATATCTTTTTATATCCGCTTCCTTGTAAGCTCTTTCTTCATGAGTTTCATCAAATCTAGTATATCTTCCATCTGGATTCTTCTCGAAAAAAGTGATGAAAAATTCACAGATATTTGTTTCTACATCAAAAAAATTCTCCCAAACATAAAACACTTTGTCATTTTCATCAATGAAAGTGTTGTTTCCTATAGTTTCACTGAGTTTGTAGTATGAATTGATATCAAAAACAAAAACACCATCATCCTCCAATGCATCATATGCTCCTTTAAAGACTTTGATGAGATCATCATCTTCTAGAATATAATTTATACTGTCACAAGCAGACACAGCCAGATCGAACTTCTTATCTTTAAACTTTATTTCTCTCATATCCATTTTCAATATATCAATATTTGGATACTTCTTAAGCTTATCATTTGCTTCAATAAGCATATCTTCCGACAAGTCAAAACAAGTTATCGTTGTAACATCTGGGTCTTCTGCTATATATTCTGTTAGATTTCCAGTTCCACAAGCCATCTCGAGAACTTTAGAATATTTTTTATCAGAAATTTTTTTTATGAAATTATACCAATCATCATAATCAACATCATACATCAAATCATCATAATACTTAGCAAATCCACTATATGTACTCAAATCCAGTCCCACCCTCTTCTTTGTTAATGGTTATATGCCACTTTGAAAACGAAGTTAACTGTTAATTAACTGTTTATATTTAAGCTCTTGCATTTCAATTTGTTTAGTGATAAAATGGAATTGTTAAAGAATACAACTTTCCCAATTCCCCTTTAATTATGTATTCTAATTTAACAAATAAATTATAGTATTATATCTCCCAGATATAATACTGACCAATACATCCCTTGAACAGGGATGTATTTTTTTGTCTATTTTAAGCCTTTAATATTTTGATACGTATCAAGATTCTTTAATCTTTCACTTTCTTTTTCTTTTATCAAAATTCTCTTTAAGTCCCTAAGCTCCTTAAGTATCAGGTTCAGTGTGAACTGGATACTTATAAAAATAACAAAAAAAGCAATCGTAAGTATTAATTTGTAGTTCAACTTAAAGCCCTCCCAAATAACTACATAGAGCTCTTCTCTTTTATCTGCAGTTTATATATAATTAGTATATCATATTCAGTACTATTATAGTATTTTGTGAAAGGAATGTAACCAATGAATCAAAAATATATAGACAGATCTTCAAACACACTTATAGATGAAAAGACACCAGGACTTAAGCTGCTCAACTGGCTTTATTTACATAAATCTGGAAATCTTTTTTTAGAACTTTTAGTCAAAAGAAAGTTTTTATCGATATTATATGGAAAAATGCAGGATTTAAAAATCAGCAGAAATAAAATCAAAAAGTTCATAGCAGAATACAATATTGATATGTCTCTGTTTCAGGAAACTGATCCGGAAAAATTTAAATCATTCAATGATTTTTTTGCAAGAAAATTGGATATGTCTAAAAGAAATATAGATATGAATCCATCATCCTTGATTTCTCCAGCAGATAGCAAAGCTCTGTTTTTAGAAAGCATAGAAGATGATGCTGAATTCAATATAAAAGGATTTGATTTTACACTTTCTAAACTTTTAGACAATAAATATCTATATGATAAATATCGTGGAGGAAGCCTAGCTATATTCCGACTAGCACCATCAGACTATCATAGATATCATTTCATAGACAGATGCTCAGTACTCACAGATGATCTTATAGAAGGAGATTATTACTCTGTGCACCCTATAGCTGTCAGCAAAGTAAATGAACTTTACAGTAAAAACAAAAGAGAAATATCAGTATTAAAAACAGAAAATTTTGGAGATGTGGCATATATAGAGGTTGGAGCTACATTCGTAGGTTCTATAGTTCAAACATATGGACAAAAGCATAATAGCAATGATGACAATGAAAAAACAGAACATATCGAAACAGAACAAACCCAATTGAACTTTGAAAAGGGCTCCGAAAAAGGATACTTTAAATTTGGAGGCTCTACAGTAATATTAATTTTTGAGAAAGACAAAGTTGCATTCGATAAAGATTTAGTTGAAAACACTGAGAATGGTCTTGAAACTTATGTCTTTATGGGAGAGAAAATCGGTCTCAAAGTAACGCAATAATTCTCTCTACTATGTTATAATTATAATAATACTAATTGTAACGGTAATGTGGGGTGAAAATATGTTTGAAGATAATTCTGATGAGCTGCTTAAATCAAAGCTTTTGATTCTATACATCATGAATCGTGTAGATATCCCTATGCTAAATAATGATATTACACAATTTGTGCTTGAGCATAACTATATGAACTACTTTTTGATTCAGCAGTTTTTAGGGGAGCTTGTAAATTCAAAATTTATAGAGATTACAACTAAAGAAGGCAGTGAGTATTACAATCTCACAAAAGCAGGAAGAGATTCACTTGCTTTCTTTGAAGATAGAATACCAGAAGAGATTAAAAACAGCATAGATGAAACTTATGAGGAAAAGAAAAGACAAATCGTCCTAAAAAGTCAGATCATTGCTAATTATTTCAAAAAAACAGATAATGAATATATAGTTATTTTGAAAGTGGTAGAAAAAGACTCGGTGATATTCAGTCTTACTCTTGATGTCCCTTCACCTGAGCAGGCACAGATGATATGCGATAACTGGAAAGATAATTCATCGGGGGTATTTAAAGATATTATGGATGCGCTTATCAAGGAATATTAGGAAATTATAAAAAACAAAAATATAAAAAGATGAACCTGAGAATTTTACAACTAAATTCCCTGGCTCATCTTTTTCTTTTATTATTGTATTTGTCATTAACTTTTCAGAATCAATATCCTGTTATTTTCAGACTATCACAAGCATCTAGTACCTTTAATCATACAGATACTTATTCTATTCACTCAAATTCATTCAAAATGTGCTTTACTTACTCATAGCTATTCTTCTTACATCACCAATCAGATAAAGCGATCCTGAGAACAGAATCAGATCTTCATCTTCAGCCAATTCAAATGCCTTATCTATAGCTTTTTCTATATCTTTTTCCACTATTACATTATCATTCAGCTTTTTCATTTTCTCGCCAAGCTCTTCAGCAGTCATAGCTCTGAAAATATTTGGCTCAGTAACGATTACTACATCTCCTAATGGCGCCATTTCAGCTATCATATGGTCTACATCCTTATCAGCAAGTATTCCAAGCCCAAGAATCAGCTTTCTGTATTTAAACAGCTCAGAAAGTGACTTCTTAAGAGCTTCTATACCCTGAAGATTATGAGCACCATCTATAACAAATCTAGGATTAGTTCTTATAAGCTCAAGTCTTCCAATCCATCTAGTGCCTAATAGACCCTTTTTTATCTTCTCTTCATCAGTTACTACTATTCCTCTATCTTTAAGCTCTAAAATAGTAGTAAGAGCCGTACAGGCATTGTTTGCCTGATGCTCTCCGATAAGCTTTATCTCAAGATTTTTAAAATCATAATCTTTATGCTTGAAATCAAATACGCTTCCTGTTTCACCAATAGAGTTTATCTTTAGAGTTTCCATTGGAGTAACAACAAGCTCAGCATTCTCTTCCTTTGCAACCTCTTCAACAACGTCCATAGCTTCTTTTTCCTGAGGATAAGATATTACTAAACCTCCTGGCTTAATTATCCCAGCTTTTTCATATGCTATTTTCCCAAGAGTATCACCTAATACATCTATATGATCCATTGCAATAGGAGTCAGCACAGACGCTACCGATTCACTTATAACGTTTGTAGAGTCATATCTTCCACCAAGACCAACTTCAAGGACAACAAAGTCTATCTTTTCATCCACAAAGTACTGCATCCCTATAGCAGTAACTATTTCAAATTCTGTAGGATGATTCGAACCTTCGGCAAGCATTTCATCAACTTTCTCTTTGACATCAAAAGTTATCTCAGCTAATGCCTCATCTGTAATATTATCATCATTTATTCTTATTCTCTCGTTGAAAACTTCAAGATAAGGAGATGTAAAAAGTCCAACTCTATATCCACTTTCCTTAAGAATATTTATCATATACGAACAAGTCGATCCCTTGCCATTTGTTCCAGCAACATGGATAAACTTAAGTTTATCCTGAGGATTTCCCATTTTGTCTAAAAGTGTTGTGATATTTTCAAGTCCTAAAACTGAACCAAATTTATTTGTACTATGAATATAATTTATAGCTTCTTCTACTCTATTCATCTCTATCTTCTTTCCTCTTCTTTCAATAAAGTTTGTTGTGAACTCCCTACTGCATATTCTCAAAAAGTAGGAGTCTTCCCGATTATATATCTAATTCAATATCCTATATTTATTAATATTATTTAAAGCTAATAGATTTCCCTATTTGTTTTTAAGACCTTCCAGTCTTTCAACAACTTTGTCCATCATATCCTGATATTTAACTTTTTTCTGTCTTTCTTCCTCGATTACTTTCTCAGGTGCTTTGCTAACAAAACCTTCATTTGAAAGCTTCCCATCAACTCTTTTTATTTCACCTTCAAGTTTCTTTTTCTCTTTTTCAAGTCTTTCGATTTCAAGAGATATATCAACAAGTTCTTCAAGCGGTAAGAATATTTCACATCCAGTAACAACAGCTGATACCGCATCTTCACCTATTCCATCTTTAGTATCTTGAACTTCTATTTCTGATGCAGAAGCTAGCTTTTCGAAGAACACCTCTGATGACTCAAGAACTGATTTTAAACCTGAATCTTTAGTTACAAATATTATCTTAGCTTTTCTAGAAGGAACAACGTTCATTTCTGATCTTATATTTCTTACGCTCTTTATGCAGTCCATAACAAACTCCATATTTTTCTCTGACTCATCAAATATCAGGCTGTCATCTTTAACTGGCCAGCTGGCATTAATAAGATAACCTTCTTCACCCGGCAGATACGACCAGATTTCCTCTGTGATATAAGGCATAAATGGATGAAGCATTTTCAGAACATTTCTTAGAACGTAAAGAAGCACACCCTGAGCTGTTTCCTTAGTATCGCCTTCACCATAAAGTCTTGGCTTTATAAGCTCAATATACCAGTCACAGAACTCATTCCATGTGAAATCATACACCTTGTTCGCGGCCATACCAAGTTCATATTTATCTAAATTTTCAACTATTTCAGAAGAAAGTTTATTGATTCTAGAAAGAACCCATTTATCCTCTTGCTGAAGTTTATCTACATCAAATTTATACTCTTTATCTATATTCATAAGTGCGAATCTAGATGCATTCCAAAGTTTGTTTGCAAAGTTTCTGCTCGCCTCAACTCTCTCAACATGGAATCTCATGTCATTTCCTGGACTGTTACCAGTTGAAAGCATGAATCTAAGCGCATCTGCACCATATTCATCTATTACTTCAAGAGGGTCAATTCCATTTCCAAGAGACTTGCTCATCTTTCTACCTTGTGAGTCTCTAACAAGTCCATTTATAAATACATCTTTAAATGGGACCTCTCCCATCTGCTCTATTCCTGAAAATACCATTCTAACAACCCAGAAGAAAATTATATCGTATCCAGTTACTAAAACATCTGTAGGATAGAACTTCTTAAGATCTTCTGTTTCATGAGGCCATCCTAATGTTGAGAAAGGCCATAGTGCTGATGAGAACCAAGTATCAAGCGTATCAGGATCTCTGTAAACATCTGAGGATTTACATTTTGTACACTCTTTAACTTCTTCACGTGATACGATTATTTCATCACAATCTTTACAGTAGTAAACAGGCAATCTATGTCCCCACCAAAGCTGTCTAGAAATACACCAATCTCTGATTTCTTCAAGCCAGTGAGTATATGTCTTTCCAAATCTCTCTGGAACAAAATTAACTTCTTTATTTTTATATGCTTCTAAAGCAGGAGCTGCCAAGTCTTTCATAGAAACAAACCATTGCTTCGATATTATAGGCTCAACAACAGTTGAACATCTCTCACAATGACCTACACTGTGTTCATGATCTTCTATTTTAAGAAGGTACCCTTGCTCCTCTAAATCTTTAACTATCTCTTTTCTAGCTTCATATCTGTCCATACCTGCATATTTATCGCCATCATCATAGATAGTGGCATCATCATTCATAACTCTAAGTTGACCTAAATTATGTCTTGCTCCAACCTCAAAATCATTTGGATCATGTGAAGGTGTTATCTTAACAGCACCCGAACCGAAATCCTTTTCAACATATTCATCTGCAATAACAGGTATTTCTCTTCCTACTAGAGGTAAAATTAAAGTTTTACCAATTAGATCTTTATATCTTTCATCCTCTGGATGAACCGCAACTGCTAAGTCACCAAGCATAGTCTCAGGTCTTGTAGTTGCAATCGCAAGATACTCATCAGAGTCCTTGAACGGATATTTAATATGCCAGAACTTTCCGTCAGTATCCTCATGTTCAACTTCAGCATCTGATATTGCAGTGCTGCAGCTCGGACACCAGTTAATTATTCTGTCTCCTCTGTAAATAAGCCCCTTGTCGTAAAGCCTTATAAATACCTCTTCAACAGCTTCGCTTAAACCTTCATCAAGAGTGAATCTATCTCTTGACCAATCACATGAAACTCCAAGTTTTCTAAGCTGCTTCTTTATATTTCCACCATATTTTTCTGTCCATTCCCAAGCTTCTTCAAGAAATGCTTCTCTACCCATTTCATATTTGTTTTTCCCTTCAGATTCAAGCTTAGCAACAACTCTCGCCTCAGTAGAAATACTTGCGTGGTCAGTTCCTGGCAA
>CAZBAL010000013.1:14947-51331 GCA_964489735.1 uncultured Clostridia bacterium | reverse complement strand
CATCAGGAGAAATAGTAGGATTATTCTAATTAACTTAGAAGAAGATTATTATTTTGACAGATTATAAATTTATATAAAAAGGGACTCTGAGGAGTCCCTTTTTTTGAAACATGATCGTGATAAAGCAGGAAAGTGAGGAACTTCATGCCTAATTATAAATCTAAGATACAAAGTGAGGAAACAGATACATTATTTAAAGCAATTCTTTCGCTTGAAAGTCTAGAGGAGTGCTATAAGTTTTTTGAAGATGTCTGTACGATCAAAGAGATAAAAGCTATGACTCAAAGACTGGAAGTAGCCAGACTTCTCGATGAAGGTAAGAAGTATACAGAAATTGAAGAAAAGACAGGTGCTAGTACTGCTACAATCAGCAGAATTAGCAGAGTACTTAGTTATGGCGAAGACGGTTATAAAATTGCTTTAAGGAATCTTAAACGCATAGAGAAATATAAAAAAATAGAGGAATAGGAGACTCTCTCCTGTTCCTCTATTTTTTTGTTTATCATATTCAAGCTTAAGATAAAATCTACGAGCTATTAATATGTTATAATTATATCTGTAAAGGATGACAATTGGAATTGTATCGAAACAAATGAGTTGATGAATATTACTTAGTAGTGAAAGGAAGAAAAAGATGAACCTTTTGGAACATATGAATCCTATGCAGAAAGAAGCTATACTTTCTACAGAAGGTCCTCTGCTCATACTTGCAGGGGCAGGGAGCGGAAAAACAAGAGTACTGACTCATAAAATAGCATATTTAATTCAAGAGAAAGATGTAAATCCATATAATATACTGGCACTTACATTTACAAATAAAGCTGCCGGAGAAATAAAAGACAGAATAGACAGTTTAGTGGATATAGATACAAGGTATATGTGGGCAGGCACATTTCACTCTGTATGCGTTCGTATACTTAGAATGAACATAGAGAAGTTAGGTTATAGCAGCAGCTTTGTTATATATGACACATCTGATCAGAAAACGCTGATTAGAGATGTAATAAGAGAGCTTAACCTGAATGAGAAACTGTATAAAGAGTACGATCAGCTAGCTTATATAAGCAGCCTCAAAGATAAACTTATATCGCCCGAAGAGGAGCTTAAGAATGCTGAATCAAAAGAGTACCATGACAGAGAAAGAGCGAAGATATACAGCCTGTATCAGAAAAAGCTGGTTCAGAATAATGCCCTGGACTTTGATGATCTGATCGTGAAGACTATAGAGCTGTTTAGAGAGCATGAAGATGTCAGAGACTACTATGCAGAAAAGTTTCAGTATATCTTAGTAGATGAGTATCAGGATACGAATAGAGCACAGTATGAGCTCATAAAGCATATGGCTTCTATACACAAAAATATCTGTGTTGTTGGAGACTCGGATCAGAGTATATACGGATGGAGAGGTGCAGATATCAGAAATATTCTGGACTTTGAAAAAGATTATCCTGATGCAGAAGTTATCCTTTTAGAGCAGAATTACAGATCTACAAAGACGATTCTTGATGCGGCAAATAGTGTAATAAAACATAATTATGATAGGAAAGAAAAGAATTTGTGGACTGACAATCCAGAAGGTGAGAAGATAACGGTTTATTCAGCTGAAGATGAGAGAGATGAAGCTAGGTTTATAGCGGACAGTATACAGAACATAATTAAAGAAGATTATAGAGAATACGGAGATTTTGCAATCTTATATAGAATGAACGCCCAGTCACGTGTGCTCGAGGAAGAATTTATGCACAGAAATATTCCTTATAAGATAGTTGGAGGGCTCAAGTTCTATGATAGAAAAGAGATAAAAGATATAATTTCTTATCTTAGACTGATACAGAATCCAGCTGATAATATAAGTTTGAAGAGAATTATAAATGTTCCTAGAAGAGGAATCGGAAAAGTGACTTTGGATAAGCTAGAAGCTTTCAGTATAGAAAACGATGTGAGTATTTATGAAACATTTTTCAGGCTTGAAGAGATAGCGATAAGCCAGAGAGCAAAAAACAGCATCAAAAATTTTCAGGGGCTTATAGGAAAGTTCATAGCGATGAGCTCTATATTCAGCCTGGAAGAGCTAGTCAGAAATGTTATAGAGACTTCAGGCTATATGAAAGAGCTTGAAGAAGAGGGAAGCGTTGAATCTCGAACTAGAATAGAGAATATAGAAGAGTTCTTATCTGTTGTGATACAGCATTCTGAAAGTGATGAGGATATAAGTCTGGAGGATTTTCTTGCTGACATGTCGCTTCTTTCTGATTTAGATAAAACGGATGAGGATATTAATAATGGAGTCACTTTGATGACTATGCACAGCTCAAAGGGTCTGGAGTATCCTTATGTATTCATATCCGGTATGGAGGGTGGAATATTCCCTAGCTACAGATCAGTTATGGAAGATGATATGGAGGAGGAGAGAAGACTCTGTTATGTTGCGATAACGCGAGCTGAGAAAAAACTGTTTTTGACATCGGCAAATAAAAGGACTCTATTTGGAAGAACTACTTATAATCCTGAGTCTGAATTCATTGATGAAATTCCGGAGGAACTAGTTGATAGAATGGATTCTGATAATGGATTCAGTATGAATTTCAGAAAGAAGAATGAAAAAAAGAAAGCTTATGAGTCTAACTGGTTTACCGGTTTTGTGGAGGAAAATAAGAAATCTGACAAAAGATCTGCAAATAATGATTTCTGGGATACTGGTTCCGATGATGCCGGTGAGGCCTCTGATAGACCGGAAAGCAAAAAGCCGAGTATAAATGCGGGAACTAAAATAGAACATGATTCGCTTGGTGTAGGAACTGTTGTAGAAGTCAAAGGTGAGGGCGATGATACGCAGATAACGGTAGCATTTAAAGATAAGGGAATTAAAAAGCTTATATTGAAGTACTCGCCTATTAAATTAGTATAAAAGATTAATTATTATTAAAGAATTAAAGAATCACAAAGGTTACAATTATTACTAGAAATGAAAGCAGGATGAATCTATGGATAGAATGAGATATTTAGTTAATGAAATTAACAGACATAATTACAACTATTATACTCTTGATGACCCTACGATATCGGACAGAGAGTATGATGATCTCTATGACGAGTTGAGAGCTCTTGAAAAACAGACAGGGACAATACTCTACGATTCGCCTACCCAGAGAGTAGGTGGAGATACTCTTCCAGGTTTTTCCAAGCACAGACATATAAATAGACTTATGAGCCTTGAGAAAGCACAGACTTATGGCGAACTTAAAAACTGGGAAGATAGAGTAAAGAGACTTATAGATGCATATAATATACAGAACAATGAGAGTGTAAAGTATCCTAAATATGTTGTGGAGTTTAAATTTGATGGGCTGACGCTCAATGTGACATATAGAGATGGAAGAATAGATCAAGCGGCTACTAGAGGTAATGGAATTGAAGGAGAAGGGATTCTTGAACAGGTTAAGACTATAAAGAATGTTCCGCTTTCTATACCTTATAGAGGTACAGTTGAGATTCAGGGAGAAGGACTTATGCCGCTTTCTTCGCTTGAAGAATACAATAAAACTGCATTAGAGCCTCTTAAAAATGCTAGAAATGCAGCTGCCGGGGCTATCAGAAATCTGGACCCTAAAGAAACTGCAAGAAGAAATCTGAGGGCCTTTTTCTACAATATAAATTATATAGATGATGCAGAATATCGTGATCAGAGTGGAATGCTCGATTTTATAAAAGAAAATGGGATGCCGGTCTTTGACTATCATAAAAAGTTTTCTAATATGGATGAGGTTATAGAAGAGATTGAAAGAGTAAAAGATGAAATGAAGAACATGGATATATTGACAGATGGTTTAGTTATAAAAGTCGATGATCTTATTACAAGAACAATACTTGGAGCTACAGACCGTTTTCCTAGGTGGGCAATAGCTTTTAAGTTTGAAGCTGTGGAAATAACAACTAAACTTCTATCGGTTGAATGGAATGTCGGAAGAACAGGAAAGGTAACTCCGACGGCAATTCTACAGCCAGTAGAGATCGATGGGACAACAGTTCAAAGAGCTACTCTAAACAATTATGATGATATACTAAGAAAAAATGTTAAATTAGGTTCACGTGTTTGGATTAGAAAATCTAATGAAGTAATTCCTGAGATATTAGGAACTGTAAATGACGGGAAACAACATCCTGAAATACCTAGACCGGAGTTTTGCCCGGCATGCAATAGTGAGCTGGTAAAGAATGGAGTTCATATATTTTGCCCGAACTCTCTTTCGTGCAAGCCGCAGCTTGTAGCCAGACTAGTACATTTTGCTAGCAGAGATGCTATGGATATTGCGGGGTTCAGCGAGAAGACGGCAGAACAGGTATTTGATCAGCTGGATATAACAGGTATTGCCGATATATATGAAATAAAATATGAAGACCTTATAGGACTTGAAAGATTTGGACCTAAGAAGGCGGATAATTTAATAAAGGCAATTGAAAAGAGCAAGACTGTTGAGCTGGATTCATTTCTCTACAGTTTGGGAATTCCTAATGTGGGAAGGAAGACATCTAAAGATTTAGCTGATAAATTCGGAACGCTTGATAAGGTTATGGAGGCCAAGTACGAAGAACTGATAGAGGTTGAAGACATTGGAATAATAATTGCTGAGAGTATTATTGAGTTCTTCAATGATCCTACAATAATAGAAAGTTTAAATAAGCTTCTTTCAGAAGGTATAAGTATTCATTATGAAAAACCTGAAGAAATGGAAAATATGTTCACGAATAAAGTGACTGTAATAACGGGTACGCTGGAGAGTCTTAATAGAAATGAAATAAAAGAGATAGTTGAAAAATTCGGTGGCAGAGTTACAGGGTCGGTAAGCAAGAACACGGATTTTTTAATAGTAGGAGAAAATCCTGGCTCTAAGCTTGAGCGTGCTGAAAGATTTGGAACCAGAATAATAAATGAAGAAGAGCTATTAGCTATATTAAATGAATACCATATATAGAGTATTGTATTAAAAAATCGTGTTATAAAAATAGGAGTTTTTGATTAATTTTGGAGTAAAATGATTATAATTGAGTTTAGTTACTAGAATATTATAGTGAAGATATTCGCATACAGGGGGTGCTTCAATGGAAATTGGTAAATTGCCAAATGAAGTGTTAGAAGAAATTGTATTAGATAATCTGAAACATCAGAGAGAAGAGGTTCTGATTCATGCTGGCATAGGTAAAGACTGTGCCGTTATAGATTTTGGAGAAAAAGGGTGTATAGTTACATCGGATCCTATTACAGGAGCAAGTAAAAATATAGGTAAGCTGGCGGTTCATATATCATGCAATGATATTGCAACTACGGGAGGAGAGCCAATAGGACTTGTACTCACAATGCTGCTTCCTAAAGATACTACTATAGAAGAAGTAAAAGAGATAATAAAGGATGCAAGTGAAGAGTCAAAACGATTAAATGTTGAAATAATAGGTGGTCATACTGAGATAACAGATGCAGTAAATAAGGTTGTTCTTGTTACAACAGTTATTGGAATGCATGATATTGATAAGATAGTAGGAGTGAATCCTGATATAAAGCCTGGAGATAAGTTGATAATAACTAAGGCTGCGGGTATAGAGGGAACTTCTATAATAGCTTACGATTTAGAGGAGAAACTCAAGGGGAAAATATCAGAGAGGCTCATACAGGAAGGAAAAGATTTATCAAGACTGATTTCCGTCGTTAAAGATGGAATGATAGCAGCAGAAAACGGAGCTAAGTATATGCATGATATAACTGAGGGTGGAGTTTTAGGTGCTGTATGGGAGGCTGCGATATCAAACAATGTAGGAATTAGAATATTTGAAGAAAAGATTCCTGTGAAGGAGTCCACTGTAGAAATGTCTAAATTGTTGAATATCAACTATCTTTCATTGATATCGAGTGGCTCAATGCTCATAATTTCTGACAGTGAATCTGCTGATAAAATAGTATCTGAACTTGCAAAAGAAAAAATAGATTCTGCAATTATAGGAGAAATTTTAGACAGCTCAGATGTTCTGATTGCAAAGGATGGAAAAGAAAAAGCTATAGAATCACCAGGAAGTGATGAGATATATAAAGTTATCTAAAGTTATCTATAGTTATAGCGAGAGATACTCAATTTTTTGGAGCAATATTAGTGTTTTTTCTCTATCTATGGTGATAAAATAATTGACAAATTTCATAGATTGATATATAAATATTAATAAGTGACAAAATAGTATCAAGAAAGTATCAAAAAAGTATAAAATATAATGACTTATTATTTTTAACAGTAGGAGGGTATAATGCGTAAATATTTATCTTTATTTTCATTTGTACTTACTTTACTAGTAGGTATGGCTACATTCGCGCCAGCAACGGCTCAAGCTGAAACATACTTGACGATGAACATAGACGGTGCGGATCGTACACTTAGAGCGGCAGATATAAAATTGAACGGAGTGAGTATACCGACTGATGTACCAGCGGTTACTTATCATCAGAGATCAATCATCCCATTCAGAGCTTTAGGAGAAGCGATGGGTGCGGAAGTTACTTGGGATGAGCATAACTGGATTGCAAGTATGAAATTGAATGGCAAAACTATCAACCTTAAAATAAACAGCAATGTGGCTGTTGTAGATGGAGTAGAAAAGCCTATCAGTTACAATATGCCTGCTAAGCTGGTTAATGCAAGAACAATGATACCAGTTAGATTCATTGCGGAAGAATTTGGTTTCAATGTCGATTGGGATGCACCTAATTTTACAGTATTAATCAATACTAGTGAGATTTCGTATGTTCCACCGGCTGAGCCTCAGCCTTCACAACCAAGTCAGACTGTTCCGAATAAAGGAAGAACAGTTGTTATTGACGCAGGTCATGGTGGACATGATCCAGGAGCTATTTCTACTACAGGAAAACAGGAAAAAGTTTTAGCTCTTAATGTAGCACAAAAAACAGAGAGAATCCTTAGAGAAAGAGGATACAACGTTGTAATGACAAGATCGGGAGACTATTTCGTTGGTCTTTCTGAAAGAGCAGTGATATCAGATAATGCAGGAGCGGATATATTTGTAAGTATTCACTTCAACGCAGCAGGAGCTTCTTCAGCGACAGGACTTGAGACATTCTACTTCCCAGGTTCAGGAGAAGGTGGAAGACTTGCTTCAGATATCCAGTCAGAGCTTGTAAACAGCGTAGGTGGGGTTAATAGAGGAGTTAAGACAGCACACTTCACGGTTATAAGTGAAACAGCATGTATTGCAGTTTTAACGGAGCTAGGGTTTATAACTAATCCTGCAGACGAGCCTCGTCTAGTATCAGACCAATACCACGAAGAATCAGCATTAGCTATTGCAAATGGTGTTGATCGTTACTTTGGATACAGATAGAACTTAATGAATGAAAATAATACTAAGAGAAGCTGATACTGGCTTCTCTTTTTTTGTGCTTACGAGAGAATTAGTTATATTATAAAAAATATGTAAAAACATCAATCAATAAAAACGATGGATTATTAATAAATAGAAAATATTCCGGCTGCAATGTGATAAAAGATACTGTTTTGAAGTATAATATAAATAGATTAGTTTTTTCTGAGATGAAAGATTATATAACTCAGAAAAATTGGACAGGAGGTAGTGGTGGAATGGAAAAAAAGAGAATCATATTGAGTACAGGAAGCAAGAACAAAGTAAAGGAAATAAAAGCTATACTTGGCGATTTGGATTTTGAGATTATAGATAAAAATGAAGCGGGATATCCTGATATAGATGTTGAAGAGAATGGAGATACATTAGAGGAGAATTCAAAGCTTAAAGCTATGGGAATCTGGGAGCTATCAGGTGGAATTGTATTAGCTGATGACACGGGTCTTTTTGTAGATGCTCTTGATGGAGATCCAGGGGTTCACTCAGCTAGATACTCAGGTGAGAAAGCGAGCGATAAGGATAATAGGGACAAGCTCTTAAAAAACTTAGAAGGGGTAGAAGATAGAAAAGCGAGATTCAGAACAGTAGTAACAATTATAGATGAAAAAGGAAAAGTTACAGCTGTAGAAGGCATATCTGAAGGAGTTATAACTAAAGAGGAAAGAGGAACTTCAGGCTTTGGTTACGACTCAATTTTTTTACCTGTTGGATATGATAAAACTTTTGGAGAACTTACTGACTTTGAAAAGGATAAAATAAGCCATAGAGCGAGGGCTCTTGAAAAACTTAAAGAGTATTTCAAAAAGATTTAATAAATTCTTAAAAAACTTTCAATAAACTGTTGACAGTATATAATAATGCGTGTATAATTTATTATTGTTGGCAGGTATTCCTGACAGCAAACATCTTATGGTGGGTATGGCCTAGTTGGTTAGGGCGCCAGATTGTGGCTCTGGAGGTCATGGGTTCGAATCCCATTATCCACCCCATAAGACCCATTAGCTCAGTCGGTAGAGCACCTGACTTTTAATCAGGGCGTCCCGCGTTCGAGTCGCGGATGGGTCACCAATATGCGGAAGTGGCGGAACTGGCAGACGCGCTAGACTTAGGATCTAGTGTCTTCGACGTGGGGGTTCAAGTCCTCTCTTCCGCACCAGAATCAGAACTCATCACTTTAGTGGTGAGTTTTTTTATGTTCATTTTAGATATTCTAATATGGTATCATATAGACAGTTATAACTTTCAGGAATCTTTATACAATATATATTACAGTGATTTGTAATCACTTAAAAAGATTTTTGAGACTTCAGGCATTCATATGACTGAAAATTGGTTACAATTTATATATAAATAGTAGAAATATAAGTAGAAATAAAATCATAAGAAAATTAACAGTAAAGAGGTGAAGAAATTTGACTAAAACTGATAGAAAGCTTATTGAAATAGGATATGCAATGATATCGATGGTGGGCTTTATATTTATAGGAATGGCCCTTCTGTTTTATATAGACTTTCCAGTAACCAGAATACATTATCCTGTACTTTCGCTAATAGGAATTATAATATTCAGCTTTTTTCGTAAATCAGATGGAAAAAAGGTTGAAGTAAAAAATATAATTTTATATTACATATCATTCATATTGATCAGTTTACTGCTAGGCGCATTAGCAAATAAAATATGGGATTTCACAGTTGACGGGAGATGGTATCATTCTGAAGCGATTGTAAGAATGACAGGTGGATGGAATCCTATATATGCAAAGCAAGGGAATGTAGATAGGTGGTCCTACTACTATTCTAAAGCTACATGGTACTTTGCAGTAGCAGCAGGAAAATTTTTAGGAGCTCATGAAAAGTCAAAAATATATACGATGCTTTTCGAAATCATTGTTATATTAGTTTCAGTTCCTTTTTTTAAATCGTTTTTGAATAAGAAGAGCTATATTCTGCCATTAATAGGAGCGATTGTCATGGCTCTAAATCCAATAAACTGGGCACAGAGGTTTACATTCTACCAGGATGCAGTTCTTGGACTGTCTATAGTTCTCATGGTTATGATTCTGTACTTTATCTGGAAAGATAAATATGATGAGTATAGAAAGACAAATCTATTTGTGTTATTCATGATAGCGGCATTTTTAGCGAATATTAAGTTTACGGGACTGGTTTTTGCTTCTTTTATCCTCTTTGTATTCCTTATAACAGAATTCTACAGAAATGGTAAAGAAAAGGGAAAAGCATTTTTAAAATATTGTATAGTCAGCTTTGTGATAATAACGGTAGTTCTTGGATTCAGTCCTTATGTGAAAAACACTATAGAACATAAGAATCCGTTTTATCCGCTCATAGGAAAAGACTCGGTGGATATAATGACTTCTAATACGCCAGCTTCTCTTAGAGATATGAACTATGTCAAAAAGTTTGTAAAATCACTTTTAATAGTTCCGGATAACGATCTGAATAAATATCAGAGTGTGGATCTGACTAAGCTATTGGAAACGGATGATAAAAAGGTATATGCACAGCCTGATCAGAGGATTAAAGGGTATGGAATACTTTCTTTTATAATTCTTCCACTATCTATGCTGCTTTCGGCATTTTATATAGTAAAAGGCAAAAATACTGATGGATCTAACAATATAGAAAACAAAAGATATTTTACTGTGGTCGTTATACAGTACTGCATGATAGCTTTAGCATCCAGAGAAATATGGTGGGCGAGGTATTTGAGTTATTACTGGTTAATACCAGCATGGACTACAGTGATTTTTTTAGCTGAAAAAGATAAAATTGCTAAGTATCTTGGTACACTGATGCTTTGTGCCATATGTATAAACAGCATTCACTACGTATATATGTCTGTTCCTATACAGATTGAGCTGTCGAATGAAGTGAAAACAATGGTTGATGTCATGGAAGAAAAGTGGAACATGACTCCTAAAGATCAGGAAACAGTCGATTTTGTGAATCAAAACATGTATAGAATGTGGTCAAGAGAAAAGCTGGGTCTTCCGATAAATGGTGTTTTAGGAAAAGAACAGAAAGAACAGTAAGAACAGTAAGATCATATCGAAAATAAAAGCTGCTTGAGTAAATAACAGTACACTCAAGCAGCTTTTTCATATATATTTTCTTGTTAATTATTAACTTAGAACTGTTTTTCAGAAACTGTTTTGCATCTTATTTCCAATTCAGATTTTTATATCCTTCAATATTCTTTTTAGAATTTATAAGATATCTGTTCTTAACAAGTTTAAGCATAGGTTCATCAGCAGTAAAAGAATCTGAATAACCTACACTGTTATCATAGTCGATCTCTAGATTGTTTTCATCTAGCCACTTATTTATTCTTTCTACTTTCTCTACTGATTTGCAGTTTTCACCTATGATCTTTCCATTTTCATCTATTCTAGTTCCAATTATCTTATCACTTGGTATCAGGTTGGAAAAGTGTTTAAGATATTTTTCCGGTGATGCGGATACAAGAAGGATAAAACTGCCCTTTTCTCTGTGGTAATTCAGCTCATCCAGCGCATCACTGTAGAACTTCTTGTCATATAGAACTTCCTCTGTGAACTGAGCAACTTCTGAATCATCGAGGTACTTAACGACATAGAAAATTCCATTTTTCAAAGGTCTGATATCTTTGAGACCTGTGAAAATATATCTGACTATTCCGAGACCTACATTAAAAACTGAAGGAATTATAGATTTTGGATGCTTTTTCCATGTCCAAAACATGAGGGAAAACATAGAGTCCCCAGCTAACAGTGTCTTATCAACATCAAATAGTGCGAATTGTTTTTTCAATTTATTCCTCTCTTTCTGTTGAAGTTATTAAACACTCAACTATAACTTAATGAATTTACTGCAATTCTTATTCATGCAGTCGAATATTGGACTGTTTAAAACTTTATATTCATTTTATCACTTTATATCCTTAGACTTTAAAATTAGAAAAATTTAAATATAATTATACATGAAATAGTCCAGAGAATAACTGTGGTAATTATTGATATATCCCTCATAACAGCATCTGATGGACTTTCTCCTTCGCCTTTTATTGAAACCAGATATTTATATCTGAACATACCGTATATTACGAACAGGTTTGTGATGTACATAGGTTTATCAGGATGAACAAGTGTTGTATAAAGCGCATAAAATACCATTGTACAAGCTGAAGAAATTGTTATGAACTGCTCCAGCATTTCAACGTTGTAGTGCTCTAATATTGCTCTGCTGGATCTGGAATCTGGACCCATAATTTTCATTTCAGCAGATCTTTTTTCAAAGCCCAAAAAAAGCGATATGAAAAGCGTACAAAGAATTATCCAAGGTGAAAGAGCTACACCAATTGCAAGTCCACCCGTAAGAACTCTGAGTATAAATCCTAATGCTATGGACATAACATCCAGAATAACTATATTTTTAATAAATTGAGAATACAGTATATTGTTGATGAAATATAAAGCTAACATAATTGTCACATATTTATTTACTAATAATGACACAATAATTGTAATTGCAATCAAAGCTATCATAATCAATCTGGCTTTTTCTATAGATATTTCGCCGCTGGCTATTGGTCTATATCTTTTTCTAGGATGGGCTCTGTCTTTATCTATGTCTGAAATATCATTCATAATATAGACAGATGAAGAAATCATGCTGAATAGAATAAATGCTATTACAGAGCGAAGTATACTATTTGCATCTGTAAATTTAAATGAAAATATTAAGGCGCCAAAAACAAAGAAGTTTTTTATCCACTGTTTGACTCTTAGAAGTTTTAATAGAGTCACATTATCACCCCTGTTCATTAAAAACATCAACTTTATGCTAATTATAGCATAGTTGATGAAAAAAAATTATGAAAAATAAAAAAAGTTTCTAAAACTTGTTGACAAAGAAATATGGGCGTGGTAAGATTAATAATGTTCCCAAGAAAAAGGGACATAAAAAAAGATATGCGGAAGTGGCGGAACTGGCAGACGCGCTAGACTTAGGATCTAGTGTCTTCGACGTGGGGGTTCAAGTCCTCTCTTCCGCACCAGAATGAAAAACTCTTGTTTATTAAAAACAAGAGTTTTTTTGTATATATTTAAACAAAATTATCGCAGTCGGTTATCGTAATTAGCAATCAAAATTGCCAGATGTCAATGGAATACAATAATGAGTTGGATACAAGGTGAATATATGATATAATGTTATAGTTGAAATATAGCCATAATAATCATGAATTCTGTTGTGAAGTGGCACGAATTTTTGATACGGAAAAACGATAAAAAAGATAAATTTTGGAGGTAGAAATGAGCTCAGTAATTGAAAAGAAAGAAAATAATATAGTAACACTTAAGATTGAAATACCAGCTGGAGATTTCAAAAAGGCATTAGATGAAGCATACAAAAAGAACAGAGGAAGATTCAATGTTCCAGGGTTCAGAAAAGGAAAAGCACCAAGAAAGATAATCGAAGTTAATTATGGAGAAGGTGTATTCATAGAAGAAGCAATCAATCAAATATTCCCAGGAGAATACTCAAGTGCTATAAAAGAGCATAATTTAGAGCCGGTTGATAGACCTATGATAGTTAGCGAAGAGGTAGAAGAAGGCAAGGATGCAGTATTCATGGTAGAAGTTACTGTTAAGCCTGAAGTTGAACTTGGAGATTATAAAGGGCTTGAAGTAGAAAAAGCTGAATATACAATAGAAGATGAAGCTGTAGAACTAGAGTTAAAGAGCATTCAAGATGCAAACTCTAGACTTGTTGCAGTTGAAGACAGAGCTATAGAAAATGGAGATATCATAGCGTTAAACTATGAAGGATATGTAGGAGATGAGCAGTTTGAAGGTGGAACTGCTGAAAACCAAACATTAGAAATAGGATCAGGTTCATTCATCCCTGGATTCGAAGAGCAGCTAGTTGGTAAAGAAGCTGGTGAAGATGTAGAAGTAAATGTTACTTTCCCAGAAGAGTACCATGCTGAGCATTTAGCTGGAAAGGACGCACTATTCAAAGTTAAAGTCCTTGAAATAAAAGTAAAAGAATCACCAGAAATAGATGATGAATTAGCTAAAGATGTTAGTGAATTTGATACTTTAGAAGAGCTTAAAGCAGATATAAAAGAAAGACTTACTAAGCAAAAAGAAGAAGAAGCTAGAATAGAAGTTGAAGATAAAATAGTTGAAGCTGCTTGTGACAATGCAAAAGTTGATATACCAGAAGCTATGATAGAAAATCAAATAGATATGAATATGAACGACTTTGCACACAGACTTAGCTATCAGGGACTTGATTTAGAAAAATATCTTGAACTTACAAAATCTAATTTAGAAGATTTCAGAAACCAGTTTAGAGATAATGCTGAAAGATTTGTTAAAGCTGATCTAGTTCTTGAAGCTATAGGAGAAAAAGAAAACATAGAAGTTTCAGAAGATGATATTGAAGAAGAACTTCTAACGCTTTCTAAGCAGTATGGACAAGAAGTAGATAAATTAAGACAAAATCTTACTGATGATGATATGGACTATCTGAAAAAGACTATAGTTAAAAAGAAAACAGTAGATTTATTAGTTGAAAATGCTAAAATATCATAAATAATATAATAAAATTAACGGGGGCGATTGATATGGCATTAGTTCCAGTAGTTGTTGAACAGACAGGTAGAGGAGAAAGATCATACGATATTTACTCGAGATTATTAAAAGAGAGAATAATATTTATAAGTGATGAAATAAATGATGTTACTGCAAGCCTTGTTGTTGCACAATTGCTCTTTTTAGAAGCTGAAGATCCAGACAAGGATATTCAAATATATATAAACAGTCCGGGAGGGTCAATTACTTCAGGATTTGCTATATATGATACTATGCAGTATATTAAACCAGATGTATCTACAATCTGTATAGGAATGGCAGCAAGCATGGGTGCGTTCTTATTAGCGGCAGGTACAAAAGGAAAGAGATTTGCTTTACCAAACTCAGAAATAATGATTCATCAGCCTCTAGGAGGAACTAGGGGTCAGGCAGAAGATATCAGAATTCATGCTGAGAGAATCATAGAGATGAGAAGCAGATTAAATGAAATCTTAAGTGAAAGAACAGGACAGCCTTTAGAGATAATTGAAAAAGATACTGATAGAGATAATTTCATGACAGCTGATAGAGCCAAAGAGTATGGCATAATCGATGAGGTTATAACTAGAAAATAATTTCGAATGGGGAATCGCGATGACAAACAATTCAGATGACAAAAAGCTTAAATGCTCATTTTGTGGAAAAAGTCAGGAGCAGGTAAACAGACTTGTTGCAGGACCGAATGTCTATATATGTAATGAATGTATTTCTCTATGCCAGGAAATTGTACAGGATGAAATGGATGAAGTTGAAAACTTAGAGTTTGAAGACTTACCAATTCCATCAGAGATAAAATCAGTACTTGATGAATATGTAATTCAGCAGGATAAGGCAAAAAAAGCTCTAGCGGTGGCTGTTTACAATCACTATAAGAGAATAAATACAAAAGCTAATAATCCGGATGTAGAGCTTCAAAAAAGTAATATAATTATGATTGGACCTACAGGATCTGGAAAAACTCTTTTAGCTCAGACTCTTGCGAGAATACTCAATGTTCCATTCACTATAGCTGATGCTACTTCACTTACAGAAGCAGGCTATGTAGGAGAAGATGTTGAGAATATTCTGCTTAAGCTTATTCAAAGTGCAGAATATGATATTGAAAGAGCAGAAAAAGGAATTATATATATAGATGAGATAGATAAAATAGCAAGAAAATCAGAAAATCCTTCTATTACCAGAGATGTAAGCGGTGAAGGTGTTCAGCAGTCGCTGCTTAAGATATTAGAAGGTACGGTTGCGAGTGTTCCGCCTCAAGGTGGGAGAAAGCATCCTCATCAGGAGTTCCTCCAGATAGATACTAGCAATGTTCTGTTCATTGTTGGTGGTGCATTTGATGGTGTGGCAGATATTATCCAGCAGAGAGTTGGACAGAAGGCTATGGGATTCGGTGCAAATATTGAATCAAAAGAAGATGTGAGTGATGAAAAAATACTTGAACAGTTAAGACCGGAAGATTTACTGAAGTTTGGACTAATTCCAGAGTTCATAGGAAGATTACCGGTTGTGGTTACTTTGAATCACCTGGATGAAGACTCAATGATAAAGATATTGACAGAACCAAAGAATGCTTTGGTTAAGCAGTATAAGGAATTGTTCTGTATTGATGGAGTGGATCTGGAGTTTGAGGAAGATGCTCTAAAAGAAATAGCTAAGAAAGCTATAGAGAGAAAAACAGGAGCTAGAGGACTCAGAGGAATTCTAGAAGAAATCATGCTTGATATAATGTATGAACTTCCATCTAGAGATGATATTGAGAAATGTATAATTACAAAAGATTCGGTAATCAACAAGGTAGAGCCGAAGCTTATTCTCAAATCGCCGGAGTCAATAGAAAAAGAACAAAAAAACTAGTAAAAAGCGAATCATATTGATTTAGAAACTATAAAAAAGTCTACAAAATATTTTGTAGACTTTTTGCTATTGTGGTTTCTTTTCATTTACCCATTTGCTAAGCATGATAATATGATATAATTAAATCGATTGCTTATTTACCAAGACTAGCAATTAAATTGATTATAAGGGGGTATTATTATGGCGACTATAAGAGATGTTGCTAAACTAGCCCAAACTTCTATAACTACCGTTTCAAGAGTTTTGAACAATAGTGGATACGTAAGTCAGACCACAAGAGAAAAGGTAAACAAAGCAATAGAAGAATTAAACTATAAACCCAATGAGTTAGCTAGGGGGTTGGTGACTGATATCACTAGGTCTATAGGGCTTATAGTGCCTGATATTACCAGTCCTTACTTTGCTGAAATAGCTAAATCTATTGAAAAGGTTGCAGGAAAATATAACTATAATATATTTTTGTGCAATACAAACTGGGATATAGAGAGAGAGAAGAGATACCTCAGTGAGCTTCATCAAAAAAGAGTAGATGGAATAATATATGCTATATTCAGGAAAAATAAAGAGATAGCCGAGCTCATAGATAAGATTAAAGTACCTGTTGTGGTACTCGAAAAATCAGATGGACATATGAGTGGAATTAAATCTGTAAATATTGACAATTACAATGCTGGGAAGCTTGCAACCGAATTTCTTATAAAAAAAGGAAATAGAAAAATTGCATTTGTAGGTGGAGAGAGTCAGATAAATGTATCGAAAGAGAGAGAAGAAGGTTATGAATGGGCATTAAAAGAGAATGGCATAGAATACAGTAAGGATAGAGTTGTATATAGTCCTTTCAACTTAAAGGGAGGATATGATGCCATGAAAGAATTGTCCAAAAGAGATATAGAAATCGATTCGATATTTCTTGCAACAGACCTTATGGCTATAGGTGCAGCCAACTTCTTGACTCAGAATTCCATAAAAGTTCCGGAAGACATATCTATAGTTGGATTTGATAATATTGAACTTTCATCGATTATGGAGCCTACTATAACTACGGTGAATCTGCCAATAAAAGATATAGCAGAAACTGCAATGAAAAAAATAATCAATATGATATATAAGAAAGATGAAAAGATAGTTAACGATAAGATAGATTTAGAAATAGTAGAAAGAAGAAGCACATTGGTTGATGGTGCTTCAAAAGGTATAAATTTATACAAATATTTAAACCGCGATTAATTAGGCTTAAGGAGGATATTTTATGTTAAAAAGAATGCCTATGATCCCTTTGAGAGGAATATCGATTCTTCCAAACACTGTACAACATTTTGATATTGGAAGACCTAAATCTATAGCAGCACTTGAAGCAGCTATGGAAGATGATTCGATGATTTTCTTAACTTCTCAAAAAGATGCAGAGATTGAAGACCCTAAAGAAGGAGAGTATTATGATATAGGTGTTATCTGTAAGGTTAAGCAGATGCTTAAACTACCAGGTGATGCTATAAGACTTCTTGTAAGTGGCGTAAGCAGGGGTAGAATAGATTCAATAGTAGCTGAAGAACCTTTTGTTCAGGTAGTTATTGAGGACTTATCTAAATATGAAGATGAGTTTGAGGTTGATATGGAGGCGGAGGCTCTTAAGAGAGTTCTGTTAGAAGCGTTTGAAGAGCTAGTTACAATCGGAGCTAAGATTTCGCCTGAGTCAATTGTAAGCCTCGAGCAGATTGATGAACCGTCAAAGCTAGCAGACAGTGTAGCATCATATCTGCCTATAAATATAAAGACTAAGCAGCTCATAATTGAAATATTAGATCCTAAAAAAAGATTAGAAGAACTTAGAGTCATAATAGAAAAAGAGATTCAGATTCTAAAAATTGAGGAAAAGATAAATAGAAGAGTAAGAAAGCAGATTAATAAGATTCAGAAAGACTACTATCTCAGAGAGCAGATGAGAGCAATACAAAAAGAGCTCGGAGATGGAGAGGTAGAAGAAACTGAAGAAATGAGACAGTATAAAGACAAAGCTGAGAAGATGAATCTTCCTGAAGAAGTAGCTGACAAAGTGAATTCTGAGATTCAGAAGCTTGGTAAGATGGGTTCAAGCACAGCTGAAGCTGGAGTTATAAGAAACTATTTAGACTGTATACTGGATCTGCCTTGGGATAAAGAGACTGAAGATGTACTCGATATTAAAAGATCGAGAGAGATACTGGATGAAGATCATTACGGACTAAAAGAGGTAAAGGAGAGAATACTGGAGTACCTTTCTATAAGAAAGCTTGCTACTGAGATAAAAGCTCCTATACTGTGTCTTGTTGGACCTCCAGGGGTTGGTAAGACATCAATAGCTAAATCGGTTGCTAGAGCAGTCGAAAGAGAGTTTGTTAGAATGAGTCTTGGTGGAGTTAGAGATGAAGCCGAGATAAGAGGACACAGAAGAACATATATAGGTGCGATTCCGGGAAGAATCGTATCATCTATAAGAAAAGTCGGGACTAAGAATCCTGTATTCCTTCTAGATGAGATAGACAAACTCAGCGGAGATTTCAGAGGAGATCCGGCATCAGCACTTCTAGAAGTACTGGATCCGGAACAGAATTCGACATTTACAGATCACTACCTTGAGCTCCCGTTTGATCTGTCAAAGGTTATGTTTATAACTACTGCGAATACACTTACTACAATTCCAGGACCGCTTTTAGATAGGATGGAAGTAATAAGAATAGCAGGTTATACTAGACAGGAGAAGTTTAATATTGCTAAAGAGTATCTTATACCTAAGCAGAAAAAGGAACATGGTTTAGATGATAGTCAAATAACTATATCGGACAATGCCCTTTATGAAATTATAGATTACTATACTAAAGAAGCTGGGGTTAGAAATCTTGAAAGAGAAATAGCTAATCTTTGCAGAAAAGCTGGTAGAAGAATAGTTGAAGGTGAAATAAAGAGCGCGAGAATAACGAATGCCAATCTTGAAAATTATTTAGGAAAGAAAAAGTTCAGATATGAACTTGCATCTGAAGAGAGTCAGGTAGGCTTAGTTAGAGGACTGGCTTGGACATCTGTAGGGGGAGACACTTTATCTATAGAGGCAAACATTATGCCTGGTTCAGGTAAGGTTCAACTTACAGGAAAGCTTGGAGATATAATGAAAGAATCTGCTATGACTGGTATCTCATATATCAGATCCAGATCGAAAGAGCTTGATATAGAGCCGAATTTCTACAAAGATAAAGATATTCATATACACGTTCCTGAAGGAGCAATACCAAAAGATGGACCTTCTGCAGGTATAGCTATGACAACTGCCGTTATTTCAACACTGACGGAAAAGAAAGTTGATAAAGGAATTGCTATGACAGGGGAAATTACTCTGAGAGGTACTGTTCTGCCTGTTGGTGGCATTAAAGAGAAAGTTCTGGCAGCACATAGAGCTGGAATAAAGAAAGTTATACTGCCATTTGATAATAATAGAGATCTGGATGATGTTCCGGATAAAGTTAGAAAAGAAATGGAATATGTGTTAGTTAAAAATATGGATGAAGTTTTGGAACAGGTATTTATAGAGGGCGATAAAGATGAAGATAGATAGTGCAGAACTTTTGATAACTGCAGGGAGAAAATCACAATATCCGGAGGAAGGCATTTTGGAAATAGCCTTCGCTGGAAGATCTAATGTCGGAAAATCTTCGCTTATAAACACGCTGGTGAATAGAAAAAATCTGGCTAGGACAAGTGGACAGCCAGGTAAGACACAGACTGTGAATTTCTATGAAGTTAATGGTAATATGAGACTGATTGATTTACCTGGATACGGTTACGCTAGAACATCAAAGTCGAAAAGAGAAAATTGGGCAGAGATGATAGAAGAGTATTTCCAGGTAAGAGAGAGTCTTATAGAGGTTATTTTGCTCGTTGATATAAGACATGAGCCAGGAGAACACGATAAACTCATGTATGAGTGGATAAAAAAATGTGGATTCAATGGCATAGTCATAGCTACAAAAGCTGACAAGATTTCAAAAGGTCAGTGGCAAAAGCATATAAATATAATTGCTAAAAAGCTGGGCATCGAGGACAAGAGTTTTATACTTCCATTTTCAGCTAGTAAAAAAATAAACAGAGATGAAATATGGGAAGTACTGTCTGACCTTTATAAGATGAACTATGAGTTCAGGAACCAATCTGAATAGCAGTAAATATGAAGAGATTATAATGCTTTCAAAGTAACAAGATAGAAAGTCAATGAATAGAATAAATATAGATAGAAATAAAAAAATCTGAGGATCTATTTTTCCTCAGATTTTTTATTTTATTCTTTTTCAAAATTTGATTTGTCAGCTCCGCAGATTGGGCATAACCAATCCTCAGGAATATCTTCAAATGCAGTTCCTGGCTCTACTCCGTTGTCTGGGTCTCCAGCCGCTGGGTCATAAACGTAACCACATGGTAAGCATACATATTTGTCCATAATATACATCTCCTCTCATTAAATATCCCTAACTTTAGTATACCCCAAAAACAATGCATTTAACATAAAATATGCTCAAATATTAACAAAGAATCTGTGTTAAATTCCAATCATTGGGTATAGTATAGGATAGGATATTGTATATGTACAAAGTTGGGGTGTGATAAAATGGGTTCTCAAGTGTTGAGTATTGAGATTAGTAGTAATCTTGCCGATGTTAAGGAAAAAACAAATCTAGTTCTTGAAAATTTGAAAGAAACTATAAAAGATGAAGATATTATTTTCGATATAAAGACAATACTCACAGAGTTAGTTGTCAATGGTGTAGTTCATGGAAATTCAATGGATCAGGATAAGAAGGTTTACCTTGATATCACGCTAGAAAATGATGAGTTACTAATTTGTGTTAGAGATGAGGGACAAGGATTTGAATACTGTTTAGATTCTTATAATGTTTTTGATATGAAATCGAGTGGTAGAGGATTAATTATGGTGAATGGACTTTGTGATGAATTTAACATCAATAATAATGAAGTTTTCGTTAGAAAAAGTATCAGAAAAGATGAAATTGCCTAGATGAATATTATTTTAGTAAGACATGTTGAGACAGAAGCAAACAAGAAAAAAATCTTTAGTGGTTGGACAGATTATCCTATCACTAAAGAGGGCAGTATACAGAGAATAAAGCTCGGCAAGTCTATGAGGAAATATCAGGGGAATGTGAAAAAAATTTATTCCAGTCCAATGCCGAGGACAAAGTACACTTCGATTCATATCTCTAGAATTCTAGATATAAAAATTGATTTTATTGAGGAACTTAAAGAGATTAATTTTGGAATGTTTGAAGGAATGTCAAGTATAGAGATAGAAGACAAGCATTCAGAAAAATGGAAAATGTGGAATGATGACTTTGTGAACTATAGAGTACCAGAAGGTGAATCAATGTCTGATCTCAAAGATAGAGTCGTTCCTTTTATACATGATATTATTGCAAAAGATGAGGATTGCATAATAGTGAGTCATGGTGCTGTAATTCAGACCATAGTTACATATCTTCTAGAGTTCGATTTAAAGGATATGTGGAGGTTTCAATTTAAAAATGCATCATATACTGAAATAGAGTATAACAATGGATTCGGCTTTTTAAAAAAGATATGTCCTCCAGAATAACAGTATTTACTAGCTGCAGTTGATTCTATTGACTGCAGTATTTTTTTGTAGAAAGGGTGTTTAGATGAGTGTAAAAATAGCTATATTAGACTGTAAAGCCTTAGGTGAAGATCTGAGTATGAAGGAATTTGAAAAGCTGGGTGAACTGAGTGTTTACAGGGATTTATCCGGAGAAGAGCTCTATGAAACAGTAAAAGACCTCGATGTCATAATAACCAACAAGGTTAAAATTGACAAAACTTTACTTGATAGAGCAGAAAAATTAAAAATGGTTGCAATAACAGCTACAGGATACAACAATGTAGACTTAGAGTATGCTAAAGAAAAAGGAGTCAGCATATATAATGTAGCAGGATATTCCACTAAGAGTGTTTCACAACATACCTTAGCTATGGCTCTCTCTCTAATCTGCAGATTTGGACAGATGGATAGGTATGTAAAATCTGGAGAATACAGCAGAAGTCACAATATGACCAAATTAGGCGATCCTATAAGGCAGTTGGACAGCATGCAGTGGGGCATAATAGGAATGGGTGATATAGGAAAAGAAGTAGCAAGACTCGCAGAGGCTTTTGGAGCCGAGATAAAGTATCACTCACCAAATAACTCATCAGATAAATATGAAAGACTTGAGCTAGATGAGCTGCTGAAAACTTCAGATGTGATTTCGATTCACTGTCCACTGACTGGTGAAACTGAAAATCTGATTGATTATGATAAGTTTAAAATAATGAAAAAAGATTCTATAATAATAAATGTTGCAAGAGGTGGAATCATCAACGAAGAAGATCTGAAAAGAGCCATTTCGGAAGATTTGATATTTGCGGCAGGTCTGGATGTATTTGAGAATGAGCCTATAAAAGAAGATAGTCCATTGTTCGATATAGATACAGATAGAATACTCATGACACCGCATACAGCATGGTCATCAGTGGAGGCAAGAACAAAACTGATTGATGAAGTATACCTGAATGTAGAATCTTTCCTTAATAATGGAGACAGAAAACCTCTCTAAAGCGGACACATATGAGAATTTGGTTATATAGTATCATATGAGTTCATGGAGCTGTTCAAAGACTGTTTTGATTTTTGTCTTGATAGTATTTGCATATAATTTATTTTATTAGTAAGATAAAAACAGATGCGTTTCAACAAGCGTAATCTGTTTTTTTGTATATATATAGATAATTAGCAAAATATTTTGAAATCAGTTTATGGGTAAGAAATTGCTGTACACTAGTAATTCTGTTCATGAGTGGTTTAGACTATAAATACTAGATAAAATTGCTTATAAGAGGTGATAAGTTGAAAGCAAATTTAATGATACAGGGAACAGGGTCATCAGCTGGGAAAAGCCTATTGACCACAGCTTTCTGCAGAATATTTAAAAATGAAGGATATAAGACTGCCCCATTTAAGTCTCAGAATATGACTAGAAATGTCACTGTATTGGACGATGGAAAGAAGATAGCTTCTTCTCAGATTGTACAGGCAGAGGCTGCAGGGGCAGAACCCAGTTCGATTATGAATCCCATTTTATTAGTTCCAAACTCAGATACTGGGAGCATGGTCATAGTAAAAGGTGAAGATACTGAGAATACGGATGCTAAAAAATATCATGATAAGAAAAAAGAACTAATTCCAGCTGTAAAAGAATCATACAATGCGTTGGAAAAAGAGAATGATGTAATAGTGATAGAAGGAGCTGGAAGTCCTGCTGAAATAAACTTAAGAGAAAATGACTTTGTGAATATGGGATTAGCACATATGGTAGATGCTCCAGTTATTCTCGTGGGAGATATTGAAAAAGGCGGAGTATTTGCTTCAATATATGGGACTGTCAAAATAATGGATATGGAAGATGGAGATAGAATAAAAGGATTTATAATCAATAAATTCAGAGGAAAGAAAGAAATTCTCATGCCAGGAATATATGAGTTGGAAGAAAGGTTAAATATTCCGTGTCTTGGCATAATACCTTTTGAGAATTTTGACATAGAAGAAGAAGACAGCTATTATTCAGGAAAAGCTGGAGAGAAGATTGCGGATATTGAGCTTAGGGAAAAGGAATATGATAGATTGGCAAAATTTGTTGAAGATAATACTAATTTGAAAAAAATAAAAGAAATTATGGGGCTTTAGATATGTTTATTAATATGAGTTCATTCCTTGTCAGTTTAGCGGGATTGAATTTTCCGAATATGCTAAAGTCACCTTATTTATCAATGAGCAGTTCTTCTGTTAAAGTGAACTTAACAATAATTGTGATAGCCGTATTGTTGGATTATATAATAGGAGATCCTTATTCTATTCCACATCCCATAAGATATATAGGTAAACTCATAAGTTTTTTTGAGAAAAAAGTCAGGGAAAACTTCAAAAACTTGAAGCTGGGCGGATATATTATTTTAATACTATCTGTAATTATTGTGGCTATTACTATTTTTGGAACTTTATATTTATTTAAAGTTGTAAATAAATATTTATATTATATAATTAAAACATACATTATTTATTCGGGGATAGCAGGAAAATGTCTCTATGAAGAATGCATGAAAGTTTATAAATCTTTGAAAGAGTCAGGGATTGAAAAAGCACGTATTCAGCTTTCTTACCTGGTAGGAAGAGATACGAATGAGCTGACAGAAGAAGAGGTTATAAAAGCAACTATAGAAACAGCTTCTGAGAATACGATTGATGGAGTGATTTCTCCACTATTTTTTGCATTTGTGGGGAGTATTTTTAATATACCAGCAGAACTTATCTATCTCTATAAGACAGTAAATACGCTGGACTCTATGATAGGTTATAATAATGAGAAGTATGGAGATATAGGATTTGCATCAGCAAAAGCAGATGATATTCTAAATATAATTCCTGCGAGATTCGGTGCATTATTTATAGGTATTTCCGGTGTGTTCTTAAATTTGGATATGAAAAATGGCATAAAAATAATGTTCAGAGATAGAAAAAACCATAAGAGTCCAAACTGTGCCTATCCAGAGGGGATGGTAGCAGGTCTTATGAATATCCAGCTAGGCGGAACTCATAATTACTTTGGGAAGCCAGTATATAAGCCTACGATTGGCGATAGAAGAAGAGAAGTCAAGGTTGAAGACATAGTAACTGCAAGTAAACTAGTTTTGATTTCACAAGCAGTATTCACTGTATTTTCAGTAATGTTTTTATATGAATATATAGTTGAATGGCTACCGACTTTTGAATACATTTTAAAAATTATAAAAAACTAAGCTTTAGGAATGGATGTGCATATATGTTTAATGAACATGGTGGTTACTATGGAAAAAATGAAGATGTTATAGATTACAGTATAAATATAAATCCATTTGGAGTGTCTGAAAAGCTTAAAAAAGTACTTGTTCAGGAAATTGAGAATCTAGACAGATATCCAGAAATAAATGGAGAAACTGTGATAGAAAAAACAGGGGAGTATTTAGGAATTTCTGAAGACAATATCATTTTAGGAAATGGAGCTACAGAACTCATATATCTATTCTCAAGAGCGTTCTGCTCAGGATTTTCAAGAGATATAGACCATTCAAATGGTAGTAAAGCGATAATATTTGAGCCTACATTTTCTGAATATAAGAAATCGGTTGAAATATCCGGAGGAGAAGTTAAAAGCATAGGAAATGGTCATGATTTAGAGTATGAGGAAATAGTTGAAATGATTAAAGAAGAAGATGTATCGGCACTGTTCATATGTAGCCCCAACAATCCTGATGGAAAAATAATTTCAATAGAAAAGCTCGAAAGGATTCTATCATATATAAATAGTGAGAAGATGGACACATATGTATTTTTAGATGAATCGTTTATAGAGTTCACTGATTATAACTCGGCGATAGGGTTGATTGAAAAATATAATCTGTTCATATTGAAATCTGTCACTAAGATATATGGAGTTCCTGGTATCAGAATAGGATACGGGGTAGGAAATTCTAAAATTATTAAAAAGATGAATATGTTAAAAGAACCTTGGACGATAAACCAACTAGCTCTAAAGACTATGGAAACTTATATTGAAGATGAGGATTATCTAGATAGGACGAAGAAGTGGATGGAGCAAGAGAAAAAGCTGTTCCTAGAGGAACTGAAAGAAATAAAAGAAATAGAACTTTTTAATATGAGTGCAAACTATATAATGTTCAGAATGAAAAAGGGTTATGGGAATGAACTAAGAGACTATCTTCTTAATAAAGGGTTTTATATACGACTTTGTGGGGACTTTTATGGACTGGATGATGAACATATAAGACTAGCCGTGAGATATAGAGAGCAGAATAAGCGGCTATCGGATGAAATCAGAAGTTACTTTGTATCTATATAGTAAATTTATAGTACATTACATACTTTTGATTTTAGATTCTCTGCTAGCGCATGGTATTTATATTATTTTATGTTTTGGGTTTTTTATTAAAAAACTGTGATGTGATTGGACAGGTGAAAAATATGAGTAAAGTTATTTTGATATCCGGTGGAGCAAGATCCGGGAAAAGCTCTTTTGCTGAAGAAATTGCTAAAGAGAAAGAGAGTGTGCTTTATATTGCGACTTCTATTCCATTTGACGATGAGATGAAGGGAAGGATCAAGCTTCACAAGGATAGAAGACCTGATAGCTGGAGTACAATCGAGACTTATAAGGAGTTTGAAAAGCTTGAAGAATTTAATGAATTTCAAACTTCAAGTTGTGTTTTACTAGACTGTCTCACACTTATGACTACCAATACACTCTTTGACAATATTGGTGTTAATCAGGAGTATAAAGACGGTGTAATAGACGAAGGTATAGCTAAGAAAACAGAAGAAGACATTATGAGAAATATAGACCACTTAGTGGATATGTGTAGAAAAAGTGATAAAGATATTATATTTGTCACTAATGAAGTTGGACTTGGCATAGTGCCGGAAAATAAAATGACCAGGTATTTCAGAGATATTTCCGGTAGAGTCAATATGATGACTGCATCGCTTTCCGATGAGGTATATATGGTTTTTATGGGAATACCCAATAAGATAAAATAGACTGATAGCTAATATTTTGAATCTTATCCTAAATACTGGATTCAATAGGAAGTATCAAATTCAACAGATAGAGGAACAAATATGAATAGCTTTATGATTATGCTGATGTTTTTCACAAGAATAAGAATAAATAGAGAACTCGATTTTTCTGAAGAAGAGTTTAAGAAAGGTATTATCAAGATTCCTATAATCGGACTTATAATAGGACTTGTATTATTTTTCAGTTCAAAATTACTTGGGTATATTGGAATTGACAGTTTTACGAGGGCCGTAATTATTTATGCAGAGTACATATTGCTCACAGGTGGTCTTCATATTGATGGGTTATCAGATACCATCGATGGAATTTACAGCAATAGAGATAAAGATAGAATTTTAGAGATAATGAAAGATAGCAACATAGGAACTTTCGGTGTACTGGGAATACTTATTTTATCATTGTTAAATATTTCAGTAATATCAAAACTTACTCCAGAGTTTTTGTTTTTGTTTCCAATGGTATCAAGAGTTTTGGTAATTTTAATTGCATGGAGTCATGAATATGCAAGGAAAGATGGTATGGGAAAACTATTTATAGATTCTGCATCATTGAAGGATTATATAATTACTTCAATGATACTTATTCCAGGCGTAGTCTATTTAGCGGGAATAAGTGGAGCTTTGGGCTTGGCTTTCTCAACTTTAGTAACTATAATATGGGTAAAGATAATTTCTGGAAAAATAGATGGAATAACAGGAGATGTGCTGGGTTTTTCAATTGAAATATCTCAGTGTGTTTTTTTAACTTCTTCTTATATATTCGCACTCATAATTGATTAATTTATTGTCGTACACTCGTGACTTTAGTCATGATAGGTTCAGAAGATAATCTGAAGCAGATAAAATAATCTGGATTTGAAAAAACAACAGAGCTTTTTAGCGATAAAAATCTCTGTGAGATAATAATATTGGCAGCTGATGATACAATAAAATAAAAAATAAAAGGGGAAAAATATGGAAAATATAAAAAATAATAGAACTAAGTACATAACATACACGGGAATGCTCATAGCATTATCTTTTATTGGTTCTTTTCTGAAAGTTCAAGGTTCGATAGCATTCGATTCAATGCCTGCTTTTCTAGGTGCATTAATTATATCACCGCAGTCGGGAGCCGTTATTGGTGTCTTAGGTCATATGATAACAGCTGGAATTAGCGGGTTTCCGTTTTCATTACCGCTCCATATAGCTATTGCAGCAGAAATGGGAGTATTTACATTTATATTTGGAAAACTGTATAAGATTAACAGGGTATTAGCTACTGTTACTCTGATTTTTTTGAACTCCGTAGGAGGAGCTCTTATAGCAGGTGCATTAACACATCTGATGGGAATGGGTGAATCAGGAATGTCATTCATCAGCACTGTAAAAGGATTTTTCATAGCTCTTATAGGACCATTGTTCTTAGCTAGTTTAGCTAATGCAGTTTTAGCGGTTGTAGTTTATGAGTTTATTGTCAGGAGGAAACATGCTTAAAAGATATAGAGATTTAACAATTGTAGATATTGAAAACGACAAATCGCTTGTAATCGCTTGTGACTCTACTGGTGGAATAGGAATGAAAGAGAATGATACTTTTAAAGTTGATCCGGAAATAGTAGGCTACTATTCAGCACAGGTGGTATTAACAGAACTGATAGCTTTTGGAGCGGAAGTATTGACTGTCGTAGATGCTCTTTGTGTTGAGATGGAAGGTTATGGAGAAAGAATACTGGATGGAATAAAAGAAGCGGTAAAATCTATAGGACTTGACCCGGAGCTCTGCATAAATGGTAGTACTGAAGAAAATATTACTACGACAGCAACAGGGATAGGGATAACTGCAATAGGAATAATTGATAGAGATAAGATGGAATTAAATGAAATAGAACTAGGTGATGTTGTTGCAATCATAGGAAAACCAAGTGTTGCTGAAGAAGTGATAAATGAGGATCCTAAGAATCTTATGACGGTAGAGAAACTCAAAAAGATTAAATCTATAATCGAATTAAAAGAAATTGTCCCGATTGGTTCAAAGGGACTGCTGTCAGAGCTGAAAATTTCTTCAGAACTTAGAGAATATGGTTATATAATAGAAAAGGAATTTAAGATAGAAGATTCGAACTCAATTCTGCATAAATCAGCAGGACCTGCGACTGCAGTTCTGGCAGTGTTGAGTAGTTCGGAATATGAAAAACTTAAAGAGAGTTCAGACATTTTCAGTTTGAATGTAGGAAAAGTTATCTAAAGGACTGAGAAGCGTTGAGTTAAGCTGTTTTGGTGTTTAGAATCGAAGCATTTGAAAACTGTGAACATGTAATCTATGTATTAACAATTTATGTATCAGCAATTGAATAGAGAAGTTGATTATATAAATATAAAAGGTCGCGTTAATGCGACCTTTTTGTTATATTGTCTTATTCTATATTGTCTCATTCTATACTATTTTTCACCCAGTATATTATTATCTATTAGCTATCTTTGAAATTATATACTGGTTTCACATGCTTCAGTATTTCCACAGTATCTTTTACATTGCTTACTATGTCATCAATATCTTTATAAGCAAATGGAGATTCATCAAGAGTACCTCTTCCTACAGATGTGGTAAAGACATGCTTCATTGAATTTTTGAAATCATTAAGTTCAATTGACTTTTTAGCTTGGTTTCTTGATAGAAGTCTTCCAGCACCGTGCGGGGCTGATTCATTCCAATCATCATTACCTTTGCCTTTGCAGATTAGAAATCCGTCTCTCATATTGATTGGAATCGTCAAAAGCTGACCATGCTTAGCAGATATTGCACCTTTTCTTATTATCTTATCTTCATCTATATAGTTATGAATTGATTCATATGAAAACAGTTTATGAAAGTCTATTTTCATGAATTGGTTCAAGATAAGCTCAGCTATAGTCTCTCTATTGATCTTGGCATAATTTATAGCGAAACTAAGATCTTCTAGATAGTGGTAAAACATCTCATCATTTTCTTTAAGTGTAGCCAAGTCACTGTTTTTTTCATTTTTGAATTTTGATTCAGACTTTTTCTCTGCATAGCTTTGATAGTGCTCTGCAATCTGTGCACCGAGGTTTCTTGATCCCGAGTGAATTATCAGGTATTTGATTCCTCTGTTATCTTCACCAATTTCTATCATATGGTTACCTGACCCAAGTGTACCTATAGATCTCTGAATATATTCTTTATCCTTTATCTCATCAGCCATATTAAGCTCTTCAAGATCTACATTTTTTATAGCTTTTTTATGAACATTCATTCCATGCGGAATTTCAGATCTTATAAACTTATCCAGTTCATGGAAATCTATATCAATCTTGCCAAGCTCAACTGTTAAAACACCGCAACCAATATCTCTACCAATAAGATTTGGACAGATCTCTTTATCCATTCTCATTGTAGTACCGATAACACAGCCTTTACCAGCGTGGACATCTGGCATGAACCTTGGCTGTGAGCCTTTTGAAAACTTTTGATTTAGCAAATTTTCTATCTGAAGTATAGATTGATTATCAATGACATCTGTAAAAACTTTAGCTTCAGCGTATTTACCTTTTAATTTAATCATTTATATCATCTTAGTTTTTTCCACATTTTCAGTTACAGTGTTTTTGAACATATTCTCTTCTTCTTTATTTTCAAAGGCATCTTTTTTAACAATATAGGCAGTAACTTGATCAAGGAATATATAAATTCTTTCATCATCTTCCTTTAGTTCACTTATATTTTCCCATTTCATCTTGATATTTCCTAATTCATTAGTTATCTTAACACCATCATTTTCTAGTTCAACTGAGTAATCTCCAGTCAATTTCTTATCGTTTTTTTCACTGTGTTCTACGATTCTCTTTACGTTCTTCTTAACACCAAATTTAGTCACAATCGGATAGAATATTATCCAAAGAACTGCAGCAATAATAAATATTGGATATGACTGAGAATACGGTGTTCCACGATATATCTTAAGAAATACCGGAATTAAAAGATATATTATAGGGAAAGCTACCGTTTGAACTATTCGCTTTCTCTTAAATTGAGGGGAAGTATTATATATGAACAGATTGAAATCAATATAATCTTCCGTAGTTAGTATAAAATCACGTTTCAAAAAAAGCAACTCCTTTCTCATACTGTCAATTTTATCAGTTAGGATTAGAGTTATCAAGCGAGAAAATCACAGAGAGAAATTGAGAACTCAGGAATTAAAATTTTAGTTATTGATTATAATGCTCAGACATTAGAGAAACATTTAATGAGTACAGAAATATCAGGAAAAATTACTGGAAAAGAAGATAGACGACATTTTATGTATGTGAAAAAACACTTTGCATAATTAGTCAATCTATGTTAGAATTATAAGGTTGATAAGATAAAAATTTATCTAGAAAGTGGGAACACAAATGAGCATAGATATAAATAATATCAGAAATATAGCAATAATCGCCCATGTTGATCATGGAAAAACAACATTAGTAGATGCATTACTTAAGCATAGCGGAACTTTCAGACAGAATGAACAGGTTGATGAAAGAGTTATGGACTCTAATGATATAGAGAAAGAAAGAGGAATTACGATTCTTTCAAAGAACACAGCAATAGAGTATAAAGATAAGAAGATAAATATTATAGATACACCGGGACATGCGGACTTCGGAGGTGAAGTTGAGCGTGTTCTTAAAATGGTAAATGGAGTTGTATTGGTTGTAGACGCTTTTGAAGGACCGATGCCACAGACAAAGTTCGTATTGAAAAAAGCATTGGAGCTTGAGCTTCCAGTAATAGTTTGTATAAATAAAATAGACAGACCAGAGGCACAACCTGAGGCTGCCATAGATAAAGTACTTGATTTATTCATTGAACTAGGAGCGAACGATGACCAGTTAGAGTGTCCGTTTGTTTATGCTTCAGCGAAGAATGGAACTGCATCCTTAGACGTTGACAAACAAGATGATAATATGGATGCGCTTTTTGATACTGTAGTTGACTATATACCAGCACCAGCAGGAGATAAGGAAGAACCTCTACAATTATTGATATCTACAATTGATTATAATGATTATGTAGGTAGAATTGGAATTGGTAAGATAGAGAGAGGTACTATAAAGCTAAATCAGGAAGCCATTATAGTCAATCATGAAGATGAATCTAAGCATAAAAAAGTTAGAATTACTAAGATATATGAGTTCAGCGGTCTTCAGAGAGTTGAAACTGATATGTCTACAGCTGGTAATATAATAGCTGTTTCAGGAGTTGAAGGGATAAGCATAGGAGATACAATAACTGATACTGAAAAGCCTGAATCACTTCCTTTCGTTAAAATATCAGAGCCGACTATTTCGATGACTTTTTCGGTTAACAACAGTCCATTTGCAGGGCAGGAAGGAAAGTTTGTAACTTCAAGACAGCTTAGAGATAGACTGAACAAAGAGCTTCAGACTGATGTAGGGCTTCGAGTAGAAGATACCGATGCAACTGATTCTTTTAAAGTTTCGGGAAGAGGAGAGCTTCACCTATCTATCCTTATAGAGAACATGAGAAGAGAAGGTTATGAGTTCCAGGTATCTAAACCGGAAGTTCTTATAAAAACTATTGATGGTAAAAGACAAGAGCCTATGGAAATGGTGACTATAGATGTTCCTGAGGAGTTTGTTGGAGCTGTAATTGAAAAGCTGGGTAAAAGAAAAGGTGAGTTGGTTACTATGAATCCATCAAAGGGTGGATATACTAGACTTGAAATCAAGATACCAGCAAGGGGTCTTATAGGATACAGATCGGAGTTTATGACTGATACGAAGGGTAATGGTATAATGAACTCTATTTTTGAAGGATATGAAGACTATAAAGGTGAGATAAGCAGAAGACCTACAGGATCGCTTGTTTCTTTTGAAACAGGAGATTCGATAACTTATGGACTTCACTCAGCTCAGGAAAGAGGAACCCTGTTCATCGGTGCAGGAGAAAAAGTTTATGCAGGAATGGTAGTAGGGCAGAATGCTAAGCAGGGAGATATAGATGTAAATGTCTGCAAGAAAAAGCAGCTTACCAACACTAGATCTTCAGGTGCAGATGATGCGCTTAAGCTGACTCCGCCTAAGAGAATGAGTCTTGAAGAAGCTCTTGAATTCATTGAAGATGATGAGCTTGTAGAAGTAACACCGGAGAATTTAAGAATTAGAAAAGCTATTCTAGATAAGAACTTGAGATATAAATCTAAAAAGAAATAGATAAATAAGTCGATTAAAATATTAAGAGGCAAAGTGGAGAATCTAGAAGCAAAAGAATATGCTTCTTGATTCTCTTTTTTTGCCTAAAAATAAAAAAATGGTGTTGATGCTTTTAATATTTTAAAAGTATCAACACCAGATATTATAGTCCGTTTTATTCCCTTACATATACATAAGAGAAATAGTAAAGTATAGCTACTAGTATTCCTCCAATTAAATTTCCGATTGTAACGGGAATAATATTGTTAAAAAGTATAGTAGATAAAGCTAATTTTGTTCCAGACACTAGTGCAGCGCTGAAAAAGAACATATTCGCGATCACATGTTCAAATCCAAGAAATATAAATGTAATAACCGGGAATGAAGAAGCCACAATTTTACCTGTGGTATCTTTTGCTGAAGTACAAATCCAAACACTTAAACAAACCAGTATATTACATCCTATCCCTCTAAATATGGCTACTAAGAACGAGTAGCTGGATTTAGCCAACGCTGTGGCTTCAAACACCTTAGATACAGCTTCTGTCATCATACCCGATTGGTATGTTATAAAGACGACAGTCAGTGTACCAAAAAAATTAAGCAAGTAAACCAAAAACCAATTTTTTAGCATTGACCGTGTAGTTATTTTTCGGTCGAGCCTAGCTAAAAACATCAAAATATTACCATTAAACAGCTCGCCACCAGCTATTACAACCAGTACAATACCTATAGTAAATATTGTAGCACCGAGTAATCCTGAGATATGAGACTGATCTGCTGGGTAAGTTGCTTTTAACGTAGTACTTGTTATTGCCCCAATCGAAGTAAATATTCCTGCTAGAATACCTAGAGGAATCAGTTTGTATAGCTTTAAGTCACTTTTTCTGACACCCGTCTGTATGGTATCCTGAGCTATTTCCGATGGGAAAAGCAAGACTCTTCTATTCAACAGCACATCTTCCTTTCATAATATAATATAAATTTTCACAATCATCTTTTTCATTTTAAAGTATATATTATATATGGTAGAAAATCAATAAATTATGGCCTTTGATTATCAGTTTTTCAAATAGCTTTCATGTGATATATAAGGTATTACTGGTAGCCTCTTGGCTTTGGAAAATTCTTGTAACAGCATGTATATGCAAAGTGATAAAGTGCTGCTAAACCTATGCCTCCTATTATATTTCCGATCGTAACAGGAATGATATTTCTTGTCATCATTTCTACAAGTGTATAATTAGCACCAAGTCCATATCCAGCTGGTAGAAAGAACATATTTGCAACGCTATGTTCAAATTGAAGAATAATAAAAATCATTACAGGAAAAGATGATGCGAAAATTTTTCCTATAGTACTTTTAGCTGAAGCTGCTATCCAAACACTTAGACAGACAAGCACATTACAGGCAATTCCTTTGAACAGAGCTTGAGTGAATGTGAAAGTCATTTTGGTCTCCGCTATTCCGATTATGAATTCGGAAAGTTCCTCACCGAACATTCCGGTGTAGTAACATATTAGAAAAACCATAACAGAACCAAAAAAGTTGAATACATAGACCCAGAACCAGTTTCTCAAGAGCCTATAAATTTCAAGATGCTCTTTCCAAACAGCTAAAATCATCAATACATTACCGGTAAACAGCTCTCCTCCTGCCAGCACCACCAGAACAATTCCGATAGTGAAAAATATTGCTCCGGCAATTGTTGCATCCAATCCTGCAGGATTATCTGCAGAGAACTTGAGCAGAGTACTGGAAAGAGCACCTATAGCAATAAAAATTCCGGCAAGTGTACCTAGTGGTATAAGTCTTAAAAATCGAATATTTCCTTTCATATACCCAATAACAGCCATGTTTTTTGCTATTTCCGCTGGGGAATTCATCATTGTTTGCATTTTATTCACCTCCATTTATTTGATATATGTAGTTTCCATTTATTACTAATCATACCCTATTCTTATTCAAATATTCTATAATTATTCCATTAAATCTGTCCCAATATGTTGCATCTTCAATATCTAAATCAAATGAAGTCTGCATGTTTTCATGGATTGACAGCTTGTTGGTATTAGAAAAAAACTTGGTGTATCGATTTGGGAAATCTGAATAATTTCCGAATTTATATACACTAACCAACAATTTCTCTATGAATAGTCCGAATATATAGGGAATATTATAATATGGTCTTGAAAAGTTATAAAAGTGAGACTTTTCTATCCATAGATTCTCGTTTATTTCTGGGATATTGCCATATACATAAACTAGAGATTGTTTCATGATGTCAGATATTCTTTCGCTAGAAGTATGGCTGGACTTTATTGTTTCATATATTTCTTTTTCAAAAAGATATCTAGCATAAACATCCATGGTAAATAGAGATATATTGGATATATACTGTTTTTTCATTTCTTGAAGAAGATTAAGGTTATTATCTGATCTGGCTTTTTTAAAAAGCGAGTCATAAACTAAGTCTTCAAAGAAAAGTGCAGAAGTTTCTCCTATAGACAATGGATATTTGAAATTCAGAATATCATCTTTATAAAGCGTGAAGCCATGGTACCCATGACCGAGTTCATGGGCTAACGATATTAAAGACTTGAGATCGTCTTTATAATCAAGTTTAATTCTAAATTCAGAGACAGAAGGGATATTGATGCACAATGGATCGGATAGAATAGGATTCGTATCAATCCACCCTGATGAAAATGACTGTCTAGTCATTCTAAAAGCCTCAGGGGAGAAATCATCAAGTGATTCCAAAATAATTTTTTTGCCACTTTCAAATGAAAAAATATTTTTCGAATCATTCTCACTGGCAAAACCATTGGCATATTTTCCCGAATGAATCTCCGTATATGTATGATTTTTGAAATACTCTTTAAAATACGGAATTAATGTTTCCATTGATTGAATCATATTTATATAAGCCTTTTCTGTAATTTGGTAGAGTTTTAGCGCTTTTTCCAAAGGAGAGCTGTGACCTTCAAGTTCTGAAAGTTTTTGTACATTCCTCTTTATTCCAATTAGAGAATGTGCGGCATTATCTCTTAAATTTGAAAATGCTTGTTCCGAATCTGCACCATTCTTTCTCTCTAATTTATATTTTCTAAGAGATGAATAGTAGAAATCTGTGAACAGATCAGAAGATGGTTTTAGTATGGAGCCCAGTTTACTTGTTTCCTGGACTTCACTGGATACCAATGAATAAATGTTTCTCAAAGCTGTCAAGTTTGACTTTATATTATTTTTTTCTGGATGGCATTCATCAGTATCCATATTCCTGAGATTGCAATAGGTCATCGCTTTATTGAACAATTTATAAAAATCTCTGTAGAGCTCTTCTTTTTCATCAAAATTATTTGATGCGATTACTAAATCTGCTTTTTCCTGTATTTTTTTCATATCAGCAATGAATTCATCGGATAAGCTGTTTTGATACAGACTGTCTAAATTCCACATATTATCTCCTCTGTTTATTACTCTGTCTAAAATCTATTGATCAATGTTCTATCTGCATATAATATGGCTTTCGTGATCGTGTACATAAAGCTCCG
>CAZBAL010000013.1:0-14847 GCA_964489735.1 uncultured Clostridia bacterium | reverse complement strand
AAAGATAAATAGAGCTGTATTTAGACTGTATTACTCTTGACCGAATGTGCATATTTTGGTACTATTTAAGGGTATGGTACGTACGTTTTTTGAAAAAATATACTGATTGTATGCTATCTTAATTAGGAGGCTAACTTTATTATGAATAAATATGATGTTGTAATCATTGGGGCTGGACCATCAGGGATTTTTACTGCATATAGACTTAAGGAAAAAAACAGTGATCTTAAGATATTAATGATAGAAAAGGGTAGAAGCATTGAAAAGAGAATCTGTCCTAAGAGAACGCTTAGAAGATGCGTTGGATGTAAACCTTGCTCGATAACTACAGGCTTTGCAGGAGCAGGAGCATATTCAGATGGAAAACTTTCACTATCGCCTGATGTTGGAGGAATTCTTCCTGAAATATTGGGTTATCCAAAGGCAGAGGAGTTAATATCAGAGTCCGATGGCATATATCTAAAGTTCGGCGCTGATACGAAGGTTCATGGAATCGAAGAAGTTGAAAGAATAGAAGTTATAAAGAGAAAAGCTATTGAGGCAAACCTTAAGCTTCTTGAATGTCCTGTAAGACATTTAGGGACTGAGGAAGGATATAGAATCTATGGTAAGATACAGGAGCATCTTTTGAATTCAGGTGTGGAAATACTGTTTGATACAATGGTTCAAGATCTTATTGTAGAAGATGGAAAAGCTGTTGGTGTGACTCTTGAAAAAGCTAAAGACGGATATGATTCGGAAATATATGCTGACAATGTTGTTCTGGCAGTTGGAAGAGAAGGATCGGATTGGTTAACTTCAATATGTAAAGAGCATGAAATAGCTACTAAAGTTGGTACTGTTGATGTTGGTGTAAGAGTTGAAGTTAGAGACGAAGTTATGAAGGAAATAAATGAGACTATGTACGAAGGAAAGCTTGTTTATTACACTCCTACATTTGATGACAAGGTAAGGGTGTTCTGTTCAAATCCTTCAGGTGAAGTCGCGACTGAATACTACGATGATAACCTTGCGGTTGTAAATGGACATGCTTATAAATCTAAAGATATGAAGACTAAGAATACAAACTTTGCGCTTCTAGTGTCACTGAATTTCACAGAGCCTTTTGAATCGCCTATTGAGTACGGTAAGCATATTGCTAAACTTGGTAATATGTTAGCAGGAAACAAGATAATAGTTCAGAGATATGGAGACTTCAGAAGAGGTAGAAGAAGTACAGAGCATAGACTGACAAGATCAAATATAGTACCGACATTACTTGATGCAGTACCGGGAGATCTTTCACTTGTATTACCTTACAGAATAATGAAGGACTTAGCTGAAATGATTGAGGCACTTGATCATGTTGTTCCTGGAATGGCTAGTGATGAGACGCTTCTACATGGAGTAGAGGTTAAGTTCTATTCGAACAGACTTGTGGTTAACAAGAAGTTTGAAACTAATATAGACAGTCTTTATGCTATAGGCGATGGAGCAGGTATAACTAGAGGACTTCAGCAGGCTTCAGCAAACGGTCTAGAAGTTGCAAACAATATACTTGAAAAAATTAATGAGTCTAAATAAGTAGTATACAAATATTAGAAATATAATTATATAAACAGATCATATTAAGACATATTGAACTTACTGATATTTTAAAGATTATCTTATCAGAAAGGTTCAGTATGTCTTTTTTTATTAATTTTTTATTATTTTATACAAAATCTAATAGACTTTAAATTTTGTATAAAAAAATGGTGCTGATACTTTTAATATCTAAAAGTATCAGCACCAAGTATTATAGAATCATTATAATAAAGTCATCTATAGAGACTAAATAATAAGCATTTTTTAAGCATTTTTAAAAGTTTGATTATGCTAATTTAACAATATCTTCATCAGCTGTTGATATACCAGCTATTCCGAAGTTCTCCACCAATACATTTACTATGTTTGGAGATAGGAAACCTGGAAGTGTTGGTCCAAGATGGATATTCTTAACACCAAGGTATAGTAGAGCCAGTAGAACTATAACTGCTTTTTGCTCATACCATGCGATATTGAATGCGATTGGAAGATCGTTGATATCATCCAGCTCGAATACTTCCTTAAGTTTCAGTGCGATAACTGCAAGTGAGTATGAGTCATTACATTGTCCTGCATCTAAAACTCTAGGGATTCCACCGATATCTCCAAGGTTCAATTTGTTGTATCTATATTTAGCACATCCTGCTGTAAGAATTACTGTATCTTGTGGAAGTTTTTCAGCGAATTCTGTGTAGTATTCTCTGTTTTTCATTCTTCCATCACAGCCACCCATTACATAGAACTTCTTGATTGCTCCAGATTTAACTGCATCTACTACTTTATCAGCTAGAGAGATAACAGCATTGTGAGCAAATCCCCCAACAATAGTTCCTTCTTCTATTTGAGTAGGTGGTTGAGTTTTCTTAGCATGCTCTATTAATTCAGAAAAATCTTTCTTTCCGTTTTCATCTATTTTTATTTCCTTAAGACCTTCATATCCAACAGCTCCAGTAACATAAATTCTATCTTTATAAGAGTCTGATGGAGGTACTAAGCAGTTCGTAGTGAATAGTATAGGTCCGTTGAACGATTCGAATTCACTTTTTTGTCTGTGCCATGCATTTCCGTAGTTTCCAACAAGATTATCATATTTTTTAAATGCTGGATAGTAGTTCGCAGGCAGCATTTCTGAGTGAGTATAAACGTCTACTCCAGTCCCTTTTGTCTGCTCTAGTAATTCTTCTAAGTCTTTTAAGTCGTGACCAGTTATTAAGATACCTGGATTGTTTCTTACACCTATATTTACTTCAGTCGGTTCTGGATTTCCGTAAGTAGAAGTATTAGCTAAATCTAATAATGCCATTACTTTAACTCCGAATTCTCCAGTTTTAAGCACTAATGCAGTTAACTCATCTGCTGAAAGACTGTCATCCAGAGTTGCTAGAAGTGCTTCTGAAATGAAATCATATATCTCAGGAGATTCGTGGTTTAAATTGTGTGCATGGTGGTTATATGCAGAGATTCCTTTTACTCCGTATATAACAAGCTCTCTAAGAGATCTTATATCTTCATTTTCTGTAGAAAGAACTCCTACAGTTTTAGCTTTCTCATCATATTCTGATTCTGAAATATTGAAGTTAGCACAGTCTAAATCAGTTTTAATGCTAGAGTCTTTTTCTAAAACTTTAGCTTTCATCTCATCTCTAAGTTTTAAAGACTTTCCTATTTGATCTTTGAAGAATCCATAATCAAAATTAGCATTTGTTATAGTTGAGAACAGACTGAAAACGATAAATCTATCTTCTTCTATTGTGTCTATTCCTAACTTAGATGCTTCATTTCTATAGAAAGCCAATCCTTTAAGAGAATAAATGAGTAAATCCTGAAGATTTGCTGTTTCAGAAGTTTTACCACAAACTCCTCTTACTGTACATCCTTTTCCCCCTACTGTTTCCTGACATTGAAAACAAAACATATCTGTATTCATAAATATCCCTCCAAAATTAATTTGCCCTAGTCGATATATACCTATTTTATAGAAGAATAATCATTAATTCTGTGATTAGCATCAAAAACGTAAGTGATATATATCACAAAACATACGATTTATACTATATAATACGATAAAAAGATGTGAACTTATGTTATAATGTAGTTAAAGTCATTTTCGTTTGGGAGGAAAAGATGTTTATTAATCAAGAGATAATAGAAAAAAACAAAATACTTGAGGAATATCATCAGCTTACGTCAGACGTCCTGGATGGAATGGCCGACTGGGTAAGAGTCGTGGATACGGATTGTAATGTGATCTATTCCAACAAGGCCATGGTAGACGGACTGGGTAAGGAGATTCTTGGAAAGAAATGTTATGCTATATTCGGAGAGAATAGCCCTTGCAGAAGATGTGTTACAGAGACTACAATAGCCACTGGTGAACTTTCAGAAAAAGAAGAACAGATTGGCAATAAATATTTCTCAATGAAAAGTTCTCCGGTTAGAGACAAAGATGGAGAGACTTATGCTGTAGTTGAAGTTTTGAGAGATATTACTAGGGAACGTAAGCTTGAAAAGCAGATAATGATAAAAAATGAAAAGATGAGTAAAGATATAAATTTTGCTAGGAAGATACAGAGAAAGCTGCTCCCTAAACCTGGAAATTATGAAGAAATAGAATTTGAATATATATATTTGCCGTCGGAGATGCTCAGTGGAGATATATTTGATGTATTTGAAATAGATGATGAGCATATTGGTTTTTATATAAGTGATGTTGTTGGCCACGGAGTTACAGCTTCGATTATGACGATGTTCATAAAGCAGACTCTTGCGAGTGTCGCTAATGAATTCAAATCACCAGCAAAGACCATATCATATTTGCACCAGAACTTACTGGATTTAAATCTGGAGCTTGAAAATTATTTTACGATTTTTTATGGAATATTAAATACTAAGACAAAAGTATTGCAGTATGTGAATGGTGGACATAATAGCATTCCAATACTGGGGAGAAAAGATAGAATATTTAAATTGGAAAGTTCAGGCTTTCCTATAATGTCGCTTTTTGCTGAAGCATCGTACACGGAGCAGTCAGTACAGCTGGAAAAGGATGACATTATTATACTTTATACAGATGGACTTATAGAGGCAAAAAATAAAGACAGTGAACTTTATGGATATGAGAGACTGGAAGATGTAATCGAGGACAACTTGGGTAAAAAAGAAAGTATGATTGATATCATCAGAGATGATGTTGATGATTTTAGATATAAAGAACTTGAAGATGATTTTACACTATTGCAGTTAAAAATTCTATAGAGGTGATTAAAATGAAAATAATCATTGATGATTTAGCTAAAGAAGCCTTTGAATTTCAGAATGTTAAGACAGTTACAATTTACGGTGTATTACCTGTTGGCTGCTGAGGGATTCAAAGACCAGAAGTCTATGTTAGACTTAGAGAGCCTAAATCGAATCAAAATGTTGAAGACTTTGATCTTTACAATGTAGAGGGTATCAACTTCTACATCGATAAGGAGTTAGAGTTGGAAGATACGATAACCGTAAAAAAAGCCAGATTCGTATCTGATCTACCGGAACATGATTTTATAATTGAAGGACAAATTTAATAGAATTTTTAAGGTCGGGAGAACCGGTGTACAGTAGCGGTTCTTTCGACTTTTGTTTTATTGCATAAAACTAAAATCATATGATACAATAGGATGTAAGTATGTATTAAAAACTAATGAAGTAAATATTAATTCATTAGTCTGTTAAAATTTAGGAGGAGTGAAAATGGGAAAACTTAATTTTGATGAGATAAAAGAGCTGATTAAAGCAATTGATGAAACCGATATAACTAAATTTGAATTGAATGATGAAGACTATACAATAAATATAGAAAAAGAAAAAGTGGTTGAAATAAACCATGTTGAACCAGCAGTGAGCACTATTATAGAAAGACCAGCTGTACATACTGTTCAGCCTGCATCAGCACCAGTGGTTGAAGCAGCGGCTATTGAAGAAACAGGAGAAGTTGCAATAGATGAAGGACTTGAAACAGTGGTATCGCCTATAGTTGGAACGTTCTACGACTCACCTTCACCGGATTCAGATCCATATGTAACTGTAGGTTCTGAGGTTAAAAAGGGCGATGTTCTTTGCATAGTTGAAGCAATGAAAATCATGAATGAGATTAAATCAGAATATGATGGAGTTGTTGAGCAGATATTGCTTGAAAACGAAGATATTGTTGAGTATGGACAGCATCTTATGTTGATAAGGAGTAAATAATATGTTTAATAAAATACTTATAGCAAATAGAGGCGAGATAGCTCTTAGGATTATAAGAGCATGCAAAGAGATGGGAATAGCAACAGTTGCAGTTTATTCTGAAGCGGATAGCGAATCTCTTCATGTTCATTATGCAGATGAGGCGATATGTGTAGGGCCGGCGGCTCCTAATAAGAGCTACTTAAATATAAAGTCTATAATAAGTGCTGCTCTAGTAACAGGAGCGGACGCGATACATCCAGGATATGGATTTTTATCAGAAAATTCAAAACTGGTTGATATATGCAATATGCATGGAATAAAGTTTATAGGACCTAAGAAATCTCATATTGAAAGAATGGGAGATAAAGCTGAAGCCAGAAAAACTATGATAGAAGCTGGAGTTCCAGTAGTGCCGGGCTCTGAGGAAGCTACAACATCAGCAGAAGAAGCTAAAAAAGTTGCTGACGACATGGGTTATCCGGTAATTGTAAAAGCTTCTGCCGGCGGTGGCGGAAGAGGAATGAGAATAATATTTGAAGCAGATAAATTCATTGAGAACTTCAATACTGCCAAATCTGAAGCGAAGCTTGCTTTCAACGATGATTCTATGTATGTTGAAAAGTTTATTCAGAAACCAAGACATATAGAGTTCCAGATAATGGCGGATGAGTTTGGAAATGTAGTGCATTTAGGAGAGAGAGACTGTTCTCTTCAGAGAAGAAATCAGAAAGTACTGGAAGAATCTCCATGTACACTTATAGATGAAGAACTTAGAAAGAAAATGGGAGAGTCTGCTATTAAAGCAGCTAAAGCAGTTGGTTACATGAGTGCGGGAACTATTGAGTTTCTGCTTGATTCAGACGGCCAATACTATTTTATAGAAATGAATACAAGAATTCAGGTTGAACACCCTGTTACTGAGATGGTTACGGGAATAGATTTAATAAAAACCCAAATAGAAATTGCTTATGGACAGAAACTGAAATTTACACAGGATGATATTCAAATCCGAGGACATGCAATAGAGTGTAGAATCAATGCTGAGAAGCCTAGTGAGAACTTCAGACCTTCACCAGGAACTATCGATGAATTGATGCTGCCGGGAGGAAATGGTATAAGACTGGATACTTTTGTGTATCCGGGGTACAAAATTCCTTCTAACTATGACTCAATGATAGGCAAGTTGATTGTTTGGGCAAGTGATAGAGAAGAAGCTATATCCAGAATGAAAAGAGCACTGGATGAGTTCTATATTTTTGGGATTGACAATAATATAGAGTTTCAGCTAGAGATTCTCGACAATGAAGATTTTAAAAAGAACAATATCTACACATCTTTTATCGAAAATGAAATACTTGGTTCTTAATACTGAATGTATCGATTGATAAGAGAATCTTCTGAATTCAGAAAGGATGCAGAAAATGTTAAAAGACTTATTTAAAGGCAAAAAAAAGTATGCTACTATCACAGTCAATAAAAAAGCACAGGGAAAATCTGCAGCAGCAGCGGATAACAGTTTTGATGAAAACATCTGGATGAAATGCGGAAAATGTGAAGAGATAATGCTTATAAAAGAGTTTGAGGACAACTTAAGTGTGTGCCCAAGCTGTGGTAAGCATGGAAGACTTGATGCTAGGAGCAGGTTAAAAAGCATAATAGATGATGAAAGTTTTGAAGAGTACTTTACAGATATAAAAACAGAAAATTTTCTCAACTTTCCTGAATATGATGTAAAACTGGACAAGGCAAGAAAGCAGTCTAAACTGGATGAAGCAGTAATTACAGGAAGAGGAAATATCGATGGACAGCCAGTGAATATTGGAATTATGGAATCTAAGTTCATGATGGGAAGTATGGGTTCCGTTGTGGGTGAAAAAATCACAAGGCTTATGGAAGATTCTGTTGAGCATTCAATCCCTCTTGTTCTATTCTGCGCATCAGGAGGAGCTAGAATGCAGGAAGGTATAGTTTCGCTAATGCAGATGGCTAAGACTTCTGCTGCTATAGCTAAGCTGGACGAAAAGAACATTTTTTATCTGACCGTTCTTACAGACCCGACAACAGGAGGGGTATCAGCGAGCTTTGCAATGCTTGGAGACATAATAATGTCAGAACCTGAAACTCTAATAGGGTTTGCAGGTCCTAGGGTTGTTGCACAGACCATAAGACAGAACTTACCTGAAGGATTCCAAACTGCAGAATTCCTGCTTGAAAAGGGATTTGTGGATCTTATTGTTGAAAGAAAAATGATGAAACAGACAATATCGGATCTTATTAAGATTCATAGTTCAGGTGGTGAATAGTGATTATGAGCGATAACAAAGATTATTTAGATAAACTAGAAAAGAGCATATTAGAACTTGAGAAAGCTTCTGAATTGACAGGTACCGATTTAAGTAAAGAGATAGAAGCGATAAGAAAGACACTTTCCGAAGCAAGAGAGAGTAAAAGTGAAACTGAAGCACCTATACAGTCAGAATTACTGGCACCTCAGGAAATCACTGCGTGGGAAAAAGTCGGACTTGCAAGGCATAGAGAAAGACCTAACTGCCTGGAATATATCTCCAATATAACTGAGAAGTTTATTGAGCTTCATGGAGATAGAAGATTCGCTGATGACAAAGCAATAATAGCAGGGATAGGATTTATGGATGGCAGACCTGTCACTATTATTGGTCATCAGAAAGGGAGAAATACTGAAGAAAATATTTTTAGAAACTTCGGTATGCCAAATCCTGAAGGATATAGAAAAGCACTCAGACTGATGAAGCAGGCAGAAAAATTCAACAGACCTATTATAACTCTAATAGATACTGCAGGAGCATACTGCGGGATTGGGGCTGAGGAAAGAGGACAGGCTCAGGCTATTGCAGAGAATCTTCTTGAGATGAGCAGGCTGAAAGTTCCTACGATTGCGATAATAATAGGAGAAGGTGGCAGTGGTGGAGCTCTTGCACTTGGCGTTGCTGATAAAATAGCTATGCTTGAGAACTCTGTATATTCTGTTATTTCACCGGAAGGACTTGCCAGCATACTTTGGAAAGATGCAAAAAAAGCGCCTGATGCGGCTGCAGTTATGAATATGACATCTAAGGATCTTCTAGGTCTGGGAATAATAGATGATATTATATCAGAGCCAGAAGGTGGAGCACATAATTCAATTAAAGAATCTGCTGAAAATATAAAAGATTATATAGAAAAATCATTAAAAGAGCTAGATTCACATGAAATTGAGGAAAATGTCGAAAAAAGATATGAAAAGATAAGAAGAATGGGAAAATATATCGAATTATAATGTGTTTTAGACATACTGTTATAGAATTTCAGTACTTTGCCTATGTGAAGGCTTATGCAAGGTATTTGAAAAATATAGCAGTATGTCTTTTTTTTATAAAAAAAAGCATCTCCTAAAAAAGATAGGAAATGCTTTTGATGATTTATTAGTCTAAAGGCTTTTCTGGTATAACTATAACTGGTATTGGTGAATGAGCAACAACTTTGCTCGTAACCGAACCGATTAAGTATCTTTGGAATCCGCTTAATCCCATTCTAGTCATAACTATGAGATCAACTTTTTCCTTTGAAGCATACTCTATTATGTCTTTATACGGAGTACCTACAATACTTGATTTTACAACTGTGTAGTTTTCAAGTAATTCTCCTGCATGGTCAAGAACTTCGTTACTCTGAACAATCAATTCTTTCTGTATGCTTTCTTGAACTATATAATTAACTTCAACAACATTAAGTAAATGAATTTCAATCGGATGGTTAACAAAGAGTGATTTTACCATTTCAATTGCTTCCAAACTTCTTTCCGAGCCATCTACTGGAACTAATACTTTATTCACATTAATCATAGGAATCATCCTTTCTACGTTTTTTCTCTAATATATACTTTCCCATTAATAAGGAATTTAAACAGTAAACTAGCATTTATTTATTATATTTTCTCCAACTTCCACGATGTTTCCTGCTCCCATTGTTAAAACGATATCTCCTTCGGATGCATTATTCATAATATGCTCTTCTATCTGGTCAAAAGACTCAAAGTAAAGGGCATCTACTTCATTGGCCTGAAGTCTTTCAACAAAGTCCTTAGCATGGACATTTCCCCAGTTCTGCTCTCTAGCTGCAAATATATCAGCAATTATAACATGGTCAGCATCATAGAATGAGTTACAGAAATCTTCTATAAGCGAAATTGATCTGCTATAAGTATGAGGCTGGAAAATACACCATACACTGTTTGCTCCAAGATGCTTAGCAGCTTTCAGAGAAGCCTGTATTTCTGTAGGATGATGAGCATAGTCATCAATTATAGCGAAGCCGTTGCAAGTGCCTTTTCTTTCAAGACGTCTTTTAGTTCCTGTGTATTCCTGTATTTTATCCAGTAGATAATCCATTTCAATGCCACAGCAATGTGATGCTGTAATAGCAGCTGCTGAATCCAGTATATTATGCTCTCCAATTACATTTAGGTTCACAGTATATGATTTATCGCCATCGATAGTTAGCTTGTAAGTGGATGTGAAATCAGGATTTACTTTTATATCTGAAATTCTGTACTTTGCATCTTCTGACTTACCAAATGTAACTACATTGCATTTAGCATCTTCTGCTGCTTTCATTGCATTTTCATCATCTATATTTACAATCAGGTGACCATCTTCCGGTATCAGAGCCACGAAACCTTTGAATGTATCAATTATCTGTTCTATCCCTGTAAAATAATCTAAATGGTCATTGTCCACATTTAAAAGTATACCTACTGTAGAGTGAAATTTAAGTACATTTCCTTTGTATTCACAGGCTTCAGTTATAAGAAGTTTCTTATCTCCAATCTTAACATTTCCTTTTATCTGCTCAAGACTTCCTCCAAGCAGTATAGTTGGATTAAGTTCAGTATCATTTAAGAGTACAGTCAGCATACTGGTCGTAGTAGTTTTTCCATGGGTACCAGCTACTGCTATAGAATCTTCGTAAACTCTCATAAGCTGACCTAGGAACGTTCCTCTGTCAACACATAGTATATTCTCATCCAGAGCTTTTTTAAATTCTGGATTATGCGGTGAGATCGCATCTGTATATATTACTAAGTCAGGTGACTTTATATTGTCTTCACTATGACCTAAGAAAATCTCAGCACCTTTATCTCTAAGTTTTTTTACCGTTTCTGAGTCGTTCATGTCTGAACCTGAAACAGATATTCCTTTATCCAGGAGTATAGTAGCAAGACCGCTCATACTAACTCCACCTATTCCTATAAAATGCACACTGCTATATTCTGTATTATATATATCAAAAGTTTTCATTGTATAGCCTCCTAAACTCAAAATCACTGTAAGTAAATTCATCTTAACTCCTTGATTATACCATATTAGAAATCTAAAATTAAACTAAAAACTACTATTTACTTGAAAACATAGTGATTTCCTAATAAAATTATATATATGAGCAAAAATAATCGATAAAAGAGGTTTTTGTATATGAATTTTAAGAGAAACGAAAGAATAGGTGCGTTGACATATGTTTTAACTAATAATCCTAACCAGGTGTTCACATATGGTTATTTCACTGAAAAACTCAATGCTGCTAAATCTACGATAAGCGAAGACATTGTAATTCTAAAAGATTTAATAGAAAAGCTTGATGTCGGGACGGTTGTGACTTTACCCGGAGCATCAGGTGGAGTAAAGTATATTCCAAAAATGAATAGGCAAGATGAAAAAGAATTTCTGAAAATGCTTTCAGAAAAATTATCGGATCCTGAACGTATAGTTGTCGGTAAATTTGTTTTTCTAACAGATCTGATATTTTCACCAGAGATTACAGACGGAATAGGAAGAATATTTGCGAGCAGATTCAGTAACAAGAAAGTTGATTACGTTGTTACAATTGAAACTAAAGGAATTCAGATGGCTTCGATGACTGCTAGAGCTCTGAATGTACCGCTTGTGGTAATCAGGAAGAATACCAAGATAACAGAGGGAACGACTGTAAATGTGAATTATATGTCAAAGTCGCTCGGAACTATACAGAGTTTATCTTTGGCTAGAAATAGTATGAAGGAAAACAGCAGAGTTTTGGTAATAGATGATTTCATGAGAGGAGGAGGTACTATAGACGGTATCAAATCCATGATGAAAGAGTTTAAATCAGAGGTTATAGGGGTAGGAGTTTTAATAAGCAAATGTGAGGAAAGTCTCTTAAAAGAAAACAAAGTTGAATCGCTGCTTGAGCTTATAGAAATAGATGATAGGGCAAATAGTTTAATCATATTGCCGAAAAATAAATAATGTTGAAAAGGGGTCATTTAGTATGTTGGTATCAGTAATTTTAGCTGCAGGTGAAGGGACTAGAATGAAGTCTAATCTGCCTAAATGTGCACATAAAGTGTGTGAGAAGGCTTTAGTAAATCATGTTATTGATTCTGCAGTAGATGCTGGAGTAGAGAAGAATATAGTTGTAGTAGGATATAAAGCTGATGTAATAGAAGATGTTATAGAGGATAAAGAGAAAGTGATAATCGCTGTTCAGCCAATTGGAGAAGATGCTCCTTATGGAACTGGATTTGCTGTTCAGCAGGCACAGGGAAAATTTGAGGATGAGGATACGGTTGTAGTTTTATGCGGAGATACACCGCTTATAAGATCAACAACGGTAGAAGAACTTATGAGCTTCCATATGGATGGTGAATATGATGTTACTGTTTTAACATCTAAGTTAGAAGATCCAACTGGTTATGGAAGAATAGTGAAGGACTCAGATGGAAAAGTTCTATCTATAGTTGAACAGAAAGATGCAACAGAAGAACAGAGAAAAATTGATGAGGTAAATTCAGGAATTTACTGTTTTAAAGGATCAGTACTTAAAGACATTCTATCAAAACTTGACAATGATAATGCACAGGGAGAATATTATATAACGGATGCGGTTGAAATTGTTAATAGTCAAGGTGGAAAAGTTGGTGGATTTATAACTGAAGATCCAGGTGAAATTCAGGGAATAAATTCAAAAGTACAGCTTGCAGCTGCTGAAAAAGTTATGAGAGAAAGAGTTAATGAGAAGTTCATGTTAGAAGGTGCTATACTGATAAATCCTGATATGACTTATATATGTCCGGATGCTAAAATCGGAAAAGATACTGTACTATACCCTGGAGTTGCGATAGAAGGTCCTTCGATAATTGGAGAGAACTGCAAGCTAGGAAACAACGTAAAAATAATTCACTCGGAAATTGGAGATAATGTGGCTATTCAAAGCTCTACTATTGCTTACAGTAAAGTTGGAGACTCTACTAAAATAGGGCCTTATGCATATCTTAGACCTGATAGCAATATAGGCAAGAATGTTAAGATAGGGGATTTTGTTGAAGTTAAAAATGCTACTATAGGAGACGGAAGTAAAGCATCTCATCATTCATATATTGGGGATGCAGATGTAGGTGAGAATGTAAATATCGGATGCGGAGTTGTCTTTGTAAACTATGATGGATCGACAAAGGCTAGAGTTGAAGTTGGAGACAATGTTTTCTTAGGGTGCAACAGTAACTTGGTATCGCCTTTGAAAATAAACTCAAATTCATATATTGCGGCGGGATCTACAATCACTGATGAAGTAAAAGAAAACAGCCTGGCTATAGCAAGAGCAAGACAGGTTGAAAAAGTTGGCTGGGTTTTAAAGAAAGTTAATAAATAAAAAATATGAAGCTGGAACGGCTTGACCTTTTTTAAAATAGCAAGGATAATTAATAAAGATGAGCTAAGTGAGAGCTCAATATTTAGGAGGGACTTTTTATGAATATCGGTAGTGGTATAGTGAAGATTTTTGCAGGGGAAAGAAACAGAGAGTTTGGAGAAAAAATATGTGAAGAGCTGGATATGAAACTGGGTGATCTTACGATTGGAAAATTCAGTGATGGAGAAACAACTGTAAGTTTAGGCGAGACAGTTAGAGGTGTGGATGTTTTTGTTATTCAAGCAACATGTGCTCCGACCAATGACAACCTGATGGAGCTTTTAATAGTTATAGATGCGCTTAAGAGAGCTTCTGCAGGAAGAATTAATGCTGTTATTCCATATTACGGATATGCTAGACAGGATAGAAAAGCTAAAGCGAGAGAGCCTATAACAGCAAAGCTTGTGGCTAATCTTATAACAGAAGCAGGTGCGGACAGAGTAATCAGCATGGATTTACACGCAGCACAGCTTCAGGGTTACTTCGATATACCTCTAGATCATCTATTAGGAGGACCTATTCTAGCTAAATACTTTGAAGAGTTAGCAATGAAAGAAGATACTGTTATAGTTTCACCGGATGTTGGTGGAGTTCAAAGAGCTAGAAATTTTGCAAGCATTTATGATCTTCCGATAGCGATCATAGAAAAGAGAAGACCTAAAGCAAATGTTTCAGAAGTTATGAATGTAATAGGAGATATAGAAGGTAAAAATGCTATATTAGTGGACGATATAATAGATACGGCTGGCTCTATTACTAAAGCGGCAGAAGTACTTAAGAAATTCGGAGCTAAGAGTGTATATGCATGTTGTACTCATGGAGTTCTTTCAGGACCTGCAATTGAAAGATTAGAGGAATCTCCTATTGAGAAAATCGTTATTACAGATACAATACCTTTACCAGAGGAAAAGAAAATAGATAAGATTGAAGTTGTAACAGTTTCAAAGATATTTGCAGAGGCAATAAGAAGAATTTACAGCAATGAGTCTGTAAGCAAGCTGTTTGACACAAAATAAGGAGGCAACGGATTTGTATTTGATAGTAGGACTGGGAAATCCGGGGTCCAGATATAGAAACACAAAGCATAATGTTGGATTCGCAGCTATTGACTATCTTGCAGAGGAATATGATGTTAAAGTAAACAAGATAAAATTCAAGTCAGTATATGGAGAATTGAATTTATCTGGAGAAAAGGTCATATTGATGAAACCTCAGACATTTATGAATAAGAGCGGTGAATCTGTAAGAGAAGCTAAGGAGTATTTTAAAATACCCACAGAGAATATAATTGTCATCCAGGATGATATTGATTTGGCAGTTGGAGCACTA
>CAZBAL010000012.1:48335-52812 GCA_964489735.1 uncultured Clostridia bacterium | reverse complement strand
TGTGCTACAAACTCAAGTCCTTCTGTAATTGATGATGGTAGTTCCGGTAACCATCCTGTAAACGTATAGTTATCATCTGCTGTTACTTTTGGCGCTTTGTCTAGTGGGAATGTTATTCCATTCTTAACATCGAATTTCGTAATTTCTCCAAGTACAAAGCTACCATTTGTTCCGTTACTAAATGTAACTCTGTGATATCCATCAGGAGTATCCCCTGTTGGACTGTCTATTATATCATCAAGTACTGTCACTACTATCGGTACATCTTTTACACTTCCGTCTGCGAACTGAACTTTAGCAGTTCCTGTTTTCTCTCCAGCTGTTGCTGTGTCTATTCCACTTACTGATTCTACAGTTGCTCCTGCTGGTAATTCAGATTCAAACATAATATCATCTGCTGTTACTGTATCCCCTTTTGATACTGTTCCAGTTCCCGAACCAGTATAGGCTGTTGCTTCTGATTCCGTTACTATTACAGGTTCTGCATCTGTCGGTGCCTTTCCAAGTTCAGTGAGTGTAGCCTTGACTTCATTTCCTGGACTCATATCAGTTCCTTCTGGTACTTTTGCTACATATACTCCTTTGTCAGGATTCCATTCGGCATCAACTGTTATATCGCCAGGTAATACAACTTGCAAAATATCTCCCGATCCATATGATGATCCATCTGGATACTTAACATGAATCTCACTGTCTAAATCATTTACCGCAGAAATGATAGGTTTAACACTCGAAACTTGTTTGTATTGCGCAACAAATGTCTCTTCTCTAGTTATTTCTAGCGGTAATGTTGGATTCCAACCATTAAAACTATGGTTTTCGTTTGATATAATATTTGGAGCTTTATCCTCAGGGAATTCTACTCCATCTTTTACATCAAAAATTCTTGTATCACCAAGAGCTATAGTTCCATTATCTCCAGAGTTAAATATCACTCTATGATAGCCCACTGGTGTTTCTCCAGTAGGATCTGAAATAATATCTTCTAGAACTGTTACATTTATTCGAACTTGTTTAGTACTTCCATCTGAGAACTTAACTGTTGCTGTCCCCGTCTTTTCTCCAGCCGTTGTTGTATCAATTTCGCTAACTGATTCTACCGTAGCTCCTTCAGGTAGAACAGGACTAAACACTATATTTTCTGGTATCACTGTGTCTCCTATAGATACCGTTGCTGCTCCAGATCCATCATAATCGGTTGCTTCTGAATTCGATATAGTCTCCGGTACTGCATTGGTTGGTGCTTTTCCTATCTCAGTTAATTTTGCATTTATAACTCCGCCACTACTCATATCAGTTCCTTCTGGTACCTCTACTTTAAATGCATCATCCTCTGAGCTCCAAATAGCATTCACCGATGAACCATCTGGCAATGTTACTGTTAAAGTATCCCCTTCTTCATATGAAGATCCTTCTGGATATTTAACTAAAACTGTTTTATCTGAGTCAATAACTGGTGAAATAATAGGTCTTACACTAGAGTCTAATCTAGAAATTAATATAGGCTCAGCATTTGTAGGTGCTTTACCTGACTCGGTTAGTGTAGCATTTATTTCCCCTCCTGGACTCATATCCGTCCCTTCTGGAATCTCCGCTTTAAATGCATCATCCCCCGAACTCCAGAAAGCTTCTATCGATGTGCCATTTGGTAATGTCACTATCAGAGTATCCCCTTCTTTATGTGTAGATCCTTCTGGATACTTGACTAATACTTCTGTTGCGCCTTCTTTTACTTGAGGAATGACTGGTACAACACTTTTCTCTTGTTCATATTGTGCAACAAACGTAACTGTATCGGATATAGTTGAAGGTAAACTAGGTAACCATCCTGTAAATGTGTAGTTCTCATTTGTTTCAACTGGTGGAGCTTTTTCTAATGGAAAAGTAACTCCATTTTTCACATCAAAAACACTATCTGTACCAGGTGCGAAGGTTCCATGTTCTCTACTATCAAATATTACTCTGTTGTACCCTGTCGGAGTATCTTCCGATGGATTTGAAATAATATCTGATAGATAATACATATTTATTACCATATTATCAGTTACAGTAATATTTCCATTTTCATCCGCACTTGGATCTGAACTATGAAAGCTAAGCCCTTAAAAATCCTTTTTTAAACTCTCTATAGAAATTTTAGGATCTGTCGCTGGTACTGTTCCAACAGTTTCTAAGCTCACATCTTCTACACCGTCTTTAAAATATTTTACTACGGACTGATAAGACCTAGTCCATTGAGCATACACAGTTAAGTGTTTGGTAATCGGCGTATCTTTCGTGAACATTTCTCCAGAACCGTCTATCTTTGTATTCCAACCATTAAATGTGTAACCTTCTCTAGTTGGATCATCTTTAGTATCAGCAGTGGACTCATCAAAATCAGGCATTTCGTTAACACCGTTATAATCAAGTCCATTTGGCTGATAGCCTTCATCATTGCTGTATTTTAAGTTTTCCGGTGCAACTACAACTTTATTTGGTGTTGTTCCTCCATCATTCAAGTCAAATGTAACTCTAGCTTTAACTTTCTGAGTTACTAGATCTGATGGTATTTTAGAATTTCTATAATCTGCCACTCTAAAATTTATCGGCATATCTTTTAGAAGCTCTGTACTAGAACTCTTATCTAAAGTAAATGGATATGCATTGTCTTCTTGTGGATTTGGTGTTGTACCCGAGAGAACATTACTGTACTCTGTTTCAGATGGTGCTCTTCCATATACATAAGCACCAGGATACTTTACAAACCCTTTATAACTTGTATCGTCAGTGAAAATATCATCTATTTTTGGCAAATAAAATGTTTTCTCTAACATAATGGTACTGAATGCATTAGTGTTAGCTAGTACAGCATTAGAACCAGATGTTAATTTAGGTAAAGTTATTGATGTTTCACCTATCTTTAATGTACCCTGTGTGTTTTTACTTTTACTAGTAGTATCTGAAAAAACAGATACATCAGAACCAGCTGGAATAGTAACATCCCTAGGTATAACGAATTTGAATGTTTTACCATAACCTGCATCAACACCTTTTTGCGGAATTAAGAAATCTCCATATCTAAGGAACAGCTTCTTACCAGATAATGTTGATACAAGGTTCAGTATTCCATTAACAGGAAACTCTACAGTTACCTCTGTTCCTTTTGTTAGAGTTATTTCATTTTCAAACGTCCCTCTATATATTTCTGGTGCCGAATTTGACGTGTACTGAATTTGAATAGGATACTGGTCCATATAGTCATCAGGACTAAATGAATCTGCTATAGCAGCAATATCCATATCTAACTCTAATCTAATTCCTGCAGGGTTGATTGTAACTGACTGATGATAAATAGAATTTGTTCCACTTCCTATATTAGTAAAGTAGCTTCCGTCAGCGCTATTATAGCCACCCTCTGACATTTTTAAAATATATCCACCATCAACCTCTTTAAATTCAGATTTATTCAATACTACACCGTTTGTGACTTTGTCTGAATTATGATTGATAACATATACTTTTATGCTATCTCCATCTTTGATCATGTTATAGATTTCCGCAGGTATTTTATAACTTAAAGCATATGGTCTGTGAGAAGCCAATAGGTAACCTTGATTATTGTAAGTGTAGTTAACCTCTAATTTCTGAGTTTCCCCATCATACTTTGTATTTGCACTAGTCTGTGTTGTTACATAACCAGTTGAAAACTCTTCTAGTCTTCCCATCTCCTTCATTTTTGAGATTGTAGTAGATTGAGTATAGTCTGAATAACTTACTGGCTTACGCTTGTCAGCCTTAGCCCAAACCTTGGTTTCATTTTCATTGAACAATCTCATTTGAACCGTATTGTCACGAGTCAAACTGTCCACAGATTCTCCCGAATTGAGAACAACTTTGATTCTGACAACATTAGATCTTGACTCTTCTGTAGCTCCAAGACTTAGCACATCTGAAATTTTTAATGTATAAATATTTCCATCTTTTGCTAAGCTCACTTCATTATCATTTGTCTCATGATAAGCTATTACTCTTTCAACTTTCTCATTTAGCTCTGGATCTATGAATAGCTTTGCTTTTTTCCATGTTAATGAGTTTGCTGAGTAATATGATCCCCAGTTAAAGTCTAATGTTGTTCTATCGTTATAAATATGACTTCCCTGATATGAGATTGCTGTTAAATGCAGTGGATCAACTGATGCTCCACCTACATTTATAATCTCACAGTTACTAGGTAGGTCTCATTTCTGCAAGTCTACAGGAATTGACTCTTCCCAGTTTTTTTCAGGAACTTGTTCAGCTCTTACTATAACTTGAGATATAGGATTTATGATAATACCCGCAATCATAAAAATAGAAACTATCCATGCCCAAACTCTACTACTTGTTGAACTATGCGATTTCATGTCTTTTCTCCTTTCTGTAATTTGATTTTAAATGAACTTTAAAACAACATATGTATATCTAACTACGCTTCTGACCTCCCTTCTTTACTATA
>CAZBAL010000012.1:0-48235 GCA_964489735.1 uncultured Clostridia bacterium | reverse complement strand
GTATGTTGTTTTTTGTAAACACAGTAAAAATAAATATAACTCCTGTTTACATTACATGGTTTTAATTCCATGTATTACCATTTTACCCCAATTTTACCTTACTAACCAAATTATATTGAAAATATCACATATATATTCAATATAATAGTTATATTCTGTGTATTTACTGATGTAATTTTATTGAATGTATTATTTCGCAGTCAATAAAACAAAAAGGCTAGGAAAATTATAGTAGTATAATTTTCCTAGCCTAAACTTTTAGATTTAATATTAGATTTTATTTCAAATTTCAACTTACTCTAAAGTATTACTAAAATTATTAGTGACACTCTGCAAGTTTCTTATAAGTTTCATATGTTTCTTTAGCATCTTTTTCTGCTTTTTCAAATAACTCCTCTGCAACATCAGGGAATGCTTTTTGAAGTGAAGTATATCTTACTTCTCCCATTATAAAGTCTCTAAATGAATCTTTCGGTTCTTTAGAATCCAATACGAATGGATTTTCTCCTTTTTCTGCTAACTCAGGGTTGTATCTGTATAAGTGCCAGTAACCAGCGTCTACAGCTTTTTTAGCTTGTTCCTGAGTTTTACCCATTCCTGCTCTGATTCCATGTGCTATACATGGTGCATATGCAATTATTAATGAAGGTCCTTTATATTTTTCTGCTTCGATAAGTGCTTTCATAAATTGGTTCTTATCTGCACCCATTGAAACTTGTGCAACGTATACATATCCGTATTGTGTTGCCATAAGGCCTAAGTTTTTCTTTTTAGTTCTCTTTCCTGAAGAAGCGAATTTAGCTATAGCAGCTGTAGGAGTCGATTTTGATGACTGACCTCCAGTGTTAGAGTAAACTTCTGTATCAAGAACAAACACATTTACATCTTCATTTGATGCAAGCACATGGTCTAATCCACCGTATCCGATATCATAAGCCCAACCGTCTCCACCAAATATCCAAACAGATTTTTTAACAAGGTAATCTCTGTTTTCATCTATTTCAGCTAATAATTTCTTAACTTCTTCGTCCGACTCAATGTTTCCATCAAGTATCTCTACAACTTTAGCTGCAGCCTCTTTTGAAGCATCAGCATCGTCTTTACCTTCTAACCATGCATTTAATGCATCTTTAGTTTGTTCAGAGATATTCATTTCAAGAAGTTTTTCCATATCATCAGCTATTTTATTAGTTTTTTGTTTAACAGCTAATGCCATACCATATCCATATTCAGCATTATCTTCAAATAGCGAGTTTGCCCATGCAGGTCCTTTACCTTCTTTGTTTACTGTATAAGGAGTTGATGGTGCAGATCCACCCCAGATTGATGAACAACCTGTAGCATTTGCTATTATCATTCTGTCACCATAAAGCTGAGTAACTGCTTTAATATATGGAGTCTCTCCACATCCAGCACAAGCTCCTGAGAATTCAAGAAGTGGCTGTGAGAACTGACTACCTTTAACATTTGTTTTAACCATCAAATCATCTTTAACTGTTACTTTTTCAGTTAAATACTCCCAATGTCCAGCTTCATTTCTCTGCTGTCCTTCTGCTGGTTGCATAACAAGTGATTTCTCTTTTGACGGACAGATATCAGCACAGTTACCACATCCCGTACAGTCATAAGTAGAAACCTGTATTTTATATTGAAGTCCCTCTAGACCTTTACCCATAGCTGGCTTTGTCTTAAGCGATTCTGGAGCATTTTTTGCTTCTTCCTCATCTAATAAGAATGGTCTTATTGCAGCATGAGGACATACAAATGAACACTGATTACATTGGATACAGTTTTCAACTTTCCACTCAGGAACAAACGCTGCTATACCACGTTTTTCATAAGCTGCAGTTCCTGGAGGGAATATTCCTTCCTCTCTACCAACAAACGCACTTACAGGTATATCGTCTCCCTCTTGTCTGTTCATAGGCTTCAGAATGTTTTTAACAAAGTCTGGCTCATCTGTATCACAAATTTCTTCATCTTTAGCATCTGCCCAATCAGCTGGTATGTCTATTTTAACTAGTGATTCAATTCCTTGATCAACAGCTGCATAGTTCATATTAACTATATGCTCACCTTTTTTACCATATGAAGTTACAATTGCATCTTTTAGATACTTTATAGCTTCATCTACAGGGATAACCTCTGTCAGTTTAAAGAAGGCCGATTGCATTATCATATTTATTCTATTGCCAAGACCAATTTCAGAAGCTATCTTAGTAGCATCTACAGTATAGAATTCTATATCATTTTCAGCTAAATACTTCTTCATTGAAGCTGGTAATTTTTCTGATAATTCTTCAGGGCTCCAGTTAGAGTTAAGAAGGAATGTTCCTCCTTTTGTTAAACCTTTTAAAAGATCATATTGATTTACATACGCTTGATTTGAACATGATACAAAGTCCGGTGTTGTAACTAAATATGTTGATCTGATAGGTTTTTTTCCAAATCTCAAGTGAGATATTGTAATCCCTCCAGATTTTTTTGAGTCATATTCAAAGTATGCTTGAGCGTACATATCAGTATTGTCACCTATAATTTTTATAGCTGATTTGTTAGCTCCAACAGTACCATCTGATCCAAGTCCCCAGAACTTACATTTTATTGTTCCTTCAGGATCAGTGTTTATTGGTTCACCCTTTGGAAGAGATTTATGAGTAACATCATCAACGATTCCTATAGTAAAGTTATCTATAGGCTCATCTGCTAACAGATTATCAAATGCTGCTTTTATTTGTGAAGGTTTAGTGTCTTTCGATCCCAATCCATATCTTCCACCAATTATCATAGGTGCATTTTCTTTACCGAAATATATGCTCTTTACATCTAAGCAAAGCGGTTCATCTATTGCTCCCGGTTCTTTAGTTCTATCAAGAACAGCTATTTTCTTTACTGTTGATGGAACTACATCGAAGAAATATTTTTCTGAGAATGGTCTATAAAGTCTTACTTCTATTATTCCAACTTTCTCACCATTTTTATTCATATAATCAACAACTTCTTTAGCTGTTTCACAAACTGATCCCATTGCTACAATAATACGCTCAGCATCAGGTGCACCAGTATAGTTGAATGGCTTGTAATTTCTACCAGTAAGTTTATTGATTTCTTTCATATAGTCATTAACAATATCAGGAACTTTATTGTAGAACTCATTTGATGCTTCTTTCGCTTGGAAGAATATATCTGGGTTCTGTGCAGTTCCTTTTGTATATGGATTTTCTGGCTTTAACGCATTCTTTTTGAACTCTTTTATTGCATCATAATCAACTAATTTTGCAAACTCATCATACTCAATAACCTCAATTTTTTGTATCTCATGAGAAGTTCTGAAACCATCGAAGAAATGCATGAAAGGAATTCTAGATCTTATTGCGGCTAAATGTGCTACTCCTCCTAGATCCATTACTTCCTGTACAGATCCTGATGCTAATAATGCAAATCCTGTTTGTCTTGCAGACATAACATCTTGGTGATCTCCAAATATTGATAACGCATGCGATGCTAGTGCACGAGCACTTACGTGGAACACACCTGGTAAAAGTTCTCCAGAAATTTTATACATATTTGGTATCATTAAAAGCAATCCTTGTGAAGCAGTATATGTTGTTGATAGTGCTCCAGCTGATAATGAACCATGTAAAGCTCCAGCAGCTCCACCTTCTGATTGAAGCTCATGAACTTCAACTGGTCTGCCGAATATATTTTTTTTGCCTTTTGCTGCCCATTCATCAACTATTTCTGCCATAGTAGATGATGGTGTTATAGGGTAAATTGCAGCGACTTCCGTAAATGCGTATGACACGTGGGAAGCGGCCGTATTACCATCCATTGTTTTCATTTTTCTTGCCATAAAGAGTATCCCCCTTATTAATTTTATCTAATATAATTTTATCTATTGCCCTAATCAATATTGCCGTACTAATATTTTGTATACAATATCATGATTCAAGTATACACTTTTTTATTTTATAAATCAAGTATACAGAATTTGCAAAACATTTCTCTACCATACTATAGATACCCTTTTTCTATCTTATTAACCTTATTTATTTGAATCTTTTCTTCCCTTTTTCTGACAAGTATTTTTTAAAATTATCATAATTTAAGTTTATTATTTGTTCCTCTGGAAAGCCGACTAAATCTATTACTTCTGCCGTTTTATCGGTCCTGCAGACATCAAATGAAATATGAGCATCGCTACCGCATGCAATTTTCGCACCTAATTCTTTACAAATTTTTGCTATTTCTATACAGTTATCTCTACTTCCTTTCCTACTCGATAGAAAGGAGCTATTATTTATTTCTATTAATGTGTTGGTTTCGATTGCTTTTTTTACCATTGCTTCTTGATCTATTGGAAACATCGGATTTCCAGGATGTGCTATTATATCCACATTAGGATTTTCCATAGCCTTCAATATTGCCCTTGTGTTTTCTTCTTCAGTTCCAGGCTCTATGGTTATGCTATGAAGAGATGCAATTACCAAGTCTAAGTTCTCTAAGATTTTATCTTCTAAATCCAGATTCCCATCATAATCTATAATATTCGCCTCTACACCTTTAAGCACATCAACTCCATAGATTGAATCCGGTATAACTCTCTGGTTTATTATATTGTAAATATCTGATGCTCCAGGCATACTTGGACCATGATCGGTTATTGCTACCGCTCTAATATTTTTGTCTTTAGCCACAACCATTATCTCCTGTATCGTACTGTAGGCATGTCCACTTGCAACAGTATGACAATGCGTTTCAACTTCTAGTCTCACAGAATCACTCCTCCCAGTTATATGTTTTCTTTCTAAGCTCTATATCTTCTCTTAACTTTTTATCCAGTTCTTCAGCAGCATTATGTCCAAACTGCTTCATTCTAGTATTTCTAGCTGCAACCTCGACTATCATAGCTAAATGACGTCCCGGCCTTACAGGAACGGTGACCTTAGGAGTCTGAATTCCAAGTATGTCTATTGTTTGTTCCTCTATACCAAGTCGATCATACTCTTTATCCTCATCCCAGTCTTCAAGTTCTACCATTAAATCAATCATTTCCCAAGTTTTTACCGCACCAACTCCGTACAACATTGTGACATCGATTATACCAATGCCTCGTATCTCCATAAAATGCTTGATTAAAGCAGGTGATGTCCCTCTTAACATATCATCTATCTTCTTTATCTCCACTGCATCATCAGCTACAAGTCTATGTCCCAGCTTTATAAGTTCTAAGGCAACCTCTGATTTACCTATACCGCTTTTTCCTGTTATTATTACTCCCATACCGAAAACTTCTAGCAGAACTCCATGCATTGTGGTACTTGGAGCCAATACATCCTCAAGATATCCTATTATTTTGCTGATGAATCTACTAGTTGGAAGTTCAGTCTTTAAAACCAGTACCTCATGTTTCATAGCTAATTCATTTATCTCAGGAAAAGAATATATATTGTTAGCTATAATAAATGCCGGAATTGATGACGAAAACAACCTATCTAATCTTTCATATCTGGTTTTCTGATCAAGTGAAAGCAGATATTCTTTTTCTTGTTCTCCGAGCACTTGAATCCTCGAAGGAAAAAAATCTTGATAGAATCCCGTCAACTGAAGTCCAGGCCTGTTAATTTCGATTCCTGAAACAGCTATTTTTTCGACATCCATTGGTCTATATACTATTTTTAAATCTATTTCACTAATAAGATCATATAAGTCGACACTGTACAACCCTATCTCAACTCCTTTGCATTAAAAAAATTATAGACTTCCTCAGCTGATTTTATATTCATACCTGGTGTATCTCTTAATTCTTCTACGCTTGCTTTTTTTATATTATCAATTGATCCAAACTGTTTTAACAGGTTTTTCTTCCTTACCTCACCGATTGTCGGTATCATGTCCAAAGCCGACTTTATCATGTTCTTATTGAGTAGCTCTCTATGATAATCCAATGCAAATCTATGAGCCTCATCCTGGATTCTAGTAATGAACCTAAACAAAGCTGTTCTTTGATTGACTTTTATCTCTTTATTTTCATATATTATTCCTCTAGTCCTGTGAAAATCATCTTTTACTAGACCACACACCGGAATATCAAGACCCAGTTTCTTAAGCAGATTCAGAGCGACATTAACCTGCCCTTTTCCACCGTCCATAACTATAAGATCAGGAAAAATAGAAAAATTCTCAATATTTATCTCTTTTTTCCTTATACTCTCTATTTCATCCAGTCCTCTTCTAAACCTTCTCTCTAAAACTTCTTCCAAAGAACTGTAGTCATCAGGTCCACTCACGTATTTAATCTTAAACTTCCGGTAATCTTTCCTGCTCTGAACACCATTGTTGAAAACAACCATAGATCCAACAGAGTTTACTCCCTGTGTATTAGATATATCGTAAGCCTCTATCCTTTCAAGTTTTTTCTCAAGACCCAAGCACTTTCTAAGTTCTTCAATATTCTCTATGTTGGTAGGTCTTCTCTGTCTGATTTTTGTTTCATTTCGCTTAAGCTCTTCGAATGCATTCATTTTAACCATTTCCATGAGTGCATTCTTATCTCCTTTTTGCGGCACTCTGATTGTTACTTTTGAGCCTCTCTTCTCCGACAGCCATTCCTCTATCAGCTTTGCTTCACTAACTTCTTCTTCAATCAAAATTTCGTGAGGAATATTTGCCGCTGTTAGATAGTACTGTTTCATAAATGAAAGCAGGATGTCCTTTTTCTCAAGTCCTTCAGTATTATCAATCATATAGAACTCTCTTCCAATTATCTTACCGCCTCTAATAAAGAATACCTGAATGCAGCTTTCATCAACTCCTCTAGCCATACCAATTACATCCTGATTGTCTTCAACATTATAGACAATCTTTTGCCTTTCTCTAACGATCTTTAAGGACTCTATTCGGTCTCTGTAAACTGCTGCCTTTTCAAACTCCAGTTTTGCTGAAGCTTCCTTCATCTTCTTTTCTATAATTTCTGTAAGCTTGTCTTCCTTGCCATTGAGGAACATGATAATCTCCTGAATCATATCCGTATACTCTTTTTCATCTATATCCTTGAAACAAGGTCCTTTACACTTATCTATAAAGTAGTTCAAACATGGTCTTGAAAGTCTTTTTCCAAAATCCAAATTCAAGTTACATGTCCTGATCGGATATATTTCCAGTATGGTCTCTATCGTGTCATTTAACGCCGTTACGTTAGTGAATGGCCCAAAGTATCTGGAACCATCTCTCACCATTTTTCTAACTTTTTTAATTCTAGGAAACTTCTCTTTCAAATTTATAGATATAAATGGGTACTGCTTATCATCCCTCAGTAGTATATTATATCTAGGCTTATGTTTTTTTATCAGATTTGCTTCCAAAATCAGTGCTTCTATTTCTTTATCAGTAATGATGTACTCAAAGCTGGAAATGTTTTTTACCATTGATTTTACTTTTGGAGGCTGATTTTTTTGAGACTGGAAATACTGGCTAAGTCTGTTCTTTAAGGAAATCGCCTTCCCAACATAAATAATCTCAGACATATCATTCTTCATTATATAGACTCCTGGAAGCTTGGGAACCATTTTCAACTCTTCTTTTATATCAAACATAAACTTAACCCCCTCTCATAATAACTTCTTTTTTCACAATCTCATATACTACTGTATTACTAACTTTTTACATAATTCTGTAATAGTACTAATATAGAACAGCCTTCTTATTTATATATCTAAATTTGACTATTATATTTTTACAAAAAACTGGAGATGTCTATAGAATAATTCTATATTCATCTCCAGACATTTATATACCTATATAAATATTATTAAACTTTATATTTAAAAACAATCACTTGGGCTGAAATGCTACTATATAGCAAACTGAGCTATTTTAGTATAACTAGCCTCGCTTCCTTCTATTTCTCCATCTATAAGTTTCCAAGCTCCAATAATTCCTTTTGAGTTAGCAAGTGCTTCAAAATAGTACATAACAATCCCAATATCAACATATCTAGGAGATTCAGCACCTATGTGGCTATAAAGTAAAGTAACTTTGTGATCTTTTATTAGGAATCTCCAAGGTTGCGTATTATAGCTTGACGGAGCATATCTTAGGTTAAAGAACACATCCGTAAGTCTCATGTTCTGTAACTCTTCTGGCTCAATCGGATTCTCAACCTCATCCTTATATACTATATCAGTTACTGATAATCTCTCTGATTCCGTTTCCGGCTCAGTAAAGAATGGTATTTTAATCTTAGGATAACCTAATGCAAGCAGGAAGTCCACTTTCCCATTATATCTATTAAGAGTACTGTCAGCCACACCCTTGACAGTAACCCAGCAAGTATCCAGTTCAATTTCAGTTATTAGAGTAATAAGCTTCTCCATATAATATGCTCCATATAGCGTAGTCTTAGGATCATCGTTCAAGAACTCAAGCCCAATATAGTGAGGACTTTCTATCATTACTCCGCTATATCCTCCTACACCTTTTAACTCTTTTGCAATAGATTTACCATCCTCATAGAAATTGAATTCAACAGCCTTTTCACTTGACTCATTTCTGATCTGTTCTATTGCTGACTTAATTCTATCTATTGTCTCTGCGTTAGCTTTTTTATCTCTAAACTCCCTAACCGACTTTCTGTTCTGTAAAAAATTTGTAATTGTTTGCACAGCTTGTCCTCCCTCTAATAAGATAATATTTTTCATTAGTTTCAATTAAACTAATTATATCATAGTTTCAAAAACTTGTATAATATCAAAAGGCAAACCTTTGCAAATATTAACTATTTACTTAGTACATGCTTTAAAAACTTGCCAGTATATGAATTCTTACAGTTCGCAATCTCTTCTGGCGTTCCAGCTGCGACTAATGTGCCACCACCATCTCCGCCTTCAGGTCCTAAATCTATTATATAATCAGATATTTTTATAACATCCAGATTATGTTCGATGACAACGATCGTATTTCCACCATCTACAAGTTTGTTCAATACATTTATCAGTTTATGGACATCTGCAGTATGAAGCCCTGTCGTAGGTTCATCCAGTATATACATCGTTCTTCCTGTACTTCTCTTACTCAGCTCAGTAGATAGTTTAACCCTCTGAGCCTCTCCACCCGACAGTTGAGTTGATGGCTGTCCCAGTTTTATATATCCTAGCCCAACTTCCTGCATTACTTTCAGCTTTCTGTTAACCGTAGGAATAGCTTCAAAAAAATCAACAGCTTCATCTACTGTCATATCCAGTACTTCAGCTATGTTTTTACCTTTGTACTTAACTTGAAGTGTTTCCCTGTTATATCTCTTACCATTACAAACCTCACATGGCACGTAGACATCTGATAAAAAATGCATTTCTATTTTTACTATCCCATCACCCTTACAAGCTTCACATCTGCCGCCTTTGACATTGAAGCTGAATCTTCCTTTTTTATAACCTCTCTCTTTTGCTTCGTTAGTCATAGCAAAAAGATCTCTGATTCCATCGAATACCCCCGTATAAGTTGCAGGATTTGATCTAGGGGTTCTTCCTATAGGTGATTGGTCTATCTCTATAATTTTATCTATATTTTCATGCCCTTTTATTGACTTATGCTTTCCAGGCTTAAGTTTTCCCTTGTGAAGCTTCTGATGAAGTCCTTTGTACAATATTTCATTCACCAAAGTACTCTTACCTGAACCTGAAACTCCTGTCACAGAAGTGAATACACCTAACGGAAAATCTATATCCACTTTCTTAAGATTATTTTCCTCTGCACCTCTAACAGAAATGGTATTTCCATTTGAAGTTCTTCTTTCTTTTGGAACCAATATCTTCTTTCTCCCAGAAAGATAGTCTCCTGTCAAAGAATTTTTATTAGACTTTATTTCATCGACATTACCCTGAGCAACTATTTCACCACCATTTATTCCCGCTCCCGGCCCTATGTCTACTATATGATCTGCTGCATACATTGTATCCTCATCGTGTTCAACCACGATCAGAGTATTTCCTAAATCTGTAAGCTCTCTGAGGGTAGCGAGCAATCTATCATTATCTCTCTGATGCAGTCCAATACTTGGCTCATCCAGTACATATAATACTCCAACGAGCTTAGCACCGATTTGTGTTGCCAGTCTTATTCTCTGTGCTTCACCACCTGACAAGGTTCCCGCTTCTCTTGAAAGTGTCAAGTAGTCAAGCCCGACATTCATTAAGAAACCTAATCTGTTCTTTATCTCAATTAGAAGCTGCTCACCTATTATTTTCTGTCTTTCAGTAAGATTCAGGCTATCTAAAAATTCTAACTCTTTTCCAATCGACATATATGTGAATTCATAAATATTTATATCACCAATCTTTACAGATAGCGCTTCTTCTCTAAGCCTTGCTCCATTGCACTTAGGACACCTATTGGTACTCATAAAATCCTCTATCTTTTCTCTCATCACATCAGAGTTTGTCTCTCTGTATCTTCTTTGAAGATTTGGAATAACTCCCTCAAATCTTCCAGTGTATTCTTTCCATCCTCCAAATCTGCTGTCAAACTTGAATTTGATTTCTCTATTGTCTGTCCCATAAAGTATGTCCTCTATTAAGGCTTCCGGTGCCTCTTTTATTGGCTTGTCTAGAGGAAATTTATACTTCTCCGCTATAGCTCTGAAAGCTCTGAAATAATATCCATCTTCTGTCGTTCCTTCGAATGGTGCTATGGCACCTTCTTTTATTGAAAGTTCTCTATTAGGAAGAACAAGCTCAGGATCTACATTCATATGACTGCCCAGTCCACTACACTCTGGACACATTCCTAATGGATTATTAAATGAGAACATTCTTGGAGATATTTCTCCAATAGCTATATTACAGTCAATACATGCAAACTTCTGACTGAACAGAATCTCCTCACCATCAATAATATCTACTAATAGAAGTCCATCTGATAGTTTCAGAGCTGTCTCTATAGAGTCAGTCAACCTCTTCTCAATATCCTCTTTTATTATGAGTCTATCTATTACAACCTCTATATCATGTTTCTTTGTTTTTTCTAATTTAATCTCTTCGCTGACCTCTCTAGTCTCTCCGTCAACCCTCAGCCTTACATAGCCTTCTTTTTTGATATTCTCAATTATCTTTTTGTGCTGCCCTTTCTGACCTCTTACTACGGGAGCTAATATCTGAATTCTAGTTCTATTTTCTAATTCCATTATCTGGTCTACCATCTGATCAACCGTCTGTGATGTTATAGGCTTTCCACACTTTGGACAATACGGAGTTCCAATTCTTGCAAATAAGAGCCTCAGGTAGTCATATATTTCAGTAACCGTTCCAACAGTCGATCTTGGATTTTTACTTGTTGTCTTCTGATCAATTGAAATAGAAGGAGATAGTCCTTCTATATATTCAATATCAGGCTTATCCATCTGACCCAAGAACTGTCTTGCATACGATGACAGGCTCTCAACATACCTTCTCTGTCCCTCTGCATATATAGTATCAAATGCAAGAGAGGACTTTCCAGAACCGCTTAGTCCTGTGAAAACTATAAACTTATCTCTAGGAATTTCAAGATCTATATTTTTAAGATTGTGCTGTTTTGCACCTCTAACTATTATTTTATCCTTCAATTAATACCACCTCTCGATGAATATATGTTAGTGAATATATGTTTATTTTACTACTAATAAAATAATAAATCAAATATTTTGTAAATTCATGGTTTATGCTCTTAACTGTAGATTTATTCTAGATATCTTTATATAAATACATTTTTTAATAAAATATAAATACTGTTTTGATTGTTTTTAGCTATAATTAAGAGTAAATACATAGGTTAATGCTATAAAACTGTAATCTTTTTACATATGAAGCACTGTAAAATACTCAATATACTATAAATAATATATTGTTTAAAATATATTATTGGTGGTAATGTATATAGAGACCAGTTCACTTGATATAGTGAATAAATAATAATTATACAGGAGGAATAGGAAATGCAAATTACAGGTAGAAACAAATTAGCAGGAAAAGTAGTAAATATCGTTGAAGGTATGGTAACATGTGAAGTTGAAATAGAAACTAAAGGTGGAGACAGAGTAGTAGGTGTTATCACTAAAGGTTCTGTTGAAGAAATGGGAATTAAAGTAGGAGATGAAATTACTGCATTAGTTAAAGCTACTTCAGTAATGTTCATAAAATAGTCGAACGAATTATTATTGACTAGGTTTTTTCTGTATTAAAATTTTAGATATTCCAATTAAGACTAAAAAATTAAGACATTTAAGACAATCGGATTTAAATATTTAAAGCTAGCGGATTTCTATTTCCGCTAGCTTTATTTCATTTTAATATTATCTGCAATGCAGCCATTATAATAATCTGATGCAATATATATATCTTAAGGCTGTGTCTTCCAATTTTAGAAACTATATTCTCCCCTATATCAATTTTTTTAACCATATAGAGATTACTTTTAATCCATTTTCCGATAAAGTATCCGGTCCAAAGTAAAAACAACCAAGGAATTAAAGGAAAGTAATCTGCAGATTTGAAATTATTGTTAGGAAATCCAAATAAAAACATGAATCTTACACTTCTTAGTCTATAAATTAAGTCTGAAGCGGTTTGCTCACTAATAAAATATTCAAAAAACTGATTTGAGTTATATACCATATATTTTGTAGTAATAAACACCATAAATGAAACAGTCATCCCTATGGATGATTTAACTTTATGCATTAAATTATATAAAAAATGAGATATTATTAAACCCAGACCAATAAAATGCAATATGCCAAACTTTATTGAAAGCTCAGGTCCAGCAGCTGTAGTTACCGCAGTTATCAATAAAGCTAGAAGCATTATTCTAGTTCCACGCTTTAAATTATCTTTACTGAAACTCATAGATATCCCAGAAACCATTATAAAGCTCCAACATATATACTGCTGCCAATAGTAACCTGGATTTTTTGAAAACCAGGATATTTCATAACCGTAAATATATACTAAATCATAAATCAAATGATAAAGTACCATATTTACGATTGCCAGTCCTCTTATAAAATCTATCCAATTGACTCTATTGTTCTTATTGAAACTCATTCCACTTTTATTATCTATACTATAATCATTTTTCAAAGCATTGTTAATCACACCATTAGTTTTAGTGCTTTCTGATTGAATATTTCCATCATAATTACCATTAGTGCTTTCTGATTGAATATTTCCATCATAATTACCATATGATGATTTTTCTACCGAACCACTCAATTATCTTCTATTCCTTTTTTAAGAGTTTCTATTCGGTCTCTGATCTCTGCAGCTTTCTCAAACTCCAATAGATCTGCCCATTCTCTCATCTCTAATTCAAGTGCCGCTATCTGCTCTTTAACTTTCAGTACATCCGATTCATTCATAACCTTTACTGAATAATCTGATCCTTCTTCGGCCACTGTTGTAGCTTCAATTACATCCCTTACACTCTTAACTATTGTAGTCGGAGTGATATTATGCTTCTTATTATATGCCTTCTGTATTGCTCTTCTTCTGTTTGTCTCACTTATTGCCTTTTCCATAGAATTGGTCATCTTATCAGCATACATTATAACTTCTCCACTTGAGTTTCTTGCTGCCCTACCAATAGTTTGAACCATGGATGTTTCAGATCTTAAAAACCCTTCCTTATCTGCATCCAATATGGCAACTAAAGAAACTTCCGGGATATCCAATCCTTCTCTAAGCAAGTTTATACCGATCAGAACATCGAATTTTCCCAGTCTTAAATCCCTAATTATCTCCATTCTTTCAATTGTCTTGATATCAGAATGCAGATATTCAACTTTGAGACCAATCTCAGTAAAATATTTAGTGAGATCTTCTGACATCTTCTTTGTAAGAGTAGTAATAAGCACTCTCTCATTTTTTTCTATTCTCATATTTATCTCATTTATTAAATCGTCTATCTGGTTTTTAGTGCTTCTCACGGAAATTTTAGGATCTAAGAGTCCAGTAGGTCTTATTATCTGCTCAACAGTCTTCTCTGTATGATCCATTTCATAAGGACCTGGTGTAGCTGATACGAACAATATCTGATTTATATGACCTTCAAATTCCTCAAAAGTCAGCGGCCTGTTATCAAGTGCCGATGGAAGTCTGAAGCCATAGTCTACCAAAGTTGTTTTTCTGGACTTGTCCCCTCCATACATACCTCTAACTTGTGGCAATGTAACATGAGACTCGTCTATAATCATAAGATAATCATCTGGAAAATAGTCAAGAAGAGTATACGGCTTACTTCCTGGAGGTCTTTGACTCAAATGTCTTGAGTAGTTTTCAATTCCTTGACAAAAGCCCATCTCTCTTAGCATTTCGATATCATAAGTTGTCCTCTGCTTAAGTCTCTGTGCTTCTAATAATTTTCCTTCTGATTCAAGTTCTTTTAATCTCTCTTCAAGCTCCTGCTCAATAGTGACTATTGCAGCTTTCACTTTATCTTCAGATGTGGCGAAGTGTGATGCTGGGAAAATAGAAATATGGTTTCTTTCTCCAATTATTTCTCCGGTCAACACGTTTATCTCAACTATTCTATCTACTTCATCTCCAAAAAACTCAACTCTCACCGCATTCTCATTAGATGAAGCCGGAAAAATCTCTAATACATCTCCTCTGACTCTGAATGTACCCCTAGTGAAGTTAATATCATTTCGGTCATACTGTATATCTATAAGCTTCCTAATTACATCATCTCTATCCTTTTCCATCCCAGGTCTTAATGAAACAACGAGATTTTCATAGTCAATCGGGTCTCCCAGACCATATATGCAAGAAACACTAGCTACTATTATTACATCATCTCTTTCAAATAGAGCCGCTGTTGCGGAGTGTCTGAGCTTGTCGATTTCATCATTTATAGATGCATCTTTTTCTATATACGTGTCTGAAGAAGGTACATAAGCTTCCGGCTGATAATAGTCATAATAGCTTACAAAGTACTCTACTGCATTATCAGGAAAGAACTCTTTGAACTCACTAGCCAGCTGTGCAGCTAAAGTCTTGTTGTGAGCTATTACAATTGTGGGTTTTTGAACTTCCTGTATAATATTTGCCATTGTAAAAGTCTTACCCGAACCTGTTACTCCGAGTAGAGTCTGATACTTTAACCCTTCTTTTATTCCATCTGATAGGGATTCAATAGCCTCTGGCTGATTTCCTGTTGGTTTATAATCAGATACTATCTTAAATTTATTCATAGCTTCACCCCTCATCTATATGCTTTTATCTAATTGCATGAAATTGACTGTCCTTATTATTTATTCTCTTTTACTACTTCTATTGCTTTTACCAGCTGGTTATCCTGCTCCATATGTTCAGGACCAATACCAGTAATATCTTCAGGAAGTTCGAGCTTAATATCAGGTTCTATACCTTTTTTGTTAATACTCCTTCCCTTTGGAGAAAAATACTCAGAAATTGTCAGTTTAACTGCTGATCCATCTGACATAGGTGATACTTCCTGTACAACACCTTTCCCAAACGTCTTTGTTCCAATTATGGTGCCCATTCCACTGTCCTGTATAGCTGCTGTCATGATTTCGGATGCAGATGCTGTATACTCACTCACTAAAACAGCTAAAGGTAATCCCAATTCAGTCTTGTCGGAATTAATATATTCTCTTTTACCATTTTTGTCTTCAGTATAGACAATATTCCCTTCTGGAATCAGTTCATCTATTATATCGGTAGCTACTCTTAAATCTCCTCCACCATTTCTTCTAATATCTATTACCAGCCCTCTTAAGTTTTGACTTCTTAAATCTTCAAGGGCTTTTACAAACTCATTGTATGTCTCATCTTCAAACTGAAGTATTTCCAAATATCCTATTCCATCATCAAGCATTTTATGTTCTACAGAAGGATTTACAACTTCAGCTCTTATTATTTCCTTTTCTATTTGCTCAGGATCTCCTTCCTTGCTCTCTCTTAGTATCGTTATCTTTACAGGCTTACCTTCATTGCCTTTCATAATGGAAACTGCTTTATCCATTTCTTTTCCTGTATACTCAGTTCCTTCAACTTTCCAAATTATATCTCCTGCCTTGATTCCTGCTCCTTCAGCAGGACCACCTTTGATTACTGAAACCACTTGAATTCTATTGTCATCATTAGGGGACACAACAACTCCGATCCCAACAAATTTACCGGTAGTCATTTCACTGAACTTAGCAAACTCCTCTTTGTCCATATAAGCTGAATATGGATCATCCAGTGCTTCAAACATTCCCTTATAGATTCCTTCTGTCACTTTTTCCTTATCATAATCTCCTAAATATTTTTTATCTATATATTTATTTAATTCATTTATTTTATTTATCTGTGCAGAGTTTATTCTTGCATCTCCTCCAACATTTAACAATGAAACTGCTTTTCCTGCAGTAAATGTTGTCACTGCACCTATTGTAATTCCAACTATCAACGATGCAACTGCAATCCCAATAGTTTTTATCGATCTGTTCACTAACTCACCGCCTGATATTATAAGTTTATTTCCTTTTAACTTATTAATTATATCACAAGTAGATAAAATTATAAAAAAAAGACATGCAGCTATGCATGTCTTAATCTATTAACTAAAAATATATTTATTCTTATTAGTTCATTATTCTTCTTGCAACAGAGTATCCATTAAGTGTAGCTACTCTTACAACATCACCAGTTTGTGGTGAGTGAACATATTGTCCATTTCCTATATACATTCCAACGTGGTAAGTCGCACCTCTTGATCCCCAGAATACTAAATCTCCTGGTTGAAGTTCTTGACCTGTTACGTCTACTCCAGCATATTCCTGTCCAGTTGTAACTCTTGGTATTGAAATACCAGCTTGAGCATATACATACTGTACAAATCCTGAGCAGTCAAAACCGCTTGGTGTAGTTCCTCCCCATACATATGGTGTTCCTAAGTATTGGTTAGCTATAGCAACAACATTAGTAGCTTTTTCAGCTTCCTCTAATCTTGCTATTTCATTTTTCTTTCCTTCAAGTGCTTGTAGCTGGCTGTTTAGTTCAGAAACTCTAGCTTTTACGTCAGCGTAACCAACTATCTGTGATTTTAATTGTTCAATCTCTTCTCTTAGTGGAGCCATTTGAGCTTGAATAGCAACTAGTTCTGACTGTTTGTTATTAAGGCTATCTTTAGCTCCTTTAATTTTCGCATATAGCTCTGGATTATCGATTGCTACTTGTTTCATTGTATCAACTTGGTTGAAGTACTCTGCCATGTTTTCATTAGACATTAGAGCTCCTTCATATGTGTTCTCACTTTTACTGTATAACTCTTCAACTTTAGCTAATACTTCTGCTTTTTCCTGCTCATACTGTGCTGATAAATTAGCTATCTCATTATTAGTTGAAGCTTCTGAGTTTTCAAGTGAACTTAATCTTCCATTTACTTCAGCTGCTTGCTGATCTAGTGCAGCTACAGCATTAGCTGATTCTTGTAATCCTGAAAGTTCTGTTTGAACTGCATTAATATTTTGATCAATTTCTGCTATCTCTGGATTTGCGTATGCAACTCCACCTAATGCTATTGTTAATGCTAGTATCGAACATGTTAACTTTCTTTTCATAAATAAAACCCTCTTTCTTAAAATTAAATATCGTATTTGTTAAAGTAATCTTCGTTTTCAATAATATTAAATATTTCAATCTATTAGTAATTTATTGTTACAATTTTTCTTTATTTCAAAAGAAATATTACGTTCTCGTAACTTTTCGTAACTTTTTTGTAACTTTTTTAACTCTTTTTATATTATAAAACATATTTTTTTATTTGTTGTAACTCCGAATCACTTTCTAGCCGACTAACACAAAATACAATCATATATACTCTATATATCTCTGTTTATCTCTAATTTACTATCAAATATCTTTTAAACAGCTATTTATAGCCATTCTTCTCAAAAAGTTTTTTGTTTAAAAGTAAAAATAGGCATAATTTCACCTTGTTTTCTCCTATTTTTTGACAGTTATTCAATGTATTCAATGTAACCATTTGTCACTTTTGTTACTAATAGTTTCTGATTTGTTAATAAATCATTAATAATTCTATTAATACAAATTTTTCACTTCCTATTAATAAGCAATTTTTTTGTTTGTTAATCTATAGAGGTCTTGCATTCATAAATTAATAACGAACAATATGTATTCTGATCAGGTGTATTATAGAAAGCTCTTATTGTAACTATTCCGTTTTATTTGATATAATCTAAGTTAATAGATATTAAAAGTGAGGGGATACTATTATGAAAAATGAAATAAGAAAAAAAGTTCTAGATGCTCGTAAAAGTATGAATATAGATGATGTCCAGTCAAAAAGTGACACGATTACTGATTATCTGATCAATAGCGATTTCTATAAGAATTCTAAGGTAATAATGGCATATATAGACTTTAGAAATGAAGTTATGACTGAGAAGCTTATTAAGCAAGCTATAGCGGATGGAAAAAGAGTTGTTATACCTATAAGTATAGTAGAAACAAGACAGCTCTTATTATCCGAAATAATCGACTATGACAATGAACTATCTCCAGGTGCATATGGAATTCTCGAACCAAAATCAGAGTTCATTAGAGAGGTAGATCCTTTATTGGTAGATCTAGTATTGGTTCCCGGTGTTGCATTTGACAATAGAGGTTACAGAATAGGTTATGGAGCTGGCTACTATGACAGATTCCTTGAAAGGGTTAGAAAAGAAACAGAAAAAGTTGCATTAGCTTTCGATCTGCAAATGGTTGAGCATGCACATGAAGATTCTCATGACTTTCCTGTTCAGTATGTAGTAACAGAATCAGGAATAATAGAATGTGTTAAATAGATAAAGAGGAATGCATACTTAAATATTCATGCGAGTGTTCACATCTGAACGTACTGACTTGAATATCGTGCAGTATTGCTTTATAGGTTTATGGGTTTATACAAAAAGAGTACCTGTTCACTTTTTATTGGCTTTTCTAAAAGTGAAACAAGTACTCTTTTTTAACTGAATATTTCCCATTTAAATACATTTCTTCTATATAGACTTCCTCTATATAGAAAATATGGTTTCGTTAGTCTTATCTATTTCATCCTCTGTTAGTTCACTAAGCAGAATCTGAATATCATTTATTCTGTCTAGCTGATCCTCTATTTTATCTGAAACATTTACAGTTATCATTCTGAATTCTTTCTTTTCCTTATTCTCATTGAATTTCTCTATGAAATCTTCATCCAGTGGGGCTTCTCCATCCGTTATAAAGATAATATCAGCATACTTATATCTATAACTGTTTAAAAGCCTTAAACTCTCTGTTAGAGGCTCTACAAAGTTAGTCCCGCTTCCAAAGAACATAGTAGCTAAATCATATATCTTTTTAGGCTCAACCCTGTTCTTATTGAACTCTATAATCGCCCCTACTTTATAGGAGAAAATAATTGCGACAAAATCTCTCTTCTGCTTTCTCGCTATATCCAAAAGCGTCAGTGCTATGGATTTTGACCAAACTTCAAGCTCACCTTCCATAGATGTTGAAGTATCTATGCAGCAGATAATCGGTCCTTTAGATTGAATTCTGTTATTTCTATACTTATATGAAAGAAGTTCTCTCTGAGTGTATTTCTTCAAGAAAGACTTTTTAGTCCTTTCATTCGAAAGCAGCATCTTTTCAGAAGGTAGTACTCTGTGGATTTCATTTCCTATTTCAACTCCATACATTTCCATTCCCATCTCTTTAGTCTGCTTCTTTTGAAGCTTCGATGCAGATGCTCTAAATCTTCCTGTCATTTCAGAAATATCTCTGACTTTTCTGAGCTTTCTAAGCTGTCCGCTTACCATGACTTTCTCATCATATGATTCAGCAGTCAATTTTCCGTCGTCAAGACCCCAGGAATTTATCGAATTTATTGTAGACATAAGTTCCTTATATGCATTGTCCAGGGTTTTATAAAAGAAGTTATTGGCAAACATGATGTCATACATCTCTTTTGCATTTTTACTGAACAGCTCTTTTAACTCATCATCTGCACTATCTAGTTCTCTGACTAGCTGGTCATACATCTTCCTATATTCTTTTATCAGTTTTTTGAACTCTAAATTCTGATCCTCAAGTTCTGTTATATTCTTTACAAACCCTCTCATTATGAGCTCTGTAGCCATTACAGAATTCAAATACTTAAGCGATGTTCTCTTTCTAATGGCATTTATTTCATAGTTTTCATTCATTTCCTTTGTGAGGATGCTATTTATATAATACCTTGGATCTAGACTGTCCTGTTCAAGAAACTCTATTCTGTTCTTAAATACCAGGATATAAATATCCTCTGAAAGACTGTCTATAGTTCTAAACACATCTCTGCTGTCATCATAGAACTCCCTTAGTCTTTTTGAATTCTGAAATATATTCGAATAAATATCCAACTCAACTGGTGTAATATTTATACTGTTCATCAAAACACTTCCTAATCTATACTGAAACTGTACTATAATCCATGTAATTCTGATAAGTTTCAATTCAATTCTAGTTTCATAGTTTTATATTATTACAAAAACTACATAAACATATCTTCTTCGTCACCTATTTGCGACTGAAGATTGTCTAAAAACCTCTGAACTTCAACTTCTATGGCTGTAAATTTATTTATATTTCTCTCATCCATTATTTCCCTGTCTTTGAGTATTCTCTTAACTTTATCCATTAGCATCTCAGTAGACCCTTTGATTTCAACCAGCATTCTAGTATCCTGAATATTCTTAGTAGATGCAACAATATTGTCATATCTATCTCTGATATAATTGTATTCTTTTTCAAAAGGCGATAAAAGTCTTTCTTTTAGAACCTCATCTATTATCTCCATATCAGCTAAATCGTTCCAGAGAACATCCCTAAGAGAATTGAAGTCCTCAGTTATTACCTTGTCTCTTCTGTTAAGCAGTGCATTGGCCTTTAAAACCTTAAGAGCTTCATTCTGCCTTCTATCTGATACTACAACACCTTCTTGTAATAGTGCATTCATAAGATAGATATATTCTTTAAGTATATTTTCTTCTACTTCTATATGGTCTAATGCTTCTCTTAAATAATCTATATCGTTCAAATCAATAGTCGTGTAACTTTCAGCCTTCTTGCCCTTTAGAGATCTTTTAAGCATAAGCATTTTGTTTTCTACATCTCCAATATAATCCACATACATTCTATAGATCATTCTGTCATAAAGCGCCATTAATGAGTCTTCCTCAGGAAACTCATTAGATGCTGCAAACATAGTTATAAGTGGAACCGGAACCGGATTTCCATCATTATAGAACACTTTCTCATTTATTATAGGTAGAAGTATATTAAGTGTCGGTTCATTACATTTGAAAATCTCATCCAAGAACACTATCTCCGCCTCTGGTAATTTGTTCTTAGTAACCCTTATAAATTTGTCATGCTCCATCTCTTTGATGCTATAAGGTCCTAGTATCTCAGCTGGATCCGAAGTCCTGTTAAGTAACCATGAAAAATATCTTCCATTATCTATTCTTCTGCATAATTCAGTAGCTAATGCAGATTTTGCTGTACCTGGTGGTCCAATAAGCAAAACTGTCTGACCTGTTATCAGTGCTTTTATGCTGTTATCTATTACATTATCTCTTTCTACAAATATATCTTTTAATTCAGTCGCTATAGATTCTAGTTTGTCTATAGCCTGTTCAACTTTAACATTATCTAAATTGCTCACAACTATTACTCCTTATAAAAAATCTATGATTTCTATTCTAAATTTATTATTTATACCGTAGTTCGCTATCTACTCTATTTCTAAAATACGCGCATAAAAAAGGAAATACAATATTGTATTTCCTAGGTGTAACTAATATTTAAATTAAGCTAATTTGTCTTTAAGCGCTTTATCTAACTCTTCGTGTGGCGCTGGTATTACATGAACTGCTATAACAGTTCCATATTGCTTAGCCATATCAGTTCCTGCATCTACAGCAGCTCTTACAGCACCAACGTCTCCTCTAACCATTACAGTAACATGTCCTGCACCAGTTGATTTATATCCTTCAAGCTCAACACTTGCAGCTTTTACCATTGCATCTGCAGCTTCTACAGCTGGAGTAAGTCCGTAAGTTTCTATCATTCCTAAAGCTTTGCTCATACCAAATCCTCCTAAAATACATAGTCTGTTATTCTAATTATAACATATTTTCATCTTTAATCTATATATCTACACTATTTTGCTAATTATTTGTATAACTAAGTTATCGAGAAACCCATTTGATCTATCTATTTTGACTAGGCATTACAGCTACTAGCAGCCTAACCATAATGACAACTATTATTGCGTTTGCTACTGATGTAGGTAGTACAATCCCGTAAACAAAGTGACCAAAGCTGTTTCCTCCCGGCAATCCAGAAAGCATCATAACTCCTGTTAAAAATATTACTCCACTCACTAAAGTACCTAAAAAACCTAACACTCCTGCTTTTACCATCAAACTATTTGAACTATCTCGGTCTATCCTTGCAGCTTTATAAATTGCATATACAATAATTGCCGAACCAAGCTTGTCAAAAATCGAAGGTATCTGCCCCCCCGGCATTCCCGTAGTTAATGCAGCTAATATACCGGCAACCACTCCCACTGCAATGGTGTTTTTAATATTGGGATTTATAATTATCGCAACAAACATCATCGCAAGTAGAAAGTCCGGCTTAATTCCTAAAAATAATGGTGGAACAATCATATGTAAAATTGTTCCTAATGCAAGCAGTACCGCTGCTGTAACCAACTCTTTCGCTTTCATTTGAACATCCTCTCTCAATATAATCTTATAGCTTTCAATTTACATCTTATTATTATTAATATAACTTCTATTTTGAAAACTATATTACCTATAATATTATATCACTCACTAGCCCCATAATGAACATTACTATTATCTTTATTCCATTAATATCCATTTTTTTCTTGACTGTATACGAATTAGTGCTTGATTTTACTACTACAGCGACTCCGTAGCAGCTTCTAACACTTCGCATATATCTTCATTAAATACTAAGTCTGCATCTTTGTCATAACTTGTCGAATCTCTATTTATTATGATAAGATTCTTTCCATTAAAATACTGCACAAGTCCAGCTGCGGGATACACCACAAGTGAAGTCCCCGCTACAATCATAGTATCCGCATTTCTAACGTGTTCTATAGCTTTTCCCATAACATAATCATCTAAAGCTTCTTCATACAGTACTACATCAGGTCTTACAATTCCATCACAACTATCACATCTGACAAGACCTTTTTCCTTTAATACATAATCCATAGAAAACTCCTTTCCGCAGTCCACGCAATAATGTCTGTATAGTGTTCCGTGAATCTCCAGTACGTTTTCAGAGCCTGCCATCTGATGCAAGTTGTCAATATTCTGTGTTATAACGGCTTTAAGTTTACCCATTTTTTCAAGCTTTGCAAGTACATTATGTGCACAGTTAGGACCGGCATCAGGATGAATCAGTTTTCCCTTGTAATATTCTGAAAACATATCCGGATTCTGTAAGAAAAAAGTTCTACTCAATAAAAATTCAGGCGGATAATTGATTCCTAAATCTTCGTTATAAAGTCCATCATCCGATCTGAAATCCGGTATATTGCTATTAGTTGATACCCCTGCCCCTCCAAAAAACACTATATTGTTACTATTCTTAATAATCTCTCTGAATCTTTGAATATCCGTCAAGATAATCACCTCTAGCCTTTCTAATTTATATGGTATCTATACTCTTCTATACCCATTATAACAAACATAACCCTATCACCCAAATTCACAAAAACTATTAAACACTCATAAACAGTCAATTAATAGTTATACTAGAACTTTATTGTAGTTAATGCTGATAATATACTGAAAGACAATATCAGTTATACATATAATTTGATATAATATTAAGTATGAGTTCTTGTTTAGGAGGAATTTTAAATGGCTAAAAACATTTCAATAGCTGACTATATAATAAAAGCTTTAAACGATACAAAGCTAATAGAAAATATATTGTTAAACCTTAGCAATCTGAAAACAGAGGGAAATCAAGTCTACATACTTGATGGAAATATGGAAGATTACAGTGCATATGATGAACAAGTGAAAGATTTCAGTTTCATATCTGAAAATGAATTCATTGAACTGGCTAAAAACTCAGAAGATCCATCTGTATTTATATCTGAAAAAGATTCACTTTTTGAACTGTCAACTGAGATAAAAGCACTTTTTGTGACTCCAATGTGGGCTGAAAACATTGAAGCAAAAGCTGAAAAATACGGTGTGAAAGTTGATAAGCCAAGACAGATGTACCAGATAATAAAACATTCTAATAACAATAATTTCTGGCATACTAGACGAACATTTGATGACGGTACACAATTCTACTCACTATTAGATGCAAAATTCAGATATTTCAGTACATCCACAAATGAAGGTAAAATGATAGAAAATTTCTTGTCTATACTCCATGGTGAAGAGAAGAATACTTTTTTTGATATTCTGAAATATGATATGGTTTCTGCTCTATCAAATAATCTAGCAGATTTTAATGATGTCGATATATGGACTGTATTTCCGAAATCAAATCTCAAGTTAGATGGAAAAATGATGGAATTTAAAGATTCAATCGATGTAAATTCCGGTATGAAAAACAGGGAAGATTTTATAGAAGGAAATCTCTTAGTAAGACATAAAGAGAAAGATGTAGCTCATGAAATACCTATTATGGTAAGATACGAAGAAGGTACAAAGATCAATCTAGAAACACTGCATCTTAATCCTGCTTTTAAAAATAGGATAGAAGGTGCCACAATCTGTGTAATAGATGATTTTCAGAATCACGGCTTTTCATTCGAAGCTGCTAGAAACTTGTTAAAAGCTGCCGGAGCAAAGCAGGTTATCCTACTTGCGCTTGGTGTTTATCAAAATGACTATATATATGAAGACTTTGAACTTACTGGTGATCTATACTCAGATGATTTTAAAATCAGTGGCCCTGTAAATAGAAAGTCTATTCAAAATCTTAGGTTTAAAGTAAATCCTCAGGCAAAAGTGGAGGTTGAAACACTGTTCAATGTGTTTAACCCAGCCTGGTAGTATTGATACTGCCTGTATTTACCAGAGTACCTCGCAGAGTTAAATCGGCAATTTAAAACCATAACTCCACGAGAACTAACTTTACCATTTGTGCATTGAAGAGTTGATACTAGCTTCGAACTTCCAACCAGGGTTATTGTTTCTATCTTTACCATTTGTGCATTAGATAGATTATACCCCTTTTATATTTGTTCAGAACTTGGGTGGTTACCTTCACCACATGGGCTTTGAAGAAGGAAAGTATGTATAGAACTTAAATTTGATTTAGAATATTAAAAGAGTCAGCTCGAGAACGCAATAGAGGTATTGATCCTCATTCAGTTCTCAACTGACTCTTATTTTATATTAATCTTATTCTGACCTAGTCCTCAGATTATCACCGAAAAACTAAATATATTAGCCAAAATCAAATTCTAAGCCTGTCTTGTTTTAAACAAACTATGCAACAGTACAATTTCATCTTCAGGAAGATTATTCGTTTTTGTCTTCCTCTATATTAAACTCTATGCATAATTCATCTAACTGTGTCTGGTCTACAGTCGTAGGTGCATCTGTAAGCAGACAAGTAGCCGACTGCGTTTTAGGGAACGCTATAACATCTCTCATATTATCAGTCTGAGTTAAAATCATCACAAATCTGTCTAATCCGTATGCAAGTCCACCGTGTGGAGGCACTCCATATTTAAACGCTTCTAAAAGGAATCCAAACTTTTCACTTGCAACTTCTTCTGTAAGTCCTAGTGATTTGAACATCTTAGTCTGAAGGTCTCTATCATTTATCCTGATACTTCCTCCACCTATTTCATCACCATTTATTACGATATCATAAGCTTTAGCTCTGACCTTTTCAGGTGCAGTTTCTAGTAGCTCTATATCTTCATCTACCGGATGCGTGAATGGATGGTGTTTTGCAACATATCTATTTTCATCTTCATCATACTCAAATAGAGGGAAATCTACTACCCAAAGTATCTCATATTTGTCTTTGTCTATAATATCTAACTGATTAGCAATGTGAACTCTAAGATTTCCTAGTGTAGTGAAAACTACTGATTTAGTATCTGCAACAATAAGAACTAAATCACCAGTTTCAGCCTCGGTTCTCTCAATTATTCCATTGACTTCATCTTCGCTTAGGAATTTAGCTATAGGAGATGTTACTCCTTCTTCTGTCAGCTTAATCCAAGCAAGTCCTTTTGCTCCGAATGTTTTTGCTGTATCTTCAAGCTTAGAGATTCCTTTTCTTGAAAATTCATCTCCATATCCTTTAATATTGATCGCTCTGACAGAGCCACCATTTTCAATTGCTCCACTGAACACTTTAAATTCTGACTTTTTAACTATATCGGAAAGGTCTTTCAGTTCAAATCCAAATCTAAGGTCCGGCTTATCTGAACCAAATCTTCCCATAGCCTCATCAAAGCACATTCTCTTAAATGGAATTTCTAAATCTATTCCTCTAACTTCTTTGAATATTTTCTGGATCAGCTTTTCATTCATTTCTATGACATCTTCCATATCCACAAAAGACATTTCCATATCTATCTGAGTAAATTCCGGCTGTCTATTCGCTCTTAAATCTTCATCTCTAAAGCATTTTGTAATCTGATAATATCTGTCATAACCTGCAACCATCAGTAACTGCTTTAGCAATTGAGGCGACTGTGGAAGTGCATAGAATTCTCCAGGATGCACTCTCGAAGGAACCAAGTAGTCTCTCGCCCCTTCTGGTGTTGGCTTTGTAAGCATTGGTGTTTCAACATCTATAAAGCTATTTTCATCAAGGAAATTTCTTACCACTCTAGTTATCTGATGTCTAGTCTTAAGAATCTTCTGCATACGAGATTTTCTGAGATCTAGATACCTGTATTTAAGTCTCATATTCTCAGCTACATCGTCGTCATCTTTTATATAGATTGGAGGTGTTTCAGCTTTGCTGAGTACTTTAAGCTCTTCAGCAAATATCTCTATATCTCCTGTAAGCATATCAGGATTCTTAGACTGTCTCTCTTTAACCTTACCTCTTACAGCGATTACAAACTCACCTCTAAGTGACTGAGCTTTTTCAAATGATTCTTTTGACACTTCATCATCAAATACAATCTGAGCTACTCCCGAAATATCTCTTAAGTCAACAAATGTAAGACCTCCAAGATTTCTTCTCTTCTGAACCCATCCCATTAATACAACTTCTTTATTCTCGTCGCTTATTCTGAGATCTCCACACATATCGGTTCTTCTTAAACTGCCTATTGTTTCCATATATTATTTTTCCTCCAGAATAATATTTTTTATTTCATCTACAGATACTTCTTTCTGTTCTCCAGTTTCCATATTCTTAAGCTGAACAGTTCCATTTTCGACTTCATCATCACCTATTGTCGCAACATATCTCGTGTTCAGCTTATCTGCATATTTAAACTGAGCTCTCATAGATCTATCTAAATAGTCTTTTTCACCTTTTACTCCCTCGCTTCTGAGTTTGAATAAAAGTTTAAATGCTTCTTTTTCAGCCTTTTCGCCAATAGTAGCTATGAATATATCCAGCTTGTTTTCATCTGGAATCTCAATTCCACAATTCTCTATGGTCAGCAGTAATCTCTCTATTCCCATAGCAAATCCAACAGCTGGTGTATCTTTCCCACCTAGAGATTCAACCAGTCTATCATAACGACCTCCACCACAAACTGTAGCTTGAGTCCCTATTTCCTTTGACACAAATTCAAACGCTGTCTTATTGTAATAGTCAAGCCCTCTTACTATCTTAGGATCTACTATATACTCTATTCCTAAACTATCTAAATACGCTTTCAGCGAATCAAAATGTTCCTGACATTCTTCACATATATTGTCCAGCATCATTGGAACATCTGTCAATTCATTCTGACAGTTTTCATTTTTACAGTCTATTATTCTCATAGGATTGATATCATATCTCGTATTACAAGTTTCACAAAGAGATTCCAGTTTTTCGGATAAGAATGCTTTTAGTTTATCATTGTATTCTTTTCTGCACTTAGGACATCCTATGCTATTTATCCTAAGTTCTATATTGTCCAGTCCAATTTCATTGAAAAACGTATCTACAAGCGATATGACTTCTGCATCCATAGCTGGATTCTGAGTACCAAACACTTCTAATCCTAGCTGATGAAATTCTCTAAGTCTTCCCGCTTGAGGTCTTTCATATCTGAAACAAGGAATTATATAATACGCTTTTATAGGCTGTGCCTCTGCATATAACTTGTTCTCTATATAAGACCTAACAACCGGAGCTGTTCCTTCCGGCTTTAGAGTTATAGATCTATCACCTTTGTCTTTGAATGTATACATTTCTTTTTGAACAACGTCTGTAGTCTCTCCTACTCCTCTTTCAAAAAGCTCTGTGTGTTCAAAAACAGGCGTTCTGATTTCTTTGAAGTCAAATCTGCTGCAAATATCTCTGAACTTCTTCTCAAGATAAATCCATTTATATGACTCTGATGGTAATACATCACTAGTACCTCTTGGTCCTTTTATCATCATTTACCGCCCCCTACATTTATACTAAATTAATCTTATATTGAATATTTATATATATTTTTTCTTTTTTTCTATCATTTCATCTATTCTATTGAAATAGACATTCAGATCTTTAAAATTAGGAACTCTCTCTATCCTATCTTCTTCCGGAAAGAATATCTTTGAAACAGAACCTACACCCAATGCTATTATGGTCTGTTTTTCTTCCATCATCATTATATTGTAAATGCATTCTTTTCCCTCTAAAGAATATCCTATATTTTCAAAATTGCCAAGTATCTGTTTCTGTCTATACATATAATACGGCTTAAGATTCATCTTGCCTGCATATTCTCCAGCGATATTCAGCATTTCCTCTATTTTTTCAGTCTCAGACAGATGATACTTTTCAATATTTCTAGAGATTATTGAATCTCTCTTAAGTGCCATAGTGTGAATCGTCAGATTATCCGGTTTCAATTCATATATTGCTTCCATAGTCGTTCTAACCTCTTCAGGTCCTTCATCAGGAAGACCAATTATAAGATCCATATTTATCGAATCGAATCCCACCTTTTTAGCCAGATTATACTTCATAATAATATCATCTGTGCTATGGTCTCTATCTATAAGTTTTAACGTTTTGTCATTCATGGTCTGGGGATTTATGCTTATTCTACCGACTCCATATTTTTTTAATATCTCCAGTTTTTCTCTATCTATAGTATCAGGTCTTCCGGCTTCAACCGTAAACTCCCTGTACTCACCTGGAAAATACTTTTTCAAATGGGCAAGGATTGATTCAAGCTGCTCTGAATTAAGAGATGTAGGAGTACCCCCTCCTATGTAAACTGTATCTATCTCTCTATCTTTCAGCATGTCCGCATTCTTTTCAATTTCATACTTTAGGAACTCAACATATCTATCAGCCATTTTTTCATCATATCTATTTGACGTGAATGAACAGTATGAACATCTAGTTGGACAGAATGGTATTCCAATATACAGCGAATACTTTCTTGAATCCAGAGGATATATAATCTCTCTTTCAGTCTTTCCAATTGATTTGATGAGCTCTATTTTCTTATCCTGTATTTTATACTGTTCACTAAGCACTTTTCTGATTTCCGAATCGCTAAACCCTTTCTCAAATAAAGAATGGATTATCTTAACTGGTCTTATTCCAGTCAAGATTCCCCATTCTATATTTTTTCCTGTAAATTCAGTCAAAGCTTCAAATAGATTTCTCCTTAGACAAATCCTTCTTCTTTTCACTTCTGAGTCTTCTAGTATATCTACCTCTTTAAGTTCCAGAATTTTCTCAACTGTTCTGTCACCTAAATAAACTTTTGAGATTGCTTTGTTTTCATACCATAAGTTTACAACTCTTATATTTTCATCGAGAACCACTTCTGAAGCTTCGTCCATACTGTCTAGGATATTTATCTTCTTTAAAAAGAAGAATGCTTTAACTAAATTGACTATTTCAAATTCTGCATCATGATTTACATATAAATCTATCATATAATAACTCTTTTCTTTCAGTTTCTAAATTGCTACAACTAATAAACACTTAATTGGTTGTATTATCTCAACATACTTCATAAACATAAACTCTATAATCATATAATCTTATTTAATCTGATTCCATTTGAATATGCCTATAAAGTCCATATCAATTATTATCAAGCTTTCATATATCTACTGGAAACTAAATTACAGTCGACTTTCCCTGTAAAAAAGGATTAGTCTTCTTCTCTGCACCAATTGTTGTTATTGCTCCATGACCTGGTAAAATCTTGATATCATCATCAAGCGGATATATCTTTTCGTTTATTGAATCTAAGATATCATCTCCGCCACCGTATAAATCGGTTCTCCCAATAGAGCCTTTAAACAGTGTATCTCCCGTAAAAAGAAATTCTCCTGTCCTTATGCACATACATCCTCTTGTATGACCTGGTGTGTGAATGAATTCAGCTTTATTATTTCCAAATTCAATAGCATCACCATCTTCAACAGTTGAATATTCTTTCACCGTTACCGGTTTGCCTGGCATCATTGCTGACAGATTTTTTTCTGAATCTTCAAGGAGTTCAGCATCATCTTTGTGGATGATCACCTCGGGATTATAATGATCTGACAACTCATTTACTGCGCCAATATGATCACCGTGACCATGTGTCAATATGATGTATTTAAGATCAAATTCGTTCTCATCAATAATTTTAATTACCTCTTCAGGTTCTCCGCCTGGGTCTACCACGATTGCCTCTTTACTGTCTTCACATGCTGCGATATAGCCATTAGCAGCATAAACTCCAAGAGGTTTTCTTTCTAAAAACATCTGCTCACTTCCTGTTAATTTTATTTCTTATAAAAAAACTCTCTAAAATATATTTTAGCTGTTTGATAGAATATCAGCTAATTATTTGCTATCAACTATTATTGTAACCGGTCCATCATTTTCTAACTTAACGTTCATATCCGCACCGAAGACTCCTGTACCTACCGCTTTTATATCAGGATCATCTTTACATTTTTTTATAAACTCTTCATAAAGAGGTTCCGCTTTATCTGGCTTCGCAGCTGCAGAAAAATTAGGTCTTCTGCCTTTATTTGTATCACCACATAATGTGAATTGAGAAACTACTAAAATTGAACCTTCTATATCTTTCAGCGAAAGATTCATTTTCTGATTGTCATCTTCAAAAATTCTCAGGTTTACTATCTTTTCAAATATATAGTTAAGCTCTTTCTCTGTATCATCTTCAGCTACACCTAATAATAGCAGTATACCTTCTCCTATTTCAGATACAAGTTGTCCGTCTACTTCAACGCCTGCACTTGTAACTCTCTGAATAACAGCTCTCATACTATCACTCCTCTATACTATGTCGTAACCCTATAGACATCAACTACTGCTCTTAACTTTTTGATATTTTTCATAAGTTCTTTTAACTGTTCTTTATCTTTTATAGTCAATGATATAGTAATGTATACTTCGTCGTCTTTGGTCCTAGTATTTAATGATGTTATAGAAAGATTCGATTCAGCTATGACCATAGTTATATCTGTTAAAAGACCTTTTCTATCATGGGCATGTGCTTCAATGGTTGCAACGAATGATTTCTTTTCCATATCGTCTGCCCACTCTACTTCTAAAAGCCTCTCTTTTTCCATGTCATTTATTATATTAGGACAGTCTGCTCTGTGAACAGAAACTCCTCTACCCCTAGTTATATATCCAACTATTTCATCTCCTGGGACAGGATTACAGCAACCAGAGAATCGAACTTTCAGATTATCAATCCCTTTTGTAACTACCCCTGTCGCACTCGAGCTGGCTCTCTTCTTTTCATTCTCAGCCCTCATAGCCTGCTTGTATTCTTCTTTGCTAAGATATTTTCTTTCTTCTTCTGCTTCTTCTCTGTATTCATTTCTGTAAAGCTCTTTCAGTTTTGAAACGACACCTGAGAGACTGATGCCACCATATCCAACTGCCGCATACATATCATCAACTGTTTGAAAATTCAGCTTTTTTGATACTTGCTTCAACCAGTCTTCTCTAAGTATTTTTGCTTCAGGGAAACCATCTCTTTTTACATCTTTTTCTATGCTCTCTCTACCTCTGTGAACATTCTCTTCTCTATCTTCTTTCTTGAACCAGCTTTTAATTTTGGTTTTCGCCTGACTGCTCTTAACTACTTTAAGCCAATCTCTACTAGGTCCATTACTAGACTTGGAAGTTAAAACTTCAACTATATTCCCGGTGTTCAGCTTAAAATCAAGCGGAACTATTCTTCCGTCAACTTTAGCGCCAACACATGAATTTCCAACATCCGTGTGTACTCTGTATGCAAAATCAATAGGAGTTGATCCCATAGGTAAATTTATTACATCTCCAACTGGTGTAAATACGAATACCTCATCAGTAAAAAAGTCAACTTTAAGTGAGTCTACTAGCTCTTCCGGATCTTGCAAATCGTTCTGCCATTCTATAAGCTGTCTCAACCAAGTCAGTTTTTCATCAAAACTGCTCATCTTAGACGAACTTCCTGCTGTTCCTTTAGCCTGACTCTCTTTATACTGCCAATGGGCTGCTATACCGTATTCTGCTATTCTATGCATCTCCCATGTTCTTATCTGTATCTCAAAAGGTTCCCCGCTCGGTCCAATAACTGTAGTATGAAGTGACTGATAGTTATTCGGTTTAGGCATAGCTATATAGTCCTTGAATCTACCTGGGATAGGCTTCCATAAACTGTGAACCACTCCTAGAACAGCATAACAGTCATTTACATTGTTCAATAGTACTCTTATTGCAGTTAGATCAAATATTTCATCAAAGCTCTTGTTCTGATAATACATCTTTTTATATATACTGTAAAAATGCTTAGGTCTACCAGATATTTCATAAGTAATATTCATGCCATCGAGATTATCTTTAATTATAGATATAATATCATTTATAGTATCTTCTCTTTCTTCTCTCTTTTTATTTACCTTTTCTACCAGATCATAGTATCCGTTTGGATCCATAAATCTCAGAGAGATATCCTCTAGTTCCGCTTTAAGCTTAGACATACCAAGTCTATGTGCAAGAGGTGAATATATTTCAAGAGTTTCCTGAGCTTTTTCTTTTTTCTTCGCATCTGACATAAACTCAAATGTTCTGGCATTGTGAAGTCTATCAGCAAGTTTTATGATAACAACTCTGATGTCTCTCGCCATTGCTATTATCATTTTTCTCAGGTTTTCACCTTGATTTTCTTTCTTACTCTTAAAATTGAGCATTTTTAATTTTGTAACACCATCTACTAGCTCTGCTATATCTTTATTGAATTCTTTTTCAATCACTTCTAAACCTATTTCTGTATCCTCAACTACATCATGCAATAACCCACCACATAAAGTGTCCACATCCATATTGTAGTCTGCAAGTATAAACGCAACCTCTTCTGGATGTATGAAATAATCTTCCCCCGATTTTCTGTACTGTCCTTCATGTGCTTTTTCAGCAAAACGATATGCCTTTGAAAGCATCTCTATATCTGCATTTGGATTATATGATAAGACTTTATCTATCAAATTATTCAACATAAATATCAACCTCTCCAACTGCTAATCTACCTGTTCTTCAAAAAACATGTCAATCCATTAATTATAACATATTCGATCGCATTTTTGCGATTTATCTGTAGTCAGACACGACAATCTGAAGGCTTCTATTGCCCTTAAACTCATTTATACTTGGATAGTAAATAAAATCCAAACTTATGTCGTTCTGTAAGCCATTGAATGCTTTTTCAACTTCATCTTCTCCAAACTTTTCTGTTATATACTCCTGAAATTTTTCTATATTCCCAAAATATACGGCATCACAAATACTTTTGCCATTTTTCACTAGATTCATCTTTATTATCCTATAGTTTTTCCCTAATATCATTATTCTTGATACTCTTATATCCTTATCACCAAAACTTGGCTTTCTGTTTGCTTTTCCAAACGGCTCCAGCATTTCAAGCCTCTCAGGCAGAGCCATATTTATCCCCTCAATAGGCAAATGCGCATCTATATAGATTTTTTCTGTCAAATCTTCCTCTGTCAAAGTTGAGTTTTCATTTATTCTGGATTTTAATAACCCCAGGTTATCTTTTTTCAGTGAAAGACCTGCTGCCATAGGGTGTCCTCCAAACCTTTCAAATAGGTCTTTGACCTCAGATAGACCTTTAAACATATCATAGTCCTCTATTGACCTTCCTGAACCCTTTACAATTCCCTCTTCATTAGCATCTGTTAACACAACTGTAGGTCTGTAATATCTATCTTTTATTCTACCTGCTATTATACCAGCAATGCTCTCGTGTATATCAGGATTATAGGCAATGATTACATCATCATCTTTCATTGAACTTCTCTCTATCATATCTATAGTCTCTTCTATTCCCCGCTCTGTCATTTCTTTTCTCTCTTCATTTAATGAAACCAGAAAACTTGCTTTTTCACTTGCTTCTTTTGTATCCTCCGTCAAAAAAAGTTCTACAGATAGGTTTGCTGTTTCAAGTCTCCCTGATGCATTTATAGATGGACCTATTATAAAGCCCAAATGGTACGGAGATATTTTTTTACCTTCAATACCCGTTTCCTTTATCAACATATTGAGTCCCAGATTTTCCGTTCTATTTATTATCTCTAGTCCTTTTCTTACAATTATTCTATTTTCATCTATCAGATCTACTACATCACATACAGTGGCCATAGCAGCAAATTGATACAATTCATCCAATTCCGAAATATTGAGGTTCATCATTCTAAACAGGTTCTGACATAGTTTAAACGCAACGGTTGCTCCACATATAGCATCAAATGGATATCTGCAGTTAGACTGCTTTGGATTTACTATTGCATCTGCATCAATGAGCATTTCCTCAACATTTTCATTCTCATCTTTTACAATTGGCACATCATGATGATCTGTTACAATTATTTTCAAATCCAATTCTTTTGCTTTGTCTACCGCTTCAAAAGCAGCTATTCCATTGTCGCACGTAATAATCAGACCGACCCCATCTGCTTTAGCTTCCGCCACTATCCTTTCATTTATTCCATACCCATCTGTCATCCGATCTGGGATTTTAAAATCTACATCCAGTGCTCTTCCTACATAACTTTCAATTTTTTTAAAAGTTTTCATCAGTATAACAGTAGATGATACTCCATCTTGATCATAGTCACCCACAATTCGAATCTTATCGTTGTTTTCAATGGCCTCAATAATTATTTCCGTTGCAAGGTCCATATCTTTAAGAAGCGAGGGACTATGCATATCATCTGTTGTTCCATTTAGAAAAATATCCAAATCATATTCTTCTATATCTCTGTTGACAAGAATTCTAGCTATCAGCTTCTCTATTCCATATTTATTTGATATTTCTTCAAGATTTGCTTTCTTATTTTTTAAAATCCACTTCTTCAAATAATCACCTGCTCAATTTAAATAAATCACTTTTTTCTAAATATATATCTTATAACAAAAACATTTGCAACAACAAAGTTTGATATTAAACTAAGAATCAGGACAGTACTGACCATTCTGTTTTTTGTAATATGCTCAGTTGCCAATAGATATCCTGATGTTATCATCATTGCTGAAATTATTATCGCAAAAGCTACAGTCCTTCCTGTAAACTCTATTGAGTTTCTGGACTTTTCTGATAGATCCACCATAGAAAATACCCTGACTCTATTCCTAGCAAGATGATCTATTATTTTCCAGTATTTTCTAGGTGCTTTCAGCACATTTCTGTAGCCATCCAGGAAAAGATCAGATAATTCAAAAGCAGCTTTTTTGATGTTAAAATTCCCCTTGTACATCTGTTCAATAAAACCTGAAACCATATCAAATACAGAAAAATCTGGCTTCAATGTATTTATGGTCCCCTGAATGATCACTATGGACTTAACTAGGAGCGTTAACTGAGGCGGTATAGAAAGTTTATAATCATTGGAAACATCCATCATATCAGTCATCATCTGTGCCAAATCCACCCTGTCAAAAGGAACATCAATATATGTACTCATAACTGAATAGATATCCTTTTTCAGAGAATCTTCATCTATATCCTCTACATCTTTGTTAATATCTACAAGTGCTTCCGCTATTTTATCAGTATTCTTGTTTCTTATAGACTTTACTATAGTAGAAATAAAGCGTTTAGTCTGATCATCAAGATAACCTACTATGCCAAAATCTATAAAACCAATTTTATTCTGATCTATTACCATTATATTGCCTGGATGCGGATCACCATGGAATGCGCCATCAATGAGTATTTGTTTCATAAAAGAACTTGCAAGTATGCTTGCGAGTTTTTCTTTGTTGTATCCCAGCTTGTCCAGCTTCTTGATATTATCTATCTTTATACCTATTATTTCATCCATCACAAGCACTCTTCTTGTCACATAGTTCCAGTGTATCTGTGGAATCATCACTGTTTCGTCAGAGCTGAAATTCTGGTAGAATACATGTGCATTCTGAGCTTCATAAGTGTAGTCAAGTTCCCTATTCAAATAGTAAGAAAATTCCTTTATCACTTTCTCAAAACTCATTATCCCATTCTTGTTGAATGTATTATCTATAAGTTTTGAAACTCTTTCCATTATCTTAAGGTCCATTCTTAATGTTTCTTCTATATCAGGTCTCTGTATTTTAACTATGACATTATTATCACCTATTTTAGCCCTATAAACCTGTCCAATAGATGCCGCAGCTAAAGGTTCAATATCAAACTTTTTAAATTCCTCTAAAAGCTCAAAACCAGTTTCTTCATGAAATATCCTTTTTGCATCCTTTATTGAAAACTCTTTTACATCATCTTGAAGCTTTTTTAGTTCTTCTATCATGTCTGGAGGGATAAGGTCTTCTCTTGTACTGAGTATCTGTCCGAGCTTGATAAATGTAGGTCCAAGCTCTTCTAAGGCCTTCCTAAGTCTTACTCCTCTGGGAAGACTTGTATACTGTTCTATTTTCTCATTTTTCAGCAATGCATTTTTTACAACACTATTGCCGCTTATCTGTCTAAGAAATGCACCAAATCCATACTTATAGAACACTCTGATGATTTCTTTATCTCTATTCGCTTCCCTAATCATTTCTTTAATAGGATTTTTCAAGGCTGATCCCTCCAATCTATATAGAATGTATAAAGTTAAATAAATTATTATTCTTAAAATATATGTATACGCCCCCCAGTAAACTGGAGGGCTGAAATTATCTTATATTTGTTTCTCTTAATTTAAGTATATACCAAATTGGACTGGCAATAAATACTGAGGATAGAGTTCCCACTAAAATACCTATAATTAAAGGCAATGCGAATACTTTTATAGATTCCACTCCTAAAACATATATGAGTATCATTGTTACCAATGTTGTAAGTGAGGTGAAAAAAGTTCTTCTAAGCGTTCTCTTTATACTCGTATCTACAAGGTCACTATAAGATCTGACTCTTTCTCTTGAAGCTGTCTCTCTTATTCTATCAAATATAATAATAGTGTCATTAATTGAATATCCTGTGATTGTCAGTATTGCAGCTATAAAAGTGCTGTCTACTGTAAATCTGAATATCGCATATATCGATATCATGATTAATATATCATGTATCAGTCCTAAAACTGCTGACAGACCAAATCTCCATTCAAATCTTATAGATATATATATCAGCATGAATACCGCTGCTATTGCAATCGATACTAATGCATTTTTCTGTATTTCTTTACCTATTGAAGGTCCAATTGATTGAACCGATAAAGGCTCATTTGTCTTAAGGCTGTACTTCTCCTTAAACTCATTAAACATCTTCATCGCTTCCTCTGAAGAAAGGTTCTTGCTGCTCTTTATCATGACATTATTCTTATCTTCACCGACATGAACTATGCTGGCTTTATCATCATAATTATCTGTTATCTCTCTTACCTCTTCAGCGCTAACTTCTTTTTCAAGGTTGATTTCAATCGCAGTACCACCTGTGAAATCCATACCGTAATTAAGACCCTTTGTTGCAATGCTGAAGATACCTGCAATTATTATCAAAGTAGAGATAATGAAATATATTTTTCTGTGTTTTACAAAACTGAATGTATTCATTTTATCACCTCTCTGACCTTAATAATGATTTACTCGTTCCAGCTTTAGTTTCAACTACAGCTTTAATTAAATACTGTGATATAACTACCGCAGTAAACATTGAAACAATGATACCAATGATCAATGTAACTCCAAATCCTTTTATAGGTCCATTTCCAAAGAAATACAGAACAGAACCCGCAATTACTGTAGTTACATTTGAGTCCATAACAGCAGTTATAGCTCTCTTAAATCCAGACTCCACTGCTGTTCTAAGTGTCTTTCCTGCCGATACTTCTTCCCTTATTCTTTCGAATATTACAATATTCGCATCTACCGCCATACCTATTGAAAGAATAAGAGCTGCTATTCCAGGAAGTGTAAGTTTAACTCCTATGAATGAAAGAATGTTCAGTGTAAGTATTATATATATTACTAAACTTATGTCTGCTATCAATCCAAACACTCTGTAAAGAATTAAAAGCAATATAGCTATCACTGCAAAGCCTATAGCACCTGCCATTACACTTTTTTCAAGTGCTTCGAGTCCCAATGTAGGTCCTATAACTGATGATTGAACTTCTTTAAGTTCAACCGGTAATGCTCCACCTCTTATGAGATTAGACAGTTCTGTTGCAGTTTCAACAGTGAAGTTTCCTTCTATAATTGCTCTCCCATCTGATATCTCTGCATTTACTCTAGGTTGAGATATCGTATTTCCATCAAGTACTATTGCTATAGTTTTATCATCAGTCTCAGGCAATTCAGTAAGCCTTTTAGTTTCAGCTCTGAACAGCTCTGCTCCTTTTTCATCGAACTCAAGAGTTACAACAGGCTGCTCTGTAAGCCCCTGCTGAGTTTTTTGATATGAAACTGACGAATCCTTTATATTTTCCCCTGTAACTACAACCTTTCCCGCTGGATCTTTAAACTCCAAAAGTGCAGTCTTTCCAATCAGGTCAATTGCCTGCTGAGTATCTTTCGCACCTGCAAGCTCAACTCTGATTCTTTTTTCACCTTCAATCACTATATTAGGTTCTGCAACTCCTAATGAGTCAACTCTTTCCCTTATGATTGATTTTGTCTGCTCCATTTTTTTCTTTAACTCTTCGCCTGTTTCTTTAGTTTCAGCTTCCAGCACCACATCGACTCCACCTGCCAAGTCGAGACCCAGCTCCATTTTCTCTTTAACAGGCTTGAGCTCAGTGAAGCCCAAATTGAGTCCCTTTATGGATGAGAAAGCAAATAACACAGTTAAAGCGAGGATAAGAAAAAGAATTATCTTCTTGCTCGTTTTCACATTCCACACCTCTTCTCCAATTTAATATATTAAATGCTTATTATTATACTAACATATTTCCTGCTTAACTAGTCCAGCATATTTGCTTTTATTGAAATAGCACATTCAACTCTTTTCTTTTCCATTTCACAACCTATCTCATATGGAATATTTATATCATTGTTGAAATTATAAGCATTTGCATGGCACCCTCCACTGCAGTAGTACTTAGCCCAGCACTCTTGGCACTTTTCTTTAGTCATGACATTTGTTTTCTTAAATTCCGCAACTACCTCAGGTTTAGTTACTCCTTCAAAAACTGTTCCTATCTTGAAATCTTCATTTCCAACAAACTGATGACATGGATATAAATCTCCCTCAGGAGTTACCGCTAAATACTCAGAACCTGCTCCACATCCAACTACTCTTTTAACAAAGCAAGGTCCTTGTGACAGATCAATCATGAAATGGAAAAACTCAAATCCATTCCCCGATTTATTAGCTTTGATGTATTCCTCCGATAGAATCTCATATTCTTTGATTGCTTCTTCAAGATGCTCTTCTAAAATAGCATAGTCCTGATCAGGCTCTGCAACAACGGGCTCCATAGATATTATATCAAACCCTTCATCTTTTAGAAATAGAACGTCTTTAGAAAAATCTAAGTTTTTAGAAGTAAATGTTCCTCTTATATAATATGATTTGTCTCCTCTTAGCTTTGTGAATTCCAGGAATTTAGGAGCTATTAAATCATATGAACCCTTTCCTGAAACCGTTGGTCTCATAGCATCATGAACTTCTCTTCTTCCATCCAAACTTAAAACTACATTGTCCATTTTTTCATTTATATAGTCCATTTTTTCTCTGTCCAATAGAACACCATTTGTTGTTATTGTAAATCTGAAGTTTTTATCATACTCTTTTTCAAGCTCTTCTCCGTATGCAACCAATTCCTTTACAACCTCAAAGTTCATAAGTGGCTCGCCACCAAAAAAGTCAACTTCCAAATTTTTTCTGTTCCCAGAGTTCTCAACTAAGAATTTCAATGCTTTTTTTCCTATTTCCGGCTTCATCAAAAGCTTCTCACCATCAAAGTCTCCCTGTGATGCAAAACAATAATTGCACTTCAGATTGCAATCATGAGCCACATGAAGACAAAGTGCCTTAACAATATTATCTTCATTATATACAATTTCTCCAACATCTGCTGGCTCACTGAAGAGCAGTCCATTTTCTTTAAGCTGCCCGATTTCTTTCCACGCTTCCTCTATATGTGAGTCTTCGTATCTGTCTTTAAATTCTGCCTTTACCTCATCAAGACTTTTTTCTTCAAAAACATCCACCAAATCATATGCAAGCTCATCAACTAAATGAACTGCTCCACTGTTTATATCAAGTACTATATGTTTATCATTAAGATAAAATTTATGTGTTTTTACCACATAATCACCCCTATGTTTATAGAATTAAAATAGATTAAAAGGAAAAAGTAGTGGATTTTCTCCACTACTTTATAGTAAATATAAGTAAATTATTTTTCCTTGCTTTCGCATTTCTGGTTTCCAACTGTGCATGATGTTTTACATGCTGATTGGCATGAAGTTTGACATTCTCCGCATCCACGGTTCACAATCATATCTTTCAGATTGCTTCCGCTTAATGTTTTAACATGTTTCATAGTTAACCCTCCATTCTAAACCCTGTAAGTCAATTATATCATAACCTTGCTCGGATTTGAAATCTAATAAGTATCTCTGACTAGTTTTTTTCACCTACAGTAGAAATTGCCCATTTCTTCATTGTAAGCTTAGATCTGTCAGCTCCAACTTCGATTACAATCTCGTCATCTTTAACAGAAGAAACTTTTCCTACAATTCCTCCTATAGTAACAACACTGTCTCCAACTTTAATTCCACTTCTCATCTCATTTAGCTTTTCTTCTCTCTTTTTATTAGGTCTAAGAATAGCAAAGTAGAAAAAAGCTAACAGAAGTATTGGAACTAAGAAAGTACTCAATATTGGTTTAACTGCTTCTACGTTCATTGAAAATCTCCTTTCAGCTATTGCTGCTAATACTTTTACTACAATAATACTATTATACAGTATTTTTCACTTTGTTGGTTGTTTATTTGTTTTTTATATCTACATAACCTTTATATCGCTATACTGTTTTTCCATTCCCGACTTGCTAAATTTTTATAGACTGTAGTTTTCCATCTCTTCCAGATACTTTAAAACTCCATATTTCGAATAGAACTCTCTTCTGAACTCTAAAACTCTATCCTCTTTTATGCTTTCTCTAAGTCTATCCATAAGATTTAATAGAAAATACAAGTTATGAATAGTTGCAAGTCTAGAAGCCAATATTTCATCTACATTAAATAGATGTCTAATATATGCTCTAGAATAATTTCTGCATGTATAACAATTGCACTCTGGATCGAGCGGAGTAAAATCTCTCTTATATTTTGCGTTTCTTATAACAAGTCTACCATGGCTTGTCATAACCGTTCCATTTCTTGCAATTCTAGTAGGCAGCACACAGTCTGCCATATCAATACCTCTGATTGCAAGCTCTATAAGATAGTCCGGACTTCCTGCTCCCATAAAATACCTAGGCTTGTCTGCCGGCATAAAAGGTACTGTTGCTTCTAGCACATCTATCATAAGATCTGCCGGTTCTCCAACACTTAGTCCACCTATTGCATATCCTGGGAAATCTATATCTATAATCTCTTTGGCACTCTGTGCTCTTAAGTCTTTATACATTCCACCTTGAATTATACCAAAAATAGCCTGTTTATCAGGATTTGCATTTGCTTCTTTACACCTTCTAGCCCATCTCGTAGTTCTCTCAAGTGAATTTTTAACGTAATGCCAGTCTGCAGGGTGAGATACGCATTCATCAAAAGCCATCATAATATCAGAACCCAAGTCGTTTTGAATCTGAATAGCTTTCTCTGGAGTTAGAAGATGCTTCGATCCATCTATATGAGATCTGAAAGTAACCCCTTCTTCATCAATTTTTCTCATTCCATCCAGACTGAAAACCTGGAACCCACCACTGTCAGTCAGTATTGGTCTATCCCAGTTCATGAACTTATGAAGACCACCGGCTTCTTTTACAATATCCTCACCTGGTCTCAAATACAGATGATAAGTGTTGCTGAGTATTATCTGTGCATTTATATCTTTTAACTCCTCTGGAGTCATTGCTTTTACAGTCGCTCTGGTTCCTACAGGCATGAAAACAGGTGTTTCAATTGTTCCATGTGGAGTGTGAATTTTTCCATACCTAGCTTTAGTCTCTGAAGACTCCCCAAGCAGTTCATATTTTATAGCCATCCATTTCACTTCCTCATTCTTTCAATATTCTATAATATATTTAACTCATTCCTATTTACATATCCGATATTTATTTTATTATCATGCAGTCTCCAAAAGAAAAGAATCTGTACCTCTCCTTAACTGCTTGATTATAAGCATCAAGTGTGTTTTCTCTTCCCGCCATTGCTGAAACTAGCATTATAAGCGTTGATTCTGGTAGGTGAAAGTTTGTAATTATCTTATCTACCAATTTGAACTCATAACCTGGATATATAAATATATCAGTATCAGCACTTTTCGCCTTAATTATTCCAGACTCATCTGCTGCTGATTCCAATGTTCTAACAGAAGTTGTTCCAACTGCAATTATGCTTTTACCATTTTTCTTCGTCATGTTTATAAGCTCAGCCGTTTCTTCTGAGACTTCATAGAACTCAGTATGCATAATATGATCATTTATATCTTCTTCTTTTACTGGTCTGAATGTTCCAAGCCCCACATGAAGTGTAACATAACCGATGTTTATACCTCTGTTCTTTATTTTCTCTATCATCTCATTCGTAAAATGAAGTCCTGCTGTCGGTGCTGCTGCCGAACCTTCATTCTTGGCATATACAGTCTGATATCTGTCCCTATCCTCTAGCTTTTCAGTGATATATGGAGGAAGTGGCATTTCACCAAGCTGATCAAGTATCTCATTAAATATTCCATCGTATTCAAACTCTACTATTCGCTTTCCATCCTCTATCATATCTATGACTTCACATTTGAGCTGATTATTTCCAAATTCCAATCTAGAACCAATTCTCGCTTTTTTACCTGGTTTAACTAGAACCTCCCATTTATCACCTTCCGTATTTTTGAGAAGAAGAACTTCCACTTTCCCACCAGTTCCCTCTTTCTGTCCATACAGCCTTGCAGGAATTACTTTTGTATCATTCAATATAAGAGTATCGCCTTCACTAAGATAGTCTAAGATATCAATGAATGATCTGTGCTCTACTTTCCCAGTTTCTTTGTCTAAAACTAAAAGTCTTGATTCTTCTCTATTTATAATAGGAACCTGGGCAATCAGCTCCTCCGGAAGATCAAAATAAAAATCTTGTTTTTTCATCTAAAAACCTCTTTTCTTACTCAGATGGAAACTCAAAACCAAAATAATCGTAACATATTTTCGTGGCAACTCTACCTCTTGGAGTTCTATTTATAAAACCTAGCTGTATCAAATACGGTTCATACACATCTTCAATAGTTCCTCTTTCTTCGCCAGTAGAAGCTGCTAATGTATCAAGGCCAACGGGCCCTCCACCAAATTTTTCTATCATCGTCAAAATAACATTTCTATCTGTCTTATCTAAGCCTAACTCATCTATTTCAAAAAGATCAAGCGCTTCTTTTGCAACTTCACAATCTATTACCCCATCTTTTATTACCTGTGCATAGTCTCTAACTCTTCTTAGAATTCTATTTGCTATACGCGGTGTTCCCCTAGATCTCTTTGCTATTTCTTCGGCACCTTCGGCATCAATCTCAATTCCCAGAATATTGGCTGATCTCATTACAATATCTGTAAGCTGTTCAGTGTTATAGAGATCTAATCTGCACATTACACCAAACCTGTCTCTCAATGGCGATGTCAAAAGTCCTGCTCTAGTAGTAGCACCTATAAGTGTAAATCTAGATAAGTCAATCCTTATTGATCTTGCACTCGGTCCTTTTCCAATTATTATATCTAGAGAATAATCTTCCATAGCAGGATACAGTACTTCTTCGACAGATCTGTTTATTCTGTGAATCTCATCTATAAAAAGTACATCATTTTCCTGTAAATTAGTCAAAATAGCTGCCAAATCTCCTGGCCTTTCAATAGCAGGTCCTGATGTGACTCTAATATCAGAATTCATCTCATTTGCTATTATATTTGCCAATGTCGTTTTTCCAAGACCTGGTGGTCCATACAAAAGAACATGATCTAGTGCTTCATCTCTCTTTTTCGCCGCTTCTATAAATATTTTAAGATGTTCCTTAACAGTATCCTGGCCAACATAATCACCCAAAGTTTTCGGTCTCAATGAGGACTCCATATCCAGGTCTTCTTCTCTTATATCCCTAGTAACAAATCTTTCATCCATTTCACTCATCTAATCACCTTTTTCCAGCTATTTTCCTATCATAACAAGAGCCTGCTTTAATATATCTTCAACAGACTTGTCTTCGGTATCAATTTTCCCTAGAACAGAATAAACTTCCCCTCTACTGTAACCTAACGATACCAATGCTTCCAGAACTTCACCTTCTGTAGATGCCGCTGGTTCAAATACTGGGACATCTTCTGTAGATTCAGCCCTCAGCACATCCTCTTCTGATACTTTATCCTTAAGCTCCAAAATCATTCTCTGTGCTGTTTTGGCTCCAACTCCAGGAGCTTTAGTCAGCACTTTTGTGTCACTAAAAAGAATTGCTTCTTTAATCTCCCTTGAACTGAGAGCCGAAAGTATTCCAATAGCTACTTTGGGTCCTATCTTAGAAACCGTTTGAAGCAACCTGAACATTTCAAGTTCATCATAAGTTAAAAAACCATATAAAGTCATATCATCTTCTCTAACAGAGAGATGAGTTCTGATCTTAACATTATCTCTTTCATTTATATTTTGAATGGTATTTGAAGATGTATAGATAGAATATCCTATCATATTCGATTCAAGAACTATCCTATCTTCAAATACATCAACAATATTACCAATTATATATTCATACAAAATTAACCACCCTTTTATTATTTAATCTTAAACAGCTGGTTGAAATTTCCTGAATGGGCATGACACACCGCAACCGCTAAAGCATCCGCAACATCATCAGGCTTTGGAATTTTCTTGAGGTTCAAAATCATTTTTACCATCTCCTGAACCTGTCTTTTTTCTGCACGACCATAACCTACAACTCCCTGCTTGACTTGTAGCGGAGTGTATTCAAATAAGGGAATCCCTTGATTTACAACAGCTAAAAGCTGAACACCTCTAGCCTGACCTACATCTATAGCTGTTTTAACATTTTTATTGAAAAACAGTTCCTCTATTGCTACTGCGTCAGGTTTATATTGCTCAATAATATCCGTCAACCTATCATAGACTATTTTCAGCCTTTCCGGAAATGGTGTGTCTGGTTTTGTCAGAATTGCACCATAGTCTATCGTTTTAAACTTATTTCCGACATACTCTACTATGCCATAACCAACTATAGCAATTCCCGGATCTATTCCTAAAATTATCAATTTATTTCCTCCAAACATACATACGATATATATATATTATCACAAATAAAGAAATAAATTAAATCATTTATCATGTAATACTCCCTGATACCATCCTTTTTCTTTGAGTTTCTTTTCAAGACTTCCAATAATATATATCTTGTTTCTAGTCCATTCTGGCTCTATTAAAAGATCTCTAGGTGAATCACCTGTAATTCTATGGACAACCATATCCTTAGGAAGTCTGGCTATTAACTCAGTCAAGATCTCTACATATTCATCAGCTGACATCAGATCAAATTTATTTTCATAATAAAAGTTCCCAAGGTCTGTTCCTTTCATTATGTGAAGCATGTGGATTTTTATTCCCCATACTTTGCTTTTAACTATAAAATCCAATGTATTAAAGTAGTCTTCTCTCTTTTCGCCTGGAAGATTTACTATCATATGTGCAACTACTCTTATACCTAGCTTGTTCAACTTATCGCAAGCTTCGGAGAAAGTCTTATTTTCATACCCTCTTCTAATAAACCTTGCTGTCTCTTCATTGCAGGTCTGAAATCCAAGTTCAATCCACATAAAAGTATTCCTATTAATTTCATCTAGCAGTTTTAGCACCTCTTCATCTAAGCAGTCAGGTCTTGTAGCTATACATATTCCTGAAATATTTGGATTTTCAATTGCCTTGTAGTAAATCTTTCTGAGCTTTTCAACAGAAGCATATGTGTTTGTAAAACTCTGAAAATATGCCAAGTACTTGGCATTCTTCCATTTGTCACTCAGGATCTCTATCTGTTTATCAATCTGTCTATCTATATCAGCTTCAATATTTTCCAGATCAGCTTCCTCATTTCTTGAAGTAAAATCTCCTGAACCTGATTCCGAACAAAAAATACAGCCTTTATCACCTATTTTGCCATCTCTATTTGGACATGAAAATCCACCATCAAGCGATAGCTTAACAGTCTTTTCTCCAAATTCATTTTTTAAGTAATAATCTACTGTATAGTATCTTTTTTCACCATATCTCATCTATAACATCTCTTCTTCTGTACACATTTTCTGAACAATACCAATGATTCAATTTATGAATCATAAAAATTATCAAAGTTACAATTTATTTTATCATCTAAATACTCGCTTATCAATTAATCCTTTAGTTGATGAAAAGCTATTAAAAAAAAGGGAATCCTACAGTATCTACACTATAGAATTCCCTATTATAAAAAACCGCTCTTTATCTATGAAACTAGAAGTTCAGAAAGCTCATATAGCTCATCGCTAAGTTCAATGCCTCTGATCTGCCAGTGGCCGTATATACAAGTATAAGGATAATAACTACCAACGCCACTATTAAGCCTATCTTCACATAGCTCTTTGGATAATCACCAACAATTTTACCATCTTCACCATTGATAAGTACATTGTAGCTCTTTCCCTTAAAACTATATGAAGTAGAGTATACTGGCAACATAACATGTTTATAAGTCTCATTGTAGAAACGAGAATTTATCCTGTTAACCTCTGCTCTATCATATCTTCTCAATATGTCCTGAGAAGCAAGTTCTCTCATTTCTGACTCCATTCTCCTAACAGCTTCTGAATGAGCATCTTTCAGCGGGATATTATATCGTTCAGCTGAAAGTCCTGCCATATAGTCAGAGGAATAGCCACTAAGCCCCATAACCGTATTGAAGGGTCCTACAGAATCTAGGTGCCCAGGATCTAAGACATTAGTTGCTTTTACTAATATATCATCAAACTTCTGGCCTACTGTTCCACTAACACTGTACCAATCAGTCTCTATTCTTGTCTGTGTCTTACCTTCACTGTCTCTATATTGAACTGTTCTGTCAATTCCACCTCTACCGCTATATCTTGATTCAACATCAGAATCAAAGGTCCAGTACGGTATATATATTCCCAGAACTTTTCCTTTTTGAAACAGATTTTTAAGTTGCGATGGCGCAAGCCATCTCTTTTTTATCCAGTCTGTAAATCTTCTAGATGCATCATTTTTATCTATTTTAAAAGGAATTATCCCATCAGGAACTATAGCCTCTTCCTGCTTTTCTGCTAAAACTATAGGAGAATCGCAGTATGGACACGATGTAGAAG
>CAZBAL010000011.1:0-53289 GCA_964489735.1 uncultured Clostridia bacterium | reverse complement strand
TAATTAATTAATATATATAAGAACCGTAGGAACTACGGGGATAGCCTGTGGAGAACTTATAAGACGTATAACTATTTACGCAAGGTTCAGTGAAACAGGAACCTCGTGACTTTAGTCATGAGAGGTTCAGAAGAGAAGAAAGGCTATTAAGAATATTTCTAAATTTGGAAAAATAATAGAGGTCAACAGACTCTCAGATGTTGAGATAACATCTTGGATAAACAAAAAATTTAAGGAATCTGGTAAAAGGATTAAAGGTGCTGATATAAACAAAATAATAGAATATACGGGTTATTTTGACAAAGAGTCAGATTCGGACATCATTAGCATCGAAAATGAAATAATAAAGCTGATAGATTTTGTTGGAGATAGGGAAGCAATAGACTCGGATGATATAGAGAGAGTAGTAACTAGATCAATTCAAAGCAACATATTTGTGTTAGTGGATAGTATAGCCCAAAAAGATATGAAAAAATCAGTAGACAGTCTAAGAAGGCTTATAGAATCACAGGTTGCTGTGCAGATGATATTGTATATGATAAGCAGACAGCTACGACTTATTCTCAGCGCTAAACTGTATTTAGATAAGGGGTACAGCCAGAGAATGATAAAGGATAAGATGGGAATCAGATATGATTTTATTATAAGCAAGCTCATAACCCAGTCAAGAAACTTTTCTCTGGAATCAATAAAAACCGCTATAATACTGGCTTCTAAACTGGATGTAGATTTAAAGCACAGTAGGGTTGACGAAGAGTTGGGTATTGAAAAGCTTATTGTTGAAATCATAAACTCATAGATATGTCTGAGAAATGATATCCTATATCAAATAGAAGTTGATACATTAAATAAACTTATAAATTTGAATAGGAAAAAATAGATTTTAAGAATCAGGACATAAAAAAACTGCGGTGAGTTTATACAAACTCACTGCAGACTAAATAGCGTTGTTTAATTTTTTAGTTAAACGACTGATTTTTCTTGCTACCGCATTTTTGTGCATGATGTTTTTAGAAGCTGCTTTATCTAATTTCTTAGTTACGTCTTTTAAAAGAACTTTAGCTTCATCTATTTTATCTTCAGCTATTGCAGCATCAAATTTGTTTACATATGTTTTTATAGCTGATTTTCTTGCTTTATTGTAACCAGTTTTTGTGTTTGTAACTTTAACTCTCTTTTTTGCCGATTTAAGATTTGCCATTAAATCTCACCTCCCATGTGCAATTGACAAAGTATATTCTATCATGAAGTCATCACAAAATCAAGAAAAAAGATGATAATAAAATTGCAAATTTTTATTATTAATGCTATACTTTATAGTAGTTAATTTATAGATATGTTTAACTGAAGAAATGTGAACATGTCTGTTAGGAGAGATGTAATTTGAGCAGTTCTGTTAAAAACTCAGCAATGGAATGGATAAAAAGTATATTAATTGCATTGGTTTTAGCTTTTGTGATAAAAACTTTTCTGTTCAATAGCACTAAGGTTATGGGATCATCAATGCAGCCCACTCTTCACGAAAATGATAGAATATTTGTAAACAAGATTGTTTATGTGATAAAATCTCCAGAGAGAGGCGATATTATTACACTTCATGCACCAGACAAGGAAAATACAGAGTATATCAAAAGAATAATAGGACTTCCTGGGGATAAGGTAAGCATTGAAGATGGCAAAGTCATATTAAATGGAAATGAATTAAAAGAGAATTATATTGATCCAGACTCATATACTGATACGCATTTAGATAGTGAATGGACAGTTCCTGAAGGACAGGTATTTGTTCTTGGTGACAATAGAGCACCGGGAGCTAGTAAAGACAGCAGAGTCCTGGGAACTATTGATGAAGATGAGATAGTAGGAAGAGCGGGAATAAGATATTTTCCGTTTAACCGATTAGGAGATCTGACAAATTCAAAATAGCTTAAAAATATTGCAAGATAAGTGGCTGTCGTCATTGATCTTGCTTTTTTTATGTATAGTTTTCGGTATTCGTGATATAATATTTAAGGATAAAAGAGAAAGGAAGATATTATGGCTCTGAGCAAACAGGAAAGAACGAGAAATTTTTCAATAATAGCACATATAGATCATGGAAAGTCTACACTTGCTGATAGACTTATTGAATATACAGGAACACTCTCTAAAAGAGAAATGGAAGATCAGCTTCTAGATAATATGGATCTTGAGAGAGAAAGAGGAATTACGATAAAGCTTCAAACTACAAAGTTGGTATATAAGGCAAAGGATGGAAATGAGTACTATCTGAACCTTATTGATACTCCGGGACATGTTGACTTCAACTATGAAGTATCTAGAAGTTTAGCTGCATGTGAAGGGGCTATACTTGTAGTTGATGCTGCTCAAGGAATTGAAGCGCAGACCTTAGCAAATGTTTACCTAGCGTTAGAACAGGATTTAGAAATTATCCCAGTAATAAATAAAATAGACTTACCTAGTGCAAGACCTGATGAAATTAAGCAAGAAGTAGAAGATGTTATCGGTCTTGATGCACAGGATGCACCACTCATATCTGCAAAGGAAGGTCTGAACATTGAAGATGTGTTGGAGGCTATAGTGGAGAAAGTACCTGCTCCTAGTGGTGAAGCAGAAGAACCGCTTAAAGCATTGATTTTCGACTCTTACTATGACAGTTACAAGGGTGTTATAGCAATGGTTAGAGTGTTTGATGGAAAAATAAAAGCAGGTATGAATATAAAAATGATGGCAACTAAGAAGGACTTCGAGGTTGTGGAAGTAGGGACATTTTCACCAAGACAGACGCCAGTTGATGTTCTATCAGCGGGTGAAGTTGGATATGTTGCTGCAAGCATTAAAAATGTAAAAGATGCGAGAGTAGGGGATACTATTACAGAAAAAGAAAGACCTACGGCAGAGCCGCTTCCAGGCTATAAAACAGTCGTACCTATGGTATACTCAGGAATTTACCCTGCAGAGGGAGAAGATTATAACTCTATCAGAGAAGCGCTTGAAAAACTTCAGGTAAATGATGCATCTCTTACTTTTGAAGCAGAGAATTCAGTTGCACTTGGATTTGGATTCAGATGTGGTTTTTTAGGACTTCTACATATGGAAATAATCCAAGAGAGACTTGAAAGAGAGTTTGATCTCAATATTATCACAACAGCTCCGTCAGTTATATATAAGGTCAAGAAAAATAGTGGAGAAGAGCTTATGATTCAAAATCCAACTAACTTACCTCCTGTGACTGAAATAGAACATATGGAAGAACCTATAGTTGAAGCTAGTATAATGACGCCTACTGACTATGTAGGAGCAATCATGGACCTTTGTCAAAATAGAAGGGGAGAGTTCAAAGATATGGTCTATCTTGAGCAGACTAGAGTTGACATGAAGTATGACTTGCCACTCAATGAGGTAGTATACGATTTCTTTGATGCACTGAAATCAAATACGAAAGGTTATGCATCCTTAGATTATGAAATAAAAGGATATAAGACTTCAAAGCTTGTAAAGCTAGATATTTTGATAAATGAGCAGTTAGTCGATGCTTTTTCTATAATAGTTCATGAGTCGAAAGCTTATGAAAGAGGAAGAGCAATAGTTGAGAAACTTAAAGATGTAATCCCTAGACACCAGTTTGCAGTTCCTATTCAGGCTTCAGTTGGCGGGAAAATCATTGCAAGAGAAACTGTAAGGGCTCTGAGAAAAGATGTTCTTGCAAAATGCTATGGTGGAGATATTTCAAGAAAGAAAAAGCTGTTAGAGAAGCAGAAAGAAGGAAAGAAGAGAATGAGACAGATTGGTAATGTTGAAGTTCCACAAGAAGCTTTCCTTACTGTGCTCAAGTACGATGATAAATAGTAGCAGATTTTAAACATTGAAGAGTTGATTTAGAAAAACCTAAAGCAAATCAAAGTATATAACGAAATATGAAAAAAGGTAGGAATCTCTCAGGATTCCTACCTTTTTTTCTCATATATGGCTATCTTGTTGCACTAGTAATAATAGCTATAAGGTGTGTAGCCATAAATGTACACATTTGAATATATTACTCTATGAAGCATATATGCAGCATCTATCCTGGTCACATAGTAATCAGGCCAGAACATATCTACATGAGCCTCATAATCAATACCTAGAGCAGTCTGCATAATCTCAATGCTATCTCTCGCCCAGTGACCATCAATGTCGTAATAATCACAATGGAAATCTATATGATACATATCACTTAAATACCAATTGAAGTCACCAGATATATACGTTTGGAGATTGTCGAGCATTCTAGCAAACTCGGCTCTAGTAATTATGTAATCTGGAGCAAATGTGTGGTCTGGATATCCATTTACAATCTGAATACTAGACAGATAAAGAATGTAATGGTAACTCCATCTTGACGGATCCATATCAGCAAAGTAGACATAGTTTGTTGCATCATAATCAGGAGAATATATACCTATGTATTCTACAAACATTTTTGCTACCTGCTCACGTGTTAAATAATTATACGGTTTAAATGTTCCATCAGGGAAACCATTTAATATGCTGCAACCATATGTATCGTCAAATTCGTCTACAGCATAGATTCCATATGAAAATGGATCGGTATAGTCTACATCTGGATAGTATACTGCAAATGATGATGTCCCCATAATCAGCATCATTGCGGTGAGTAAAAAAATTAAAGATTTCTTTTTCATTTTTCCCAACTCCTTATCAAATTTAGTTTTGTTTAGTATACTATTACCCCGTGACTACGTATATAAACTTAATAAATTAAAAGTAGTTGAATTTTTGCAAATAAAATCATATCCTAAGTATTTTAGAAATACAGCTTTATTAATAAATATTTAAGAAATGCTAAATCTTTTATTCATAAATTAGAGCTATAGTATATACAAAGCTTTATTATAAAAAAGCAAAATATAATAAAAATATCTAGGTTTGAAGATTAAGTATGAAATTATGAATAATATGGTGGTGGAATTTATGAGAAAAAAGATTACGGTTTTTTCACTTGTGGCTTCTATGTTTTTATCGACATCAACTTTAGGAGCGACTCCTTTTAAAGATATATCAGATCATTGGGGTAGAAAAGAAATAGAGTGGGGATATACCAAAGGAATAGCGAAAGGTGTTACAGAAGATGAGTTTGCACCAGACAAAGACGTTACTCGTGCAATGTTTATAACTATGCTCTACAGATTAGAGGGAAGTCCTGAAGTCGATAGTGCAAGTGCATTCAAGGATGTTACAAAAAATGATTATTATTATGATGCAGTAAACTGGGCACATGAAAATAAGATTACAGATGGCGTTTCTGAGGACTACTTTGGTTCTATAGACAATATAACAAGAGAGGATATGGCAACTATGCTATACCGTAAAGAAAAAATGAATAGAAGTTTGAAAGCTGAAATAATTGATAAATATTCTGACAAAAGTGAAATAAGTGACTATGCAGAAGAGGCTATCAAATGGGCAGTAAAAAATAAAATTATTAATGGATATGAAGATGATACACTGAAACCAAAAAACAATGCGACTAGAGCTGAAACTATGGCTGTTTTACTGAGATATGATGATAATCGCAGCTCTATTGAAAAAGACAGCAGCTATGAAAATGAGAGTGTGGAAACAGATAACAAAGAGAAGTTATCCTGATATGAATGGTCTAAGATAAATATATTAATAATAAGATATTAGAATAATATAAATAATAGAAAGTGATGTGTCTGCAAGTTCGATACATCACTTTTTCTGAATATAATAATATGCTGTTAATATTTATTTAGCCTGCAAATGTAAATGATGTTTAGTTAGTATATAATTGAATTATAAGTATGTTAGTTAAGTTGGAGGAGAAAATGAAAGGGATATATATACATATACCATTTTGTGAAAGCAAATGTTATTACTGTGATTTTAATTCCTATTCTGGGAAAGAGTCGCTTGTGGAAAAATATATAAATGGAGTTAAAAAAGAAATATCATTGTATGGAGAAAAGCTCAGAGATAGTAATACAATTTTTCTCGGAGGAGGAACACCTTCTTCTATAGATAGTAAATATATTATTGAAATATTAGAAGAAATATATAAATACTCTGATAGAGAAAGTTATTCAGAGATTACGATAGAAGCTAATCCAGGTTCATTAGATGAAGAAAAGCTCAGAGATTATAGAAAAGCTGGAATCAATAGAATAAGTATGGGAGTCCAAAGTCTAACAGACAGCATATTGAAAGAGATTGGTAGAATTCACGATAGAGCGACCGTTTTTAACACTGTTGATATGGTGAAAAAATATTTTGATAATATTTCTATAGATATGATCTTTGGATTGCCGAATCAGACTGTCAGAATATTGGAATCTGACCTGTGGGATGCGGTAAAGCTTGGTGTAAACCATATTTCATTTTATGCTCTTAAAATAGAGGAGGGAACTGAGCTTTATATAAGGGAAGAGAATGGAATGTTGAATTTGCCAAGTGAAGATGAAGAACGAGATATGTATCACAAAGGAATTGAAGTCTTTAGAGATAATGGGCTAACTCAGTATGAGATTTCTAACTTTTCTAAGAAAGGATTTGAGTCACAACACAATTTAATTTATTGGAATGTAAATCCTTATATAGGCATTGGACTATCAGCTGCTTCCAATATTGATAGAAAAAGATATAGCAATCTATCTGATTTTGACAGCTATTTTGAGAGCTTAAAAATGAATAAATTGCCGATAGATATAGAAATGGTTGAAGAGATTGATATCGATGAAGAAATATCAGAATACTGTATTTTACGACTCAGATTAAATGAAGGGATAGTTAAGAGTGAATTCAGGGAAAGGTATAATATGGAAATTGAGAGCAAATATGGTAATATTATAGATAAGCACGTAGAAGCAGGACTGTTAAAAGCAGATGAGAATTCTATAAAGCTTACTGCAAAAGGTTTCGATTTAGCAAATCAAGTTTATGTGGATTTTCTTGATTGATTAAGGAACGATTGAAAGGTGTGATAATTTGATAAAATTTGATAATATCACCAAAATTTATGGTGACAAAACTGTTCTTGATAATCTGAGTCTTGAAATAAATGAAGGTGAAATATTTGGACTGATTGGTCATAACGGAGCAGGGAAGACCACCGCGATAAAGATATTGGTGAGTGCAATTGAGCAGAGTTCTGGTAAGGTTTATGTTAACGGAAAAGAGCTTGAAACGAATAGAGATGAAATTAAGAAAAATATAGGTTATGTATCAGATTCACCTGATTTGTTCTTAGATATGTATGTCGGTGAGTTCTGGAAGTTTATGGGCAAAATATATGGTGTTTCAGATAGTAAAATAGAGGAAAGGTCTGATAAGCTGGCAAAGCTTTTTTCAATAGAAGATAACAAAGATAGTATTATTGCTGAGCTATCTCATGGTATGAGACAGAAGACATTCATCATTGGAGCATTGATATCTAATCCCGGTATATGGATATTAGATGAGCCAATGACAGGACTGGATCCACAATCCAGTTTCAATTTAAAGGAACTGATGAAAGAGCATTCAAAGGCAGGAAAGACTGTGCTTTTCTCTACACATGTTTTAGAAGTTGCTGAAAAACTATGTGATAGAATAGGAATCTTAAGACATGGTAAGCTGATTTTTGTTGGAACTATGGAGGAATTGAAAAAGGAACATTCCAATCTTTCACTCGAAGAAATATACTTAGAGATTATACATAAATATGAAACTTTAGAGTCGACAGAAAATGATACTCATGAAAAGAATATACTAGATGCAGAATCATCTGATGGTGAGAGCAATGTTTAAGAGCATAAATAAAAATAATTTTATTCAGCTTTCTAAAATAAACATTCTGTACTCCAATTCGGCAAGAGCTGTATATCGAAGAAAAAAGAACAAAGACAAATATATCGATAATCCAAATTTGCTATATAGAGATTTACTATTGATGGATAATCTGATAGTGGCTATTGGAATGATTGTGGTGTTTTCACTCGTGTTCTCTAAAATGCCATTTGATATTGTTCCAGGAATGATTGACACCTTCATACTGATGTTCACAATGCTGACTTTGATTCAAGGCTTTACATCTTTCTACAATGTCTTTTATGAAAGTAAAGATGTAGCCATTATGAGAACTTTGCCTGTAACACAGAAAGAGGTTTTTTATTCTAAACTGACCATATCTTCATTAAGAGTATTTAGTTCGGGATTACCCCTTTTTGTGCTTTTTTATTATTTCATGCAGAAAAATGGATTTGGTTATGAAAGAATAGGATATGCACTCGGAATAACAATTATATTAAATATAGTAATGGTGCTGATGAATATCGGTGTAATGCAGATGTTAGCTCTTGTATCATCGGGAACCTTATTGAGTAAGAGATTGATAAATATTGTTAGCGGCGTATCACAGGTTGGAACTCTGATAGTCACAATGGTATTAGGTGAAATGAATAAATCTGACAGTCTAGATATCATCAAGGGGCAGTCAGGAGTATTGTCAACATTGTTGTTGGATTCTAAAGCCCTTGTGATTTTTATTGCTGTCTCTATTTTGATACTTCTAGTTTTATATTTTATTGTTGATAAATTGATTGCATCTAAGTATTATTACAATATTATTAATTATGAGGAGAAAAAAACCGGGAAAAGCAAGTCGAAGAAAGCGAGATCGATTCCTTCGGATAGAAGAACTGCTAGTACTAGAGAATCACTACTTGGTATAAGCTTTAAATATAACTTGAGGTTGTTGATGAACAACTCTACACTGATTTCTAGCTCCTTGATAACACCTCTTATTTTACCTGTGATATATGCATTTACAACTGTTAGAGACTTTGCACCGTCTATTTCTACTCAGGGGTCTGACTATGGAGTTGTTGCGGGAATAATAATTGGTATTGCGTCTGGAGTTTTGGTGAATATTAATCCCACGAATTTACCTTCTATTATGTTTTCTGTAGAAGGATATAACTATGAATATATAAAGTCAATTCCTTATAATAAAGAGGAATACTACAGGAGTAAAATGATATTCTCCAGTATTATTACCTCTATTCTGCCTTCAATATTGATTGTAGCAGTAGGAATAATCTTAAAGATTGGTGTTGTTCCAATTGCAATAGCTTTAGTAGTTTTTCTGACAACCAATATTGTTGCAACAAATATTTGGCTGGCATTCGATCTCAAGAATATTTCAACTGATTGGCAGAATATCACTGAGTTATATGGAAGGTTTTCAAGAGGGTTGTCATTTGTTCTTATTTTTGGAGTTTTATTTCTTCTTGTAATTTTAAGTTCTATAGTATTTTATTTGTTTCAGTTATATGGAGGAGCTATGGCAATAGCACTTACTTTGATATTATGGGCAATTATTTGTTTAGCACTCATCTTGATTTCTAAGAAAAAAATTTCAAAATATCTACATTAAATCAAATGAAAAAACTAAAAATATTTATATAATAAATTTCGTCTCAAATACAATGCAGTAATTTCAAGTGTTTAGGGGCGGAATTTTATTCATAAATAATAGTTGCTTTTTGGTATACAAAGTGTTAATATATAAACATGGAGTTAGCACTCGATCCTAGTGAGTGCTAATAAATAAAATAGGATGTGATTAGAATGGAGCTTGATGAAAGAAAAAAACAAGTTCTCCATGCAGTCATTAAGAGATATATACTGACAGGAGAGCCTGTTGGCTCAAGGACTATATCTAAAGAATCAGATTTAGGAGTCAGTTCAGCTACAATCAGAAATGAGATGTCAGATCTGGAAGAAATGGGCTATCTTGTTCAACCTCATACTTCAGCAGGGAGAGTACCTGCTGACAAAGGGTATAGGCTGTATGTTAATCAGATTCTACCTGGTATAGAGCAAGGGTTTAGTCATAGCAATAGCTTGATAGATTTAGCAAATTATGAAATCAATCATTTAGAAGACCTGCTACAAGAAGCGATAAGAGTTTTATCTGCTAATACAAGTTATACGGCTATAGTTGTAGCACCAGATTTGGAATCTCCTAAGATAAAAAAAGTTCAGCTGATACTGATTGATAAAGAGAAGATAATGGTTCTACTGATATGTGACACGAAGGTGATTCAGAGTGATGTATTCAGATTGAGCAGTGAGATTACAGAAGATGAAATTGCAATAATAAATAATTTTCTTAATGCCAGATTCCAAGGTAAAAAGATTGGTGAAATTGAATTGGGCATAAAAGATGAAGAATTAAATATATTACCGAATAAATCATTGGTTGAAAAACTGTTACTAGCTATTGTTGGAACTGTTGAGGTTCAGAGAAAGAAGGATATATTCTTTGAGGGAGTTACAAATGCTCTCGAGTTCATGGATTTTGAGGATATAAGCAGAGCTAAACAGTTCTTGGATTTTGTTGAAGACAAAGAGAGAATAGCTAACTTACTGAGTGATGATATATCTTCTGGAGTTGAGTTCACGATAGGTAGTGAAAATACAGAAGAAGAGATGAAGGAACTTACTTTAGTCAAAACCGTCTGTAAAGTTGGAGATGAAACGATTGGGAAAATCGGTTTAGTAGGTCCTACTAGAATGGATTATGAAAAAGTCACCATGTTGTTTAAAGCAATAACTGATGATTTAAACAGAATAATAAAAACATATCTTCTTGGATGACGGTATGTAGACTGGGAGGATTAAATTGAGCAAAAAGGATATTAAAGATTCAGAAGAGACAATAAATGATACAGAAGAGATAGAAGAAGAAGTGCAGAATACTGCAGAAGAAAGTGAAGAACAAGAAAAAACAGAAGAAGATTCAGAAGAGAAAGTTGAAGCTGAAGATAGTTCGAAAATTGAGATTGAAGAGCTTACGACTAGACTGATGAGACTTCAAGCCGACTTTGACAATTACAGAAAAAGAGTTGAGAAAGAAAAAACTGCAATCGTACAGTATGCCTCTTCAGGACTGGTTGAAAAAATTCTTCCCGTACTTGATAATTTCGACAGAGCATTAGCCGAAGAAATCAAGAGTGAGAATAAAAATGAAGGTTTTTTTGATGGAGTTAATATGATAAGAAATCAGATGATTGAGGCATTAAAATCAGAAGGTGTTGAAGAAATAGAAGCTGTTGGGAAGCCTTTTGATCATAATTTTCACAATGCAATTCAGCAGGTAGATTCAGATGAGTATGAGTCAGGAATAGTTACTGAGGAATACCAGAAAGGGTATATGCTGAAAGATAGAGTTATAAGACCAAGTATGGTTGTCGTAGCAAAATAGATTAGATGCATTAGGAAACAGAAACAGTAAAAATAAGAAAGTATAAGCAAAAAAATATCAACAAGTATAAACAGTGCAAAAAATGAAACTATCTAAATACTGAAATAAATAAAAACAAAAATGAACTGGAGGAAATCAATATGAGTAAAATTATTGGAATTGACTTAGGAACAACAAATTCATGTGTTGCAGTTATGGAAGGTGGAGAGCCTGTAGTTATTGCAAATACAGAAGGTAATAGAACTACACCATCTATAGTTGCATTCACAAAAGATGGAGAAAGACTAGTTGGAGAAACTGCTAAGAGACAAGCAGTGACAAATCCAGAAGGAACTGTAATGTCAATAAAAAGAGAAATGGGATCTGACCACAAAGTAAATATTGACGGAAAAGACTATACTCCACAAGATATTTCTGCAATGATTCTACAAAAACTTAAATCAGATGCGGAAGCTTATCTTGGAGAAACTGTTACAGAAGCAGTAATCACTGTACCGGCATACTTCTCAGATAGCCAGAGACAGGCTACAAAAGATGCTGGAAGAATAGCTGGACTTGATGTTAAGAGAATTATAAATGAGCCTACTGCAGCATCACTTGCATATGGTCTAGATAAAGATGAAGAAAACCATAAAATCATGCTATTTGACTTAGGTGGAGGAACATTTGACGTTTCAATCCTAGAACTTGGAGATGGAGTTTTCGATGTTATTGCGACAAGTGGAGATAACAATCTAGGTGGAGATGACTTTGATAATAAAGTTGTAGACTATCTAGCTGAAGAGTTCAAAAAAGAAAATGGAATAGATTTAAGAAATGATAAAATGGCGCTTCAAAGACTTAGAGAAGCTTCTGAGAAAGCTAAAAAAGAGCTTTCAGCTTCAGTTAACACAAATATTAACTTACCATTCATCACAGCTACTCAGGATGGACCAAAGCACTTAGATGTTAACCTATCTAGAGCTAAGTTTGATGAGCTTACAAGTGATTTAGTACAGAGAACTATGGAGCCAGTTAAAAAAGCTATTTCAGATTCAGGATTATCAGCATCAGAGTTAGACAAAGTGATATTAGTTGGTGGTTCTACTAGAATTCCAGCAGTTCAAGATGCTGTTAAGAAAATCACAGGAAAAGATCCTTATAAAGGAGTTAATCCAGATGAAGTTGTTGCATTAGGTGCAGCTATACAAGGGGGAGTATTAAGCGGAGAAGTTAAAGATTTATTATTACTTGACGTTACTCCACTTTCATTAGGTATAGAAACTCTTGGTGGTGTTTCAACTAAGCTTATTGAGAGAAATACTACTATCCCTACTAAAAAGAGCCAGGTATTCTCGACAGCAGCAGACAATCAGACAGCTGTTGATATCCACGTATTACAAGGGGAAAGAGAAATGGCTAGCGGAAACACAAGTTTAGGAAGATTCCAGCTTACAGGTATTGCACCAGCACCTAGAGGAATCCCTCAGATAGAAGTTAGCTTTGATATAGATGCTAACGGTATAGTAAATGTTTCTGCTAAAGATTTAGGAACAGGAAAAGAGCAAAAAATCACTATAACAGCATCTACAAATCTTTCGGAAGATGAAATAGAAAAGAAAGTAAGAGAAGCTGAGCAGTTTGCAGAAGAAGACAAGAAGAATAAAGAATCAGTTGAAATAAGAAATGAAGCAGATTCACTAGTTTACCAAACTGAAAAAACTCTAAAAGATTTAGAAGGAAAAATTTCTGATGATGAGAAGTCAGGAGTAGAAGCTAAAGTTGAAGAACTTAAAACAGCATTAGAAGGCGATGATACTGATGATATCAAAGCTAAAACTGAAGCGCTTATGACTGAATTCCACAAAATTTCAGAAAAACTTTATCAGCAAGCAGCTGAAGAGCAACAAGCACAAGAAGGACAGGCAGGTGCGGATGGAGCTTCAGATGATGAAGATGTAATAGACGCAGAATTTAAAGAAAATGAAGATAAGTAAAAATAAAGATTTGATATAAATTATGTCTAAGTTAATAGATTACAAAGAGAAATATCAAAGCCCTTGGCTTTGATATTTCTTTAAGTTAAGAATGTTTGTTATTATACTGAAATACTAATTATATTTATGCATAAATAGACATTTAAACAATTGCATTAGGTCATTTATATTGATATAATCAATTGGTTGAGAATATGAAAAAATATGAATACGAAGTATTTGATATAGAACAATAGAGTTTAGGGTGGTGAGAGTATGAGCGAAAAGAGAGATTACTATGAAGTTCTTGGCTTGGATAAAGGAGCTGAGGAGCAAGAGATTAAAAGAGCATATAGAAAAATGGCTAAAAAATACCATCCAGATTTGAATCAGGGAGATGCTGAAGCAGAAAAGAAGTTTAAAGAGGTAAGTGAAGCGTATGAAGTGCTTTCCGACCCAGAGAAAAAATCTATTTATGACAGATTTGGACATGATGGATTGAGTGGTCAGGCTGGTGGCTCTGGTTTTGGAGGCTTCGGCGGAGGCGGATACTCTGGAGGCTTTGGAGGCTTTGAAGATATATTTGGAGACATATTTGGAGATATGTTCGGTGGCGGTGCATCTGGAAGAAGAAGAGGTCCAGTGAGAGGAGCAGATATTCAAGTTAATGTAAATCTTACTTTTGAAGAAGCCGCGTTTGGAGTTGAAAAAGAGATAAGAGTGAATAGAGATGAAGGCTGTACAGTTTGTGATGGTTCAGGAGCTAAGCCTGGAACTGAGAAAAAAACATGTCCGACTTGTCATGGTACTGGTGAAGTTCAACAGGTTCATAGAACTCCTTTTGGACAGATGGTTAGATCCGGAGTATGTCCAACTTGTCATGGTTCAGGAGAGATAATTGATGACCCATGTACTAAATGTCATGGTTCTGGAAAGGAGACCAAAGCTAAGACATTTACCGTGGATATCCCAGCAGGGGTTTACACAGGGGCCTATATACCGTTAAGGGGAGAAGGAGAACTTGGTGACAAAGGTGGCCCTAGGGGAGACTTACTAGTTCACATAAATGTTCAGCCTCATAGTATATTTGAAAGAGATGGAGACGATATAAGATGTGAGGTTCCTATTTCTTTTGTTGAAGCAGCATTAGGTGGAGATATCGATGTGCCGACACTGAATGGAACAATGAAGTACAACATTCCGGAAGGAACACAAACGGGTACAGTTTTCAGATTTAAAGGAAAAGGAATAAAGAACGTAAGAACTGGAAGACCAGGGAATCAGTATGTTAAAGTAAAAGTTGTAGTTCCAAAGAAGATGACAGACTCTCAGAAAAACAAGCTGAAAGAATTCGCTGATTCTATGGGCGAAGATATAAAAGCTGAAAAAAAGGGATTTTTTGATAAGATAAAAGAGAAGTTTGAAGATTAATCAAACCATTATGATTTTCAAATGGATAATACGATAATATATTAATTGAAATAATATTGGACTTGGCTGTATTTTTTGCATATGCACTATGCAAATATATTATCCAGGTCCTTTTTGATTTGACTTTTGATATCTTATGCAAATGCTTCGGGCATAGATCAATAAATATGTGTATTATTGAGAAAAAATAGAAAACAGCTGTACATATTTGTTATAATAGACTTGACGCATGTAATTCGATAAAAATATATTTAAATATGATGAAAAAAGGATGTGAATATCTTGAAGTGGACAGAAGTTAAAATTAATACAAAATCTAAGTACGAAGAGCTGATATCAGCTATACTTTACGATATGGGAGTTTCAGGACTTGTTGTAGAGGATCCGAAAGATATCCTTGATAGAGCAGAAAATCCAGAAAGGGATTATATAGTTCTTGATGAATTCTTTAAAGATGCTGATAAAGTTGATAAAGAGAATATAGTTATTAAGGCATATTTTCCAGAGTCGGAAAGTTTAGGAGAAATAGTAAGTGAAGTAAGAAATAGAGTGGAGATTTTACCTGTAAAGCAGCAGGGAGAGGCATATGGAACAGTTGAATTAGATGAAGTTTCTGAAGAAGATTGGGCTAATAGCTGGAAAAAATACTATAAGCCTACAAAATTGGGTTCTAAAATTGTAATCAAGCCTTCATGGGAAGATTATTCCATAAATCATGGAGAAATAGTAATTGAAATGGATCCTGGCATGGCATTTGGTACAGGTACACACGAGACTACTGCTATGTGTGCAGAAATGCTGGAAAAATATATCCAATGTGGAAGCACAGTGTTAGACGTTGGATGCGGGAGTGGAATACTATCTATAATCGCAACTAAATTGGGTGCAGGTCAAGGTGTAGGAGTAGATATTGATGAAAACGCCGTGAGAATTTCTAGAGAGAATGCTAAAAGAAATTGTGTTGATCACAGAATAGAATTCAGACATGGTGATCTTTTAGAAGTTGTGTATGAAGAATATCATATTGTAGTTGCTAATATACTGGCTGAAGTCATAGTTGATCTTGCTAAGGATATAAAAAAATGTATGAAAGAATATGGAACGTTTATAGCATCTGGAATAATACAGGATAAAGAAGATGTGGTTATGAAAGCATTTGATGAAGTTGGCCTCGAGGTTATAGAAGTGATAAGAAGAGGAGAATGGACATGTATGGTGTCTAAGTTAAAAGGAAAGTAATATGCATAGATTTTTTGTTGAGAAAAATGATATCGAAGACGATATTGCCAGAATAAAAGGTTCGGATGTTCATCATATATCTAGAGTTTTAAGGCTGGAAAACGATGAAGTTATTTCATTATCAGATGGTACAGGTCTAGACTATATAGGTAAAATAGTAGATATATCTGATGATGAAGTAACTGTAGAAATCAGTGATAAGTACAGCTCTAAAGGAGAGGCAGATATAAAGATAAGAATATATCAAGGTGTTCCAAAGTCAGATAAGATGGATCTCATAGTTCAAAAAGCCACAGAGCTTGGGGTTGCTGATATTATACCGGTACAAACTAATCGCGCTGTTTCAAAAATCGAAAAAGGGAAAAAAGAAGCCAAAAAGCTTGAAAGATGGCAAAAAATTGCAGAATCAGCTGCAAAACAGAGCAAGAGAGGCATTATACCTACAGTAAACAGAGTCTTGAGTTTGAGACAAGCTATAGAAGAGATTAAGGAAAGTGAATTGGCTATTGTATTTTATGAAGAGGAAGAGGAAATATCTTTTAAAGAGATTTTAAACCAGTATGATGGAAAAGATATATCAGTGTTTATAGGTCCTGAAGGAGGATTTGATCCATCAGAGATAGAGGAGCTTAAAAATTCGGGGGTTAAATCAGTTTCACTAGGACATAGAATTTTGAGGACAGAAACAGTTGCACTAGTTGCATCAACGATAATCATGTATGAGTTAGGAGATTTAGGAAAAATATAGATATGAGCAGTAGATTGGAGTGTTTTTATGTCAAAAAACAAAGTGATATCCACTTTGACTTTAGGCTGTAAAGTTAATCAGTATGAAACCGAAGCCATTGAGAAGCTCTTTAAAGACAGAGGTTATGAGATGGCTGAAGATGATAAGGCTGATATTTATTTGATTAATACGTGCACCGTCACTAGCCTAAGTGACAAAAAGTCCAGACAATACATCAGGAGAGCGAAGAAAATCAATCCAGATTCAATAGTAGTTGTAGCAGGATGTTACTCTCAGGTCTCACCTGAAGAGGTGTCTGAAATTCCAGAAGTAGATATAATAATAGGTACGAGTGAGAAATATAAAGTTGTGGATCTATGTGAAGAGTTCTTAGAAGAAAGAGAAAGAATAAACATTGTCCAGAATATAATGGATATAGACGAGTATGAAGAAATCGGATTTGAAGGAGTAAATGAAAAGACAAGGGCCTTTCTTAAAATTCAGGATGGATGCAATCAGTACTGTTCATACTGTATTATTCCTTATGCAAGAGGAAAGATAAGATCAAGAGGCTTAGACAATATTCTTGAAGAAGTTGAAAGTCTAGTTGAAAGAGGGTTTAAAGAGATTGTACTGACCGGAATACACGTGGCTTCATATGGAAAGGATCTCAGAAAAGACATTTCTTTAATAGATGTCATTGAAAAAATTTCTGAGGTAGACGGTGTTCAAAGGATTAGACTCAGCTCTATAGAGCCGAATGTTATAACTGATGAATTTCTGGACAGATATTCAAAAGTGAAAAAGGCATGCAATCATTTCCACCTTTCACTTCAGAGTGGCAGTACAACGGTCTTAAAGAGAATGAACAGAAAGTACAGTGCGGAAGAATATTACAACTCTGTATTAAAGCTGAAAGAAAAGATCGCAGATATAGCACTGACAACTGATATTATAGTGGGATTTCCTGGTGAAACAGAAGAAGAGTTTCAAGAAACTTATGATTTCGTAAAAAAAGTAGGATTTTCTAGAATTCATGTTTTTCAGTTTTCACCTAGAAAGGGTACTCCTGCGGCTAAACACAAAAATCAGGTTGATGGAAATATTAAGTCTGAAAGATCTAAAAAGCTCATTGAACTGGGAGATAGTTTAACGGTTCAGTTCAATCAAAAGTTTATTGATAGAGAGCTGGATGTACTATTTGAAGAGGAAAATCACAAAGACCCTGAATATATTGAGGGATATACTACTAACTACATCAGAGTAGCTGTAAAAGGTTGTATCGAAAACTTGGAGAACGAAATAAAAAATGTTAAAATCGTTTCTTCAAAAGAAAAATATCTGATTGGTGAGTTATTGTAGAACTTGTTAATATCAGTTTAGAATAATGAACATGTACTTTAGTGACTTAAAATAAAAGCTTAATTTAAAATGAAATGGAGAGATTTTTATGACAGACTGCTTATTTTGTAAAATGGTAAACGGAGAAATACCTGCGGAAATAGTCTATGAAGATGATGAGATTTTGGCTTTCAAAGATATAAATCCCATTGCTCCCATACATGTGTTGATAATTCCAAAAAGTCATATTTCTTCTTTAAATGAACTCACAGAAGAAAATGCAGATATTATTGGGAAAATTGCTTTAAGAGCACAGCTTATTGCTGAAGAGCTTGGCATTAAAGATAAAGGATATAGAATAATAAACAATATAGGTGATGATGGAGGACAGACAGTAAAGCATCTTCATTTTCATCTAGTTGGTGGAAAAGGTCTTATCTGGCCGAAGCTTTAATAACGTGTAGAATCAGACATAAAAGAAAGAAAAAATGAATTAAAAAGTTGACAGCTTTTATGACTTAATGTATAATTAGTTGGTATCAGTCAAATAGGAAATTACGAGCCCTTGTAACAAGGTTGAGGGGAGGGAGAAAACTATGTCAGAAATCAAAGTTGGAGAAAATGAATCACTAGAAAACGCCCTAAAAAGATTTAAAAGACAATGCGCTAGATCAGGAGTTATAGCCGAAGTTAGAAAGAGAGAGCATTACGAAAAGCCTAGCGTTAAGCGTAAGAAAAAATCTGAAGCTGCTAGAAGAAAGAATAGCAGAAACAGATAAGAGGTGAAAACTATGTCTTTAAAAGACAAACTTATGGACGATTTGAAAGAGTCTATGAGAAGCAAGGACAAGGTTAAGAAGAATGTTGTCACCATGCTGAGATCTGCTGTAAAGCAGAGAGAAGTAGACGAGAGAATCGAACTTGATGATGAAGCAATTATCGATATTATTTCAAAACAAGTGAAGCAAAAAAAAGATGCAATTGAAGACTTCAAAAAAGGTAACAGAGATGATTTAGTTGATTTGACTGAACAGGAAGTCAATGTATTGCTCGAGTACTTACCGGAACAGCTTTCAGAAGAAGAGTTGACTGAGATAGTTAAAGAAACTATTGCTGAAGTTAATGCTGAATCTATGAAGGATATGGGTAAAATAATGGGAAAAATCATGCCTAAGATAAAAGGTAGAGCAGATGGTTCTCTTGTAAATAAAATTGCTAAAGATTATTTAAAATAAAAAAACCTGGATACTATGTATTCAGGTTTTATTCTATTAATGAGCAAATTTGGCAGTTTTGAGTACCCTATTATATGGTAGAATATAAATACATAATAATTTATTAGGGGTGATTTGGTGCAGGAAGAAACAATGCAAATTTCAGTCAATGTTGATCCTGGAAATATATCAGCCATATTTGGTAACTATGATCAGAACACAAAGCTAATTGAAGAGGCTTTCTCTGTCAATATGGTAGCAAGAGATAATGAGATAAAAATCATAGGAGACATTGAAAATGCAAGATTGGCGGCAAAAGCTATTGTGAAGTTGGATGAAAAGCTTGCTACTGATAATAGAATATCTAAACAGGATGTTGCTTATATTATAGAACTAGTGCTTCAGGGAAAAGAAGAAAAAATGAAACAAATACTTGGGGATGTAATAGTCGTAGCTTCATCAGGTAAAGTTCTTAAGCCCAAGACATTAGGACAGAAAAGATATGTTGATGCTATAAAGAAAAATGATATTGTTTTTGGTATAGGACCTGCAGGAACGGGTAAGACATACTTAGCTATGGCGATGGCAGTTAAGGCATTTAAGAATAAAGAAGTTAACAGAATTATTCTGACTAGACCTGCCGTAGAAGCTGGAGAGAGTCTTGGCTTTTTACCAGGAGATCTTCAGGAAAAGGTTGATCCGTATTTAAGACCACTTTATGATGCTTTATTTGACATATTGGGAGCGGACACTTATCTGAAATACAAAGAAAGAGGACTAATTGAGGTTGCACCTTTGGCTTATATGAGAGGTAGAACTTTAGATTCTTCGTTTATTATTTTGGATGAGGCTCAGAATACGACAAATGAACAGATGAAAATGTTTTTAACCAGACTGGGAAATGGCTCTAAAGCTGTAATCACAGGAGATATAACTCAAATAGATTTGCCTAGAGGAAAAGTTTCTGGTTTGAAGCAAGCAGAGAGGATTTTAAGAGATGTGAAAGGTATAGAATTTTCATATTTCACAAAATCTGATGTCGTAAGACACAGGTTAGTTCAGGATATTATAGAAGCTTATGATAAAAATGAAAAGAAGAATTAGTCGCTGCTAAATAACAGTTTAGGGGAGAAATATGTTTTTTTATAGAAAAATAACAAACTTTAAATCAAATAGTATTATAGGCTCTTTAAAAAGCAGAGAACGTCTGAGAGGTAATGTTTTTATACTCATAAGCACATTGATTATCTTTGGTTTGATAGTATATGGAAAGATGCCGCAGAATGTCGATGTAAAGCTGGGACAGCCGGCTCCAAGGGATATAAGGGCACCTAGAGATATAGTAGATGAAGTATCGACTAAAAAGATAAAGCTAGAGGCTATGGAAGCTGTAGAAACTCTGTATAATTTAGATACATCCATTCAGATTCAGGTGAAGGCAGATGTCAGGATGTATTTTAAACTGCTAAGAGAGCTTCAAAATGATGAAGAGAAGTCAAATGAAGAAAAGATAAAAGAATTAGAAGAGCAGAATTATGTAAGGATGGATTCCAATAAACATACGATATTGCTTGCAACTTCACAAGAAGAAAACATGCTTCTTGAGGATTCAATATATGAAGTTATAAATCAAGTTATGAATCCTGGAGTGACTAAAGGTGAATTGGATAGCTCAAAAGAGAGAGTGAGTTCTATTTTTGACTCAATAGAAGGACTTTCACCTGAAATTAAAGATCTAGGCGTATCTATCGTGAATTCAGAGATTACAGTAAATAAATTTCCTGATGTTAAGAGAACTGAACAGGAAAAAGAAAAGGTAGCTGACTCTGTGAATCCTGTGGTTATCAAAGAAGGAGAAATAATAGTATCTGAAAATTCAAATATAGATAGAGCGATATATGCATTGCTTGAAAAAGCAGGTCTGATTTCTAACGATGTCAGAGTATATATAAAACTTGTACTAGGTAGTCTGTTACTGACTATTGTGCTTGAAGTTACGCTTGGACTTTTTATAAAGAAGTTTGACAAGGATACCTATGATGATTTTAAAAAGAGAATAGTGATTTTGGCAATAATAGTGCTCACTCTTATGATATCAAGGGGAGTTTCAGGAGTGTCTGGATACCTGATGCCTTTGGCAACAGTCAGTATCCTGGTTTCTATAATATCAAATGAAAGAGTTGCATTAATTGTCACTGCTTTGACCTCTATATTACTAGGTGTAGCAGCATCCATTGAGATGTCTGTGTTTTTTATGCTCTTAGTAAGCGGAATAGTCGGGAGCTTTGCATGTAGAAATATACAGCAGAGATCAAATGTAATAATAATTGGACTTATAATTTCATTATCTAATATGCTCATAATATTGGGATATGGTCTTATAGATGATCTTGAGATGAATATTCTGCTCACTAGACTAGGATATGGTCTTATTAATGGTATTCTATGTTCGATAATAGCGATAGGAACTCTACCTATCTGGGAGAACTATTTTGGAGTTCTGACCCCTATAAAACTTCTAGAGATAATGAGTCCTAATAATCCGCTGCTGAAAAGATTACTGCTCGAAGCTCCAGGAACTTACTATCACAGCATTCTTGTTGGTAACTTAGCAGAAAGAGCAGCAGGTGCTATAGGAGCAAACTCATTACTAGTAAGAGTAGCTTCTTATTATCATGATGTGGGGAAACTCAGAAGACCTTATTTCTTCAAAGAAAACCAGACAGATATGGAGAATCCGCATGATAGTATCAGTCCTTCACTTAGTAAAACCATAATAACAAGTCATACAGCTGATGGTGTTTCTTTAGCAAAGAAACATGGCATACCGAAAGAAATAACAGATATTATGGTAGAGCATCATGGGACTACTCTAGCTTCGTTCTTTTACTATGAAGCTAAAAAGGAAGACCCTGAGGTTAACGAAGAAGACTTCAGATATAAAGGAATCAAGCCACAGAGCAAGGAAGCGGGAATAATCATGATAGCAGATTCGGTGGAAGCTGCAACTAGGAGTTTAAAATCTCCAACTGAAGAAAAACTTCTAGAACTGATAAAGAATATAATTAAGTCTAAGCTCGATGATGGTCAGCTAGATGAAAGTGGACTCACCATTAAAGATTTGAAACTCATAGAGATCTCATTTGTAGATACTATATCGGGTATTTATCATGACAGAATAGCCTATCCTAATATTGGATAGAGTATTTATTACAGGTGATTAGAATGGATATTTATATAAATAACGACCAGGACAAGATAGAATTACCAGAAAATATAGAACAGTTAGTGGAAAATATTGCAAAGGTCTGCTTAGAAGAAGAAAATATGGATACAGATTATGAAATAAGTGTCACTTTTGTTGATAATGAGAGAATAAGAGAACTGAATAGGGATTTTAGAAATAAAGATTCTGAAACGGATGTACTTTCTTTTCCAATGCTTGAAGAAGATGAAGTTCATGTTGAAGGTGTGAAACCACTGCTAGGAGATATAGTAATTTCACTTGAAAAAGCAGATGAACAATCAAAAGAATTGGGTCACTCATTATTTAGAGAAATAGCTTATCTTACTGTGCACAGTATGTTTCACCTCTTGGGATACGATCACATTGATGATGAAGATAAGAAAGAGATGAGAGAAAAAGAAAAGAAGATAATAAGAGAAATAAAAGTTTTCAGAAATGAACAAAATAAATAATAAGAGGTAAGGACATGAGATTAAAAAGGTTGATAAAAAGCTTTAATTTTGCAATCTCTGGTGTAATAACAGCATTAAAGTCGGAACCAAATATGAAGATTCACTTCTTCATATCTTTTGTAGTGCTTTTTATGAGTCTGTTTTTTAATTTCAGCAGAGTTGAGCTCATATTGTTGCTGTTGACTATTGGAATGGTTATTACGGCAGAGATGTTCAACACGGCAGCTGAAAAAACTATAGATTTGATAACAGAGGAATATCATCCCATAGCTAAGCTTGTCAAAGATGTAGCTGCAGGGGCAGTTTTAGTTACATCTGTAATAGCAATTATTGTGGCATATCTTCTGTTTTTTGACAGGATTGGTCATTATCCTCTGAAGATATTGAACGGAATAAAAAACTCACCTATACATCTCACCTTTATCAGTCTGGCATTGATAATAATCGCTGTTATATCAATTAAGACTGCTACAAGAACGGGGACACCTTTGCAGGGTGGGTTTGCAAGTGGGCACTCAGCTTTAGGTTTTTCACTTGCAACAGCAATTTCATTTATGACGCAGGATGCGTTAGTAGCAATACTTGCGTATTTTATGGCTATAATAATAGCTGAAAGTAGAATTGAATCAAAAATTCATTTACTAAGAGAGACTATAGTTGGCGGAATATTGGGTATAATAATTACAGTACTGGTTTTTAAGTTTATAGGATAAATGGAGGAATAGATTTGGTCACTACAGATTTGTATATACGGGGAGCTATAATATTAGCCCTTTTAACACTGTCTGCAATCTTTTCTGGTTCGGAAACGGCTATAACGGGAATTACGATTTCTCAGATAAGAAAGCTGAAAGAAGAGGATGAAGGTGCTGCAGACATTCTGATAAGTATGAAAAAAAGAATAAATGATATTCTGTCAACCATACTCATTGGAAACAACTTAGTTAACATAGCCGCTACATCGCTTGTTACTGAAATGACTATAAAGTTACTAGGTGGAGGAAACTCACTTTTAATCGCCACTGCAGTTATGACTGTAATGGTATTGATTTTTGGAGAGATTACACCAAAATCGTATGCATCTCAAAATCCTATAAGAGTTGCAAAGAGAGTATATAAGCCACTAAAAGGTTTGACTTTTATAATGACTCCAATTGTTTTTATACTTAATAAAATTACTTCTGTTGTAATAAGAATAATAGGAGGAGAAGTTACAACGGGATCTCTCGTTACAGAAGAAGATATAAGGTCACTTGTTGATGCTGGAGAGGAAGAAGGTATTCTTAAAGTTCAAGAAAAAGAGATGATTCAGAACATATTTGATATAGATGATCTAGATGTTGCTGAGGTTATGGTCCCTAGAATTGATATAATAGCTCTTCCGAAAGAAACTACGATAAGAGAGCTTGTGGATTCTCCAGTAGATTTTGGTTTCTCAAGGATACCTGTTTACGATGAAAGCATAGACAATATCATAGGAATTCTGTATGCAAAGGATATTATTCCAATAGCTCTGGATGAAACCAAAAAAACAGCAGAAATTACAGTAGCGGAGATAATGAGGGATGCACATTATGTTCCTGAGACAAAAAAGGTAAATGTGCTTCTTAAAGAACTGCAGCTTAAAAAGATTCACATGGCAATAGTACTGGATGAATATGGTGGGACTGAAGGTTTAGTTACCATTGAAGATATCCTGGAAGAAATTGTGGGTGAAATTTTTGATGAATATGATAGTGAAGTTAATTTAATAAGAAAAATAGGTCAGGACAAGTACATTGTTCAAGGTGATATCTCTCTTGATGAAGTAAATGACACTTTTGACGCGGATTTACCAGTGGACGATTTTGACTCACTTGGTGGATTCATTTTCAGTACTCTTGGAAGAATACCTGAAGAAGGTGACAGAGTAGATTTTCAGAACCTTGAATTTAAAGTTCTAGGTATGGAAAACAGGAGAGTTCTAGAGCTTGAAATGATAGTAAAAGAAAAATTAGAGGAAGAAGACGAAAAGGAGAATTAGTATGTATAAAGAGCTCATTAAATCTGCTATGGAAGCAAGAAACTTCTCGTATTCGCCTTATTCAAACTTTAAAGTAGGAGCTGCTCTTATTACAAATGAAGGTGAAATTTATACTGGATGTAATATAGAGTCAGCTTCTTATTCACCTACAATATGCGCTGAACGAGTTGCTGTTTCTAAGGCAGTATCGGATGGGAATAAGAATATTGAAGCAATAGCAATTGTTGGCAGCTCTGATTACACATATCCATGTGGAGTCTGCAGACAGTTCTTGGTAGAATTTGGCAAAGATATTAAAATTATTGTTGCAAACAGTGAAGACGATTACAAGGTATATACTCTATCTGAGCTATTTCCTCACTCGTTTGGACCAGAAGATTTAGAAGACTTGACATAGCCAGATATAGGTGGTAGTTAATGAAGGGAGATAAAAATGTTTAAATCAGGATTTATAAGTATAATAGGAAGACCAAATGTGGGGAAATCCACTTTGATGAACAGAATTGTAGGAGAAAAAGTTGCTATAATTTCTGACAAGCCTCAAACTACCAGAAATAGAATTCAGGCTGTATATACGGAGGATGATTTTCAGGCCATATTCTTAGATACTCCAGGAATACATAAGCCAAAGACAAAGCTTGGAGACTACATGGTTAACATATCAAAGGAAACTTTGTCAGATGTAGATTTGATTTTATGGCTGGTTGATGACAGCTTGAAGATTGGTCCTGGTGATGAATATATCTTAAACGAAATAAAAGATATCAAGACTCCTAAAGTGCTTGTGATTAACAAAATAGATAATATTAAACCTCAGGATGTTCAACAGATTCTGGATAATTATTCTGAATATGAAGAATATTTTGACTCAATAATACCGATTTCAGCTACTGAAGGCAGTGGAGTGACAATGCTCATGGAGAAAATAAAATCAAAACTTCCTGAGGGACCTCAGTTTTTTCCGGAGGACACTCTAACAGATCAGCCGGAAAGAGTAATAGTATCTGAAATAATAAGAGAAAAGGCACTGATGTATCTTGATGAAGAAGTACCGCATGGAGTAGCTGTTGGAATTGAAAAAATGAAAAAGAGAAAAAGCAAAGATATTGTGGATATAGATGCGGTTATATACGTTGAAAGAGATAGTCACAAAGGAATTGTAATAGGAAAAGGTGGAAGAAAGTTAAAAGGAATAGGCAAAAGTGCCAGGGAAGATATAGAAAAACTGCTGGGATATCAGGTTAATTTAAGCATCTGGGTAAAAGTAGAAAAAAACTGGAGAGATAAAGCAAATCTGATAAGACAGTTTGGATATATATAGGATTGATATTATGTCCGGAGATTATGATGGAATTGCGCTTAGAAGCGTAAATTATGGTGAAGGAAACAAACTTCTAGATATTTTCACCAAAGAAAAAGGCAAATTAACTGTCATTGCGAGAAGAGCAAGGGAAATAAAAAAGTCAAAGGGAAACATTACGGAACTTTTCAGCAGGATGAATTACAATCTGTTTAGAGGTAAGGAGTTTTACTATTTGAATCAGAGTAATGTAATAGAATCTTATGCAGGTATAAGAGATGATATAGAAAAGATTTCATTCGCTTCCTATATTGCAGAGATGACAAATGCAGCTTTAGAAAATGAAGAAGAAAATGAAAAGCTTTACCTCCTTTTAGATAAGACTTTTAAATTTCTTTCTGAAGCAGTTGTTGACTATAGAAAGCTGACCTTATCTTTTCAGCTGAAGATGATTAGTTTTATTGGATACAGACCTGCACTGAAGTTTTATTCAGAGAAAAGAAGAGCACCATTTTATTTTTCTTATGAAACTGGGGAAATATTCTCCAGAGATGATTTGAATCATGTTGAATATAGCAAAGAGTTAGAGCTTGAATTAGTTGAAATAATGCTCAAACTGCTATTTTCTAAACTAGAAGATTTGGACAGTATTGAAATTGAAAAGAATCAGCTAACAAAGATTGAGAACATTATTTTTAATTATATGGCATTTCATATAGGCAAGACCAATTACAAATCATTAAAAATGTTAAGAAGTCTTAGTCTATTATAATAAAGGAGAGATAGACATGATTACTTTAGAAAAAATAGATCAGGTAAGAGAAAGAACAGGCCTTAGCTATGAAGCAGCAAATAAGCTTCTAGAAGAAAACGATGGAGATGTAGTAAAAGCACTTATAGAGGCGGAGAAGCTTACAGGTGATTTAGGTGCGGAAGCAGGATTCAGCTCGAAAGGTGATCAAGTTCTAAAGAGACTTAAAGACCTTGTAAGAGAAGGAAATGTGACAAAAATACTTGTTAAAAAAGAAGATGAGATAATCATGAATATCCCTGTGAGTGCAGGAGCTGTTGGTGTTATCTTATCACCATGGTTAGGAGCTGTTGGGCTGACTGCTGCTCTAGTAGCTAAATGTGAAATAGAAGTTGTAAAAGAGGATGGAGAAGTAATTAAGCTTAACGAAATCACTGACAAGACAGTCGATAAGGTTAAGAATGTATTTAAGAAATAGACTAAAAGAAATTTTAGATAATTGATAAATTTTCAGCACTGTATAATTTGTGCAGATACATGTATAAGGAGGAAATGTTTTTAATGGAAAGTTATAAGACTATGGAGAATATAATATCTCTATGTAAGTCAAGAGGTTTTGTGTTCGGAGGATCTGAAATTTATGGAGGCTTGGCAAATACTTGGGATTACGGTCCACTTGGCATTGAATTAAAAAACAATGTAAAGAAAGCATGGTGGAAAAAATTCATACAGGAACCTATATTCAATATAGGGATTGATTCAGCAATTCTTATGAATCCTAGAGTTTGGGAAGCTTCTGGACATCTTAGTGGATTCAGTGATCCGCTAATGGACTGTAAAAGCTGTAAGTCAAGATTTAGAGCGGACCATTTGATTGAAGATTATATGGAAGCGAATGGGATAGAAATAGAAAAGCCCGTTGACAGCTGGTCAAATGAGCAGATGGAAGAGTATGTTAAAGAACACAATATAAGATGTCCTGAATGTGATGCTTTTGACTATACAAATATTAGACAGTTCAACCTTATGTTTAAAACATTCCAAGGTGTTACAGAGGACTCGAAATCTGAAATATTTTTGAGACCTGAAACGGCACAGGGGATTTTTATTAACTTTAAACAAATAGCTAGAACTTCAAGAAAGAAAGTTCCGTTCGGGATAGGACAAATTGGTAAGTCATTCAGAAACGAAATAACTCCTGGGAACTTCATATTCAGAACTAGAGAGTTTGAGCAGATGGAACTTGAGTTCTTCTGTAAACCTGGTGAAGATATGGAATGGTTTGAATATTGGAGAAGCTATTGTAAAACGTTTTTAACTGATTTAAATATATCAGAAGATAATATAAGACTTAGAGACCATGATAAGGAAGAATTATCGCATTACAGTACGGCAACAGTAGATATTGAATACACATTCCCATTCGGATGGGGAGAGCTTTGGGGTATAGCTAATAGAACAGATTATGATTTAAAGAAACATACTGAAGAATCAGGTGAGGATTTATCATATACTGATCCTATGACCAATGAGAAATATATACCTTACTGTATAGAGCCATCGGTTGGTGTTGACAGACTTATGCTGACTTTCTTAGTTGAGGCGTATCATGAAGAAGAGCTTGAAGATGGAACAGACAGAACGGTAATGAAGTTTCACCCTGCAATTGCTCCATATAAAGCAGCAATTTTCCCACTTAGTAAAAAATTAAGTGAACAAGCTTTAGAAGTTTATGCTGAATTATCTAAGGATTTTAATGTAGATTATGATGAGTCAGGAAGTATTGGGAAAAGATATAGAAGACATGATGAAGTAGGAACTCCATTCTGTCTGACATTCGACTTTGATTCTTTAGAGGATAATTGTGTTACTGTTAGGGACAGAGATACTATGACACAGGAAAGAGTTAAAATATCTGAACTAAAATCATTCCTCGAAGATAAGATTGCGTTTTAGATTCTTTATCATTTAGCCAAATCTATCTCAGCTATAAAGCTTCAGATGATTTGGTAAAGAGGTGATTAAAATAAAGCTGACAGATAGACAAGAGAAGATTGTTGAAATAGTTAAAGAAAATCCTCCGGTAACGGGAGAAGATATAGCAAAAAGATTGAAACTCACAAGAGCAACTTTGAGACCAGACCTATCTGTTCTTACTATGATTGGGATGCTAGAAGCAAGACCAAAAGTCGGCTACTTTTATACGGGGAACCTATCAGAAAACTTCAAGCTTCAGCAACTAAAATCGTTAACTGTTTCTGAAGTTAAATCTATTCCGGTGGTAGTAACTGAAAGCACTACTATTGCAGACACGATTGTAAAGATGTTTCTAGAAAATGTAGGCTCTATTTATGTGGTTACTGAAGAAGGCATTCTAACGGGTATAGTTTCCAGAAAGGATCTGTTAAAAAGTACGATTGGAAAATTTGATGTAAACTCTATTCCAGTCGGTGTCATCATGACAAGAATGCCGAATATCATTACTGCTTCACCAGATGAAGGAGTAATTGAGGCTGCAGTTAAAATTATTAATCATGAAATAGATAGTCTTCCAGTAGTAGAAGAGGTTGAGACTGAGTCAGGTCCTAAACTTAAAGTTATTGGAAAGATATCTAAAACAAATATAGTCAATATCTTTGTGGATATTTGCAAGGATATATAGGGGTGATTAGATGAGTGATAGACATATAGTTATTCATATATTATCTGACTCTATCGGAGAAACGGGAGAACAGTCGGCTAAAGCAGCAGTAAGTCAGTTTGCTGATCATCAGCATTTTGAAATTAGACGTCACCCGTATGTGACAGAAAAAGAGCATATAGATAGCATAATTAATGAAGCAAAAGAAGAGAGATCTATGTTGGTTTATACAATAGTTGTGGATGAGCTTAAAAACCATCTAGATGACCAGGCAAAAAAATATGGTATAAGAACTATAGATTTGATGAGTGATCTGCTGAATACGATTAAAGATCTGTCTGGAGAAGAGCCGAAGAAAGAGGCTGGAATCATACGAAAGCTTGATGAGCAGTACTTTAAAAGAGTAGAAGCGGTGGAGTTCGCTGTAAAATATGATGATGGGAAAGATACTAGAGGCATAAAAAAAGCTGATATTATTCTGCTTGGTATTTCCAGAACATCAAAAACCCCTTTATCTATGTTTTTAGCTCATAGATACCTGAAGGTTGCAAATGTTCCTCTAGTACCGGAGATGCCTCCACCAGATGAACTTTTTGAAATAGACCCTAAGAAGATAATAGGACTTACGACTAATCCGATAAAGTTGAATGAAGTAAGACAGGAAAGACTGAAGGCGTTAGGACTCTCAAATGATGCTGACTATGCGAGCATAGATAGAATATTAAGAGAGATAGAGTATGCCGAGAATCTTATGAACAGATTAGGATGCCCTATTATTGATGTTTCCAATAAGGCTGTGGAAGAAACGGCTTCAATAATCAGTGATATATTGAAACTTTCTTATGCTGAGGTATAGATTAATAGGGAGATAAACTGTAAATTTAATACGAAAAGGTGAGACATATGTCTTATTTTTACGAAGAAGATGAAATACAGAAAATAAGAGAAGGCAATGATATTGTTGATCTGATTTCTGAATATATTAATTTGAAAAGGACAGGCCAGAACTATAAAGGACTTTGTCCTTTTCATAATGAGAAGACACCGTCCTTTGTTGTATCACCTGATAAACAGATATATCACTGTTTCGGTTGTGGTGCAGGAGGAGATGTAATATCATTTGTTGTCAATTATAAGAATATGGATTTCAAGGAAGCTTTAGAAGAGCTTGCTTCGAGAGCCAATATTACAATCGACAAGAAAAGCTATAGACCTAAGGATATAGATGACAAGAATCTCAAATTATATGAGATAAATAGGGAGGCGGCTATTTACTTTTATAAAAAATTGAGAAATAGCAAAAATGCTATAGAATATATCCAAAAAAGGGGTATAGATAGTAATATAGTAAAAAGATTTGGTATTGGTTATGCATCTGAGGAGTGGGAAGGACTTCTAGATTATTTGAAATCTAAAAACTTTGAAGTTGAAGATATTGACAGAGCTGGATTGTTATCTACCAGCAGAAAAGGCAATAAAAAGTTTGATAGATTTAGAGGCAGAGTGATTTTTCCTATATGGGATGCAAAATCAAGGGTTATAGGATTCGGTGGACGTCTTATAGTAAATCAGGATAATATGCCTAAGTACCTGAACTCACCTGAAACTGATATATTCATTAAAGGAACCAATCTTTATGGATTGAATAAAGCAAGAGAGAGTATAAGAGAAAAAAGACATGTTATTATAGTTGAAGGATATATGGATGTAATAACCCTTTCTATATTTGGAATTAACAATGCAGTTGCTACACTTGGAACTGCTCTTACGCCTGAACAGGCAAAGTTGCTGAAGAGATATTCAGATAGCATATATATTGCATACGACTCGGATTCGGCAGGACAGAATGCAGCGATAAAGGCTTCTTATGTCCTCAAAGCAGAAGGCATAAGTCCGAGAATAATTGATTTTGGAGACAATATGGATCCAGATGATTTTCTTAACAAATATGGTTCAACCAGATTTAAAGAAAAACTAGATGCAGCAGTTCATTTTATCGACTTTATTATTTCATTTAATAAGAAAAAATATGATATGAACAATATGGACCAAAAAATCAGATTCGTACAATCAATTTCTGAAATGTTGGATCTGGTGGATAGTGCTGTAGAGAAAGAAGTGTATGTTTCTAGAATTTCTGAGGAGACAGGCATCAGTAAGTCTGCAATATTGAATTCTCTTGGACAATCAAAGGGAAGAGCTGAGATGGAGCGAAAAGTTCCTGGAAAAATTAATAAAGATGTTATGAGAGATGATTCAAAAGTCACTTCAAGAAATAGAGTAGAAGATGAATTGATAAGTCTGATATTTTCAAATCCTGCATATCTAAAAAAAGCAAGTACTGACTTGAAATCTGAATGGTTTGAGAACTATATGAACAGAAAAATATTTGATTACTTGATATTCCTGTATGAGGAAAGAGGTAATGTGGTCGCTGTTGACATTGGTGCTTGGCCAGAAGATTTAAAATCAAAAGCTGAAAAAATAGATAAGCTTGAATTGAATGTAGATGAAGCAGATATAGAAAAAGCATATATTGATTTTGTTAAGAAAATCAAGCAGGAAAAATTGCTTAAAGAGCGAGAAAATACTGTTGCTTTGCTCTCTGTACTATCCGATGAGGAAGAGGAAAAGTATAGGGAGTTAATTACTAGGTTGTTAGAAATAGATAGAGAAATCAAGGAATTATAGTTTCGGAGGGGGTGGATTGATTGAGCGAAAAAATAAGCAATGAAGATAAACTAAAATTAGAAGCAGTAAATTCACTTATAAAAAAAGGTAAGACACAAGGAGCACTTTCAAGTGCTGAAATAGAGAATGCTTTAGAAAAAGTCTCAATCGATTCTGAAGAGATAGATAATATTTATGAAGAGTTGGAAAGCGAAGGAATTGAAATTATCGGTGAAATAAAGTCGAAGGATGATGATTCTGAAGATGAAGAGGATTTGTCCAAAGAAGACCTTTCAGTTCCGAAAGGGATAAATGTAGACGATCCAGTTAGAATGTACCTTAAAGAGATTGGAAAAGTTCCACTACTGACAGCTGAAGAAGAAACAGAACTCGCTAAGAGAATGGAAGCTGGAGATGAGATAGCTAAGCAGAAATTAGCTGAAGCCAATCTGAGACTTGTTGTAAGTATTGCAAAAAGATATGTTGGTAGAGGCATGCTTTTCTTAGACCTGATTCAGGAGGGGAATTTAGGACTTATCAAGGCAGTTGAGAAGTTCGACTACTCTAAAGGGTTTAAGTTTAGTACCTATGCAACTTGGTGGATAAGACAGGCCATTACAAGAGCTATAGCTGACCAAGCAAGAACGATAAGGATTCCGGTTCATATGGTAGAGACGATAAATAAATTGATAAGAGTTTCTAGACAGCTATTGCAGGATTTAGGAAGAGATCCTACTCCTGAAGAGATTGCAAAAGAGATGGATTTGGATGTTGAGAAAGTTAGAGAAATACAGAAAATTGCTCAAGAACCAGTTTCTTTAGAAACACCTATTGGTGAGGAAGAGGACAGTCATCTAGGAGATTTCATACCGGATGATGATGCTCAGGCACCAGCAGAGGCTGCTACATTCACACTTTTAAGAGAACAGCTTGTGGATGTTCTGGATACACTTACAGATAGAGAACAGAAAGTATTGAGACTGAGATTTGGACTAGATGATGGCAGAGCTAGAACTCTAGAAGAAGTTGGTAAAGAATTTGATGTAACACGTGAGAGAATTAGACAGATAGAGGCAAAAGCACTTAGAAAATTGAGACATCCTAGTAGAAGCAAGAAATTAAAAGACTTTTTAGAATAATAAATAGCCCCCTTCTATATGAGTAGGGGGCTTGTTTATGGTTCATACTATAACGAAATGTGTAATTGCTCAATCGCGTATTAGTTGATATTATATCAATAGTGCTATCCAATTCATTTATTAGTATATTAAATAATATATTAAATGAATTGGTATGATTATATTTATTGTTTTGTGAGATTAAACAATAGTAATACTATAATAATAAAAGTTTAAGAGAGGTGACCTATGAAACTTACACCTAGGTTAAAAGTGATTGCTGACTTCGTTCCTGAAGGATCTAAAGTAGCTGATATAGGAACAGACCATGCTTATATCCCAGTATACTTGGCTAGAGAAAAGAGCGTGGACAGATTGATAGCTTCTGATATAAATGAAGGGCCGCTAGATAGTGCAAAGTCCTATATCTCAGCATCAGGACTAGATGGTAGAATACAGATAAGACTCGGAAATGGTATGAAGGTATTAAAAAGAGATGAAGTCGATACCGTGATAATTGCAGGAATGGGAGGACTTTTAATATCTGAGATAATGGAGGATAGCAAGGAGATATGTGAATCAGTTGAAAGATTTATTTTACAGTCTATGGTTGGTATGGTAGAACTGAGACAATATCTGGAATCTAATGGTTATTTAGTTTCTGATGAAAAGCTAGTTAAAGAAGGAAAAAAGTTATATCAGATTTTATTGGTTGAAAAAGGAAATGAAAAAGTAGAAGACGATATCTATTATGAATTTTCGAAAAAACTAGTTGAAAATAAAGATCCTTTATTTGAAGAGTTTGTGAGTAGAAAAATAAAAAAGTTGGACAGTATTATTGAGAATATCAATAATAAAGGCAGTGATGAGAACAAAAATCGAGCTAAAATGCTTACTGAAAAAAAAGAAAAGCTGGTAGGAGTGTTGGATTATGTTATCAAAAGCAATAATTAAAAAAATTGAGGAGTTTGCTAAACCTAAATTTGCGGAATCTTGGGACAATGTGGGACTGCAGCTTGGTTCAAATGAAACTGATGTTAAGAAAATTCTGCTTGCATTGGACTTGAGCAGAAACGTGTGTAAAAAAGCAGTCAATAAGAAATTTGATATGATAATAACCCATCATCCATTTGTTTTCTCATCTATGAAGAGCATCTGTCTAGATGGCTATAGAGGAGAACTTATAAGAGATTTAATTAAAAATGATATAGTGGTTTATAGTGCACACACAAATCTGGATATATGTAATGGGGGAGTTAATGATACTCTATGCGAACTGCTGGAAGTCAAAAATACCAGGCCTATTGCGGTTTCTGAGGAGAGAAAGCTATGCAAAATATCAGTATTTTCTCCTAGAGATTATTCATATGCGGAAAAGATAAGAAATGCCATTGGGGAAGCTGGTTATGGGAAAATCGGAAATTACAGCAACTGTTCTTTCAGTTCAGAAGGTATTGGAAGATTTAAGCCGGAAGAGGGATCAAGTCCTTTTATTGGATCGGAAAATTCAGTAGAATCTGTTAATGAAGAAAAAATAGAATTCATAGTTTATGAAGATGAAGTTAATGAAGCTATTAGAACTGTCAAAAGGGTTCATCCATATGAGGAAGTTGCATATGATATTTTTTCACTAAATAACAGAGGACAGTTTTATGGACATGGAAGATACGGAAATCTAGAGCAAAAGACAGATCTTGAAAGTTTTGCTAAAAAAGTCAGAGATATTCTTGGCTGTGAATCAGTCAGAGTCTACGGCCATTTAAATACAGGAATTAAGAGTGTAGCAGTCTGCGGTGGGAGTGGTTCATCATTCATTAAAGATGCAAAATTTAAAAGAGCAGATGTATATGTAACAGGTGATATAAAACATCATGACGCTCAGATAGGTAGAGAAATGGGAATATGTCTTATAGATGCAGGTCATTATTTTACAGAAGTACCTGTTCTTAAAACTTTGAAAGACTATCTGGATGAGAATCTTGGAGATCAGGATGTTGAAATTGAAATAATAGAAGACAATATATCAAAATATACGAATATATAAATTTAACCATCTAATGTGGAATTCTCTCATCCTCTTTAGGTGGAAGATGGATAACATCTTTTTTGTTCAGGTTAAATACCAGAATAAAATAGTTTGAAGTGTATTTCGTTGTGCTTTATATATACCATATGGGAAAGAGCAGATGTTGACAAAACCTAAGTGTAGACATATGTTGTTTTATGTAGACAAAAGTTGTATAGAGCATGATATTGTGATAAAATAATAGAGAGTAAGTCGAATGGTCGCGGGCATATTTTATGCGTGAGGAAAGTCCGGGCTTCGTAGGGCAGGATGCCAGATAACGTCTGGTGAAGGCGACTTTAAGGATAGTGCAACAGAGAGATACCGCCTGCTCAGGCAGGTAAGGGTGGAAAGGCGAGGTAAGAGCTCACCAGCATCTAGGTAACTAGATGGCTATGTAAACCCCATCCGAAGCAAAACCAAGCTAGGAGCATTGAAAGGGTGGCTGCCCGTCACCTCTCCATATGGTAGGTTGCTTGAACCTGGTGGTGACATCAGGTCTAGATAGATGACCATTGTAAACAGAACCCGGCTTACAGACTTGCTCAATTACATATAAATAAACGTACTAAAATAAAATTTGCCTGTAAGATGAGCTGATCATTTTACAGGCATTTTATAAGTAAAATATTCTTTTAAATACTTTAAGCTATCATTTAATATAGATAGTATAGAAAAGCTGGTTTTCTGTTTATTATAAACTTATAGCAACTGATTAATCAGTTTAATCAATTGAATCTGTCGCTGGTTTTTGAACATAACTCTCTATGATATCTCTTCTAGCTACTATTCCAACTAGTCTTTTATCGTCATCAACTATAGGAATTCTGTTGATATCTTTGTTAGCCATCATAGTCGACAGATCATTGATTGTAGAATCTTCTTTACCAAAGTGAACATTTTTTGTCATAACCTCTTCAACTTTATATCCTGTCATTTTTTCTAGTTGTTCTTCAATTATGCTAGGACTTTCCAGAAAAATATAGCTGTCAAATATAGAGTAGTAAAGAGGGAAATGGAAGTTCTTGCTTTTATATATCAGATCTCCTTCAGTTACAATTCCGACTAGTTTATTTTCATCATCAACTACAGGTAGACCACTAACTTTCTTTTCGATTATTATTTTCATTGCATCTTCAACCGTGTTGTTTTTATTTACAGTGAATACATCTTTAGTCATTATATCTTTTGCTAACATTTTAAAATCTCCCCTCGTAAGTTCTTAATATTAATTATACCCCAAAAACAAATAATATAGCATATTAATCCCATTTAAATGTAATATTAGAAATGGCTATAGAAACTATCGTGATTCCAAAAAGAATTAATACAGCTATAAGGGTATCTCCGGTGTCAATTCCAAGCCACGCAGATTTTAGTAGTTTAACACAGTAAGTAAGCGGTATGAAATCGCTTATTTCAGACATTTTTTCCGGCATCAGCTCTGATGCAAAGGACGCACCTGAGAGAAAAAGCATAGGAAAATAGACTAAGTTTGAAAGGGCAATACAACCCTTTGAGGAATCTGTCAAACTTGATATCAAAAGTCCCAGTGCTGACATACTAGCTGACGAAAGCAAGAAGTACACTAAAAACAAGAGTATATTTCCTTCAAATCTTATGCTGAATGTAAGAGCACTCGCTGTAATCAAAATTACAGAGCTTATAGCAGATAGGATAAAGTAGACAATAAACTGTGATATCAATACTTGTGCAGGATATATAGGTGTTGCCCTATATCTTTTCAATACTTTAATTTCTCTATAGAAAGAGATACTTAAAGGTAGGTTTACAAGACTGTTGACGGCTATTATATTCACAACATATGATGGAGTCAGTATGTCTACTGCACCAAATCCATGAAATATCTCATCCGGCTTATTTCCATATATTTCTCCAAACACCATAAGCAATAATAGAGGAAAGAGTATGGAAAAGAAAAGCGTTGGAAAAAGCCTGGTAACTTGTCTAAATTCAAATTTCACAAGCTGCAGTGTCGACCTAATATATATATTGTTCATTAATAAACTCCCTCCTCATATCCTATCCTTTTAAGATAAACATCTTCAAGGTTTGCTTCACGAGCAAATAGAGAATCAAATCTGATATCATTTTCAAGAAGATAATCTTTTACAGTCTGATATATATTTTCTCTATCTCCTCTAACAACAAAGTGATGATTTCTACAGGAAACAGAATCTATATAGTCTGATTCTACTAATGGATTCAGCATATGTTCTGGCACGATTGAATGGAATTTAACGATTTTTGGTAAATTAGCCTTTTCTACAATGTTTTCTACAGTATCCAGTTCAGCAATCTTACCTTCATTTAGAAAACAGATTTTATCGCTTATAAGCTCAGCTTCATCCATATGGTGTGTGATGTACATTATAGTAGTTCCGTTTTCTTTTAGATTTAAAATGTACTTGATCATATCTTTTCGTGCACCTGGATCCAGGAAAGAAGTTATTTCATCTAGGAATACAATTTCAGGATTTGGGAGCATAGCGAGAATGAAAGAAAGCTTCTTCTTTTGACCAGAGGACAGATTGCTGGCAAAGTGGTTCGTGTAGTCTTTGAGATCGAACTTTTCTAACAGCTCAGCATAAGGTGCAGGCTTGTCGTAAAAAGAGCTGTAAAGTTTAAGAATCTCACTGACTTTTGCTTCTGAAGCAAAAACCTGCTCCTGAAGCTGAACTCCAATTCTATTGTATAGCTTCTTTCTATCTTTGAAAGGATCAAGTCCTAGCACTGAAATGTCACCGTAATTATTTTCTCTTAGTCCTTCGGTGCACTCAATAAGTGAAGTCTTACCAGAACCATTAGGACCGATTATGCAAAAAGTTTCTCCCTTTTCCACTGTGAAAGATATGTCTTTCAGTGCAGTGAATTCCTCATATTTTTTTACTAATCCATCAACTTGAATTACCATTATATCACCTCTCGTATTAAGATCTAATAGCTAGTATCTATGTAAAAGTTTATGCTAATATTAATTAATAATTTGCATCATGAATTTTCATCTCATGAACTTATTTTGATAATTTACGAACTAATTGTCTATAAGTACACAGATTTATTTAAACATTATACCATTCAATAATATAGTATAGTGTATAAAAGTTAAATTGTATACATTTTAATATTAAATTTGTAAATAGAAAACCGACCTTAAATCATTAGTCCATTTATCTAGTAATTTAAGATCGGTAGTTTTTCAATTCATTATTTAAATATTTACTAAATTGATCAATATAAGTTCACATTTGTGGTTTTACGAAACTTATACTCAATATAAAAGTCCCTTCAATAGTTCATTAGTTACAGTAGGTAACAGCTGTAGGAGCTTCATATTCATAGTCTTCAGGATATACATTGTTGTGTTTTGAAGGGTCATATGCTGGATCTCTTCTAAAGAACAACTTAGAATATGTCAGATAGTTAGGACAATCTGCACCTGCTAGATTATTAGTTCTTCTATGCACTCTGAGGTAAACATGCTGTTCGCAGAAGTCCTGAGGTTCTGTACCTTTTGCAAACAGTTCATCTTTAACTACACCTCTTGTATCTAGCTCACAGTTTTTTGAAGCCAGCTTACCTGAAAGTGTACAAACCGTAGCTTTTACTATGTCATCAGGTTCTTCAAATGATTTAGCTTTAAGTCCTTCGTGTGCTTTGCTCATTACAGTAGACCATATTTCTGAAGCAAGACCACTATCTCTGCTGAGTTTTACGCTCATTGAGTCGTTTCCAACCCATACAGCAGCAGTATAGTAAGGAGTGAAGCCTGCAAACCATACATCCGCATTCTGGTCTGTCGTACCAGTCTTACCGGCAACAGGTATTGTTTCGTTATTACTGTATATTCTAGCTTTTTTCGCAATATCAAGTCCATCAGATACTGTTGAATGAAGAATATCAGTCATAACATATGCTACTTGAGGGGATACTACCTCAACTTTTTCTCTTTCATTATCTATTACTATGTCACCATTGTGATCTTCAATTTTAGTGTAAGCAGTAGGCTTCAGATAAGTTCCTGAATTTGCAATTGCTGCATAGGCTCCTGTCATTCTCACAGGGCTTACACCATGTGTCAGTCCACCAAGAGCTAGAGCAGATAAGTTCTCATCATTGTATTCAGCATTTTCTTCTTTAGTGACAAAAGAATCAGTACCATCATCCGTTATGATTCCCATCTTTCCAAGGTAGTCCATAGAAGTGTTTATTCCAACTTCATTTACAACTTTAACTGCATTTGTGTTAATTGACTGCTCAACAGATTCTCTAAGAGACACTAGTCCTCTGGATCTAAAGTCGTAGTTGTTTGGCCAAACTTGACCTTTTTCATTTAAAAACGGAACATCATCTATAGGTGTTGCCGCCGTATAACCATTATCTAAGGCAGGAAGATATGCACCAAGTGGCTTCATAACTGATCCAGTTTGTCTTGGCATTGAAGCCCTATTAGTAACTTTTTCATCAGTATTAGAACGTCCTCCAACCATAGCCTTTATTTCTCCAGTCGACTGTTCAATTATAACTGTTGCAGACTGTGGCTGTATTACTCCAGTTTCATCATTTGTGAAGAATTCATCGCTAATTACTGCTGAGTCTCCCTCAACTGTAATGAAGTTTGGAGTTGATTTCAGAAATTCACTTTTAAATAAAATAGAACCATCTTCATATACAGTATAGTTTTCAGGATTAAGCGAAACTCTTCCTAACTCATGAGTAGTGAGATTTCCGCTTCCATCAATAGTAAAATAGTCTGTGAAGTCTAGCGCACCACTAAATACGTTAATTTTAGATGAATCAACTTTTACACTTCCATCTTGGTTAGCTTTGAACTCATCTTCACTCAGTTTTACTGAGCCTTCACTTGTAAGAATATTTTCTTTTTTATAGTATACTATTCCAGGTTTTTCACCACCTGTAGTGATATTTCCTTCATCATCGTTAACCCAGCTGCTTAAGCTTGACATATTTACGTAGTTATTCAGATTATTGTAAATATCTTCAATTTTTTCCTGTAAGTCACTGTCCATAGATGCATATATTTTAAGTCCACCCGTATAAAGTTTTCTATTCGCATCTTCTGGAGAAAAACCATGCTCATTTATTAGGTCATCAATTATTGACTGCTTTAAGTAATCGGAAAAGTAGGATGAGATATCCTTAACTTCTTTTTCTTTTACTACTATAGCAGATTCGATATCATAATTTCTAGCTTCTTCTGCTTGGGAAGCATTGATATAGCCTAATTCCAGCATTTTATCAAGAATTATTCTCTGTCTTTCTATAGCGTTAGGATTGAAAACGGCTTTATATTTTTCACCTAAGACTGTTTTCTCACCCAATATTTTTGCATTCGGATCAATGTCCTCAGGTTTATTTAAGTAATAAGGTGTCAGGTTTATTGGGTTATTTGTGATACCTGCAACTACAGCCGATTCAGCTAAGTTGAGTTCGGAAACACTCTTACCAAAATAGGTAGAAGCTGCTTCTTGAACACCATAAGCTCCCTCACCTAAGTAAATGCTGTTAAGATAGGCCTCTAATATCTGATCTTTTGACAGGTTTTTTTCAAGTTTTTTCGCTAAAAAAGCTTCCTTGATTTTTCTATCAAACTTTACTTCATTAGTAAGATATGCATTTCTAGCCAGCTGTTGAGTTAGTGTACTTGCACCTCTTACAACATGGCCTGCTCTCAAGTTTGCTACTAGAGCACCTGCAATACCTTTATAGTCAAGACCTGCATGATTTCTAAACCTCTGATCTTCTATAGCAACAAAAGCATTTTTCAAATCATCTGGTATTTCATTTAGTTGAACAATAGTACGATTTTCTTCGGAACGTAACTGTTCAAGCACTTTTCCTGATTTATCCACAATTACTGAGTTGAGACTCATCTCATTTAGGATATTGCCTGGATCAATCTTTGGAGATGTAACTATTGCTTTGGTTATAAAGCCTCCGATAAGGAGTGCAGTTGCAACGACAAGACCAATAATTACATTACGTATTTTCTTAAATTTCGATGTATTCTTAGAATTGTTTTCTGTTTTTCGAAATTTAGAAACAAACTTATTCATATCGTCCCCCCATTTATATAGAATTCAATATATAGACAAATATAGTTTATATTATATCATACTATTTTATTATAATGAATTAAGATAATATTATATATCAATTTGTAATTTTTTGTAATAATAACAATAAAATTTGTAATTGTTACATTATATTTTGTAATAAATTAAAGATGCTATATAATAGATAGGAGATGAGTAAATGATTTAAAAAGCTCAAAGGTGGTGTAGGATTGTTATATGATATAAAGAATGAAAGAGAAAAAGCTATACTGGTTGGAGTTAATCTGCCGAATAGAGAAATATCTATTGAAAGCTCTATGGAAGAGCTGAGTGAGTTAGCTATAGCAGCAGGAGCACAAGTGGTTGCAAGCACTGTGCAGAATAGAAATCAAATTGATAATGCCACTTACATAGGAAAAGGAAAAGCTGAAGAGATAAAGAGCATTATGGATGAACTGGAAATAGATACTGTGATTTTTAATAATGAACTCTCAGGAGGACAGATGAGAAATCTTGAGAAAATAATAAATAGAAAAATTGTTGATAGGACAAGTTTAATTCTTGATATTTTTGCTAACAGATCGAGTAGCAAAGAAGGTAAGCTTCAGGTTGAACTTGCTCAGCTAGAATATAGACTGCCAAGACTGATAGGGTATAGTGACTATCTTTCAAGACAGGGTGGAGGTATAGGAACTAGAGGTCCTGGAGAGCAGAAGCTGGAAGTTGATAGACGTCATATACTGAAAAGGATTAGTGATATTAAAGAACAGCTCAGACTGGCTTCGAAAGTAAGAGATACAAAAAGAAAGAGAAGAATGGACTCACAGCTTCCTATAGTTGCTTTAGTAGGATATACCAATGCTGGAAAATCAACTCTATTAAATTATATTATAAAGACTGACAAGGACTATGAGACACATAAAGATGTTTTTGAGAAAGATATGCTTTTTGCCACTCTTGAAACGAGCTTCAGAAAAGCTAGTTTCAAAAATGGAAGAGAGTTTCTGCTTACAGATACTGTAGGCTTTGTAAGTGAGTTGCCGACAAAGCTTATCGAAGCATTCAAGGGAACATTAGAAGAGATTCAGTATGCCGATGTTATTCTTCATGTTATGGATGTTACTAATGAAGATCTTGAAATACAGGGCAGGATAACGCTTGAAGTTCTTGAAGATTTAAAGGTATTGAATAAACCTATAATAAATGTACTGAATAAAGCTGACAGAGTTGAGGGAGATTATGTTATTGAATATCCTGTTCCCAATCCAAGAATAATGATTTCAGCAAAGACAGGTATGAATGTGGATGAGCTTATGGATATGATTCAGGATGCGCTTCCTGAAAAGTATACAAAATTTGATATGATTCTTCCATATGACTACAGCAGTATGATTTCCTCTATGTATGAGGAGAGTCTTATAATTAAAAGCGAATACGAGGAAGATGGAATTCATATTACAGCTATGCTGGATAAAGAGCTGGAGAAGAAGTTATCTAAATATATAATTGGTTATGTAGAAGAAAAGGAAGATGATTATGAGTTTTAGAACTTTGCATGAATTTGGAGCGGATGAAATCATAATTAATAAATCAAGATTTATAGGTTATGCTAAGCCTGTAGAATCTGAAGAAGAAGCGATTGAATTCATAGATCATATAAAGAGTGAACATAGAGATGCCACACATAATGTATATGCTTATGTGGTTGGACCGACCGATAATATACAGAGATACAGCGATGATGGAGAGCCAAGTGGTACAGCTGGTATTCCAATTCTTGATATAATAAAGAAAGAAGAGCTTAAGAATACCGTTATCGTGGTGACCAGATATTTTGGTGGAATAAAACTTGGTGCCGGCGGTCTTATCAGAGCATATATAAAAGGTGCTAAGATTGGAATAGATGCTGCTAAAATAGTTGAGAAAAAGCTATATGAGAAATTGAAAGTTACTGTTGATTACACATTACATGGAAAAATAGAAAATGCTATAATGGGGAGAGAAGAATTTATTTTAGCAGACACAGAATTTGATTCAGCAGTAAATTACTTCGTTCTATGTCTAAAGGATGATTTGGATTCATTTGTAACATTTATAAGAGATTTGAGTTCGGATAATTTTGAATATGAAGAATTAGAGGAAATGTATTTGTCAGTAAAAGACGGAAGCGTTTTACTTTAGAAATTGAAATACTTCTAAAGAGAGTGGAGGAGTTATAATGAAAAATGTAGAAAATGTTGTGGAGAAATTAGTAGAGTGGTTAAGAAAGATAGTTAATGAAGCGGGTGCTAATGGTTTAGTATTCGGAATGAGTGGCGGTATAGATTCAGCAGTTATGGCAGGTCTTGCAAAGAGAGCTTTTCCAGATGACTGCCTGGGTATTATAATGCCATGCCATAGTCTTGATGCAGATGAAAAAGATGCAAGACTTGTTGCGAGCGAGTTGGGAATTCAATTGAAAAAAGTCGATTTAACTGAGACGTTTGATGTTTTAGTTAAGAGTATGGATGGTGAAAGTGATAGTTTAGCAGCTTCAAATATTAAGCCTAGACTGAGAATGACTACACTATACTATCATGCACAATCTAAAGGATATCTAGTTTCTGGCTCTAGTAACAAGTCGGAATTTAAGGTTGGCTACTTTACAAAGCATGGGGATACTGGTGTTGATATATTACCGCTTGCAGACTTTGTAAAGTCTGAGATATATGATATTGCGAGATATCTTGGTATTAATGAGAAGATTATAGAAAAGGCACCTTCTGCTGGCTTATGGGAAGGTCAGACTGACGAAGAAGAAATAGGACTGAGTTATAATATAATAGATAGATATATAAAGACAGGAATAGTTGATGATTTCAACAACAAGGAGAAGATGAACAAACTGTTTACAATTACTGAGCATAAGCGAAAATTTCCACCAATATTTTCAAAACATGCCGAATAATATGTTTTCAGATGAGTTATCTGAGTTGAAGAAGCAGAATTATTGTGATAAAATTTAGTTTGATGATATGAGAGTTAGAGGAGATGTAATTTTATGGCAGGACATAGTAAATGGTCTACGATAAAACGAAAAAAAGGCAAACAAGATGCTCAGAGAGGAAAGTTATTCACTAAACTATCCAGATATATTACGGTTGCAGCAAGAGATGGTGGAGCAGACCCGGAATATAATGCTGCGCTCAAAGCTGCTATAGATATGGCAAAAGCTGAAAACATGCCAAATGACAATATAGATAGAGCTATAAAAAAGGGAACTGGAGATCTTGAAGGTGCTAATTATGAAGAAGTTCAATATGAGGGTTATGGTCCTTCAGGAATAGCTGTTTTAGTTGAGTGCTTGACAGATAACAGAAACAGAACGGCATCGGATGTTAGACATGCATTTGACAAATTTGGTGGGAATTTGGGTTCTACTGGATGCGTTGCGTGGATGTTTGATAGAAGAGGTTTACTTGTATTAGATGAGAGTGAAAATGAAGATATAGATGAAGAGACACTTATGATGGAGTCTATTGATCTAGGTGCTGATGATTTTTCAAGTGAAGATGGTATTATTGAAATAATAACTTCAGTAGAAGAGTTTATAAATGTAAAAAACGGACTGGAAGAAAAGGGCTATAAATTCACTTCAGCCGATCTTGCCTATCTACCACAGAACACTTCTAAGCTTGAGTCGGAAGAAGATATTAAGAATATGATCAAGATGATAGAAGCTCTAGAAGATAGTGACGATGTGCAGAATGTATACCATAACTGGGAAATACCTGATGATTTAGATTTATAGGTATATAATTGAGTTTAAGGTCAGACTGTGTTTTAGGAGGTGGGATTAGTTGTACACAGCTAAAGATGGAGATGATGTTTACAAAGGTCTCAAGAACAGGTTCCTTTATGAGAACGATATAAATTCCATTTATGTCCTCTTAGCGTTATACGATGTAGAGAATAATATTAATAATATTTTTCCTAGATATATTGAATTTAGTGATATAAAAAGAAAAGTTTCTAATATACTGAAGAGCAGGTCGGATGCAACTAATATATCTCATAATATAAGTGTGATAATACATGAAGATATAAACAGATTAGAGCTTTGTTTTTATTTGGAAGGATATAAAGACGGCTTCACTAATTATAAAGCAGTGAACCTATTAGAAAATGAGATAATTAAGACTTATGGAATTGGTTTTACTTATGATAAAGAGAACTTTAAATATGTGATAATGGATGAGAGTTTTTATGATTTAAAAGAAAAAATATTTTCTGATCTGGATGGAAAATTAGACCAAAGTAATCATATGATAAAGCTGACAGATAAATTTCTTGAAAATATAATAATGAAAAAAATACTTAATTTAGATAAATGCATAGAGAAACAGCTGAAAATCAACTTTGATTTAAAATCATTTGATATTGGAGAAGTCAGCTATGAATTGAATGATGGGGAAGTCAAGAAGTTAGAAAACTATTTAAATGGAAATATAAAGAAGCATATAAAGGATGTATATAAAAAAGCGTTCTGGACGGCTATGAATGATAAGGTTTTTAATAGATACAAATAGCAAAATATGGGTATAAAATATATAATCGCAATTATAATAATTATTAATAAAAAATATCAGGAAACTGATATTTTTTTTTTGAAAGCTGAGGGGAGATTATGAAGAGGAAAGTAATAACTCAAAATAAGTTATTAGTTACAATCTATCTGATTATATTTGTTCTTGTGGCTTTATTGATACTTGTCAAGCGAGATGAGTATATTTCAAGTAGCGAAAAAACTAATAATATGTATTTGATAAAAGATGAGCTGTCAAATTTCAATACTATTGTCTCCAAGGCATCAGAGGATATTAATTTAAGGGATATACCTAGAATGTATATGACTTATGCTCAGATTTTAGAGGTATCAAATCAGAAAAACAATATATATCAATCGGAACAAAGATATATAAGAGAAAAAGATAAATTCAATTATGAGCCGATTGCTAAGGCAACCATGGTTTTTTTAATAAATGAAAAGAAGGTTAATGAGGAAATAAGTTCATGGAGAGATTTAAAAAACTCTGATTACAAGGTTACAGCCTTCTGGCGTGATCCGCCTACTCTTTTAGCAGCATCTATGGCTTATGGTTCGGATGAAAGCGATATAAGTGCTGGGGGAGAATTGTTTTGTTGGCTTAAAGATCAGAATAGATTGGTTAAGTTACATAATTATGAGAAAGAGGATCAAAATCTTATAAATGTTAATGCAATAAATAATATAGAAGTAGCCGTCCTCTGGGACTATCAGGCTGCATATATAATTAAGCATATGAACCAAGATCTAAAGATAAAAGTCCCTGCTGACGGCACTTTGGAAACTACTATCGGTATTGCTACTACAGCTGAAAGCGGCCATGTGAGAGAGAAGTTTGAGAGTTTTGTTGACTATATAAGAGGTGATAAGGGACAGGAACTGTTAGTAAAAAACTATTATAGAACTATGAACAATGAGGCTAATAGGGCATTTTATCCTGAAGAATCCGAATACAAATCTGCTAAGAGGATAAATGATGTGAGTCTTTGGAATAAGACGATACTCTTTTATTACAACGGAAAATATGAACTTAAAAAAATAGTTACACTTTCACTAGCAGGAATACTGGTCGTGTTATGGACATACCATACAATCAAGAGATGGCCATGTAAAGGAACAAGGAAATATTTTATTCTGATTTCTGTGTTTTTAATATTCTGGATATGTTTGAGGTATCTAAAGACAAATATCATATCTAGTGACATGGAAACACTGATTTGGCATGCATACTATATACCTATGCAGTCAATTGCTATATTGTGGGCATTTATTTGCTATGAGCATAGATTTAACAAAAAAGTTCCAGATATTGCAAGAAAGATAATTATAATAATAGGAATACTTTTTGTCGTTGGATTTTTAACTAATGGTTTCCACAATGCAATGTTTAAAATTGATATGCTAGAGTATAAGAGTAATGATATTTATTATAGAAATTATGGCTATTATTTGTTTGTGATATGGGCTATAGCGCTTGTTTTATCAGGCTCTTATAACTCAATAAAAGCAGTGATAAAGAAAGATATTGAAATCGTGATGAGTGTTATAGTAGGACATTTTTTCATTGCAATTTTTTGTGTAATATATGCTTTATATATTATAAGGTGGGATTTTACAATAACCATGATCTTTCTCATAATAGCAAATATAGAACTGGCTATAAGAACGGTATTCTTTAGGCAGCAGCACATAACACATCCATTTTTCAAAGGAAGCGCTATGATTCTTGCAATATACAATATGAGAAAGGAAATAGTATATATTTCTGATAGTGGAGAGCTTTTGAGAGAGTTTTTAGGTGTCTCATTTTTGGATAGGTATGAAGAATTTATTGATTGTAAAAAGTTTAGGTTTTCTATGGGATCCGATAAAAGATACTTAGCTTGTATAGAGTCGATTGATAATGGATACTTCCTTTCTATGGAAAGTGTAGATGGCATATATAACCTGAGAGAAGAACTTAGAGAGAAGAATAAAAGTCTAAAGAATAAAAGGGAGTATTTAGATAAGGAAAAAAATGTACTGGAAGAGCTAAAAAGGCTCGAGTTTGGGACTGAAATATTGGATACTATCGAAAAAGAGACAGAGGCAAGCTTAAATAGACTAAGGGAGTATATAAGAGAACTTTACAGTGGTAAAAATATAAAAGAAGCAGCAGATAATATATATTTGACATGCAAGTATATCAAGCAGAAGACTCAGATGTCTGTACTGTCAATGAACAAAGAACTTTTAGATAAAGAATATGCTCAGTCAATGATAGAAGAATTGGTTGGTTCAATCAGAAACAAAGATATAGATGCATTCTTTACAGTTGTTGGTGAAAAATGTATTCCAGTAAAAACCTTTCTTTTGTTAAATGAAATAGTATTTTTAATTATACTTTCTCTATATAAATATGACTCGCCATCCATGTATGCTAGAATTGTAAACTTTGAAGATTATATAGAGCTTATGGTAACTTTAGATTTGAATTCTAAAGATATGATAAAATTGTTAGAAATAGTAGAAAAAGAACGAACTAGGAAAGTCAGAAGTAGAGAAGTTGTGGATTTTGTTGTAAAAATTGAAGAGGAATCTGCGTTCCTAACTGGAAAGATTCTTAAAGGAGAGAATAACTGATGCATTTTAATAGAGAGACGGATATTATCATATTTGTTTCATTTCTTCTTTATATAGGATTTTTCGTAAATCTAGTAAATTTAGTCATTGCAAATTATCAGTATACAGGAATCAGAAGGGTAAAATTTGCAATCTACAATATTTCTAATTTGATTGCATTTGTGGTTTTACTTCTCATATCTATATATGGTATAACTGTTTATAGTTATGGAATCTACTACTTTAGTGAAGAATATGTAAGGCTGTATCTGCTCTTTACAATAGCCAGCAGACTTTTCCTTATCAAGTCTTTAAAAGATCAGAACAAAGACAACAAAGCGAGAATCGTTGTTCATTCGATTAAAGTTGCCTTGATAGTTCTTTTCCTCCCGATATTTAATCCGATATTTGATTTTAAAGCTAGGAAAGTTCTATACTATTCAATCTGTTTCATTTTGCTTGATGAGAATATTTCACTCTGCGTGAGACTTGCTTTTAATATCAAAAACAATATAACTTTTGTTAGTCTTATTGAGGCTTTTGATAAAGTGGAAACCGGAGCGGTTTTTGCGAAGATGAATGGAAAAATTGTTATGATCAACACATATGCTCAGAATTTTTTCAAAAAATTGAACAGAGGTAGAATAACCAGTATTAAGGAGCTGTACGCAATTTTAAACAGAGGTAATCATGAGTTTGATTTTGAAAACTTAGATTATGAGAAAGGAAGCTCAATAATTAGATTTAAAGATGGCTATTCATACAAGTTAATTAGAAGAAGAATAGTAGTTAAAAAGCGTGAATATGAAGAATTAGGTATCTATGAAGTATCATCTCTAGATAAAATGATAAAAAGGCTTAGAGCGAAGAACGAGGAGCTTGAGAATATGAATATTGAACTTGCTAAGATGATAGATGGAATTGATCAGATAACACTGGAAACTGAGACACTTAACTTAAGACACAAAGTTCATGATATTATTGGACAGAGACTGTCCATAATAGTCGCAGCGACACAAGAAACAGAAATGCTTGGGAAGTCATCAGCTTCTGAAGAACAGCTATACGGTCTCTTGAACAATATGATATATGATTTAAAAAGCGAGCATATGGGTCAGTTTGAAGATAGGCTAACTCACTTAGTTGAATCGTTCAGGGTAATAGGAGCGGACTTGATAATAAGTGGTGACCTAATACAGGATGAAGATCTGAATGAAGCAATAATATCAATATACAGAGAAACTACAACTAATGCAATAAGACATGGTAATGCCAGCAAAGTCTTTATGAATATTATTGATGAAGGAGATAGATATATAATCAGTATTTGGGATAACGGTAGAACGAAAGTAAAAGAAGTAATAGAAGGTACGGGACTAAAAGGCATAAGAAGGTCAGTTGAAAAAATAGGTGGAGAAGTAGAGTTCTTAATGGATGACTTCTTTACGATACGTATAGAGGTAGAAAAACCTCAAGAATAAGTCTTGGAAGCTCCTCTCAAAAGGGGAGCTTGATTGTTATTCTTGAGGTTTTTTGTTGTTATTTATAGGATCCATGTTTTCATCGAAGATCAATTCAGGATCAATATATCCTTTTTTTGTTACATATGCCAGTAGCTGAGATCTATTTACAAATCCACTCTTTGTAAGCAGTTTGCTTATGTATGCTTTAATTGTATTTGGACTGTACCCCAATTTGTCTCCAATCTGCTCAAGACTGAATCCACAGCACAGATATTGAAGCATCTCTACTTCTAAATATGAAAAGTCATAGTTTTCTTCACCATCTTCTGACTCGCCTTGAAAAGTGTTAGGGAAAATTTTATAGTTATCCATAGATGATGTTATCATGTTTATTAGACTTTCAGGATGAATATCTTTGTAAAGATAACCGTCAGCACCCACTTCTTGGGCTCTCTTTATCAAGTGTATCTCTTTCATCCCGGTCAGAAGGTATACCTTAATGTCTGGATATTTACTTTTTATAGCACTCGTTGCATCAATCCCGTTGCCATCTTCAGTATATACGTCCATAAGTACAACATCCGGCTTGTGCTCGTCTACTAACCTAAGAGCTTCACTCGCTTTAGAAGAAGTAGCAACTACGTCAAATTTTCCACTTGAGGTGAGCAATAGCGAGAAAGACTCTCTAAGTATAGTATGGTCTTCTATTAATATTAGTCTTATCAAAAAAACCCTCCTCGTGATTACTGAACTTCAGTAAATTATATTATATATAAAAATTTACAAAAAATTACTTATTTTTACACTCTAAAAGTATCCTTTTGGTTAAAAAGTGTATCCTTTAGGGTATAGAATAGATATAAGTGATAATGATATAATTATATCATATATCTCAGTATAAAAATTAAAAACAATAATATAGGGAGGTAAGTAGTATGGCAAGTATATTAGGAAGATTTAAGGACATAATGTCAGCAAATATCAATTCACTACTGGATAGAGCTGAAGATCCAGGTAAGATGGTTGATGAGTACTTAAGAAAAATGGAAAATGATTTACAGAGTGTTAAAGCAGAGACAGCATCCGTAATGGCTGAGGAGAGTAAATTGAAGAGAGACCTCAATGAAGCAATAGAGGAAGCTGAAAAAATGAATCATTATGCAAAGAAAGCTCTAGAGGCTGGAAACGAAGCAGATGCAAGAACATTCCTAACTAGAAAAAAAGAAATTGAAAGCAGAATTGAAAGCTTGAAAAGTCTTGTTTCAAATGCAGAGAGCAACTCTAAAAAAATGAAAGAGATGCATGATAAGCTGACAAAAGATATTGGCAGTTTGAGAAGTAGAAGATCTGAAATAAAAGCTAAAGTCAAAATGGCTGAAACACAACAAAAGCTTAATAAAGTTTCAGGGGCAGACTCGTATAGCGGCAATCTTTCAGCATTTGATTCAATGGAAGAAAAAGCGAATAGAATGCTGGATGAAGCTAATGCAATGGTAGAATTAAATACAAATGAAGAAGAACAGCAGTTAGAAAACATAATGGAAAAATATGATTCAGAAATTTCAGCAGACAGTGAAATAGAAGAAGAATTGGAAAGACTAAAAGCGGAAATAGACAATAAATAACTATGTCGTAAAGGAGATTCTTAGAATGAGTTTTTTTAGAAATCAGTTTTCTAATGTCGTAGAATGGGAAGAGTATAATGATGAGACCATATTTTGGAAATGGGCTAATAAAGAAATAAAAAAAGGAAGTAAGTTGATAATCAGACAGGGACAAGATGCTATATTTATGTTTAATGGTAAAGTAGAAGGAGTTTTTGAAGATGAAGGAAGTTATGATATAGAAACGGAAATAGTTCCTTTTCTTTCTACACTGAAAGGCTTCAAGTTCGGATTCAATACAGGAATGAGAGCCGAGGTCCTGTTCATCAACACTAAAGAGTTTACCGTTAAATGGGGAACAAAAAATGCAATAAATATACCAAGTCCTGTCCTACCAGGTGGGATGCCAATCAGAGCATTTGGAACGTTTAACTGTAAAGTGGATGACCACAATATTTTAATTGAAAAAATTGCAGGTATCAGACAGCAGTTTGACGTAGAAGATGTGAAGGAAAGGGTAGTTTCTGTTCTAGACCAGTACATTATGAAATGGATATCAAAAGAAGGAAAAGATCTATTCAATCTACAGGCAAATGCATCTGAAATATCTAATGGTATAAAAGAAGATATAGATATGGAAATGAGAAAAATAGGAATCAGTATAACTGGATTCACTATAGCAAATGTTTCATATCCTGAAGAGATACAAGCTATGGCTACTAAAGCGGCATCACATAGTATGGTTGGAGATATGGGTAAATACACTCAAATGGCTGCTGCAGACGCACTGAGTCAAGGAAGTGGCGGAACCAGTGCAGCTGCTGATGTGATGGGAATGCAGATGGGAATGATGATGGGACAGCAAATGATGAATCAAATGCAACAGAATCAGCAAATGCAAAATCAACAGGACCAGGGGCAAATGGAAGGCCAGCAGCCACAGCAACCGCAACAATCGCAACAGACACAGCAACAACAGCAATCAGACGAGCAAACAGCATCAGCTGGACCGAAATTCTGTCCAGAGTGTGGAAATAAGACAGACGGTGCCAAATTCTGTTCTAACTGTGGAGCGAAACTTATATAATATATAACTAATATGACATATGAAAAGGGGGAAGCTGCCAGTTCATTACTGGCTGATCTAGAGAAGGACTAATAAAAGATCTATTGGCGTAAAAGAAATGAAGAACAGATACGACTGTAAGAACTGCGGGGGCAATCTTACATATAATGTCAAAGGTGAAAATCTAAAATGTGAAAACTGTGGAAATGAAGAAGAGATTGTTTCTGACTTGCCAATCAAAGAGCATGATTACTCAGATATAAAACATTCTGTCAATTCTACACATGGAGATGTTGAAACAGCAGCGCAGAAGGAAACACACACGATGAGTTGCAATACATGTGGAGCAACTTTAGAGCTCTCAGATACAGAAACTTCTACATCGTGTCCATACTGCGATTCTCCTATAGTTTTAGCAGAAAAGCAGGA
>CAZBAL010000010.1:47235-58890 GCA_964489735.1 uncultured Clostridia bacterium | reverse complement strand
TGAAGAAACTGAAAGTTGTAACTGTTGTGGGAACCAGACCGGAGATAATAAGACTTTCGGCAGTAATAAACAGACTCGAAGAGTCTGAAGCTGTTGAGCATGTGCTGGTTCACACCGGACAGAATTATGATTATGAACTGAATGAAGTGTTTTTCAATGACTTTAAGCTTAGAAAACCTGATTATTTCTTAAATGCCGCAGTTGGAACTGCTGTAGAGACTATAGGAAATATACTGGTAAAGATAGATTCTGTTCTGGATAAGGTAAAGCCTGATGCGTTCTTAGTTCTTGGAGATACGAATTCATGTCTCTGTGCAATAGCTGCAAAGAGAAAGAAGATACCTATTTTCCATATGGAAGCTGGGAACAGATGCTTTGACCAGAGAGTTCCAGAGGAGACAAACAGAAAGATAGTAGATCATACTGCAGATATAAATCTGACTTATTCGGATATAGCGAGAGAGTATCTGCTTGCTGAGGGACTGCCTGCTGACAGAGTAATAAAAACGGGAAGTCCAATGCTTGAGGTAATAAATTCAAGACTTCATGATATAGATAAGTCTGATGTTCTTAAGAAGCTGAAACTGAAAGAAGGGGAATACTTTGTAGTGTCAGCTCATAGAGAAGAGAATATAGATGATGAATCGAACTTTATGGATCTTGTGGAGAGCTTGAATTCAGTGGCTGAAATATATAAGCTGCCGATAATAATTTCGACTCATCCTAGAACAAGAAATATGCTGGACCTTAAAGGGATTGAACTTGATCCGCTGATAAAGGTTATGAAACCCCTAGGATTCAATGACTATGTAAAGCTTCAGATTAAGTCGAAGGCTGTACTTTCAGACAGTGGAACTATCTCGGAAGAATCTTCAATTCTGGGTTTTAAAGCACTGAATATAAGACAGGCTCATGAGAGACCTGAAGCTATGGAAGAGGCATCTGTAATAATGACTGGTCTTAAGGTGGATAGAGTTCTTCAGGGTCTTAAGGTTCTTGAAACACAGAATGAAAAGACCTTGAGAAAAGTAGCGGACTATTCTATGCCTAATGTATCTGAGAAGGTGCTTAGGATAATACTATCTTATACAGACTACGTGAACAGAAATGTATGGAAGAAAAATATATAGAGCTGTGAAGATTTAACTGGGGGATTTGAAATGATTAATTGGGGAGAAAGGCTCAAAGATCTAAATGAGCATATTGATAGAATCACAGTGGAACATAATCTGTCAAAAAAAGATGTGTATCTGTCGGCTATTTGGAATCACTTAAGACATGGTGCTTCTATCAGAGACTTCTTAGTTGGGAGATATTATTTAAAAAGCAATGCGAGTATGAAGACCTTTACAACTTACAGAAGATGGAAAAAGGTTGAGAACTACCTGAATGACAGAAATAATGCTGAAATTGTTGTGGATAAGAAGAGATTCAATACTCTGATGAAGAGATTCGTTAAAAGAGAATGGATTTTTACAGGAGACTGTACAGGGGAAGAAATCATTGATTTCATAAAAAAACAGAGGAAAGTCATATGTAAGCCGGTAAATGCAGGTATGGGTGAAGGTGTATTTGCTATTTATGAGGGTGAAGAAGTTGATGATAAAACTGTTAAGTTACTTACTGAAGAAGACTATATGGTAGAAGAATTTATTGTTCAGCATGATGTGCTTAACAGATTTAACGAGAGTTCCGTTAATACTCTGAGGGTAATGACACTTAGACATAAAAATGAAGATATCGGAGTTACTTCATGCACACTGAAAGTCGGAGCAGAAGGGGATGTTACAGATAATTTATCAGCAGGAGGAACTACATACCCATTAGATGCATCCAGAGGAATAATAATAGGGGAGGGTTCAGATTTTGATGGAAACAGATTTAAAACTGAATTCATAGGTTTGAAAATTCCTAACTGGGAAGCTGTACTCTATACAGTTAAATCAGCGGCTGAACTTATAACGGATCAGAACTACTTATCCTGGGATGTGGCTATAACACCTGATGGCTGTGAAATAATAGAAGCTAATGTAGATTCTGGTTATAGACATTCTGATATGGATGGAATAGGTAAGTTCAGATATTTGCTGAAAAATGGGAAGAAATATGACAAATAAATAAGAGGAGTGAGTTTTTTGGGGAAGAATATCTACTCTAAGTATATCAAGAGACTGCTTGATATAGCTTTATCTATAATGATGATAATTTTAGGGTTCCCTATATTTATCATCATTTTTATTTTAAGCAGAATAATACTGGGAAGTCCTACTATATTTAAACAGGTGAGAGTGGGTTATAAAGGGGAAAAATTCTGTCTATATAAGTTTAGAACTATGCATAACAGATACTCAGAAGATGGTGAACTTCTTCCTGATATTGAAAGGGCTTCGAGATTTGGCAGTATGCTAAGAAAGCTTTCGCTTGATGAAATTATGCAATTTTTTAATATATTAAAAGGGGATATGAGTTTTATAGGGCCTAGACCGTTACTTGTGGAGTATATTCCGTATTATACTGAAGAGGAATTCAGGAGACATGATGTAAGACCTGGAATTACTGGAGTTGCTCAGATAAATGGAAGAAATTTTCTCGGTTGGGAAGAAAGATTCAGACATGATGTATACTATGTGGATAATTGTTCTTTTGCTTTGGACTTATCTATAGTCATTAAAACAATCATGAAGGTAATTAAGAGGCAGGACATAATGGAAGTTGCAGAAGGCGGAGTTGATGAAATATCTTCATACACTATTGTAGATGGCATAGTTTACAGACCAATGGACAAGGAAAGAGCAAGCAGAGCTCAGACAGATAGCAGCATATAACGCAAGAGTTAGGGGTGCAATATGGGATTTGCAGTAGAGACTTTTAATAAGTTTAATGAGCAGTACGAAATTCATATTAACAAGGGGAAGCTCAATAGACTTAAAATATTTATCGATATGATACTTTCTTTTATATTTATAGGTTCGACAGTTACAGATTATTTTTCTTATGAATTTTACAGGTTAAACTGTACGACTAGAAGAGAATATGTGGTATTCAGGAGTGCGAACAGGCTTTTTGATTTCTTTAATGATTCTGAGTATGAGAAGAAGCTGATGGATAAAGATGAAATAAACGTGATATTCAAAGATTATATAAAGAGAGACTGGAAAAGTATAGATGATTTATCGTATCCTGATTTTGTCAAGTTTTTAGAAGAGAAGAAAAGATGTGTTATAAAGCCTTTGGATGGTTCTTGTGGCATAGGGGTTGAATTTTTGAGTTCGGACGATATGCCTTCTGAGGAAGAATTCAACGGCATGAAGAATAAAAAGCTGATAATTGAAGAGTATCTGATTCAGCATGAGGAAATGGCTAAGTTAAATAGGAGTTCAACAAATACACTGAGAGTGACTACTGTTAGAACGGATGATAGAGTGAATATCATGTTTGCTTCTATGAGAATAGGTCGTTCTGGAATGGAAGTGGATAACTATTCTTCAGGAGGACTTGCTGCTCCAATAGACATTGAAACAGGAATCGTAATGGCTCAGGCAGATGATCTTGATGGAAATGTATATACTGTTCATCCTGATTCTAATGAGAAGATTGTAGGTTTTAGAGTACCTTACTGGGAAAAGATAATCAGTTTAGTTAAAGAATTGGCCATGGTAGCTCCGAGCGTGAGATACACTGGCTGGGATATTGTAATACTTGATGATGGTCCTGCACTGATTGAGGCCAATGCAAGGGGAATGTTCATTGGTCAGCAGTGCCAGACAAGAAAAGGTATAAAGGCTGAATATGAAAGATTGGTTGAAGAAATAAAAGCAAGTAGAAGCAAGTAGAATAATAGTTGCGCTGAGGAGGATGTCAAATGAAGCTTATGATATTAGGAGGTTCGGAGAACCAGAAGCCGATATTTGAAAGGGCGTTAGATATGGGCATTGAAACTGTATTATGCGACTACTCAGATTCTGCGGTTTGCATAGAGTTGGCAGATGTTTTTTATAATGCCAGTATCTTGGATTATGAGTCTGTGCTTGATGTAGCCAAAAAAGAAGAGATCGATGGTATTTTAACAAATTCTGAATTAGCACTCGGTGTAGCAGCTGAGGTAGCAAATGAGCTTGGCATACCTTCTAATAGTTTGAGTACCATAGAAACACTTATGAGTAAATCGATATTCAGGGATTTTTTGAGCAGGAATGGGTTTTATTCACCTAAGTCAATATTGATAGAGGACATTGGTTCACAACAAGTTGTAGAGAGTCTGTCGGAACTGAATTATCCGATAATTGTAAAGCCTGTGGATTCATCTGCAAGTAGAGGTGTGACTAGAGCGGAAAATGTTGATGAAGCCGTTGAAGCTGTAAGTGAAGCTGCTGAATACTCAAGATCAGAAATGGTGGTAGCGGAAGAGTTTATTACGAGAGATCATGACTTTGTCATAGGTGGAGATGTTTATGTTTATGAATCTCATGTAGTTTTCTGGGGAATTATGAACAGTTTCAGGGATAAGTATGGTAATGATAATGTTCCAACGGGAACTAGTTTTCCAACATATCTGACTAAGAAAAGAAAGAAGATTTTTGAAGAGCAGCTTTCTAGACTTATTAAGCTCTCGGGCGTCGAGTTCGGATCATTCAATATAGAGGCAGTTTTCGATTCAGATGACAATCTGTTTTTCATAGAGATAAATCCTAGAAATGGTGGAAATAGCATACCTAAGCTGCTGGAACTGAGTACCGGAATAGATTTGAATGTTTTTAATATCAAATCTGCACTGGGAATGGAAATACATGAAGAGGAATACTCGGATTACGACATAAATCCTATGATGACGCATATTGTGCATTCAAATAAAGAGGGCTTTTTTGACAGAGTTGATATATCTGAGGATTGTCAGAAAAAAGTTTTCGATTTTAAAATGGATATTGAAAAAGGGGATAAGGTTGAAGCTTTTAATAGTGGAGATAAAATGCTGGGTACAATTTTTATGAAGTTTGAATCTTTGGAAGAAATGAAAAGTTGCACTGATTGTATAGATGATCAGATAAAAGTTAAGCTGATAGAATCTCAAAATGAAAAATTGAATAAATCTGAAGAAATTTTGAGCTAGTGATAGACAGAGCGTCAGTAAAATTACATTTGGGGGAATGGATATGAAGTTATTGATACTAGGAGGTTCTGAGCATCAGAGGCAGCTTTTTGATGCAGCAATCAGCCTAGGTGTTGAAATTGTGCTATGTGACTACTCGGATTCAGCAGTATGTTTGAGTTTAGCGGATAAATTTTACAAGGTCAGCACATTGGATTATGATGCCATTATTGATATAGCAAGAAAAGAGGAAGTTGATGGTGTGATTACGAATTCGGAAGCTGCATTGAGTATAGCGACTAAGGTTTCGAATGAGTTAGGACTTCCATCTAATAAGCTTAGTTTGATTGAAACGCTTCTCAATAAAGCGAAATTCAGAGATTTTTTAAAAGATAATGGCTTCTCTGTACCGAAAGCGCTTCTGGTGAAAGAAGAAAATCAATCCGGTCTTAAATATAGGCTTGAGGAATTTTCGTATCCCGTAATCGTCAAGCCTGCAGATTCATCTGCAAGTAGAGGATTGAGTAAAGCTGAAAATTCTGAGCACGCCTTGAATGCTGTAAATCGAGCATTTAAATATTCTAAATCTAGCGAAGTACTAGTTGAGGATTTTCTAGTAAGGGATCATGAATATATCGTGGTCGGAGAGATTTTTGTATACGATTCAGAGGTGCTGTTCCTGGGAATATTAAACGGAATGAGAGATAAATATGGAAGTGATTATATTTCATCGGGAATCAGTTATCCGTCTTTCTTATCTGAGAAAAGACAAGAAATTTTTAGAAAAAGCATATCAAGACTGATTGAGCTCTTAGGTATTAGATTTGGTCCTTTTAATATAGACGCTCTATTTGATAAGGATGATAATCTATATTTTATAGAAATCAATCCTAGAAATGGCGGGAATAGTATACCTAAGTTGCTGAAAATGAGTACAGGCATAGATATGAATGCTTATAATATCAAATCTGCTCTTGGGATGGAAATAAGTAAAGAGGAATTTAATGATTATGATATTACTCCTATGGCTGTTCACATTATTCATTCAAATAAGGACGGTATTTTTGATAGGCTTTCAGTTGATAGAGACTTTATTGATAATGTAATTGAATTGAATCTGGATGTAGATAGAGGGGATATGGTTGAGGCTTTAGTGACAGGGGATAAGGCTTTGGGAACGATGATTCTGAAATTTAAAAGCATGGAAGATATGCAAGTGTATGCGAGTAGAGTTGATGATGATGTGAAGGTTATTTTGCTTAAGATTAAGGTTTAGCTATTGATGGGGGAGATAGTATTGAATATTTTATGTTCTAATGATGAAGAAAAGTGGGCTGAAATAATAGAACAGTTTAGTGAAGCGGATATTTATTCGATGTTGGAGTATGCAAATGCACATGCACTTCATGGGGATGGAGTACCTGTTATGTTCTACTTTGACAATGGGAAAGTAAAAGCTATAAATATAGCTATGAAGAGAGATATATCCAAGGAAAGATTTTTTACGGATAAAATTGAAGAGGGAAAGTATTTTGATCTGATTTCACCTTATGGCTATGGCGGTTTTATCATTGAGGGTGACTATTCAGATAGCGATTTAGAAGAGATTAAATCTGAATACGAAGAGATTTGTATCGAGAACAATATAGTAAGTGAATTTGTCAGATTCAATCCGCTGAATGATTCAAACAAGGATTTTATTGAGTATTTCAATGCATCTGATGTTGGAAAGATAATGTGTATTGATATTTCAGAGGGGCAGGATATATGGGCAAATTTAGATAGCACGGTCAGAAATAGAATAAGAAATGCAGAAAAGTATGGAATAGAGATAAGAAGAGGTAAATCAGAGGAGCTCATAGCTGAATTTGAAAAGATATACAATCAGAGAATGGATTCTTTGAATGCTTCTGACTATTATTTCTTCGATAAGAAATTCTTTGAATATATATTCGAGAAACTGGATGAAAATATTGAGCTTTTCTATGCTGTCTATGAGGGGAAAATAATAGCGGCATGCGACATCATATTTTATGGAGACAGGCTTCATTATCATCTATCAGCGAGCTTGGATGAATACAGAAAGCTGCCATCTGTAAACCTGCTGATATGGGAAGTGATGAAATGGGGACAGGAAAACGGATATAAAGTTCTCAATTTAGGTGGAGGACTGGGTGGCAAGCAGGACGGTCTTTTCAGATTTAAAAGAGGATTCAACAGAAAAAATGCTTTAGATTTTTATCTTGGAAAGAAGATATTTGACGATGAAGCTTATGAATATCTATTGAGTCTGAGGGATGAATTGGATAGAGATAGTGAATTCTTTCCTCTATACAGATCAAATTAGTCGGAAGTTTGGGGGAATTAGATTGAATATATTGTTTTTGACTACTGGAACTATAAAAACTTTGGAATCCGGTGGAATATACAGTGATTTATTAAAGAAGTTCAGAGATGAAGGTCATAATGTTTATACGGTATCAGCTACTCAGAGGAGAAATAATGAGGAAACTCATGTATTTGAAGAAGAAAATGCTAAAATGCTGAAGGTTAAGATTGGGAACCTTACAAGAGCCAATCTGATTGAAAAGGGCATATCGATTTTAAGACTTGAGGGGCAGTATCTCAGTGCCATAAAGAAATATTTCAGTGATGTGAAATTTGATTTAGTATTGTATAGCACTCCTCCTGTTACTTTTGAAAGGGTAATAAGATATATAAAGAATAGAGATGGTGCTGTAACGTATCTGCTTTTAAAAGATATTTTTCCTCACAATGCGGTGGATCTCGGACTTTTAAAAAAGTCAGGGATTAAAGGATTGATATATAAGCATTTCAGAAGAAAAGAAATAAAGCTTTATGACAGCTCGGATTTTATCGGCTGTATGTCTCAAGCTAATGTGGATTTTGTTCTGGAGCACAACAGGAAGATAGATAAGGATATAGTCCATGTTTCACCTAACAGCATTGATCCCAAGTATATATACCTTACCGATGAAGAGAAGTCTGCTATTCGTAAAAAATATGGGATACCGGAAGATAAAGTGGTATTTATATCTGGTGGAAATCTGGGAAGATTATACAGTCTGGAATACACGAATGAGTGCATATTGGAAAATGAGAAGTATGACAATACATTCATACTGATTGTCGGTTCAGGTGTTGAGGCTCATAAACTTGAGAAGCTATTTGAGGAAAATGATATAAAAAACTCTAAGCATATTCAGGAATTACCGTTTGAGGAGTATGAGACTATGATAAATGCATGTGATGTTGGACTTGTAATACTGAATCATGTATTTACAATGCCTAATTTTCCATCAAGGATACTATCGTATATGCAGGCAGGAATTCCAGTACTTGCATCGACAGATTTGAGTACGGATATGGGTCAGATAATAGTGGACAATGATTTCGGTCACTGGTGCGAGAGTAATGATCCAAAGGTGTTTTGTGAGACTATGCAAAAGTTTGCTGATAAATCTGAAAGAGAAAGAATGGGAGAAAACTCCAGAAAGTTTCTGGAAGAAAATTATACTGTTGATGATTCATACAGGATAATAATGGATAGAGTTAATCAGAAACTAGGTTAGATGGTCAGTATTAAATAAGGGAGAATAGAAAATAAGGGAATATTCGGGGGAATAATAAATGAAGATGGATAATATTTTGATAATTGGTGCTCATTACGATGATGCTGAGCTTGGTGCTGGAGGAACTGCAGCGAGACTAGCTGAAGAAGGAAAAAATGTGTACAAGATTACTCTGACAGATAATGAGACGAAGTTCGATGCTTTTAATGTAAATGTGTCGCCTTCTGAGAGCAAAGAGCAGAGTGCTAAAGCATGTGAAAAGTTGGGAATAACTGAGATTTCGGAATTTGAACCGGAGAAGTGTTCAGAGCTTGAATACTCTAAAAGGGTTATGCAGAAGGTGGAAGAATTTATATTCAAATATGAAATAGATACGGTATTCATTCACTATTCTGATGATTGCAATCATGACCATATAGAGTCTTATCTGATATGCAAGACTGCTGCAAGACATTGCAGGAATATACTGATGTATCAGAGCAATATTTACCTGGCTCAGAATCAGTTTACACCGACTGTGTTTTTCGATATAACAGATTATATAGATTTGAAAAAAGAGGCTCTATCTCAGTATGGTGAAGAGCATAACAGATTTAACCAGTTGTTTGAAGCAGTGCTGGCTAAAAATAAAGTCTACGGATATTCTCTTAAAACTGAATATGCGGAAGGATTTATGCCGATAAAAATGATGTACTAGCAGGTGATTAAGTTGAAGAAAATATGTATAATTGGTCCAACAGCAGAAAATATAATGCCATATGCAGATAACTATAAAAACAATTTGCCTGAGGACAGTTATGATATGATAATCTGGGATAGATATGGGGAGAGCGTGGGTAAAGCAATCCCCTCAAATAAATATATATATACTGACAGCAAGACAGACCAGCTCCACAGGGGCTTCTGGGATTACTATAAATTCAGCAGATTTGTTGAAAAGATAGTTAAGAGGAACAATTATGATTTTCTTATTGTGCTCGGACTTCAGATAGGATTTTTTTGCAGAAGGATGATATTGAAGCATTTTAAAGAAAAATATATATTGGATATCAGGGATTACAATATAATAAGAAAATATCACAGCTTTGACAAGCTTGTAAAATATTCATATAAGACTGTTCTATCATCCGGTAATTTCAAGTCGTGGCTGCCCGACTATGATAAATACTTGGTAAATCACAATATCGATATCAAAAGTATAGATGAGATTGAGGAGCCTGAACTTAAGTCATTTGACTTTACAAGAAAGTATATAATTGGCGGTATCGGTTCTACCAGAGAATATGGTTTGGATACTGATCTGATATTGAGTCTTAAAAATTCAAAAAAATACTGTGTCAATTATTATGGAAAAAGCATGGACAATGAGAGAATGCAAAAGTTTATTGTTGAAAACAGGATAGATAATGCCAAAATATCTGGTAGATATCCAAAAAGTGAGGAAGATAAGATATATAAAGCTGTAGATATCGTGAATATACTGGTGAAAAATGATACAATAAACAAGGAGACTCTACTTCCTAACAGACTGTACAAAGCGGCAAAGTTTGGCAAACCTATTTTGACTTTTGATGGGAACCATACTGCTGAGCTTGTAAAGAAGTATGATTTAGGACTAACTATAAATAGTTTTGAAAATTTGGAAGGGCAGATTGATAGTTACTTGAATGAGTTTGATTACGAATCATATGATCTGCAGAGAGTAAAGTTTTTAGAATATGTCATTGGGGACAACAGCAGATTTATTGAGGCATTAAACAGCATATTCTAATATTGTTCAAATGAATGGGGGGTGTATTATTGGAGGATAATAAACATGTATATGGCTTTAAGTATCTAATTCCTGCAATCTGTTTTCTGACTAACCTCACTCAGCTTCCTGTAATTGTCGATTTTGGACACAGCAGTATTGTGTCTTATATACTTTGGGCGGTGGCACTGACTTATGGAGCATTTGTCATCTGGTCTGAAGGACTCGACAAAAGAATATTATATTTATTAGTGGTGTTATTGATATTTTTAGCAGTACAGGGATCTATGAGCATTTTTGTCGGAAAAGATCTTATAAGCTCCAGTTTATCAACTGGTTTTATGAGTTCGATTGCAGTAGCGATTTTAGGTATTATGTTTGGGAAATTCTATTCGGAAAAGTTGTTGCTGAGAACAATGAAGTCCTACTATATCAGTATGGTTATAGTTTCTATAAGCATATATATCAGAATACTTTATGGTAGTTCATTTATCACATCATCTCAGTACGCTTATGAAAGCAAGAACTCAATATCGGGAATAATAGCAATAGGTTTACTTTTCTTTATTATTTATAAGAGGAGCAATAATCCGTTTATTAGAGTACTTGAATATTTGAGCTTTGCGTTCTCTACCTATATATTCCTTGGGCTTAAATCCAGAGCATCTATACTATCGCTTGTGATGGTAATTTTGCTGATGGTTATGATGGGCTCACTTAAGAGAAGCACAAAGTTCATGATAGTGGGATCTGCATTAGTTCTGCTATTAGCTTTGGGAATTTCAGAATCTTTCAGGAAGATTCTTATCGACAATATATTACTGACAAATCGTAAATTCAGTTTGAAAAATCTCGATGATGTATCGAGTGGAAGAATAACAATTCTTAAAGGTTTCTTCAGGCTTATAAGAGGCCATTATATTACAGGTATTGGAGACCATTACTTAGAAAGTTTTTACTTTGCGGCGATACTGCAGCATGGAATTTTTGGAGGACTCCTAATAATTTTCACAGCGATTTCACCAATGATTACTTTATTTAGAAAAAACTGGAACAATTCTCTTATATATAGACTAGTCGTATATGTTTCACTGTTTTTTCTATTGAATGGAGTTTTTGAGGGAATTTCGCCTGTTGGACCAGGAGCAAAGACATATATTATGTGGTTGTTATTCGGAATAAGTCTATCTGCGTATAATCAGCCAAAAGTGAGAAAATATGATTAT
>CAZBAL010000010.1:34967-47135 GCA_964489735.1 uncultured Clostridia bacterium | reverse complement strand
ATTCGGAATAAGTCTATCTGCGTATAATCAGCCAAAAGTGAGAAAATATGATTATGCCATGATATATGATGAGAAGCTGGATAGCTTGTATAATTAATAAAAAATTTAGGGTTAATTGTGAATATTGCACAATAGAGGAGGATTATTTTGGAAAACGAATTGCCATTTAGCGATTTAGTCGCTTTGTTAAAGAGAAATATTAAGCTTATATCAATATCTGTGTTGGCTTGTGTGATACTTTCGTTAGTAGGGACACATTATCTAATGAGTCCGATATATGAAGCAACTACTCAGGTATTAGTCAATCAAACTAAGGAACAAAGTCCTTCACTTAACATTAATGAAGTTCAGTCGAACCTTCAGCTTGTTAATACTTATAGAGTTATAATTAAGAGCCCGAGAATACTCGAGGCTGTGCAGAAGAAAAATCCAGGCTATAGTATTGAAAAACTGATGAAAGCTGTAGATGTGGATAGCGAATCGGATTCGCAGGTAATAACTATTTCGGTTCGAGATAAGAATTTACAGGATGCTGTAAAAGTAGCAAATGATACGGGAAGTATTTTTGAAAAAGAAGTTGGCAATATTATGAATATAGAGAATGTCAGCATACTTTCAAAGGCTGAGGAGAACTTCAGCAGAAAGCCTGTATCTCCAATTTTAGCGCTTAATATAGCAGTAGCTGTGATTATCGGTCTGTTATTATCGTTACTTATTATTTTCTTTAGAACAGCTCTCAATAAAACTGTCATATCGGAAAATGAACTAGAAGAGATTACAGGAGTTCCTTCACTTGGTTCGGTTAGAAATATATCTAAAAAAGAGCTGGAAAAAATAAAAGTGAAAGAAGACAATCAGGAGGGTGAAAATGTTTAAGAGAAATAGAAAAAAGAGATCATCATCTGATGTGATCAATATAGATTCAGCTTCATATGCAATGGAGCAGTATAAAACAATTAGTGCTAATATTGAATTTTTGGAAATTGATGATAATTACAAAACTATTTTGGTAACCTCTCATGAGGCAGGTGTAGGAAAAACTACGACATCTTTCCATTTAGCGAAAGCATTTGCTATGAAAGGTGAAAAGGTTCTATTGATAGGGGCAGATCTGAGAAAGCCTATGATGAATAACTATTTAACCAATGAGCAGAAAAAGTCTGAGGGACTTGTGTCTGCAATACTTAAGAAGGCAGAGCTAGAAGATTGCATAGTTAGGTCAAATGAATTAGAGAACCTGTATTTTATTTATGCAGGCTTTATACCTCCTAATCCAGCAGAGCTTCTGCAGTCAAAAGCTATGAAAGAGTTAATGGATCAGTTGAAAGAGAACTTCGATAGAATCATTATTGACTCACCGCCGATATTACCGGTAGTGGATGCGAGAATACTGTCGAGATATTCTGATGGTATGGTTCTAGTTGTTAGAGCGAATTACTCAGATAAGCTAGCGGTTAAAAAGGCAGTTAGTGACATAAAAAATATGCGTATTAAACTTTTGGGAACAGTATTTAATGCTGTTCAGAACGGCAAGGATGGACATTATTACTATTATTACTAATATTACTAAGGATGATTGTTATGATAGAGATTCACTCTCATGTATTACCTGGGGTAGATGATGGTGCAAATAATATGGATGAATCAGTAGCTATTGTGGAGGATATGATTGCAAACGGTGTAACTGCTGCAATAGCTACGCCTCATCACAGAAACGGTTATGATATAAATCCATATGGAAAAGTTGTTGAATTGACTGATAGGTTGAATGGTGAGCTGAAAAGCAGAAATATTGATTTTCAGATATATCCAGGTCAGGAAGTCAGAATAAGTGATGAAATACCTGATCTTATATCGAGTGGAGATATAAAGGGTATTGCTGGAACTAAATATTTACTTCTGGAACCGCCGAGCAGATCTTTGCCGATGTATGTCAAAGAGCTTCTATATCGATTGACGGTTCAAGGATATAAACCTGTGATTGCCCATCCGGAAAGAAACAGCAGATTTACAGAGGATTTCGATCTTCTGCATGAACTTGTAAATATGGGATGCTTAGTTCAGATTACATCAGAATCGCTGATTGCTTCAAACAAGAAGTTGAAATCAACTTCTGAAAAGATGATTGAAGAGGGGCTGGTTTCACTGATATCATCAGATACTCATGGCGTTAATAAGAGGAAATGCCGAATTATGGAGGCTCTTAAAAGAGTCGAAGCTCTTTATGGGAAAGAGCTGGCTGATTATTTTTCAAACAATACTTATAAATTGGTTAATGGGGAAACTATTAATGGGTATGGCGGAGAAATAAGAAAGAAGAGTTTTTTAAAGAGATTTTTTAAGTAGTATAGGTTGTAGAGGGGAATAAGGGGGAGAAAAAAATGAATAACAAGACTGGTAAAAGTGTCAGAACTTTAATTGTTGGAGCAGGTGATGCGGCAACGTATCTGATATCTCAGATGTTTAAGAAGGAATTTTTTAAGCTTGATGTCATTGCTGTGGTAGATGATGATCCTTCTAAAAAAGGTGAGATGATTCATGGAGTCCCTGTAGTGGGAAGTACGGAGGAAATTCCAAAGATAGTAGAGAAAGAAAAGATTGATCAGATTACTGTGGCGATTCCATCTCTGAAAGGTCCAGATTATCACAGGATTCTCAGAGCCTGTTTAAAAACAGGTGTTTTCACCAATAAAATGCCCAGTCTCGATGAAATAATGTCAGGAAGAATTGAAACAAGTCATCTTAGAGAGATTGATATAGAAGACCTGCTTGAAAGAACTCCTGTCAGATTTGACACAGAGATAACGTCGAAGCAGATAAGTGGTAAAACTGTGCTCGTTACTGGAGCCGGAGGATCGATAGGATCGGAAATATGCAGGCAGATACTGAGTTTTGAACCTGGCAAGATAGTGCTGCTGGGTCATGGAGAGAATTCAATCTATCTGATAGATAGGGAGCTCAGATCATATGGCAATGATGTTGAAATTCTACCAATAATTGCAGATGTTAAAGATGAAAAAAGAATGGACGATATATTCAGCAAATATAAACCTAGTTATGTTTATCATGCCGCCGCTCACAAACATGTTCCACTTATGGAGATATCTCCTGAAGAGGCTGTAAAAAACAATGTTATAGGAACAAAAAATGTAGCTTCAGCTGCTCTAAAGCATAACGCGGATAAGTTTGTAATGATATCTACTGATAAAGCTGTCAATCCAACTTCTATCATGGGGGCATCAAAAAGACTTGCAGAGATTGTTGTTCAGAACTTCAATGGCATAGGTCACACTAAGTTTGTCTCTGTAAGATTCGGAAATGTGCTTGGAAGCAGAGGATCAGTTGTACCACTTTTTAAGGAACAGATAAAAAATGGTGGACCTATTACCATTACCGACAGGAGAATGACCAGATATTTCATGACGATTCACGAAGCATCTCAGCTGGTTATACAGGCAGGTTTTTTAGCTGAAGGTGGAGAGATATTCGTTCTTGATATGGGAAAACCGCTTAACATTTTAGACTTAGCGAGAAAAATGATTAAGCTGAATGGTTTAACGGAAGATGATATAGAGATTAAAGAAGTTGGCATAAGACCTGGTGAAAAGCTTTATGAGGAGACACTATCATCTAAAGAGATGATAAGTGAGCAGATATTTCCAAAGATTTTCGTTGGTAACTCTATAAAAGTGAACGAAACCATTATCACCAATTTTGTTAAAAACTTCAGAAACTATTCAGATGATGAATTAAAAGAAAAAATAATGAATATCGCAATGATAGGATATGAAAAGCTAGAGGTTATATAATCTCTGGCTTCTTTTATTGTCTATGATGTTTATCCTTGATATTTCTATATGGTATTTATCTTTAGTAGTTATCTTTGATATTTATATATGAAATTTATATTTGATAATTATCATATATAAAATATAAACTGTGATAAATTACCCAAAAGTATAATAATCTATATACAACTGTATACTTTAGGACATTACATATTTTGACAGATTTACTTATAATGAATATAAGGCGGTAATATTATATCAGCAACAAATACATATTAAGGGAGACGATTATTATGAAGAAAAAACTTTTTTCACTAGCAATCGCAACGACAATGATTTTTGGAGCGACTGGAGGTGTGCTTGCTGCAGAGGGTGTGGCTCAAAATGTTCCATTTGTAAATGGATATGAAGACAATACATTCAGACCGGATAATACTATTACAAGAGCTGAAGTTTCAAAGATGATATCTGAAGCTTATGCCATAGCTCAACAACAGGAGAGTTTCGATGATGTTGCAGATGATCACTGGGCGGCTGGATATATAGGAGGCCTTGAAAAGAATAAAGTTATTGAAGGATATCCAGGCGGTCTATTTAAGCCTGAAGCCAGAATCACAAGAGCAGAGTTTTCAGCAGTGATTTACAGGGCAATGGGTGATCAAGGTGGATCTATACCTGAAGATACATTTTCAGATATAGATGAGCACTGGGGAAAAACAGTTATTCTAAAACTGGCTAAGTATGGTGTTGTAAAAGGATATTCAGATAATACATTCAAACCTGACAGTGAGATAACTAGAGCAGAAGCTGTAACTATGATATTAAGGTCATTGAATAGGAATATAGATCCTAAAATATCAAGCAAGGTGGAAAATCCATTCACAGATCTTGTTGAGGGTGCATGGTATTATGAGAATATACTTGGGGCATCTACGACATACGAATATAGTATTTCTGAAGGAGTAGAAACTATAACTGAGCCAGAGGAGATGCTGAAGTCAGCATTTTTCCCTAATCAGATTTTTTACAAGATTTACATGTCTGGTAGAGAGGAGCTAGATTACAGAGTTAACAATACTGCTGGAAGGTCACTTGCAGAGGAACTTAGAGCTGCTGGCTATAGCAAGGTATTCCGTGAAATAGATTCCAATGGAAATGAGATACCTATAGAATCGAGCAGCATTCTGGACTCAAAATATGGCCCAGAAGATGGTATGTTGGTTTTAGATCCACCAGCAGGTGTTTATAAGATAAAGCTGGACATCTTAAAAAATGGTGAAGTAGTTTATACTGATACAGCAGATATAACTATAGAAGCAGAAGAAAGTCGAAGATTTAATATTTATCTTCGTGATGGCTACAAGTCTGAAATAGAATTAATAAAAATGTATATGGCTCTTACGGGCTGTACATTGCAGGAAGCAGAGGATTGGTTAGCACAACCTAAGCCAGCATTAATAACAGAAAACTTAACATATCAGGAAGCTCTAGATTTGGAAGATGAATTTCGCAGTGGAGGTGCTAATACGATAATAACAAGTTATGAATATGATGTTCTGTTGAAGGACGTAGGAACGAGAAAAATAGACGTAATTAAAGTTATAAGAGCTTACACAGGATATGGACTGGTAAAATCTAAAGCTTATGCGGATAATGCTCCTGTAACCGTAGCTATTAAAGTCAAAGAAGCAGATGCACTAGATTTTCAAGAGGCTTTAATACAAGCAGGTGCAAGTGTAGAACTAAAAAATTAAACATAATAATTTAGAAAAAGCTAGAGAAACTTCTCTAGCTTTTTTTGCGCCCATATTTTTCGTCAGTATGTATTTTTGTCAGAATATCACTGTACTCTGATAGAGAATAAATATATTATTCTAGAACATACGACCGTGCTCTACGTCAGTAGTATTTTTGTAATAATATTGATTTAGTGAGAAATAGCAGAAATATACTATTAGAAAGCTTGCGAGCATGCACATGCTCTGCGGCTTTATAATAGTATATTTTGCTATTCAGCAGGTCATATTTGACAAAAAAACATATAAAGATTAGTATTAAAATAGCACAAAATATAATAGGAGAAATGTGAGTTATGAAGAGAGCTAGAAGAATGTTTATAGCAGTTGCTTTTCTAGCAACATTGACCTTCGCATACAATATGAATAGCATAAAAAGTTACATAGTAAATGCTGAGGACAAAGAGGTGGAAAGTAAACTTTCCAATAGAAGAGGAAATATTACTATAAATGGAAGAAAAGCGGATGTTGGTGAGGAAAGAAGAAAGTACAGAGTTGTTCTAAAAAAGCTTTACACCAGTAAAGATATCGAATCTAAAGATTTCTTTTCAAAGTACTATGAAGTACCGGAATATGCGCAGGGAATTGAAGTGGAAGATGACAGGAAGATGTCATACAATAGAGAAAACATCATAGTGGCAGACGATGAAGGTAAAGCAACTATGCAGGATATGGTGCTTGGGGAGTATGAAGTTACTGAAGCGGATGAAGGTGCTGGGATACCTATGCATACTGTCAGACTGCCTCTGGTTAATTCAAAAAATGATGAGAATTTCAATCTTGAGATAAGTACTGAAAAAATGCCGGGTGGAGCTGTTGAGATGTTTGTCAGAGAGTCCGGCTCGGGTGTTGAAGGTCTGGAATACGGTCTTTATAAAGTTGATCAGATTCCGCAGCCTGATGAGGAAGGCAATATTCCGGATGTTGGCGGTACAAAAATAGGAGAAAATCATAAAACTGACGAAAGTGGAATGATAATAGTAAATGATATTGAAATGGGGAAATATTATTTTTCTATGGAAGGATCAAAAAAAGGTTTTCTCAGAGATGAAAAGAAGCACTATTTTGAAGTTGATGGATTAGGTAAAATCAAAAGCAGTGGTGGAGTCAAAATTGGTAAGGTTGTAAGTTTAGAGGCTAATATATATAGGAGCCTTGAGCTTGACGGAGGAATAAATGGAAAGCATATTAAGGCTCAGAGCAACCTTGCAACGCCTATAAGATATGAATACACTACGGTGATTCCTAAGAATATAGGTGATTACTCCGATATAGTGATTACGGATGATTTCAGCTCTAAATATGATATTAAATCTATGGAAGTGACCGTTGATGGCGCGAAAGCAGATGATATTCCCATTGAAAACAACAATAACAGGCTGAAAATAGATATTTCGGATACATCAAGGCTTATGAATAAAAAGAAACTTGTAATAAGAGTCGTTGCGGAGATAAAGGCTGAGGAAGATTCTAAAGAAATTATCAGAAATGAGATGAAAGTAAACTATAAGCTTCTTGATAGAGATTTTGAGCATGTTACGGAGACTACTGAGATAACTCCGACTTATGGAATGATAAGAATTCTGAATGTGGACAAAGGTGCTGACCATCCTATTCAGGGAAATACATTCCAGCTTAAACTTGATGGCAAAGTGGTGAATGAAGGGGTTACTGATACTAGAGGAATGCTCAGATGGTATAAAGTGCCTTATGGAGATCTGGTAATTGAACAGGTAAAAGCGACTGACAAGTATGAGTTTAAATACAAGCTGGCTAAGCCTGTTAATTATAAAATGGATGATTCCGGAGCGAAAGAGTCGAAAATAACAGTCAAGACTCCTAGAAAGGGAACGGGACCTTTTTCTGAGGACTACCTGCCTTTCACTATAGGTGGGGCAATTCTTATTATAGCGCTGGTAGTATACTTGGTAAAAAGGAGAAAGAAAAGAAAAATTAATATTGACAAATCCCGAGTAGAGTAATATACTTTATATATAAAACCAAGTACGGTACTTGGTATTAATGAGGTGAAAAAATTGAAGCTATCTACTAAAGGAAGATATGGTCTAAAAGCGATGTTTGAACTTGCTCTTCATTATGGTGAAGGTCCTATACCATTGAAGATGATTGCTGAAAATCAAGGTATTTCAGAGCACTATCTTGAGCAGCTGATTGCTATACTCAAAAAGAATGGGTTAGTCAATTCAGTAAGAGGAGCTCAGGGTGGTTATTTATTATCCGAACAGCCTTCTAAAATTGTGGTTGGTGATATAATCAGAAGTTTAGAGGGAGACATTGCCCTAGTCAACTGTGTCGGAGATGAAACTCTGTGTGCAGCAAGCAATAAATGTGTTACTAAAATGGTTTGGGACAGAATCAGTGACAGTATAAATGAAGTTATAGACGGTATCAATCTTCAAGATATGATAGATGAGCATATAAGACTTAACAGTGATGGAGAATATATGTACTATATATAAAGTAGGGAGATGAGGGAAGTGAAAGAAGTTTATATGGATAATGCCGCAACTACTAGAGTTAAAGAGGAAGTTGTAGAAGCTATAGTTCCTTTTTTCTGTGAACATTACGGCAATCCATCTAGTATATATAAAATTGGTAGAGATGCCAAAAAAGCAGTTGAAGAAGCGAGAAAGAAAATTGCTGACGGTATTGGAGCAGATTCTAAGGAGATATACTTCACATCTGGCGGATCTGAAGCTGATAACTGGGCAATAAAAATGGCGGCGGAGAAGTTTGCTGACAAAGGGAAGCATATAATTACTACAGCTATTGAACATCATGCTGTGCTTCATACATGCCAGTATTTAGAAAAACAGGGATTTGAAGTGACTTATCTGCCTGTTGATGAATTCGGTCTTGTAAGTGTAGAGGATTTAAAAAATGCACTGAGAGATGACACAATTCTTGTTTCAATAATGTTTGCAAACAATGAGATAGGTACTATTCAGCCTATTAAGGAAATTGGGGAGATTGTTAAGGAATCGAATGCGGTATTCCACACAGACGCTGTTCAGGCTATAGGTGCTGTGGAAATAGATGTAGATGAATATCATATAGATATGCTTTCTGCATCTGCTCATAAGATTCATGGACCAAAAGGAATAGGTTTTCTTTATGTAAGAAAAGGGATCAGAATTGATCCGCTTATCCATGGTGGTGCACAGGAGAGAAACAAAAGAGCTGGAACAGAAAACGTTCCTTATATAATTGGTTTTGGTAAAGCAATGGAACTTGCTACTGCAAATATTCCTGAGCATAATAAAAAACTTGAAGAGCTTAGAGATTATTTGATGGAGCAGATTGAAGCGAATATACCGGAAGTTAAACTAAATGGTCATAGAACTAAAAGACTTCCTGGAAATACAAATTATTCTTTCTTATATATTGAGGGTGAATCACTGCTATTGAGTTTAGATCTTAAGGGAATAGCTGGATCGAGCGGTTCGGCATGTACTTCCGGTTCATTGGATCCATCTCATGTGCTTTTAGCGATAGGGTTACCTCACGAGATAGCCCACGGATCGCTTAGACTTTCTGTTAGTGAATTCAATACGAAAGAAGAAGTAGATTATGTTGTTGAAAATTTAGTGGAAATTGTAGCAAGACTTAGAGAATGGTCACCACTTTATAATGCTAGGGGGAACTAAAAATGTATTCAGAAAAAGTTATGGAGCATTTCACAAATCCAAGAAACGTTGGAGAAATGGACAATGCTGATGGAGTAGGCGAAGTAGGGAACGCAAAATGTGGAGATATAATGAAAATGTACCTGAAGATAGAAGACGATGTAATCGTTGATGTTAAGTTTAAAACTTATGGATGCGGTTCAGCAATAGCTTCTTCTTCAATGGCTACTGAACTTATAAAGGGAAAAACAGTTGATGAGGTTATGCAACTTACAAATAAAGCTGTTGTTGAAGCTTTAGATGGTCTACCACCGGTTAAGGTACACTGTTCAGTACTTGCTGAGCAGGCTATAAAAGCTGCGCTTTTAGATTATTCTAAAAAAACTGGTAAGCATATCGAAGGATTAGAAGATTTTGATCCTACAGAAGATGCACATGACCATGGTCACGAGGATGAAGAATAATTAAAAATCTACTATATTAAAGTTGACTGGCGGTGGGTACACAGCTCAGTCAACTTTTTTAATTGACAGAAAATTTATGAGTGGATAAAATAGTATTTATTATACAAAAGATTATACAAAAGTTTTTGTACTAACTAAGTATTAAATTAGAAATTGAGGGAGGTGTCGATTTGAATAAAAAGAGGGTTGTAATAGGTATGAGTGGCGGTGTTGACTCTTCTGTTGCTGCATATCTGTTGAAAAAAGATGGTTATGATGTCATAGGAATCACAATGAAACTCTGGGAAGATGATGATCCGGATGTAGCGGAAAGAGAAGGAGGATGCTGTTCTCTATCTTCTATAGATGATGCTAAATGGGTTGCCGATAAGATAGGAATACCTCATTATGTAGTCAATTTCAAGCAGGCTTTTAAGGATAAGGTAATCTCTAATTTTCTGGAGGAATACAAAGTGGGAAGAACGCCAAATCCTTGTATTATGTGCAATAAGCTGATGAAACACGATGCACTTATGAAAAAAGCATTTGATCTTGACGCTTATTACGTTGCAACAGGACATTATGCAATTATTGAAGAAAAAGATGGTGAGTATTTCATAAAGAAGTCGAATGCCAGTGGAAAAGATCAGACTTATGCAATTTACACTATGACTCAGGAACAGATAAAACATTCTCTTTTTCCTCTTGGAAAGTATACAGACAAAGAGGAAGTGAGACAGATTGCCAGGGATATAGGCCTTGATGTCCATAACAAGCCAGATTCTCAGGATATATGCTTTGTTCCGGATGATGATTATTCAAATTTTATTGAAAAATATGCGGACTATAAGATTGTTCCGGGGAACTTTGTTGATAAGAAAGGCAATGTTCTGGGGACTCACAATGGGATTGTGAACTATACGATTGGACAGAGAAAAGGGCTTGGTCTAGCACTTGGCTATCCTGCATATGTAATAGATATAAATGCTGAAAAAAATGAAGTGGTGGTTGGTGTGAATGATGATATTTTTAAGGACACCTGTATTGCTACCGATATAAATTTTATCAATCTTAAATCTCTTGATGAACCTGTAAGATTTAAGGCTAAGGTGAGATATTCAGCTAAGGAAGAGGACTGCACAGTGTATCCGCTTGAAAATGACAAGATCAAAGTTGTTTTTGACAATAAGATCAGGGCTATGACACCGGGTCAGTCTGTAGTTTTTTATGATGGAGAATATTTAGCGGGAGGTGGAATTATATGCCAGACTTACTAAAAGTTCTTGAAAACTTCAGAATGCTCTTTCTAACAGTCTTACTGGGGCTTTCTGTTTACTATTTCGTTGTTTTAGCAAATATGAAAATGGGAGATCGCCTGCCGTTTAAACCGACTAAAAAGAGAATTGGATATATTGCTGCTGTAATATTTCTTCTTATAGTTCTCTATAAAATTCTGAGTGCAGGCGGTTTTATATTCGATGTGCTCTTCATAATTTTTATCTCTATAATAATGGCTTATATTCTGAATCCTCTTGTTTCTAAGATTCAGAACGGTTTTAAAAAGAAGAAGATAAAAAGAGTTTTTGCAATAGCAATTGTCTATCTATCCATAATCATTATGATTGCTATTCTGTTTCTGACTGTGGGACCTAAAATTGTTCAGGAGGTAAATACCTTCATTCAGAAACTGCCTAATTATGTTTCTGAGATTTACAATCTGTCACAGGAATTCTATCAGAAGAATCTTGAAAGCATAAACAAGCTTGCTAATACTCTAGGTATTGATTCGCCCGAACAGACGATATCAAACAGCTTCGATGTATTAAAAGAATATCTTACAGCTGGTGCTGTTTCGCTGGGTAATGGGCTGGTGAATTTCTTCGGAAGAGTGTTCAATCTGGTGCTTGTACCGATTACTACTTTTTATATGCTGAATGATAAAGATAAGTTTAAAGACTTCGCTATAAAGCTGATTCCATGGAAGAGAAGAGATGAGGTTATGTGTCTTTTCAGGGAAGTGGATGATGTAATAGGAAGTTTTATAAGAGGTCAGCTGGTTGTCTGTGTATTCATCGGAATTGCTACAGCTATTGCTCTTACAATAATAGGAATAGATTTCTCTATTATCATAGGAATTTTTGCGGGTATTTTCAATATTATTCCTTACCTTGGACCGATTATTGGTCTGGTGCCAGCGGTTCTGCTTGCGCTTATAGAAGACCCTATCAAGATCATATGGGTTATTGTCGCAATTACGGCTATTCAGCAGTTTGAAACAAATTTTGTTTCTCCTAAGATTGTCGGAGACAGTGTTGGTATCCATCCTCTTGCAGTTATGTTTGGAGTTATGATAGGTGGAAGCTACTTTGGAATCATGGGAATGCTTCTTGCGGTTCCTACAATTGCAACGTCTAGAATACTATATCGCTTCGTAAGGGAAAAGCTCAAAAAACTGCCAGATGAGGAGATATTCTCCAAGTAGTCAATGCATATT
>CAZBAL010000010.1:6773-34867 GCA_964489735.1 uncultured Clostridia bacterium | reverse complement strand
AAAGCTCAAAAAACTGCCAGATGAGGAGATATTCTCCAAGTAGTCAATGCATATTAAAGCGGTTACGCATAAATGAGAAATATGGTATAATAAGTTTATATGAATAAAATTCAGCTCGTCATAATGACGAGCTTTTTGGAATTATATTATGGTAATTATTTAGTGTTTGTTTAATTATTATTTATTTTAGATTTTAGTACATTTGTAATAGGAGATGAGATTTTTTGAAATATTTGGGTTTGCACGAATTGAGAAAGATGTTTTTGGATTTTTTCAGAGAAAAAGATCATTTAGTTAAAAAAAGCTATCCGCTTGTGCCTGTAAATGACAAATCGCTTTTACTTATCAATGCGGGAATGGCTCCTTTAAAACCATATTTCTTAGGCACTGAAGAGCCGCCAAGCAGAAGAATGGCTACTTCTCAGAAATGTGTGAGAACTGGAGATATTGAAAATGTTGGAAAGACAGCTAGACACGCTACTTTCTTTGAGATGCTTGGAAATTTCTCATTCGGAGATTATTTCAAGAAAGAGTCGATTGAATGGGCTTGGGAGTTTATGACTGAAAGACTTCAGATTCCTGAGGAAATTCTTTGGGTTTCAGTTTATTTAGAAGATGATGAGTCGTATGATATATGGACTGAAGAAATAGGCGTTTCTAAAGATAGAATGGTTAAACTGGGTAAAGAGGATAATTTCTGGGAGCTTGAGGTTGGACCGTGTGGACCTTGTACGGAGATCTATGTTGACAGAGGAGAAGAGTATGGGTGCTCTAATCCTGACTGTAAGCCTGGATGTGAATGTGACAGATATGTAGAGGTCTGGAACCTTGTTTTCTCTCAGTTTGATAAGGATGAAAACGGAAACTACAATCTTCTTGAAAGTCCGAATATTGATACTGGAATGGGACTTGAAAGAATATCTGCAATAATGCAGAGAACAGATAATATATTTGAAATAGATGTTATGAAAGATATCATAATGAAGATAGAGGAGCTTTCGGGTCAGAAATATGATGGTGAAGGCGATAATGGTATGTCTTTCAGAGTAATAACTGACCATATCAGAGCTATGACTTTCCTTATTGGAGATGGAATACTTCCTAGTAATGAGGGCAGAGGATATATACTGAGAAGACTGATAAGAAGAGCTGCAAGACATGGGAAGCTTCTCGGCATTGAAGGTAACTTCTTAAGTAAAATGGTTGTTGATATCGTTGACTCATGGAAATGTGAATATGATGAACTTGTTGAAAAACAGGATCAGATAATCAAGGTTGTTGCTGCTGAAGAGGATAAATTCCAGGAAACTATTGATCAGGGTATGAACATACTTGATGGATATATTTCGGAAATGGCTGGAAGCGGAACGGCTGAACTTGATGGGAAGAGTGCATTTAAGCTTTATGACACATATGGTTTTCCACTTGACCTCACTATGGAGATCCTTGAAGAGAAAGGATATACAGTTGATGAGGATGGCTTTAATGAAGAGATGGAAATGCAGAGAAACAGAGCCAGAGAAGCGAGAGCGCAGGGTGACACTAGTGGATGGAATAAGGAACTTGTTCACTTCGATGAGAATGTTGTATGTGATTTCAAAGGATATGACAGCTTGAACATGGATGTAAAGGTAGTTGGAATTTTCAAAGATGGCGAAAGAGTTTCTGAGCTTACAAAAGGTTCAGAAGGATTTTTAGTTCTTGAAGAGACTCCTTTCTATCCAGAAGGCGGGGGACAGGTTGGAGACTCAGGTGTTCTGACTGCTGATGGTGTGAGTATATCTGTGGTGGATACTAAAAAGTCGGACAAAATCATTGTTCACTTTATTGTTGTTAATGAGGGAACTGTTTCTGAGGGAGACTCACTGGTTGCTCAGGTAGGAAGACTTACGAGAGCTGGTTCAGCGAGAAATCACTCAGTTACTCACTTACTGCACCAGGCTCTTAAGGATACTTTAGGAGACCATGTTGCACAGGCTGGTTCTCTTGTAATGCCAGAGAGACTGAGATTTGACTTTACTCATTTCCAGGCTATGACTCAGGAAGAGATTCAGAAAATAGAGGATACAGTAAATGAAAAGATACTTGACTCTATAGAGGTAAAAGCAATAGAAACTTCTATTGATAATGCTGTTAAGCAGGGAGCACAGGCTCTATTCGGTGAGAAATACGGAGATGTTGTAAGAATGGTTTCTATAGGAGACTATTCTAAAGAATTATGTGGGGGTACTCATGTTTCTAATTCATCTGAAATAGGATCATTCAAAATTCTATCAGAAGGTGGAGTTGCGGCTGGTGTGAGAAGAATTGAAGCCGTAACAGGAGTTGAAGCATATAAATACAATAAGAATATAGATCTTGAACTTAGAAAAGCTGCTGAGATTCTTAAAACTAACAAGAATGATTTACTGAAAAAGCTTGAATCACTTGTTGAGGATAACAAGGCTAAGGATAAGGAACTTCATAAAATCAAGGCAGAAATGGTTAAGGGAAGTACTGGAGATATAGTTTCAGAAGTTGAAGACTTAGGTAATTACAATCTTCTGGTTAAGAGAGTTGATGGGCTTGGAGCTGAAGAGCTTAGAAATATGGCAGACGGTGTAAGGGATAAAGTTGACTCAGCCGTAGTTGTACTTGCTTCAGTAGTTGATGAAAAGATACTATTCGTTTCTATGGTAAGCAAGAATCTTATTCCTGAAGGTGCGCACGCTGGAAATATATTAAGAGAAGTTGCAAAACTGACTGGCGGAGGCGGCGGTGGAAGACCGGATATGGCTCAAGCCGGCGGTAAAGATGTTTCAAAACTTGACTCGGCAATGGAATCAGTTGGGGAAATTGTAAAAGCACAGTTTAATAAATAAGTAGTTAATATACAATTTATAAGTAAATATTTACTAATTAATAGTTATTACTCATATAAAAGTGGGTAATAACATACATAGAGTATTATTATAAAAATGAAAATCATTTTTATTAGAACATATTGTAGGCAAATTATATTTTAATCCGCAGTTTTATTTAGAATATACTTCATAATATAAAGATAAATACTAGAATGTAAAACAATTTAAGGAGGGAATTGGAATGGACAAAACTATGAAATTCGACTTATCAACTATTGCACAGGAAGATTTGAAAACTGTTCTTAGGGATGTTTATAAGGCACTTGAAGAGAGAGGTTATGACCCAGTAAATCAGCTGATTGGTTATATCCTGTCTGCAGATCCGACTTATATAACTTCACATGGAGATGCAAGAAATAAAATCAGAAGATTCGAAGTTGATGAGATAGTAGAAGCTCTATTGGTGAGCTATCTTAAGTAGTGGAAAGGGTAGATAATTAAATGGGCAGAGTTTTAGGTCTCGATGTTGGTGATGCTACAATTGGTGTAGCTGTTTCTGATCCGCTATTTATAACGGCACAGGGAATAAAGACTATTTTCAGAAAAGGAATAAAGAAAGATATGGCAGATCTCAGAGAGATAATTGAAGAATATGATGTTGACAGGGTTGTCATGGGACTGCCTAAGAATATGAACAACACTCTGGGGCCTCAGGGTGAGAAAGTCATTAAATTCTCGGAGAAATTTCAGAAGAGATTCAGAGATATAGAGATAATATTTATTGATGAGAGGCTTACGACTGTATCGGCTGAAAGAACGCTTATTGGCGGGGATGTACGTAGAGAAAAGAGAAAAGAACTTATAGACAAGGTGGCTGCAACATATATTCTGCAGTCATATCTGGACAAGGAAAGAGGTTAATTTATAATGAGCAATGGTTTTGGTGGAAAAGGCGAAGATTCAAGAGGTGTAGAAAAAGTAGAATTAATTGGTGAAAATGGAGAAAAGCTTGTATTTATTCTGGATGCTGTATTTAATGTAGATAAGAAAGAATATGCAGTGTTGTCGTCTGAGGAAGCAGAAGATGAAGCAATTCTGATGAAGATTGTTTATGATAGTGATAGAAATCCTATGTTCACTCAGATTGAAGATGATTATGAGTTTGATGTTGCACTTGATGAATATGAGAAACTTATGGATGATATGGAAGGTCAATACTAGTAAATATCATTGATAATATTGACAATCAATACTATAAAATATAGACTATTATTATGACGGGTGGAGATCTAATGGTAAATTTAGATAATAAAGAGAAAATTAATAAATCTGAAAAAGTAAATGAATTGCTCAGAAGTAAAGGGTATAAGCTTACAACTCAGAGAGAAGCAATTATTGATGTGTTTCTAAATAATATGGATACTCACCTAAGTCCTGAGGAAGTTTATGATATTGTAAAAATTAAAAATCCTGAAATGGGACTTGCCACTGTATATAGAGCACTTCAGTTATTTGAGAAGTTAGGTGTGTTATCTAGACTTAATTTTGATGATGGATGCAGCAGATATGAGCTCATCACAAGAGAAGATGGGGAGCATCAGCATCATCATCTTATATGTATGGATTGCGGAAAAGTTCTAGAAGTCAAATTGGATTTACTTGACAATCTAGAGTCTGAAATAGAAAAAGATCTGGAGTTTGATATTGTTGATCACAATCTCCAGTTTTATGGATATTGCAAAGACTGTAAGAAAAAGTAAATCTTTCGGGATTTACTTTTTTAATTGAATTTGAATCTATTCCGACAGGGATTGATATATAGATTTCGGCTAAAAAGATATGAAAAAATAATATGAAAAGGAGGAGATTGAGTGGCTAAAAACGACGCTGTTAAGATTATTCCACTTGGTGGTCTTGATGAGATAGGAAAAAACATGACGGTAATAGAGTACGGTAATGATATTGTTATTGTAGACTGTGGTCTTACTTTTCCGGAAGACGAGATGCTGGGAATTGATATAGTTATTCCAGACATCACCTATCTGTACAAGAACAAGAGGAAGATAAGAGGAATCGTAATAACGCATGGTCATGAAGATCATATTGGAGCATTACCTTATGTCTTAAAGAAGCTTGATTTACCTGTATACGGTACTAAGCTGACTTTAGGACTTGTAGAGAACAAATTGAAAGAACATCATCTGTCGACTGAAAATCTTAAGGTCATTACAGCTGATGATAAACTTAAACTAGGTGTATTTGATATAGAATTCGTAAGAGTATGTCATTCTATACCGGATTCGGTTGCGGTAGTAGTTGGTACACCTCAGGGGAAGATAATTCACACTGGTGACTTTAAAGTAGACTTTACACCGATAGATAATTCGGAAATGGATTTTTATAAATTTGCTAAACTTGGAAAAGAGGGAGTTTTAGCACTGATGGCAGACAGTACGAATGTGGAAAGAGAAGGGTATACAATGTCTGAAAAATTGGTCGGAAATACCTTTGATGAAATATTCAGGACTGCCAGACAGAGAATATTGGTTGCAACTTTCGCATCGAATGTTCACAGAATTCAGCAGATTATCAACTCATCTGTAAAAGTTGGTAGAAAGATATGTGTTTCTGGTAGATCGATGGTAAATGTCGTATCCGTAGCTAAAGAGCTGGGTTATTTAAAGATGCCGGAGGATACGCTTATAGATATCAATGAACTTAACAACTATCCTGATAATAAGGTTACTATAATAACTACAGGGAGCCAGGGGGAGCCTATGTCGGCTCTTACCAGAATTGCGACATCTAATCACAGAAAGATATCGCTAGTGCCTGGAGATATGGTAATCATTTCAGCTACACCTATTCCTGGAAATGAAAAGACTGTTTCCAAGGTAATAGATATGCTGATGAAAAGGGGTGCAAGAGTTATATATAAATCTCTTGCAGACATACACGTATCAGGTCATGCTTGTAAAGAAGATTTGAAATTAATTCATTCACTGGTTAAACCTAAATACTTCATTCCAGTTCATGGAGAGTTCAGACATCTGAGAACTCATGCTCAGTTGGCATATGATTTAGGGATGAAGAGAGAGAATGTATTTTTACTGGAAAATGGAGATGTGCTTTCGTTCAGTGATAAAAAAGCTGAAGTTGTTGATGAAGTAACAGCCGGAAGAGTTCTGGTAGATGGTCTAGGTGTTGGAGATGTTGGTAATATTGTCCTTAGAGACAGAAGACATCTTTCTGAAGACGGACTTATAGTTGTTGTTGTGACTATAAGCAGAGAAGACGGATCCGTAGTTGCCGGACCAGATATAGTTTCCAGAGGATTCGTATATGTGAGAGAATCGGAAGACTTGATGAGTCAGGCTAGAAACGTTGTAAAGAGAACTCTAGAAGATTGTGAACGCAAGAACATTTCTGACTGGGCTACACTTAAATCTAAGGTCAGAGATTCATTAAAAGACTTCTTATATGAAAATATCAAGAGAAACCCTATGATACTTCCAATAATTATGGAAGTTTAATGAAAGGGAAGAACAATTTACTAAAATATGGTAATATGATATAGTATTAAGGAAATTTAGATTTAAATGATGAAATACAGATGATTGAAGGTCAAAACTAGGTGTAAATGAGGGTGATAGAGTATGCGCATTGTTAGGAAATTTGGAATAGTAGCTGTAGTTTTGTTACTATTACTGGCTGCTTTCTTGTTTTACTTCTTATCTCCAGTATCGAGAAGTGATGATAAAGTTGAGAGGATTACAATTCCACAGGCTTCTACAAGTGGTGATATTGGTGATATTCTATATAAAAATGGGCTAATCAAAAATACTACAGTATTCAAACTTTATACTAAGGTTACAGGAGTAGCAGGAGAGTTTGGCTCTGGAACATACGATTTAAAGAAATCTATGAGTATGAATCAGATTATCAATAAAATAGTCTCGGGGGCAAAAGGTGGAGACATAAAACTTACTATACCAGAAGGCAGTGAAATTAAACAGATAGCCGAAATTCTAAGAGATTCAGGGCTAAAGGATGTAGAAGGTTTTATTCAGCTCACTAAACAGCCGAGCAAGTTTGCTTCAGATTACAGTTTTCTAAAGGATGTACCGGAAGGTTATACTCTAGAAGGCTACCTGTATCCGCAGACTTACTATCTTGATAAAGAGGATATGAATGATCCGGAACTCGTGATAAGAAAAATGCTTGATAATTTTGAAGCTAATTTTTCACAGGAGATATTAGACAAGGGCAAAAAGCTGGATTTGAATATAAATCAGATTGTTACGATGGCGTCTCTAATTGAAAGAGAGGCTAAAGATGAGTCGGATAGACCACTTGTCAGTGCGGTTTTCTTTAATAGAATAAAGAAAGACATGTATCTTGAATCATGTGCATCGGTTCAGTATATTTTAGGAGAGAGAAAGCCTATTTTATCACTTGATGATATTGATATAGAATCTCCTTATAACACTTATAGAAATGGAGGATTGCCTCCCGCTCCAATAGCTTCGCCAGGAATAAAATCTTTAGAGGCTGCTGTAAATCCGGCAGATGTAGATTATTTATTCTTTATAGCTAAAGGAGATGGATCTCATGTATTTTCATCTACTTTTGAAGAGCATTTAAAGGCTCAGAAAGAGTTGCAGCAATAAATATAAGATTGAATATAAATTTGAAATAAAATTGAAAATAAAATATTGAATTATATATATTGAGACACAATATGTAAAGCACCAGGCTACTATCTAACTGTTTGATGGATAATTGATTAGCCTGGTGCTTTTGTTTTTTATGAGAAAACAGGCTTTGTTTATGATAGAATAGAATAAGAAGTGCGAGGTGTGAGAATGAGCAATATAAATCAAGATTATGTAGTTGAATATATAAGATCTCTTGTTAAAGATGATGAGAATCTCAAGGATATAAGAGAGTATGGTGATGAAAACCAGGTTCCTATAATTCATCCGGAAGTTAAGCAGCTCCTCAAGGTGCTTGTGAATATAAAAAAACCGAAGTCTGTTCTCGAAGTGGGAACTGCTATAGGTTATTCTGCCATGATAATGGCTTCTTCAATGCCAGAAGATGGGAAAATCTATACTATAGAGAGAAATCCTAAGATGATAGAGAAAGCTGAAGAATTCATATCAGAAAAAGGCTTTGATTCAAAGATTGAAATCTTAAAAGGCGAAGCTAAAGAAATACTGTCGGAGTTCAATACTCCGGTGGATATGGTATTTCTGGATGGTGCAAAAGGTCATTATGAAGATTTTCTGCTGACTATAATGGATAATCTGAATGAAAATGGGATTATTGTAGCAGATAATGTTCTTTACAAAGGCATGATAGCAACTGATGATCTGGTTGTAAGAAGGCAAAAGACTATAGTTAAAAGAATGAGGTCTTTCCTGGAATATATTTCTGAAAGAGATGATTTTGAAACCAGTATAATACCGATTGGAGATGGACTGTCTATCTCTTATAAAAAGTAATTGGATCTTAAATTTTAGAGGTGATAATATTTGAGTAATATTAAAAATAAAGTGGAGCTTCTGGCTCCCGCAGGTGATTTAGAAAAACTGAAAATGGCTATAAGATATGGAGCGGATGCTGTATATCTAGGTGGAGAGGAGTTCGGTCTTAGGGTATTTGCCAAGAACTTTACTATAGAGGACATTGCAGAGGGTGTCGAGTATGCTCATGAAAGAGGAAAGCAGGTTTATGTAACTCTGAATATAATTCCACATGATGGGGACCTGGAAGGACTGGAAGACTACCTTTTAGAACTTGATAAGGCCGGTGTAGATGCTGTTATAGTATCTGATCCTGGTGTGTTTACGACTGTTAAGTCTACTATTCCTGATATGGAAATACATCTATCGACTCAGGCTAATACCACAAACTACAAGACTGCTAATTTCTGGCACTCAATGGGCGTTCAGAGGGTGGTTCTGGCTAGAGAACTTAGCCTTAAGGAAATAAGAAATGTCAGAGATAATATTGCAGATGATCTTGAGATTGAAGCATTTGTTCATGGTGCTATGTGTATATCCTATTCGGGAAGATGTCTCTTAAGCAATTATATGACGGGAAGAGATGCGAACAGAGGTGAATGTGCTCAGTCATGCAGATGGAAATACTCTCTCGTTGAAGAGAAGAGACCTGGAGAATACTACCCGGTTGTAGAAGGTGAAGATGGAACTTATATTTTCAATTCTAAAGATCTGTGTATGCTTAACCATGTTAAGGAACTTGTAGATGCTGGTATCTATTCTTTTAAAGTTGAAGGCAGAATGAAGAGTCCTTACTATGTGGCAACTGTTATCAGATCGTATAGAATGGCTATCGATGAGTATTATGAAAATGTGGATAATCTGGAAAACTATACTCCGTCACCATATTTCATGGAAGAGATAATGAAATGCTCATACAGAGATTTTACAACTGGTTTCTACTTTGATAAACCTAGTGGAGATGAGCAGTTATACGGTTCAACTTCATATATCAGAACATATGACTTTATGGGAATAGTTCTCGATTATGACGAAGAAACTGGAATTGCAACTATAGAGCAGAGAAACAGACTGTTTAAAGGAGATACTGTTGAGATATTCGGACCGCAGAAGGAGTTCCTCGTTCAGGAAGTAGGAGATATGTGGGATGATAAGGGTGAACCGATAGAAGTTGCAAATAGAGCTAAGCAGATTTTCACTATGAAGGTTGACGCTCCAGTTAAGAAATGGGATATTCTGAGAATGAAGACTGATGAAGTTCCAGAATAGAGAGTAAAGAATAGCGAAATATAGAATAGCGAAATATAGAATAGCCAAATAAAGATAAGTTTAAACCTATATATACTGATATGGAAGCAGTATTGTTTTAGGTGGGTTTAGTATAAGTTGATTTAGTGAAGGATGGTTTTAGAATGAGTGAAAGTTCAATAATAGAGAAGAAGATTGACGAATTTAACCCTGGTGATGTGGTAGACGGATATTTTATCATAAGAACTATGGATAAGAAGACATCATCTAATGGAAAGACATTTTATGACCTAACTATTGTAGATAAAACAGGCTCAATAAACACAAAAATATGGGATGCTGAGAAGGGTGTTGGATTCGAGGCTAATAATTTTGTGAAAATTAGGGGAGAAGTTACTGTTTGGAGAGATATCAAGCAGTTTAAAGTGTACAGAATAAGACATGTTGTGAAGGAAGACAAGGTTGATATAGAGGATTATGTTCAGTCGGCACCTTATAAGAGTTCTGTAATGCTTGAAGAGGTTATGGGATATATTTCTGAATTCAAGAATGAGGATATAAGGAGACTGACTGAAACGCTGGTGAGCAGTAAGATGGAGAAACTGCTTTATTATCCTGCTGCTAAGGAGAATCACCATGCTATAAGAGGAGGTCTTCTATATCATATACTGAGAATGATAAAGTCAGGAGAAAAGCTCTTAGAAGTCTATACTGAGCTGGATTCTGATCTGGTTTTCTCCGGGGTTATACTGCATGACCTTTCGAAAATAGAAGAAATGGAGTCGAATGAACTGGGTATCGTATCTGACTACACTATGGAAGGTAAGCTTTTAGGACATATTGTTCAGGGTATTAAGGAGATTGACAGAGTCGGAAAAGAGCTTGGAATCGACCAGGAGACATCTCTTCTGATACAGCATATGATTCTGTCTCACCACTACTATCCGGAGTACGGAAGTCCTAGATTCCCGATGATTCCGGAGGCTGAGATACTTCATTACCTTGATATTATAGATGCTAGGATATATGATATGAATAAGGCATTAAAAGAAGTGGAACCTGGTGAGTTTACGAATAGAATATGGACATTAGACAATAGACAGTTATACAAAAGGGAGGTGTAAGTGATTATGAAAATAGATTATAGTACATCTCTATATGGATTGATAGGTGATCCGGTTGAGAAGAGTCTGTCACCTGATATTCACAATTTAAGTTTTTCAAACAATGAAATAAATTCGGTTTATTTAGCTTTTCAGGTGAAGTCAGAAGAACTGCAAAAGGCTGTAGAGGGTATGAAATCAATCGGTGTTAAAGGTTTCAATGTCACAATACCTCACAAGGTAGATATTATAAAGTATCTGGATGAACTTGATGAGGAAGCAGAGATGTTAGGTGCGGTTAACACTGTAAAAAATGAGAACGGTGTTTTAAAAGGATATAATACTGATGGCCGAGGTTTTATTGAACTGCTTAAAAGCAATGGTGTAGAGGTGGAAGGTTCTAAGATAATAATTCTTGGAGCTGGCGGAGCTTCTAGAGGTATATCAATGCTTTTAGCAAAAGAAGGAGCAGCCAAGATAAATATTGTCAATAGAACGGAAGATAAAGCTGTCAGACTTAAAGAAGAGATAAGCGGTCATTTCAGTTCGGTAGATATAACTACTGGGCTAAAGGATGACTATACTGAGTATGATCTGCTGATCAATACGACTTCTGTGGGAATGTATCCTAATGATGATGAAGTTCCTTTCGATATAGAACTGCTTTCAGATAGTGCAGCAGTAGCAGATATAATCTATAAGCCACTAAGAACTAAGCTTTTGAAAGAGGCTGACAGCAAAGGGCATAAGATAGTTGAAGGACTTGGAATGCTGATAAATCAGGCGATACTGTCTGAAGAAATATGGTTAGACAGAGAGCTCGATAAGAAGTCTATAATAGATGAAATATCAAAGCAGTTTAAGTAGTATTTAATTTTGTAGAATGGAGAATTCCATTTGTTTTTGCTATTTTTGGAATTCTCCACTCTACTATAGAAAGAAGGAGATACAGAGTTAAGTTTTTCAGTAACAATTTCAATTCAAAAGGTTTTACATTATTCGAAACAGCAATTCTAATAGCTATAATTTCTATAGCGATAATTCCAATTTATAAAAAGACTAGTACTATAGTCGACAGAAGAAGAGACTCTCTTGAGATATCAAATCGTCAGAATTCAGTCAATCAGATTTATGAGGAAATTATGATGTCTGCGGAGAGAAACTATGAAGATTTTGAAGGTATAAGTGAAATCAATGATGACAATTTTCATATTAAAATGTCAGGAAATAAGCTGTATCCTGAAGACATTGAATATTTCAGCTGTTCAAAAAACATGCTCAAAATAGATATTGAAATCTATGATGAAGAAAGTAATATCTTACTGTCCGATTCTGAGCTGCTTGTCAATATTTTAGAGTAAATCCATTCTTTTTATGCCTTAATTTTTTATGCCTTAATTTATGTAACAACAATTTATGTAACAATAGTATTTTTTTAGAACCCTAATTACCATAATGATTACAGAAAGGGTGATGTTGAATTTAAAAAACACAGTATAAATCAGGATGGCGGAGTAGGAATATTAAAATTGGTGCTGATCTTTTCACTATTGTCAGCAGTAATATTCACTTTTAAGCTGCTTGATGAAAACAATGATAAGTTAATCATAAGAAATCTTATCATAAATGATAAGATTGAAATTCAGAACATGTATCAGGCAATCAAGTTTTTAACAGAAGACAGAACAATAAATTTCATAGAAGAAAATATAAATGAATTAGAGTCTGACAAGCTTGGTGAAGATATTAGTGAAGATACAGGTGATACTAACAATGCCGATGAAACTAGTGAAAATGAAACTGGTGAAATAGGTAATAAAAACAGCATATTTCTAGAAAAAGTTCTGCTTAAACTCACCAAAGACAAATATAGACTGAAGGTAGATAATCTGGACATTATAGATATTACAGGGCAGGACTCATATCTTATAAATTACTGGGGACATAATATAGTGAACATTGATGAGGTGAGTGATGGCTCGGCTGACAGTATAAATATGGTCTATTATGTTTACTTATATGAAATAGATAGTCCTACAAAGAAAACACTAAAGAAATCTTTCTTCATCGACATCAATATTCCAGCTAATCCATTTGATGGCGAGGGAGCTTTAAGAGGGAATATTGACTATAGTGGGCTTGTCTGTCTGAAAACGAGGTTCAAATATGGAGATGTAGCGGATGAAGACTAATAACAGAGGATTCAGTCTCATTGAGCTTGTAGTTTCAATTGCAATTATATTGATGTTATCCATATCTATCGGAAGATTTGCAAACAGCACTGTAAAAATTGTTAAAGATGTCGATGATTCATTATTCATAGAGGACAGTGTAAACTACAGCTATGAATTTATAAGAGAGTATATTGAAGTGATGGGAAAAATCAGTCATATAGAGGGTGAAATGGTTGAGATGGAAAATGGCGAAATAGGATATGACTTTAAAAGCATCAGTTTTATGAATGAGAATTATTTCAGAGATGAGATTGCCCATTTTTCTATTGTGAGAAAGACCAGAATAGCTCAAAATGACGAGATTTTAAATGCTTTGGTTTTTAGAAGAAGTGATTTAGAAGGGCACAGAGATATAAGTCCTAAAGGCGGTGGAGAGATAATCGATTTTCTAATACATGACATGATTGCCATCCCTCTACCACATGGAACGCACTACTTAGAGGCTGGTGGAATAAAGTTTGTTTTCAGCTGGGAGGGGAGGACTGGTATATATGATTTTGAAAAGAGTTTCTATTTTAAGAACAAAAATTAGAATTACTATAGGAACAAATATAAGAGCAAATAGGTTTGGCTTCAGTCTTATAGAGTTAATATTAATAATAGGAATTATTTCTTTATGCATCTATTCTATGGTTTCCTCTTTGGGAATAAATATGAATACTAATACAGATTTTTATGCACGATTATTAGTCCGCGATATTCATAGATTTTATGAAAAAGCATATTTATCTGGTGAAATTTATTATTTAGAATTCCGTGAAGATGGGTATATAATAAAAGGTATAGAAGATAATGATGTCAAGGAAATTAGATTCGGTGATAATATAAGATTTCGGGATTTTCATAAGTTGAACTGTATAACATTCTATGATGTAAAAAAGAATATTAATGAGAACAGTACTATTGTAATTGAGGATGAAAACACTTTGGACTACTCTGTAATAACGATTGTACCAACTACTGGAAGGCTGACAATCAAAAAGTAGAAAAATAGAATTTATTACCGATTTCCTTATAATTATTAAAATAGTATTATTATTTTCTATGAATATATGGTATTATTATATATAGTAAATGCTTAATTTGAATGGAGGATTATTATGATTTCAGCAGGTGATTTTAGAAAAGGGATAACTTTTGAGATGGACGGAGATATATACCAGGTTGTTGATTTCCAACACGTAAAGCCAGGTAAAGGGGCAGCTTTCGTTAGAACAAAGATAAGAAATATAATAACAGGTACTACTAAAGACGTTTCTTTTAACCCAAATGACAGATATCCAAAAGCACATATTGAAACTAAAGAGATGCAGTACTTATACAATGATGGAGAATTATACTATTTCATGGATAATGAAACATATGAGCAGATTCCTTTAGAGCATTCTCAAGTTGAAGAAGCTATAACATATCTTAAGGAAAATGACACAGCAGTTATTAGATTCTACAAAGGAAGCGCATTCGATGTTCAAGCACCTAACTTTGTTGAGCTTGAGGTAACTGAGACAGAACCGGGAGCGAAAGGAAATACAGCTACTGGTGCTAATAAGCCAGCTACTGTTGAGACTGGTGCGACTGTTCTTGTACCGCTGTTTATCAACATTGGAGATGTAATAAAAATAGACACTAGAACTAATGAATATATTTCAAGAGTTTAAATGGCTGTTTATTGAATGAATATATGCTAAGCCACATAAGCCTGTACAATATATATTTGTATGGGCTTATTGTTTTATTAAAAAATAATTTGACGGATAGAATTCTGAGTGACCAATCTGTTGAGTTGAGGAGGAATAATGATGGAAAATCCTATAGTTAATTATGGAAATATAAGAATTTCAGATGAGGTAGTTGCTACTATTGCTGGAATAGCTGCTGTAGATGTTGAAGGTGTAGCAGGAATGAGCGGTGGTATTGTCGGCGGTATCGGTGAGATGCTTGGTAGAAAAAATCTATCTAAGGGTGTAAAGGTTGAGGTTGGTGAAAGTGAAACTAAGATAGATCTTTTCATCATAGTCAATTTTGGTGCTAAGATTCCGGAAATATCTGAAATCATGCAGGAAAAAGTAAAAAAAGAAGTTGAATCTATGACAGGTCTTGAGGTTGTAGAGGTTAATATAAACGTTCAAGGAGTTGCTACTGAGAGAGAGGAAAGCAAGTCAGACGAATAATTTAAAAGTCGGATGGTGATATTGTGAAAGTTTTAGATGAAATTATAAAGTATCTATGTACTTTGGCAGTCTTAATTCTTTCCATAGCACTTATTATCCTTCCTTTCATGAGTTATGGAAATAGAGATATACTGTATTTTTATTCCATGATTGAAAAAAACTACTTGTTGACTGTGGTTGGTGTTATTGTGTTTCTGCTTTGCGCTAAAGCATTAGTATTTGGTAGCAGAAAGACAAGAACAAGGGAAATAATATCTGAGATGAGAGGTGGAGACCTCAGAATCACAGATGAGGCTATAAGAGGTATAGCTGAAAGTGCAGTGGTGAGATTTATGGGTATTAGAGAACATAAAATTGATGTGAAGTTTTTGGAAAATAGAATGGTATTGAATATTGACGGTGCTGTAACTCATGATGTAAATATTCCAGAGATTACGGAACAGATTCAAGATGCAGTTACTGAGACTGTTGAAAGTTCAACGGGAATGAATGTTGATAAGGTTAATGTTAAAATTTCAAGATTTTCAAGTAGCTCTGTTAGAACGGTTAGATAACATGTTTATTTGTACAGAGGAGGAAACAAATTGAGAAGTGTAGCTAGGGAAGTTTCTATGAAGTATCTATATGGTATGGATCTCAACAAAAGTTGGGATGAAGAACTAGAAACTATTGATAAAGAGGATGAAAAACTGGAAGATTATATCAATGAAGAAGAAGATTTAGATGATGATACGGATTTTCCATATCTAAACTGTGTTGTCTCAGGGGTAAAAGACAATAAGGAAGACATAGACAATCTGATTGAGGAGAATTCTAAATCTTGGAAGATAAACAGATTTTCCAAGATAGATCTTGCAATACTGAGAGTTGCTGTGTTTGAGATTATTTATATAAAAGAGAAATTTGATGATATTCCTTATAGAGTTGCAATAAATGAAGCTGTCAGAATTGCGAAGAAATACGGAACAAAAGAATCCAGCAAATTTGTAAATGGGATTCTTGGTGGAATCGTTAGAAGTAAAGGAATTGCATAGGTATAAATATGAAGATAAAACCACTAAAAGTCAGTGAGGTCAACTCATATATTGCCAGAATTATTTCTAATGATGTCCTGCTTTACAACGTAGGTATTGAAGGGGAAGTTTCAAACTGCAAATACCATACGAATGGACATATTTATTTTAGTCTTAAAGACAGCAAGAGCAGGATTAGAGTTGTTATGTTCAGAGATAATGCAGAAAAGAATGAATTCACAATAGAAGATGGTATGAATATAGTCGTAAGTGGCTATGTGAATGTTTATGAGAGAGACGGCAGCTATCAGCTGTACGCTAAATCTGTTGAGCAGATGGGAAAAGGAAAGCTGTTTGAGGAGTTTGAAAAGCTTAAGAAAAAGCTTATGGATGAAGGGCTTTTTGATGAGGATACGAAACTTCCTCTACCTGAGAATCCTAAAAAAATCGGTATAGCTACCTCCATTACGGGGGCTGCAATCAGAGACCTCATAATAAATCTGAAAAGAAGAAACAGACTGGTTGAAATAATAATTGCGCCGACTTTAGTTCAGGGTACAGGTTCAGCGGAATCTATACTTGATTCGATAAATACTCTTCAGGATAACAGAGTAGATCTTATTATTTTAGGTCGTGGTGGTGGGTCTATTGAGGATCTGGCTTCATTTAATGATGAAGCTGTTGCAAGAGCAATTCACAGCTCAAAGATACCTGTGATATCGGCTGTCGGACATGAAACGGATTTTACTATAGCTGATTTTGCTGCTGACAAGAGAGCATCCACTCCATCTACTGCTGCAGAGATTGCAGTTCCTATGTATTCCGATATGAAAGACAGGATTGATGGATTATTATCAAAGATGATTTATGAGATGAGCAGAAAGTCTGTTATTGAGGGTATGCTTCTGGACAATCTGAAGCAGAGGCTGATGGCAACAAGTCCCGTTCAGAAGATGGAAAACAGTAGAAGAAAACTGGACTCTGAAATGGAGCGCCTTATTCAGGCTATGGATAGAATAATGAGCAGCAAGAGATCAGAAGTGGATTTTATAGGTGGGAAACTTGATGCACTATCACCTTTGAAGACCTTGAAAAGAGGTTATTCGATTGTAGAAAAGAATGGTTCTGTGATAGAGTCAGTGGCTCAGCTTGATAAAGAGGATGAGATAAAGATCTTGCTCTCTGATGGAGATATTGAAGCTAAGGTTGCAGCAGTTTGTGAAAAAATTGATAATATAGATGTCAATGGTATAGAAAAGTAGGTTGATATTTTGAAAAAAGATAATTTTGAAGAAAATATTAAAGAACTGGAAAATATAGTTAGAAAGCTGGAAGGTGGAAAACTCAGTCTGGATACTTCACTTGAGGAATTCCAGAAGGGAATTGAGCTTTACAGATCGTGTAATGAATATCTGAATAAGGCCGATGGAGAGATAAAGGCCATAATAGAAAAGAATGAAATTGATTTTGATTTGGACAGTATTGAAGAATAAATCGGAGGTGAGATTTTGCTAGATAGAGAACTTATTAAATATAAGGGCATTATAGAAGAGCATTTGGATGAGAGTTTCCAGATAATCGATTCTAAGCAGAAAATCATCTTGGAAGCCATGAAGTACAGTTTAATGGCTGGAGGAAAGAGAATCAGACCGATTCTGTTTCTTAAAACAATTGAATCTGCAGGGAAAAAACCTTCAAAAATCGATCTGGATTTTGCAATGGCAATTGAGATGATACACACTTATTCGCTGGTTCATGATGACCTTCCGGCAATGGATGATGATGATCTGCGAAGAGGAAAGCCGACGAACCACAAAATATATGGTGAAGATATTGCAATACTTGCTGGTGATGGACTGTTGAATCTGGCATTTGAAACGATGACAGAATGTGCAGTTAAGGCAGATACTGATATCAGAGACAGATATATAAAAGCGATGAAGGTTGTCGGAAATGCATCAGGTATATATGGCATGATCGGTGGACAGGTTGTGGATATTAAGAGTGAAAGTGGAGATATGGACAAGGAAACACTGGACTTTATTCATAAGAACAAGACATCCAAGCTGATTGAGGCTTCACTCATATCAGGTGCTATTATTGGTGGTGCAGAAAAGACACAGATTGATTATATCAGAAATTACGGTGAAAATATTGGGATGTTGTTTCAGATAAGAGACGATATTCTCGATAGGATTGGAGATACAGAAAGTTTAGGTAAGACGACTGGTATTGATGACAGAAATGACAAGCTGACTTATGTAAGTCTTTATGGTTTAGAAAGAGCGATAGAGATTTCTCAGGAGATAGCTGAAGAAGCTAAACACTGTCTGGAAAAGCTTGATTTCAATACTGGTTTTTTTGATGAATTTGTTGAGTATATGATAAGCAGAGAAAAATAACTGCTTTAAGTATGGAGTTGATTATATTGAGGCATTTAGAAAGTTATAGGGGTCTAGATGATTTAAAGAAGATGAATATAGAAGAGCTGAACGAATTTGCTGAGGAAATTAGAGAGTTTCTTATAGAGAATGTTTCTAAAACTGGTGGCCATCTGGCCTCCAACTTAGGAGTTGTGGAGCTTACATTAGCACTCCATAAAGTCTATCATAGCGGATATGACAAGTTTATATGGGACGTTGGACATCAGTCTTATGTTCATAAGATTCTTACAGGTCGTAAGGATGGATTTAAAAGCCTGAGACAGTTTAAAGGAATGAGTGGTTTCCCAAAAAGAGCGGAGAGCGAGCATGATGTCTTTGAAACAGGTCACAGCTCAACTTCTATTTCTGCTGGACTTGGTATTGCTATGGCAAGAGATGTCAGAGGTGAAAAGTACAAAGTGCTGCCGATAATCGGAGATGGAGCTATGACTGCAGGGATGGCTTTTGAGGCATTAAATCATGCAGGTGACTCAGGAACTGATATAACTGTCGTTTTAAATGACAATGAAATGTCCATAGCTGAGAATGTTGGAGGTCTGGCAAAGCATCTCTACAGACTGAGAATGGAAAAAGGATATAACAAGGTAAAAGGCGATTTCAAAGATCTGATGGGTAAGATTCCAGGCTTTGGAGATATGATGCTCAAAACTACAGAGAAGATGAAAAGTGGCATGAAGTACATCCTGGTAGATGGTGTGCTGTTTGAAGAGCTTGGATTCAAATATTTAGGTCCTGTAGATGGACATGATATAAATGAATTGATAAATGTATTTGAAGCTGCAAAGAACATGACGGAACCTAAGATAATTCACATAATTACGAAGAAGGGAAAGGGTTATGAATTTGCAGAAAACGATCCTGAGAACTATCATGGAGTTTCAAAATTTGATATAGATACGGGTATGCCGCTTAGCAGCTCATCGGATAAGTCATATTCTGATGTATTAGGAGAGACTCTTGTTGATCTGGCTGCTGAAAAGAAGAATATTCTTGCAATAACTGCAGCTATGCCATCCGGTACAGGTCTTGATAAATTCAAGGTGAAGTATCCGGAAAGATATTTTGATGTGGGAATTGCCGAGCAGCATGGGGTTACACTTGCGGCAGGTATGGCAGCAAATGGAATGAAGCCGTTTTTTGCGGTCTATTCTACATTTTTACAGAGAGCATACGACCAGGTATTACATGATGTGTGCATTCAGAATCTACCTGTTACATTTGCAATAGACAGGGCAGGACTTGTCGGAAATGATGGAGAGACTCACCACGGAGTCTTCGATTTTTCTTATCTGACTCATATTCCGAATATCAATATCATGTCGCCAAAAGACAAGAGAGAATTTGAGGATATGATTGAGTTTGCATCTGAATTCGATGGACCTCTTGTTATAAGATATGCAAAAGGGGCATGCAGAAACTGTTTTGAACATTTAGAGTACTCACCGATTGAGCTCGGAAAATTTGAAACGATAAGAAAAGGTGAGAAGATTGCCATTATTGCAGTAGGAAGAATGGTGGAGCTTGCTAATGGGATTCTTAATGGATTGAGCGATGAAGGAAAGAACTACACACTTATAAATGCTAGAACTGTAAAACCATTGGATCTGGAAGCTGTAAAGAAGATTGCTGAAGAGTATGAGACTGTAATAACAATGGAAGACAATGCACTTATTGGTGGATTTGGTTCGCTGATCAACAAAGCTCTTTTAGACCTTGAGTACAAAGGGAAAATAAGAAATATTGGTATTTCGGACAGATTTGTTGAACATGGCGACAATACTGATCTTTATAAAATTGAGAAATGTGATCCTGACAGTATCTGCGGTCTTATTTCTGAGTTAGATGGTGATTAAGATTGAAGAGAACTAAAGAGAGAATAGATGTGCTGCTGGTTGATAAAAATATGATAGACAGCAGAGAAAAAGCTAAAAGAGTTATAATGGCAGGCTCGGTTCTTGTCGATGATGAGGTTGTAGATAAGCCTGGAACAAAGGTTTTTACAGACTCTGAGATAAGAATCAAAGGGAATCCGTTGCCCTATGTGAGCCGTGGGGGTTTAAAGTTAGAAAAAGCTATTGAAGCATTTGGGCTAGATTTGAGAGGGAAAGTGGCAATTGATGTTGGTGCATCGACTGGAGGATTTAGTGACTGTATGCTTCAGAACGGTGTTCAGAAGATATTTGCAATTGATGTTGGCTATGGTCAGTTAGACTGGAAAGTCAGAAGTAATGAAAAAGTCGTTCCTATGGACAGGACAAATATCAGAAATGTGAAACCTGAGGATATTGGTACTCTTGCTGATTTTGTAAGTATTGATGTATCTTTCATATCACTAAAGCTGGTACTGCCTGTGGTTAAGGAGCTTACTAAAGATGAGTGTGAAATAGTTGCGCTTATAAAGCCTCAGTTTGAGGTAGGAAAGGACAGAGTGGGTAAAAAAGGTGTGGTGCGAAATATAGAAGATCATAAATCAGTTATCAATGATATATATGAGTTCTGTAATGAAATAGGTCTATATTTTCACAACCTTACCTATTCTCCAGTCAAAGGAGCTGAAGGCAACATCGAATATCTTGCCTATATTAAAAAAAGTGAAGAGAAATCTTTAAATGTTGAGGAACTGTTAAAAGTAGTGGTTCAGCAATCACATGAAAATTTATAGGTTTATCTTTTTAAAAGGGAGAAATGAAAAATGAGAAAGTATGCTAGACAGTCTAAAATATTAGAATTAATTGAAGCAAATGAAATAGAGACTCAGGAAGAACTTGCAGAATTTCTTCAGAAAACTGGGACTAAAGTAACTCAAGCTACAGTCTCTAGAGATATTAGAGAACTTCAGTTAGTTAAAGTAGCTACTAAAGATGGCAAGTACAAATATGCAGTAATGGATAGCAATACAGAGGGTACAGCTGATAGATTGATAAAAATACTGAAAAACTCGCTATTATCTGTGAATACAGCAGGTCAGTTGATAATAATAAAGACAATACCTGGAGCTGCTCAGATATGCGCTTCAGCTATAGACAATATTGTTACTGATGGAATAATAGGAAGTATTGCAGGGGATGATACTATTTTTGTGGCAATAAGTGATTATTCCGATATAGAAGAAATAGCGGAAAGATTCAGAGATGCATTGATATGATATTAGAGCTGATGATTGAGAATTTTGCGATAATAGATAGAATAAATGTAAAGTTTTCAGAGGGTTTGAATATAATAACAGGGGAAACTGGTACAGGTAAGTCTATTGTTGTGGATGCTATCAATCTGCTTTTAGGAAATAGAGCAGATAGATCTTTTATCAGATATGGTGAGGAAACAGCTTTTATTGAAGCTTATTTCCTTTTACCAGAAGTTCATGAAATCTATGATACTATGGAGAGTTTTGGAATCAAGATTGAGTCGGATCAGATTATTACAGTTTCTAGAGAGATACATAAAAGTGGAAAATCTCTATCTAGAATCAATGGAAGAATAGTTAATCTAGGAATTTTAAAGGAACTGGTTCCTAATCTTCTAGATATTCAGGGACAGAATGAAAATCAGAAACTGCTGAAAAAGGATGAACAGCTGAAAATCCTGGATGCTTTAACTGATAAAAAAGCTGCAGAACTGAGAAACAGTGTCAGGAAGCTATATGGGAGTCTTTCTGAGCTGAGAAAGAAACTGAAAACTATAGATATTGATGAGTTCAAAAAAGAGAGAGAAATGGAAATATTGAGTTTCCAGATTGAAGAAATAGACAATGCTAAACTTAAAGCCGGTGAGGATGATAAGCTCCTGACGGAGTTCAGAAAGGTTCAGAAACTGGATGATATCAAGACTTCGGTTTTTAAAGCTGTTACTGAACTGGATGGAGATGGCTATAAGGATGGCATTGTCTCTATGCTGTACCGAATCGGTTCTGAAATTCAGAGTTTTTCAACTGAGGACGAGGAACTGAAGCAGTTTGGAGATGAACTTATGAGTATATACTATTCATCTCAGGATTTGAGCAGATCTCTGAATGAATACTCAAGAAATATCGACTACTCAGAGGAGGAGCTTGAAAATCTGGAGACAAGGATAGATCTGATAAATAATCTGAAGAGAAAATATGGAAATACGATTGAAGAGATTGAATCGTATAGGAATAAAATAGGCTCAGAATATTCTGCGCTTGAGAATATAGATATTGAGCTTAAAATGATAAATGAAGAGATGGATAAGCTTTACTCTAAGATCATGGACAAATCTAAGATGCTTTCATCTGCAAGAAAAGAGAAAGCTCTTGAGTTAAAGGGTAAAATGGAGAATGAGTTCAGAGAGCTGAATATGCAGGAGTCGGTGTTTGAAGCTGTGGTAACAGAAAAAGATGAGCCTAATGAAACAGGTATTGATGATGTTGAGTTCATGATTTCGACTAATATAGGCCAGCCTCTGAAGCCGATAACAAAGGTTGCTTCAGGTGGTGAAGTTTCAAGGATAATGCTGGCATTTAAGAATATAGAAAATGAGAAGAATGAAGTTGCTACTCTTATATTCGATGAGATAGATGCGGGAATAAGCGGTAGGACAGCACAGCTGGTGGGTGAAAAAATACTCAGAGTTTCTGAAAAGAATCAGATAATCTGTATAACTCACCTTCCGCAGATTGCAGCTATGGCTGATCATCATTTCATGATATCGAAGAGCTCGAAGGACAGTATTACGACAGCCTCTATTGTGGAACTGGATTATGAGCAGAAGATTGAAGAACTGTCGAGATTGACAGGCGGAGTGTCTGTGACTGACAGCACTAAAAAACATGCTAGAGATATGCTGGAACTATCAGATAAAATGAAATCTAAAAAATAATCAAATGTAAGAAATTGTGATATAATATTATGTGAAGTTTGTTGTGATTTTCCACGAACTGAAATTATGAGATTGGCATAGACTGTTAGTCTTATCTAGTAATGGGGGGAACATTCTATGATGGTGAAATCTACTGTACAGAAGGACAGAAGAACCAAGGACTTGGCTAAGAGAATAAAGCCTGGTGAGATTGCACTTATCAAACATAAGGATATTGATGAAGTAGCAGCTTTCTCTCTGGTTGAAGCCAAAATTGCTGCGGTACTGAATCTGGACCAGAGTATAAGTGGTAGATATCCTAATCAGGGACCAGAAGTTTTACTTGAAAATGGGATTCCTATATTTGAATCGGAAGATGATTCGATATTTGACATTATTGAAGAAGGCAAGACAATTGAAATAAATGAAGAAAATGTAGTATATGAGGGAAATCCAATAGCAAAAGTGATTCACCTTAATGATGAAAGAATCAAACAGAGGCTTCAGATCGGATATGACAATATAGAAAATGAACTGGACTTTTTCATTGATAATACACTTTCCTATGCTAAAAAAGAAAAGGATTTAGTGCTTGGAAATGTTGAGATTCCGGATATTGATACGAAAATAAAAGGCAGAGATGTTCTTGTACTTGTTAGAGGTAAAAATTACAAGACAGATCTGAAAGCTGTCTCAAATTATATTTCGGAAAGAGATCCCGTACTTATAGGAGTTGATGGGGGTGGAGATGCCCTTATGGAAATAGGGTATGTTCCGGATATAGTTATTGGAGATATGGACAGCATCAGTGACAGATGTCTTAGAGAGTCTGGTGAGATTATAGTTCATGGATATATAGATGGAAAGGCACCTGGTATGGAGAGGATAAATGACCTGGGTCTTACGGCTAAGGTATTCTATTCATATGGTACTTCTGAAGACATAGCATTATTACTGGCATATGAGAAAGGTGCTGAACTGATAGTTGCACTAGGTACACATACCAGTATGGTTGATTTTCTTGAAAAAGGAAGAAATGGTATGGCAAGTACTTTCCTAGTCAGGCTTAAGGTTGGAGATAAACTTGTGGATGCCAGGGGTGTAAGTAAGCTCTATAAGACAAGTTTTAAGATGAAGTATCCGATAGCCATATTCTTGACGGCTATGATACCTATAATAGTGATAATTCTATTTTCTAAACCGATTAGAGATTTACTGTTATTACTGCAGATAAAGCTGAGACTGGCTTTAGGATTCTAGCCAGAGTTTAGGAGGGTTTTTTTTGAATATAAGCAATAAACATCTCGTAATAAATGCGGTTTCAATTTTCCTTGCATTGGCACTGGGACTGCTTATCGGTCTTACGATGGGTTCAGGAACTTTGATAGAAGACCGTACAGGAGATGTTATATCACAGATAGAAGAGCAGTTTAAGTATCTGAAAGAAGAAAATGAAAAGAATTTAAATGAGATAAAAAGAGTGAACGATTCAAATATTCAGCTGGATTATTCGCTAGGAATACTTAGCAATAAATTGATGGAAAATCAGCTGACAGAACAGAATGTTGCTATAGTAAATCTGAATGAAGATTATGATTACAGTGTTGTAAGAGCATCTATTGAAAAGGCGGGCGCGAGTCTGACATCGGTTACTACGATTGAGCCGAGCTTACTTAAGGAAAACAATGAATTAGTTCAGCTGATAGAAGGAATATCTGGCGAAAAGAAACAGGGTGCTGACCTCTATTCCTACTTAGGAGAAGAGTTCGGTAAAGTGATTGCCAGAGGTGAATCATCAGAGTCTGTTGTAAAGACAATAGAGCATAATCTTGCAAGATTCGAAGGTGATTACTCTATAGTTCCTGATTATATTGTAATCTGCGGAGGGAATAAGGAAGAAGTGAAGAATCTGAATCCTTATACTGATAAGCTTTTTGAAATTTTCAGGGATTCTGAAAAGACAATTGTAGGAGTTCAAAATTCTGAGACTAAAATCAGTTTACTTCCGAAGTTCAAGGATTACGGTTTTTCTACTGTCAGCAATGTAGAGAGCAATACAGGAAAGCTGAGCATGATTTTAGCACTTAAAGGACATCATGGAAACTATGGTGCAGCTAAAGAAGATGACACAATAGTTCCGGATTTGACTTTGTTGGATTAGGAGCAATTTATGGATAATATAGAGAGTATAGATATAATTATTCCTGCATATAATGAGGAAGAAAAGATAGCAGACACTATAAATGCGATAAAGGCAGTTGCCAATGTAAATATTGTAGTTGTAGATGATAAATCTACAGATAATACATTTGAGATTGCTAAATCACTCGGTGTAGATGTTATCGAGATGCCTGTAAATGGAGGTAAAGGAAAAGCTGTAAAGGCTGGACTCGAATATTCAAGAGCCTATATTCAGGGGCTTTTGGATGCGGATCTGGGTTCTTCTGCATCAGAAGTTGAAAAACTTATTGAGCCGATACTTTCCGATAGAGCAGATTTTACTGTTGCTAGATTTGGAAAAGCCAAAAGAAAAGGCGGATTCGGTCTCGTAAAGGGACTTGCTGCTTGGGGTGTAAAAAAGTTTACTGGTGAAGAAATAACTACGACCCTTTCTGGTCAGAGAATTTATAGAAAAGAGGTCATAGATTCGATAGATTATATTCCAGATGACTTTGGAATTGAGATAGCTATGACGGTCTATGCTCTTAGGAATGGATATAGGCTGGAAGAGGTAGACGTTGATATGACCCATTCTGAAACAGGTAGAAATATTGCAGGATTTAAGCACAGAGGTAAACAGTTTTATGATATATTGAAAACAATTGTAAAACTTAGATTCAGACTTAATAAAATATGATGAGGTATAGAACATGGAATACATTTTATTTTTTCTAATTAGTATTGCAGTCAGTATAGGAGCTTTTCATATGATCTATCATATGCTCCAAAATGCTGATTTTACAGAGACTAATTACAGAAATGAAAAAATTCCTATCGGTATGGGGCTGTTATTTGTGATAATCAGCCCTATTTTAATTATACTGGCAGGAAAGTATATGAATTTAGAATATGAGTCCTTCATTATTTCATTTGGAATTGTGAGCATGGGACTTATGGGTATAATGGATGATTTTCTTGGAACTAAGGATGATAAAGGTTTTAAGGGGCATATAAAGGCATTGTTAAAAGGAAGGCTTACAACTGGTGGTTTGAAAGCTGTTTCCGGCTTCGGAATAGCATTTCTTATATCGTTATCTATTTCAGGAGATGTTTATTCTGTAGAAAATGTGGGAAATATAGTGCTTAATACATTTATGATTGCGCTATTTACAAATATAATAAACCTTTTCGATTTAAGACCTGGAAGAGCATGCAAAGCTTATCTTTTTCTGATGGCAATATCGGCTGTATTTGCATCAGCGGATACATATTATTTTATCTATGTAATTCTGTTCGGTGTGATTCTGGGATATATCAGAAAAGATCTGAAAGCTATGGTAATGCTTGGAGATACGGGGTCTAACGCTATGGGAGTTTCACTTGGTGTGCTTACGGCATTTTCAGCTCCTATGAGCTTCAGGCTGACAATCACCATAGTGCTTATAGCACTTCACCTGGTTTCAGAGTTTTATTCATTTACGAAGATAATCGAAAAGGTCAGATTGTTTAAATTTATTGATGATTTAGGCAGAAATTAGAGGTGAACTTCAAATGATTTCATATGATAGAGGTACAGTTGTAGAAATAAAAGAAGAAGATGAAAATGTAGCCTGGATAAAAGTTGATATAGCTGGGCAGATACAGAATGCTGTAAACTACAAGGACTTGACCGGAGAAGTAGAGGTTGGAGATTTACTGGTGCTGAACACTACTGCGGTTGAACTCAGCTTAGGAACTGGTGGAGAACATTTTGTAATATCCAACCTTTCAAGAGAAAATAGAGGTCTGGATAAAGAAGGCCATATTATGAAGTTGAGATATACACCTATGCAGACTCAGATTCTTTCGGCTGAGGAGGATGCAAGTGAGTATCATGACATTATAAATGGGTTTGAGACTCTGGATGAGTCAATATTTATTGTTGGTACTTTACACAGCATGCTGGCACCGATTGCTGCGTATTTGAAGTATAAGAAAAGAGATCTGAAGATCAGTTATATAATGACAGATGGCGGGGCTCTTCCGGCCGCTTTTTCTAAGAATATTAAGCAGCTGAAATCCTTGGATATTATTGACAGTGTAATAACTGCAGGACAGTCGTTCGGTGGAGACTATGAAGCTGTAAACATTTATACGGCTCTGATAATAGCCAAAGAAGTGCTGAAATCTGATATTACTATAGTTTCAATGGGACCTGGAATTGCGGGTACGGGAACTAAATATGGGTTCAGCGGTGTTGAACAGGGTTATATTGTAGATGCTGTAAAATCACTTGGAGGCAGATCGGTTTCAGTTCCTAGAGTGAGCTTTGCTGATAAAAGAGAGAGACATAGAGGTATTTCTCATCACAGCATTACGATTTTTTCTGAACTGACAAACAGCAAAACTGATTTTGTTCTTCCTGAACTTGATGAAATAGAGAGAACTGTTTTAGAAAATCAGATAGATAAAAATGGACTGGCATTTAAACACAATATAGTATATAGAAATGGGTCTGATGTAAAAACTGCTATGGAAAACTACGGTCTGAGA
>CAZBAL010000010.1:0-6673 GCA_964489735.1 uncultured Clostridia bacterium | reverse complement strand
AGTATATAGAAATGGGTCTGATGTAAAAACTGCTATGGAAAACTACGGTCTGAGAATAAAGACTATGGGCAGAAGTTATGAAGAAGACGAAGCTTTCTTCCTGACACTGGGTGCAGCCGCAGAATACGGTCTGGAACTCATTGATGAGAAGAATAAAAAGAATGATGTCGAAGACAGTTTGACAGGAGAGAAATCAAATGAGAGCATACTGTTCGAGAGCAAACTGTCTGAAAATATAGTGGATTCCAAAATGATTTTTGAAGGAAAAATTCTCAATCTCAGAGTAGATGATGTGGAACTGAGTGATGGCAGTTTTTCTAAAAGGGAGATAGTAGAGCATGGAGGAGCTGTTGCTGTGGTGGCATTGACTCCGGAAAAAGAAATACTGATGGTGAGACAGTTCAGATCGGCAATAGGGAAGGAAATAGTTGAAATTCCTGCCGGACTGATTGAAAAGGATGAAGATCCTGCAAAGACTGCAATAAGAGAGCTCGAAGAGGAGACAGGATATATTGCAGAAAAGATTGAAAAAATATGCTCATATCATCCTTCAGCCGGATTTTCAGATGAGATAATTCATCTTTATTTTGCAACAGATTTGGTTGAGGGCAATATGAATCTTGATGATGGAGAGTTTCTGGAAGTGGAGAGGTACAGTATTGATGATATAGACAGGCTTATCAGTGAAAGCTGTGATTCAAAGACTCTCATAGGACTGCAGTATTTATCCAGTCAGATAAAAAGTGGTAATATAAAGCTTTAGAGGTGCATTATGAACAATCATGAAAGTGAAAACAGGATAGAGAATATAAATGAAAAACTGGTCATAGAGTTTGGAGATTATCTAAAGAAGGAAAGAAACCTTTCTGATAATACAGTCTATAATTATATTAACGATATAGATGGTTTTCTATCAAACAATGACAAGGAAATTGACAAGATATCTGAAACGGATATCTTGTCCTACATATCGGCTGCTCAATCTCAAGGTTATAAGAGCGCAACGTTGAACAGAAAACTTTCATCAATAAAGACTTTTTTTATTTTTTTGTTGAATCTTGGGTATATAAAGAGTAGCCCTGCAATTTCTATTTCTATTAAAAGAGAGTCTAGAAAGTTGCCAGAGGCGCTAGAGTATGAAGAAGTAGATAGACTTCTCTCCGCACCTGATTCTGACAGTGAGTTTGGAATCAGGGACAAAGCGATTCTTGAACTTATGTATGGTTCCGGACTGAAAATTGGAGAGATAGTCAATTTGAATGTTGAAGATATTGATTTGGAGAATGAATTCATAAGATGTATTAAAAGTGGAAATTCGGAGAGGTTCGTACCTATTAATGATCACAGTATAGAATCTATAAAATACTATCTGGATTACAGCAGGTATATTCTCCTTGATGACTCAGAATCGAATGCTCTGTTTTTAAACAGATTTGGAAATAGGATTTCAAGACAATCAATCTGGAAGAGCATTAAGAGTTATGGCATAAAAGCAGGGATTGAAAAGAATATCGATGCTACGATGCTGAGACATTCTTTTGCAATTCACATGCTGAAAAATGGTATGACAGTTGACCAGATTAAGAAAATATTAGGTCATGTGGATATATCTACAACACAGATTTATCGTGAACAGATTGACGATAGTACAGCTTCATCTTTTAAAAAAGTTCATCTCAGAAAATAGATTTGAGATTTTATTAGGGTTTCATTTCTGTTTTTTCTGTGAAGATAGCTTTTTAAAATATTATCTGGAGGGATTTACTATGTTGGAAATGGATTTTTTGAAGAAAATAGAATCAGCAAGATACTTTATTTCGAATCAGACAGATAAGAGACCGGATACTGCTATTATACTGGGCTCTGGGCTTGGTGAACTAGCAGAGAAGATTGACAATGCGAAGTCTATACCTTATTCTATGATACCTGGATTCCCAGTATCTACGGTACAGGGTCATGACGGTAAACTGATTTTTGGTGAATTAGATGGTATAGAGGTAATGGTCATGAGTGGAAGATTTCACTTCTATGAAGGATATGACAGTAAGGAAGTTACATTTCCTATAAGAGTAATGAAAGCTTTGGGAATAAAAAACCTGATAGTGACTAATGCTGCAGGTGGAGTTAATAAGGATTATAAACCTGGTGATTTTATGATAATAAATGACCATATAAATTTTGGGTTTAACAATCCTCTTATAGGAAAGAACTATGAAAGCCTTGGAGAAAGATTTCCTGATATGAGCTATGCATACGATAGAGAACTTATCGATATTGCTAAAAAAGCCGCTGAGTCTCTGAGTATGGATGTAAAAGAAGGTGTCTATTTTTACAATTTAGGTCCAACTTATGAAACGCCTGCAGAGGTCAGAATGATTTCTACTTTAGGTGGAGATTCTGTTGGAATGTCTACTGTACCGGAAGTTATTGTAGCAGTCCACTCAGGAATTAGAGTTTTGGGAATCTCATGTATTACAAATATGGCTGCAGGAATACTCGATCAGCCGTTAAATCATGAAGAGGTTGTTGAAACAGGAGACAGAGTTAAGACTGAGTTTGAAGCGTTTGTTAGAAAAATCGTATCAGAGATATAGTTTATTCAGTATGTAATAGAGGATTATATGTATAGATAATTAATTAATGTGGAGAGTTAATTATATGATGAATAGTTATATGATTGAGAATTATATTAAAGAGTTTATGTAATAAATGGGAAATATAATGAGCAATAAAAGATTTATTTGCAATGTTAAATTAAAAGGGTGATCATTGATGAGAATGTATGATATTATTCAACGTAAAAAAGAAGGAAGAAAGCTTACTAGAAAGCAGATAAAATACTTTATAGAGGGCGTATCGGACTCAACTATACCTGATTACCAGATATCAGCACTTCTTATGGCTATAGTATTAAAAGGTATGAATGATGATGAGATATACTATATGACTAAGTATATGCTTGAATCTGGAGATAAGCTTGATTTATCAGCACTGGATTCTATAATTGTAGATAAGCACAGTACAGGTGGTGTTGGAGATAAGACTACTATAATAGTTGGTCCTATGGTTGCTGCATGTGGTCTGAAATTTGCTAAGCTTTCAGGCAGGGGACTTGGAATGACGGGTGGAACTATTGATAAGCTTGAATCTATTCCTGGGTTCAGAACAGATCTGACTCTAGATGAGTTTATAGAGGAAGTTAAAGCTAATGGACTCTGTATCAGCGGTTCGACTAAAAACCTGGTTCCAGCTGATAAGAGACTGTATGAGTTAAGGGATGTTACTGCTACAGTTGACAGCATTCCACTAATTGCTGCAAGTATAATGAGTAAAAAACTTGCTGTAAGCTCTGATTCAATCCTGATAGATGTTAAGGTTGGAATCGGTGCTTTTATGAAGAATATTGACGATGCCAGAAAGCTGGCTAACACGATGATTGAAATTGGGAAGAGATTCAACAGAGAGGTTGTTTGTTATCTGACAGGGATGGATGAACCTCTAGGCCTTTCAATTGGTAACTCACTGGAGATATTTGAATCCATTGATGTATTAAATAACAAAGGACATTATTCTATAAGAGAATTCTGTATTGAGCTTTCAGCCGAACTTTTAGTGCTTGGGAAAATATCGGATAATATAGATGACGCAAGAAAGCTGGTTATAGAGAAGCTTGAAAGCGGTGAAGCATATGAGAAGTTCAAGCAGATGGTTGAAGCTCAGGAAGGAAGCCTATTGAATTTACCTAAATCTGACTTTGTACTGGAGCTGAACTCTGATGAAGCTGGATATATTTATAAGGTGAATGCAGAGACTGTCGGAAATGCCGCGATGATTCTGGGAGCAGGAAGGGAATGCAAGGAAGATGATATAGATCATTCTGTTGGAATTGTCCTGACTAAGAAGATAGGTGGACAGGTTAAAAAGGGAGATGTACTGGCTTATATTCACACTGATTCATTTGAAAAAGGTGAGAGAGCCAAGGAGATGCTAGTTGAAGCTTTCAGCATATCTGTTGAGTATTCAGATATAGCAAATCCTATTATTGAAGTGATTAAGTAGAGAGGTGTTAAGATGGGAATACTTAGTAGCGGAAATTTATCAAGTGCACTGATGAGTTTACTTACCTACTTGCCAGGGCTTTTGATAGCTATAAGTTTTCATGAATTTGCTCATGGTTATATGGCATATCTGCAGGGAGATGATACTGCGAAATTAAGCGGTAGACTGACTTTAGATCCTTTGGCACATATAGATCCGATAGGATTTCTGATGCTGCTGTTTGTAGGTTTCGGATGGGCTAAGCCTGTACCGGTTAACTATTCAAGACTGAAGAATGGAAGAGTCAGCATATTTTTAGTTTCGATTGCAGGAGTTATGATGAATTTTTTAATAGCTTTTGTGGGTTCATTTTTGCTTGCAATTGCAATTATGAGAGATATTCATCCGGTAGCGATTGGAGTAATTTACTCACTAGTGATGTTCAACATCATATTAGGGGTATTCAATTTAATTCCTGTTCCGCCTTTGGATGGATCTAAGGTACTGAGTTCGTTGCTGCCATATAAATGGGAGATGAGACTGGCTCAGTATGAGAGATATGGATATATTCTGCTGATAATACTGCTTATGACGGGAGGAGTTAGAAGAATACTTCTACCGGCAGTCATGGCTATTGCTAAACTTTTTGAAACAATAGTTTCTATGGTATTGTAAGCGGCAGAGTATTTTTGCTGAAAAAAGTAGGTGTACGATGTATAATATTGATATAGAGGAGTTTCAGGGTCCCCTGGAACTTCTTAACCATTTAATAGAAAAAAACAAAATAAATATTTATGATATTCCTATAGCTGAGATAACCGACCAGTATATAGAACATATTGAGAGTATGAAGGAGCTGAACTTGGAGGTAACTTCGGAGTTCATAGTTATAGCTTCTAATCTTCTCGAAATAAAATCTAAGATGCTCTTACCAAAGGTAGTAGAAGAAGAGGATCCAAGGGAAGAGCTTGTAAATAAGATATTGGAGTATAGAAAGTTCAAACTCGCTTCTATGCAGATTTCTGAACGACATGACAGGTATTCAAGGGTATATTATAAGCTGAAAGATGATCTGGATTTTCTGGCACAGGATTATACCTTGGATTTTGATATCAATCTTCTGGTTAAGTCGTATAATAAAGTTATGAATAAATTTGAAAAGAGAAATATTTCAAAGGAAGATATTGATAGCAAGAAAATAATTGAAGATGTTGAAAGAGATGAGTTTTCAGTAGAAGAAGGGATGCTCTACATAGCCCAGAAAATGAAGGGCAGAAAGGCTGTCAAATTTCAATCGATTTTTGATGATGTCAATTCTAAGTACAGAATAGTTACTGTTTTTATGGCTATATTGGAATTGATAAAGAGAAAAGATATTAAAGCTGTTCAGGAAGAGATATTTGGCGATATTGTCCTCTACAGCTTAAGTTAGGTGAAGATTTTGGACATAAAAGAAAAGAAGGCAATAATAGAAGCACTCCTTTTTGCTTGGGGAGAACCTCTAGATATCAGAGAGATAAGTAAAATTATTGAAGTGCCCAGAAATGAGGCGGTTAAACTCATTGATGAAATGATAGAGGAGTTCGACTATAATAGAAGGGGAATACAGATAATAAAGGTCGAAAACAGTTATCAGATTGGTAGCAGGCATGAGTACTTTGACTATATTCAGAAGCTCAATATACCGAAGAGGAAAGATTCACTTTCTTCAGCGGCTATGGAAACACTTTCGATAATAGCTTATAAACAGCCTATTACGAGAATTGAGATAGAGGATATAAGAGGAGTAAAATGTGATAAGGCAATCCAGACTCTTATGGAGAAGAATATGATAAGAGAAGCAGGAAGGCTGGAGCAGACGGGAAAACCGATAATTTATGCTACGACTACAGAGTTTTTGAAATCTTTTGGATTTGAATCCTTAAAGGATTTACCTATATTAGAAAATGAAGAGAATTTAAACAGAGATGGAGCAGGTGATTTAGTAAATGAAGATTCTAGTGACAAATGATGATGGTGTTCATGCTGAAGGAATAAGAGTTTTAGCTGAGATTATGAAGAAATTTGGAGATGTATACATAGTTGCACCAGATGAGCAGAAATCGGCTGTAGGTCATGGTATTACAACACATAGGCCTCTTAGAATCAAAGAAGAGAACTTACAGATGAGTGGAGTTGAAGCGTACTCAGTATCGGGTACGCCGGCTGACTGTGTAAAAATTGCCACAGAGCATATATTCGACTTTTCACCGGATCTGCTGGTATCAGGAATTAACTATGGATCGAATTTAGGGACAGATGTTATATATTCTGGAACGGTTTCTGCAGCGATAGAGGGCTCTATAAACAATATTCCTCTATGCATGGCGTTTTCTTTAGATGGAAAAGTCAGGATGAACTATGATGCTTGTGAAGCATATATACCGGAAATACTTTCTAAGGAGCTGGTTGACAGTCAGAGAGGAACTATACTGAATGTCAATATTCCTTCGGTAAATAGAGAGGATATAAAAGGGATAAGATATACTGAACTGGGTTACCAGGTATATAACAATGCATTTATTGAAAGAGAAGATCCTCATGGTGGAAAGTATTACTGGATGTCAGGGGTTCCTGAGAGAAAAGATAAGAACCC
>CAZBAL010000009.1:0-59292 GCA_964489735.1 uncultured Clostridia bacterium | reverse complement strand
TGCAGAATTCTATGAAACAGGAACCTCGTGACTTTAGTCATGAGAGGTTCAGAAAGATGGAAATACAGTAGGAGTTGCACAGAAAGAGTTTAAACAGATATATCCGCAAGCTGGATGGGTTGAACACGATGCTATGGAAATATGGGGTACTCAGAGCGGGGTTGCAGGTGAACTGCTGGAGATGACAGGAATAAGACCTAATGAAATAGCGGCGATTGGTATCACTAATCAAAGGGAAACTACAGTTGTTTGGAATAAAAAAACAGGTAAACCTATATACAATGCGATTGTCTGGCAGTGCAGAAGAACTGCTTCAATATGTGACTGGCTAAAAGCAGAAGGCTGGGATGAAAAAATCAGTGAAAAAACAGGTCTTGTAATAGATGCATATTTTTCTGCTACAAAAATCAAATGGATCTTAGACAATGTGGAAGGGGCTAGAGAGTCTGCAGAAAGAGGTGAGCTTCTCTTTGGAACGATAGATACATGGCTCATATGGAATCTGACAAGAGGAAAAGTTCATGCTACAGACTACTCAAATGCTTCTAGAACTATGATGTATAATATTCACAAACTGGAATGGGACGATGAGATAATTGAAAAGCTTGGAATTCCAAGATCAATGCTACCTGAGGTTAAAGACTCCAGTGGCTATTTTGGCGTTACAGATGGGGGCACGTATGGAGGAGCAGAGATAGCAATATCAGGAGTTGCTGGTGATCAGCAGGCTGCACTGTTTGGTCAGACCTGCTTTGAAACGGGAATGGCTAAGAACACTTATGGAACAGGATGTTTTATGTTGATGAATACTGGTTCAAAGCCTATCAAGTCTAAAAATGGTCTTCTCACTACAATTGCCTGGGGAATTGATGGAAAAGTGGAATATGCACTTGAAGGAAGTATTTTTATTGCAGGAGCAGCTATACAGTGGCTTAGAGATGGAGTAAAACTCATATATGACTCTCCGCAGACAGAGTATTATGCGAATCTTGTTGATGATACTCAGGGTGTTTATGTAGTACCTGCTTTCACAGGTCTGGGAGCACCTTACTGGGATATGTATGCTAGAGGAGCAATGTTCGGCTTGACAAGAGGAACGAAAAGAGAGCATATAGTAAGAGCTACACTTGAATCTATAGCTTATCAGGTAAGAGATATACTTGAAGCAATGCAGAGTGATTCAGGACTGTCACTGCCTGAACTTATGGTAGATGGGGGAGCAGCCGCTAATGACTTTTTAATGAAGTTTCAGTCGGATATACTAAATGTACCTGTTTTAAGACCTGCGATATTGGAGACAACAGCCCAGGGAGCTGCATACTTAGCTGGACTTGCTGTTGGTTTCTGGAAAGATAAAGATGAGATAAGAGCTAAGCACAGTATAGAGAGCAGATTCAGCCCTGATATGGATGAAGAAAGAAGAAGTAAACTTTACAAAGGCTGGAAGAGAGCTGTATCAAGTACACGAAGCTTTCATGCAGGAGAATAGTGAAAGAGGACTATAAAATGAAAGACGTAATAATAATAGGAGCGGGAGTAATAGGATGCTCAGTCGCTCAGAAACTTTCAAAGTATGAACTTAATATCACAGTTCTGGAGAGTGGAGAGGAAGCTTGTCAAGGAACCACAAAAGCTAACTCAGCAATTATTCATGCTGGATATGATGCGACAGAGAACTCTTTAAAGTCCAAGTTGAATATCAGAGGATGTAAGATGTTTCCAGCTTTATCTAAAAAGCTTGGTTTTAAGTATTTAAATACAGGGTCTCTAGTTCTTGCTTTTGATCGTGATGATTTGAAGGTAATTGATGAGTTGCTAAAACGTGGCAAGAGAAATGGAGTAGAGGGACTGGAAATAATAGATGGTGATGAAGTCAGAGATATGGAGCCTGAAATTTCTGATAAAGTTATTGCAGCTTTATATTGCAGCACAGCAGGAGTTGTAGATCCATTTGGATATACTTATGCTCTGATTGAAAATGCTGTGGAAAATGGTGTTGAACTGAAAGTTGAAACTGAAGTTTTTGGTTTTTATAGAGATAAAAACAGCATAGTCGTCAAAACCGACAAAGGTGAGTTCATAGCCGATATTGTTGTAAATGCTTCGGGAGTGAACTCGGGTCATATTCAGAATCTAGCAGGTGATCATGAGTTTAAAATACTGCCTACAAAGGGTTCTTACAGATTACTGGATAAAAGGGCTAAATCAAAACTTAAGACTGTGGTATTTCAGACACCCAATCAATATGGAAAAGGTATTCTAGTGACACCAACTTATCACGGGAATATAATGATAGGACCGACTGCAGAGCTGATAGAAAATCAGGAAGACATGCTTGTTACAGAGGAAACGATGGAAATAATAGATAAATCTGCGAGGATTTCAGTTCCTGATATAGATATAGAGAGCTGTATCAGAGTATTCACAGGTGTTAGGGCTAAGCCTGACACTGGGGATTTTATGATTTTTGAATCAAAAAAGATTCCAGGAATCTATCATTTAGGTGGCATAGAGTCACCCGGTCTTGCCTCTTCGCCTGCAATAGCAGAATATATTGAAGAGTTAATTCTAAGGAAACATAAATTCAGGGTTAAAGATGAATTTAAAAGCCACAGGCAGGCTCCTCTTGAGATGAGCTCCTTATCAATGGAACATAGAAAGAAGAAAATAGAGGAAAACCCAGATTATGGTGAGATAGTGTGCCGCTGTGAACAGATCTCTAAAGGAGAAATACTGGACTCTATAAGAAGAACAGCTGGAGCGAGGACTGTAGATGGAATAAAAAGGAGAGTCAGGCCAGGTATGGGAAGGTGTCAAGGTAGCTATTGTCGACCTAAGGTAACTGAAATACTTGAAGAAGAGATCAAAAAGCTAGAAAATAACAAAATTGAATGATTTTAATTGATTATAATCAATATAAAAAAGACTGTGTTTACAGTCTTTTTTTAGTGTGGAAAATTAATTTTTAAATAACATGTATATAGGCTTAAGAGTTCTTTTAGTACCATTTCTTCATTTGGTACTATAAGAATGGATTTAAAATATTCGTATATAACGTCTCTGTTGTCCTCTTCTGGGAAATTATCATCTGATATTATAGCTCTTGCAATATCTCCTTTTACAGTATCCATATCTTTTATTTCTGAAGTTTTAAGCCACTCTTTAAATGGATTGCTCAAATAATCACCTCTTATATATTTTATGAACTCTGAAACTTTATTGTTCATTCTGCTTTCAATATCAATTATATCATCTATAAATTAATATTCAGCTAAAAGTGATCGATATTATAAATAAAAATACTAAAATAGGGTAAAATTAGAATGTAGAGGACTGAGAATATTATCATATATTTAGATTGGAAAGGTGATTTAAATGAAAACAATAAATGATTTGGCAGTTTTAGAGCTCAATATAATTAAAGAGTATATGGATGATATTGAAATAGATACTGCGATTGATATTACATTGGGAAACGGATATGATACGGAAAAAATAGTGGATTTCGTGAAAGATAAAATATATGCATTTGATATTCAGGAAGAAGCAATAAAATATTCTAAGAAGAGGTTCTCAAAAGTATTGTCAGAAGAGCAGATATCAAAAATTGAGTTTATAAATGAAACTCATGAGAATGTAGATAAATATTGTGATAAAGCACAACTGATAATGGGAAATATGGGGTATCTTCCTAATTTTGATCATGAGATAAAAACACTCCCATATACATCTCTGATATGCTTGAATAAGTGTATAGATATATTGGATTATAGAGGTATAATGCTTATAACCAGTTATCTTGGACATGATAGAGGTAAAGAACATGAGACCCTGGAGAGTTTCTTTAAAAGTTTAGACTCGAAGAAGTTCAAGGTTTTATGTGTAAATCCTTTAAATCAGTCTGAGATGTCTCCTAAGCTGTTTGTGTGCCAGAAACAATAAATCTGCAATTTATGAAAGGATGATTAAAATGAGTTTTTTAGAACTTAGTAAAGAAAGATATTCCGTAAGAAAATTTACAGATGATAAAGTACAAAGTGATAAATTAGAACAGATACTGTTAGCGGGAAGATATGCACCTACTGCGACAAATTCACAGCCGCAGAGAATCTATATTGCAGACTCAGAAGACAGTATGAGCAAACTAGCGGAATGCACTCCATACTGTTTCAATGCGAAAACTGCGATTATTCTGTGTTATGATAAAAACGAATCTTGGAAGAGAAAGCATGATAATTATGATGGAGGAACTATAGATGCCAGTATTGTAGGCACTCATATGATGATGCAGATTGCTGATATGGGTCTTGGGACTACATGGGTAGGATATTTCGATAGCGATAAACTTAAAGAAGTTTTTCAGCTTGAAGAGAATATTATACCAGTAGGTATTTTCCCTATTGGTTATATTGCTGATGACAGTGAACCTAGCCAAAAGCACTATATCAGAAAAGAATTGGATGAAACTGTTACTTTTATTTAAGGTATTTCTGTTATAATATATTGTAGGATGTATTATTAGAGAATTATTAAAATGAGGTGACAATTTGAATAGAAATGTAAAAAGATTCTTGCCTGTAGTATTAGCATTGATATTTGTTTTAGCAGCATATAAAATTATAGATCGCGTTCTGACTGTGAAACCAGGAGATGTTGAGCGAAAAGAGACTAAAATAGAGAGAGTAAACAGTAAAAAAACTGACGATAAGAAAGATGATAAAAAAGAAAAAAATGATGATAAGAAAAAGAAAGAGGAAGATAAAATTCCAAATATAGTTGGACTTGACCTCAAGACAGCAAAGTGGCTAATTAAGAAAAACAAATGTGAAGTTGGAAATGTATCTTACGAAACAAGTGATGCGGTATACGACACTGTACTTAAGCAGACACCTGCACCGGGCAAGAAGAACAAGGATAAAGTGGTTATAAATATTGTTCTGAGCAATGGAGCAGGATTCGGTGTATATGAAACTAAAACACCTGCACCTGTAAAGAAGTTAGATGATGATAAGGACAAAGAAGAAGATAAGGATGAGGATGAAAACGGAAACAACGGCCAAGAGCAGAATCCAGGTCAAGGACAGACACCAGGTCAAGGACAGACACCAGGTCAAGGACAGACACCGGGTCAGGGAACTTATCCAGGACAGAATAACCAAAATCAGGGGCAGCAATGGCAGTCGCCTAACCAGGGTCAGCAATATCCGGAACAGGGAACTCAGCCTCAAAATAATATGGGACAATAGAGTTATATGAAAATACACAAGTTGTTAGATGTAGATAATATAGATAGAGAAAAAGAGTCTGTCGAAGTTCTATGTAAGTTCAAAAATTCAAGAGTTGAAAAAATAGTTTCGACTGGACAATCTTCTGATTGGTATGATCAAGATGAAGATGAGTTTGTAGCACTAATAAAAGGAATAGCAGGTATTGTTTTCTTAAATGATGACGGTAGTGAAAAAGAAGTGATTCTTGAAGAGGGCGATTCACTTTTAATACCTGCTAACACAAAGCACAGAGTCAGCTTCACCAGTGAAGATCAGGAATGTATCTGGCTGTGCTTTTTTACAAAATAGAAGAAATATGATAACGGCAAAATGTCTTATAAGCATTTGCCGTTATTTTTATACTAGGAGTGAGATTATGGAAAGTTTAGGAAGCAAGATATCCAGGTTTTTATTGAAGAGGATGTACTTTAAAAAGCAGATGCAGTTAAGCGGAGAAGAGTATTGGGAGAATGTCAAGAAGAATAGATTTACAAAGCCCGGAGTACTGAAACCACTAGTTTTTAGGAATATATGTCTCGAAACTATCGAATACGAACCGTACGCTCTGTACAGAGCTTATCCCATAAAAGATGATGCTGAAAAGCTGATTTTATTTATTCATGGGGGTTCTTTTGTTTCGACAATTCTTCCTTTTCACTTCAATTTCATTTATGACATTATGTCAGGAACAAAAACACAGGCAATAATCCCTCTTTATCCTTTGTTACCAGAAGGTGAGGTAGAGGACATACATGAAAGATTACTGGAGGTCTACTTATCTGTAGTTGAAAGTGGTATAAATCCCGATAATATAGTAGTCATGGGAGATTCTGCAGGTGGATATCTTTCACTCATCTTATGCCATCTTCTTAGACAGTATAAACTGCCTATGCCAGGAAGACTTATACTCATATCACCACTTTTAGATTTTTGTAAGCCAACAGAAAGTGCTAAGGAGTTAGAAGAAAAAGATCCATTTCTTGCAACAGCCTGCAGAGGTGATCTCTTTGAGAAGTTAAGCAATGGAAGAGAGATAGAAGACCCTTTAGTGAGTCCAAGATTTGGGGATTTTTCAAATTTTCCCCAAATAGATATATTTACTGGAACGGATGATATATTATATCTTCAGGCAAAAGCATTTTCTGAGGATAAATTATGCTCTGAAAAAGTAGTCCTGCATACATATAAAAACATGATACACAATTTTCCAATTCTTCCAATACCTGAGGGAATTAAGGCTAGAAACGAGATAATATCAACAATTAACAAGGATTTTTCGTAAAATTTATTGACATAAATATTCCCCGCGTGATATTTTTAACATAAGCGAAAGCAAATAATAAGGGGAATGGAAGTGATGAAAATGAATAAGCAATTTCGCTTTATGAAAATGATTGCAATCGTTCTGATTGTGAGCATATTCAGTATTGGTCTTGGGGACATTTCAAACGTTTTAGCTGCTCCAGCTGAAAAAGCTGGAAAGTTAGAAAAGTTTGAAGACAAATACTACTATTATTCACAGAATGATAGCAAGTATGTTTTTGAAAAAGTATCTCATCCGGACAGAGGTCCAGGTGAGATTGATGGATTGCTTGATACTGAAGATGCAAGAAGTCAAAATTATGCATGGTCTGCAATTGAACATGGAGATTATATCTACATAGGGACTTGTTACAACTCAACCTATGGAATCTACTGGAGAAATATCTATGGAATGATGAAAAAGCAAGGCAAGACAGATGCACAAGCAGCAGAGATAGCAAGAAACTTTACCCAATTTATATTCAATGACAGATTTGATGAGACTTTAAAGCCTAAAGGAGTTCTTATCAAATTTGATAAGAGGACAGATGAGTTTTCACTAGTTTATGACAGTAAAAATGATCCTGATCCACAAATTGCGGCAACAAATTGCAGTGGGTATCGTATGGCAGTAGAGCGTAATGGCAAGCTTTACTTTGTAAGTTTAGGTTTTCCTTCAATGTTTTTACTAGAGGTTACACCTGGTGAAGGGAATTCTGATGTTTGTAAAATTGTTCAAAAGAGAACACTTAGCAGTGAGGGAGCAAAGAAGCAGATATCATCTGGAGTTCATGGGCTTATAAATTATGACAATGAAATAATTATGGCTTATGCAGATGAAGAAAAAACTTGGCCTGATGGAACAACTAGCCCAGAGGGTGGGCTTATAATAGCAAGCTCTGATATGGAAAACTGGAGAGTTATAGCTGATAACAATGATTTCGATGGATTGCCAGGGTATCATAATTATGATGGTCTCTATGGTGGAGGAGTTTGGGATGTTATTGAGTACAATGGCAACCTATATGTTACAGTAGTAACTGATTTAACAGATCCAGAAACAGGAATCACAGCAAAGCGTGGTTTTGCAATGTATAGAGGGACAAAAGGTTCAGATGGCAAATTCACATGGAAACAGGTAGTTGGAGATGTAGAGGAAAAAGGCGCAAAATACCCTTATGGATTGGGAACTACAGTTTCTATGGCATGTAATCTTTGGGTCTATGATGGACACCTATATATGGGAACATACAATGATCCAATGATCGATCTTGCAGAAGTACCCGCTAGAGGGAATTTTGAGCCCCTATATAATGATTTGAACGATTCCATAAGTCTTTATAGAATGGATCAGGATGAAAATGTAAAGTTGGTAGGTGGAAAAACTAATAAATTATTCCCGGAAAGATTAGGAAATTTAGAGACAGGACTGGGAAGTAACTCGAACCAGTACGTATGGAGAATGGTTGAAAATGATGATAAGCTATGGCTCGGGACATATGACACATCAACATTGACATATGCTTTCACTCAGTTAACTGATGGTCAGCTTGTCGACATGAGTAAAGAAGAATATAACAATAGACTTGGACAGTTATCAAAAGTGTTAAAGTCATTAGATATAATAAAAGAAAAAGATGAGGAAGTTTTCAAGGCTGTATTTGGCTCTGATATAGTAAGAGAAATGTTTAATTCGAGTCAGAAGATAATCGACAAAGGGATAGGAAACTATAATCCTGTAGAAGATTATGATAGATTTGTAGAAGACTACACAGAGTTTAAAGACTTTATAACATCTTATAAAGATCATGATGATCCAAGAGTTAAGAAGTTAATAGAAGATATAAACAGCAAATTTCTACTGCCGACTGACAGTGTAGTGGAAGATATGAAGAAAGCAGTATACTATTTTGGTGTTAATCACTATGCTAAAAAATCTGTACCAGGTTTCGACCTAATGGTTACAGAAGATGGACTGAACTTTGAAACAGTTACAAATGATGGATTTGGAGATGAATCCAACCATGGTGTGCGTACACTGACATCAGCTAACGGAGGAGAAAACTTATATGTAGGAACAGCCAATCCTTTCTATGGTGCACAGTATTGGAGAAGCACTGATAAGTACCCTCAACCGGATCCATCATCTAAACTAAAGATCAACTTCAGAGCAGGGGTTCATGGTGAGTTTGCAGATGGTGAAAAGACTGAATTTAAAATAGACAAAGGTGAATCTATACCGGAAGTCCCAGAAGTTATAGCTGATAGTGGATGGAAACATCATGGATGGAAACTTATGAATGAAAACAAAGTGTATTCTAATGCTGATATTCTTTCGATGAAGTTCAATTCAAGTACAGATATAATAGCAGTTTATAAATACACAGGTGGTTCTGGAAGTGATGTACCATCAGGTGATAGTGTTACAAAAATAAATGTTAAGTTTGAGAAAGGTGAACATGGTGACCTTGTAGGACAAACTCAATTTAATATTATTCAAGGTACTAAGCTTAAGACAGTACCAGCTGTCGTTGTAAATGAAGGATATATTTTCGGTTCATGGAAAAATAAAGAAGACGGCAAACTGTATACTACTGAGGAAATTATGGACATGGATTTTGCTAAAGACACTACTTTTGTAGCAGAATATGATAGAGATATTTTTCATAACAAACCATATATCAAAGGTTATCCAGATGGAACATTCCAACCGGATGGAAAAATCACTAGAGAAGAAGTGGTTACAATCTTTGATAGAATAATCAAAGAAAATGCAATAAAGCAAGATAAAAAGTCAAATGGCTTTAATGATGTGAAAAATGATAGATGGTCGTTTGAATCTATCGAAAAATTGAGCAGAATGAATATAATAAATGGATATCCAGACGGAAGCTTTAAGCCGGCTGACCAGATTACAAGAGCTGAGTTTGTAAAGATAGTTTCAGAATTCATCGAATCTAATGAAAATATCAAGCAGTTCCCTGACGTTGATTCTGAACATTGGGCTAAAGAAGCCATAGAGAAGGTATATTCAAAAGGATTGATAAAAGGATACCCAGACGGAAACTTTAAGCCTCAGAACAACTTGACAAGAGCTGAAGCTGTAAGCATAATAAATAAGCTCATAAAGAGAGAGTGTGGTCCGAACAAAAAGCCTGAATATAAAGGTGATTTCAAAGAATACACAGATTTAAACGAAACACACTGGGCTCATGAGTTAATATTAAAAGCCAGCAATGAATTTGAATGTAAAAATAAATAAATGATAAAAGGTCAGACCACAAGTTTTCATTGGTCTGACCTTTTATATTAAAATTATTATTGAATTAGTATGACTTGTCAGTACAGCTTAAAGTTCATTTAAAAAGCATTAATTAAACTTAAGAACACTATCTGATATTTTAGGATCAAAAGGTATTTCATAGTCATCATGAATAGGCTCTTCTCCTTTGATGAATTTAAGAGGATTAGCTCTAAAAGTCATGACTCTATCAGTTATGGCAGCAACTTCACCTCTAGTTATCGAGTCTTCGGGTCTAAATACATTCCCTGAGAAACCATTAATTATTTTGTTTCCAGCAAGATATTTTATGTATTCAGAAGCCCAGTTATTTCTTATATCGGTAAAGTCTCCTTTAAGTTCATAAAGTTCACCCTTGCTGTCGAGAACAGCATAGATAATTCTAGAGTATTCACCTCTGGTGATTTTGTCATCTGGTCTAAAATTACCATCTTTATAACCGCTAATAATTCCATTATCATACAGATAAGCAATGTACTTTGCACTCCATCTGTCATTTGCTACATCATTAAATATGTTTTGTGTATTGCTTTTTTTATCTCCCAACATTCTGCTTACAATTGTAGCAGCTTCTTCTCTAGAGATAGTTTTATCTGGGCGATAAGAACCATCACTGTAACCAGTAACTATTTCTTTGTCAGAGAGTTTTTTTATGTAATCTTTTGACCAGTGGTTAGCAGTATCATTAAAAGCAAAAGCTGTGCTAGAAAAGAGAACAATGGTAAGAAGAGATAAAGCTGTGCGTCTTAAAAGTTTCATTTTAATTCACCTCCAAAATTATTACTACTTATTGTATAGACTACCCATTAATAAGTGTATAATATCACAAAATTCAAATATAAAGCAATTTTTGTAATAAATAGATAAAAAACTTTCGAAATACAGCAGTTTGAGCAGAAGGGTTATTAACAATTAAGAGATTATTTATATTTGCTATATATATTTTTCAGGAAAACGGGTAGATATAAGTAAAGAAGTGAAAATAGATAATGGAGATGGAGGAATTAAGATGATAGTAACTACTACAGGACATATCGAAGGTAAAAATGTTTTGATTTACAAAGGACTTGTTTTTGGTGAAGTAATAGAAGGAATTAATTTCGTTAAGGACTTTAAAGCTGGCCTATCAAATGTGTTCGGAGGCAGATCTGAAAGTTATGAAAAAGAGCTGATTAAAGCAAGAACAGATGCAGAGAATGAAATGGTGAAAAGAGCTGAAAAAATGGGAGCAAATGCTATAATTGGTGTGAAATTTGACTATGAATCTCTTGGACAAGGCGGCATGTTAATGGTAACATGTAGTGGTACGGCAGTTATGCTTGAATAAAAAGAGTTAGAGGTGTTGTGAATGGATATATCAGGAGACCTGATCAAAAAATCACTGGAAGTTGAAGAGGAGCTCATAAAAATAAGAAGAGAGCTTCATCAGTATCCAGAACTTGGTAATGAGATGAATAGAACTTACAAGTTAGTTAAGAAGTATTTATCATCATTGGGACTCAAGGTAATTCATGAAGAGAAGACAGGAATTATTGGAATCTTAGAAGGAAAGTACCCTGGTAAAACTGTATTGCTGAGATGTGATATGGACGCACTACCTATAGATGAAATCGATAAAAAGGATTACTCATCGAGAACTAAAGACAGGATGCATGCATGCGGACACGATGCACATACTGCTTGGGGGATCGGAGCGGCTATGATACTAAGTCAATATAAAGATAGATTAAAAGGGAATGTAAAGTTTGCCTTTGAACCATCAGAGGAAGATCTTATAGGAGTAAATGCTAAAGATATGATTGAGGCGGGAATAATGAAGGATCCAGATGTTGACGTTGCTATAGCTGCACATGTTTTTCCATCCATTGACTCAGGAAAAATTGGAGTCAAGGCAGGTCCAGTGACATCTATACCCGGTGAATTCAGAATAGAGGTCTTTGGAGAGTCAGGTCATGCATCAGAGCCATCTAATTGTAAAGATCCTATATTAATCGCAAATAATATTTACAGTCAGATAGCTTCTGTAAAGAGAATGCTTGTTTCACCCGAAAACCCATCTGTTATTTCGGTGACTCAGTTTCATGCAGGTTACTCACATAATGTAATACCTGAAAATGCAATAATGTCAGGTACAATCAGAACGTTCTACGAAGAAGATAGCAAAATATTATCTGAACATATAGAGAAAATAGTCAAAAACAATTGTGAGATATATGATGTCGGATATAATTTTGACTACTATAAAAGAACAGGACCTTCTAAAAATGACAGGGAAATATCAGAGAGAGTAAAAGCTGCAGGGGAAAAAATACTAGGTGAAGGAAATGTAATCTATCCTCCTATTTTTATGGGTGGAGATGATTTTGGTTACTTTACTGATTTGGTTCCATCATGTTATTTCTTTGTGGGTACTAGAAATGATGAGAAAGGTATTATCCATCCTATTCACAATGACAAATTTGACATCGATGAGTCGATACTGGCTAAGACATCTGCTGTTATATCGCAGTTTATATTGGACTATTTAAAATAAAAAACATCTACGAAGTTGGAAAGCAGAATACCTTTTAATAGGTAATCTTCTAATTTCGTAGATGTTTTTTGTTTTTATGTTCGGCCGAAAACACCGGTTATTACCAAGATAAATTGCGTTATACTGACTAGAAAAAAGAGTATAAAGCCAATGTTCAGGTATGCAGTTCTATTTATTTCTTTACTTGTTGCTTCAACTTTCGAATCTTCCAATTTGATGTTTTTGTAATTCATAAAGAAAACTACAAAGCCAGCAATGAATAGAATAAAAGCAATAAAGAAAAGCAGAGACAGGAAACCAAACAGTATCAATTGATTTATACTAACTGTATTTCCTTCAACAATTTCCACTGCAATCTTTGCGATTTCTAATCCCGCAAAAGATCCCATAAAGTTGATCAATATATGAAATATTATAGAGTATTTTATTGTATTTGTTCTCAGTGTAATATAAGCAAAAACCACTCCTAATGCAAACGCATAGAAAAACTGAGAGAAATTACCATGGTAAAGTCCAAATACAAACGCTGTAAATACAATTGCAAATTTATCACCATAAACTCGTACTCTGTCTAGTATTACTTTTCTAAATATTATTTCCTCTACAATAGGTCCAATCAGCACCATGACTGCAAGAATAAAAATTGGATTCAAATTGGAGATCAATGATTCTAAGGGATTTTGGATAGGAATACCAGTGATTTTTGATATTAACAAGTTAACTAAAATACCAACAATATTGAACAGATACATAGCTGATGTGCAAACTGCATAGAATCCTATTAGTTGAAGAAGGCTGTACTTTGAAGTTTCTTCACTTTTATATATTGGGATACCTCTGATTATTAAATAGAGAAGAGGCATACCTATTATATATACAACGCCCATCATTATCCATAAATACGACGGCCCTTTAGCAAAATCAGGATTATTAGATAGAGTGAAGCCAGTGATAATGCTTTGAAGCAAAAGAGTAACCACTATTGATGCAAAAAGTGCTAAACCTATTTTAACAAAGACACTTTTGTCAATTTTACTGTCTAGCTCCTGACTTAGATTGTTATTATCCATATACAAACTCCTTTCTCAATATACAATTACAAAATCAATTTATAATCAAGTGTATATCAATCTATTTTTTTAGCATTCTATTTAATTGACATTATAACATAAAACTTTATGTTAGACTGAGTAAGCAATACGGTATATATACTATACCACGATATTTATATGTTAGAATAATGTCATAAGCGACGGATATAATTATATAATATATACCACAAAAGAAGTTTTACAAACTGATGAGGTGAATGTTTTGACAATTAATGACAAGCTGGATTTTTATGATGATAAGTACTTAGATGTTAGATATGGATATGAGTCTGAATATCAAAAAATAGATATTATAAGACCGAATGGTGTAAAGGAAAAGTTGCCAGTAGTTTTATATGTACATGGCGGTGCATGGATTAGTGGAGATAAAAGATCAGATGGGAAATACTTTACTTTTGATATACCGAAGTATGGCTATATACTAGCCACAATGAATTATAGGCTTGCTCCAGATCATATTTGGAAAGACCAGATTGCTGATATTAAAAACGCATTAGAATATATTAAGAAAAATTCGGATAAGTATGGAATAGATGCAGAAAGAATATATATATGGGGTGATTCTGCAGGAGGACACCTTGCACAGCTAGCAGCGCTGACTTACGATGATTTTAAAGCAGTTATATCATTTTATGGTGTAAGCGACTTGCTCTGCATGGATGATGATGCGAAAAAATATGATATGAATTGGGGTACAGACACTTTGAGTAGTATGGAGTCACCGATTTGCATGCTCATGGGTGGTATTGTATTGGGAAATGAAGAGCTTATAGAGAGTGCAAAGAAAGCATCTCCCATATATAATGTGAAAAAAGGAGCTGTGCCGTTTTTGCTTCAGCATGGGGATGCAGACAAGGAAGTATATTATATGCAATCAGTAAGAATGGGAGATGAGTTAAAGAAAGTATCTCCTGAAAGCGATATTGTACTTGAAATATTTAAAGGAGCTGATCATTCAGACCCTAAAATCAAGTCTATAGAAAATATAGAAAGGTGTATAGATTTTCTAGATAAATATGCATATGATAGTGAAAATCCTCATAGATGATTTTTAAACACTCTATATAATAACTGCACGAATATTAACAAAATAAAGCTCCGTGCATACTTAAGAAAATTCACCCGGAATTTCTAAGTATATGCGGAGCTTTTTTATTGGAATTTAGACTATTTACTTTTTTGAAAGTTCATTTTTTATGCCATTTTTTATATCTTCACGAAGCTTTTTGATTGCAATTGGCAGTCCAAGAGTTTCCATGTTGGGGAATGCTCTGAGCAGACGCTTATGGAGATTTTTTATCTTCTGGTCCTTAAGTTCCTCCAGTTCAGTTCTGAAACCTGTTGCTACATCATCTCTAACGGCAGTCAGACTGGAAAGGTCAAGCATATGGCTAGTTGCTATTTCTCTTATCTGAGTGAGAGCTCTTGATGCTATTATAAGGTCAGTGATAAAATAAGGTACCATTATTATAAGCGTTATATTATATGTCCATTTTGGCACTTTCTCAAGTACAGACATCACAAATGGATTTATCAAATGAACTAGAGCTATTGACATGATTCCGAATAATATCAAATTCCATAGGCATATACGACCATTCAGATTGAATTTATGTTCTGAATAATTCCATAGAGATATATTAAAAGCTTTTTCAAGAACAAAGCTTGTTACATACTCCACAAAGCCGGTGACAACCATACTCATAATGAATAAGGCTACTAAATCATCGCTATATTTTTCAAGAAGATTTAATACCAGGACGGCTCCAAATCCATATATAGGACAGAATGGTCCATTAAGAAATCCCCTGTTTACATACTTCCTGTCTATTATTAGGCAGTAAATCGTTTCAGCAACCCATCCTATAAAACTGTATACTGAAAACAGGAAAAAGTTTTGCAAAACAAACATGCACAGACCTCCTTTTGGAAAAATCAGCTACCATGCATATTGTATATGATTCAGCAATACTGCTTAAGTGATTGATAAGATGTTTTTTTATCGATATACTATAGTTAGTGGTAAGCTTATACGTTGTTATTACAATATATACCTAAATATAAATAGTTGCAATCATTAGAGGTGAATAATTTGAAAAACACAGAGCAAACAAAAGGTGAGTTTAATGAAATATATCATAGAAGAGATGTTCATCTGAACTTCATGGGCAGTATACTTTGTCCGCTTAAGAAAAAAGTAAAATATGAACTAGGTAAGCTATTAGATGAGGTGCAAAGTAAAAAGAACAGAAAATACAACTGTTATGTTGCTGATGGACATGGTTCTCTGACGGATGAGTATTCAGATTACTGGCAGACAGAAGATATCGAAGCCTTTCCGGATATAATTATATCTAAAGGCATAGATGAACTATATAGAAAAAAACTCTACGATAGATTGATTTCAAAAGGGCATTTTGTAAATATAAATAATGATATGATGGATAGGAAATTCATAGAAGCTAACTGTTCAGATGAATTCTATACAATGTACGGGGCATTTTTAGATGTTCTTCTGGTAGATGAAGATAAGATGGGAAATATTCCAAAACCAAGATACTGGAGTGATTTACTGGATTCCGTATATTATGATGAAATAGTAGTGTCGGAAAAATCAGGTGAAATTTCAGCTGCAGTATTGATGAATTTTTATAAAGAATTTGGAGAAAATGGAGTAAGAAAGTTTGCTATCAATACAAAATCAACTATACATGGGAAAAAGATCAAAGAAGTTCTAGAAACTCACAGTGAAAAGTCAGGTTCAATATACATAACTTCATATTCTTCAGCAAAATCTCTGGAAGGAGATGGATTGAAAATGATAGTTCCTGAGGATGGAGCAGCTATTCTCCCATTTACAATGCTGGTAAAGAGAGAGAAAAAAGAAGAGCTGAAGTTTTTGACTGACTACATAATAGAGGAGTACGGAGACTCTATTTTAGGCTTGGATGGTATAAGTTTAAATCGAAGTGCGAAAAAGAATGATATAGAGAATATAAATCTGAAATGGTTTGGCTGGGATTTTGTCAAGGAGAATGATCTAGTGGAGCTCAATAGTAGAATACAAAGTATTTATAGAGATGGATTGGTTTCTGATTAGAAATCTCAGAGTTGTATATTTTGAAATGTGGTTATATTATGGTACAAAGTGGTAATATAACTATGAGGTGATTATTATGTCAGAATTCCCAACAATCGATGAAGTTAATGATATGCTTGATGAAATAGCAGAAGAGCTTCCTGTAGCGCTTTATAAAGGCTTAAATCAGGGGATAGTGCTGTTACCGGAGGTGAAAGTGCACCCAAGAAGTGTTGGAGATTCTCTAATCATTATGGGACAGTACAAAAGAGATATCACTGGTAGAGGGATTGCGATTTACTACGGCTCGTTTAAAAGGGTCTATGGCCATTTAAGGGGCGCAGATCTGAGAGAAAAGCTGAAAGATACACTTCATCATGAGTTTGTTCATCATCTTGAATCGATGGCAGGTGATAGGGATTTAGAGGTTGAAGACGAGATGGACATGGCTCATTATATAGATAAAAATATAGCCAGATAATATAATAAAGATAATGCTAGAAATAGAGTTCTCCCTACTGAGAGTATAAGAGAACTTTATCTCTAGCATTTTTTAATATGTTTTTATCTGTTGGGGACTCGTAGAGATGAACTGTTTTACTCTCGAGATAGTGTGCAAATTCTTTAACGATTGTAGTGTTGTAATCAGATGCAGAACGTATAATATTTTCCAGAGCTTTATATATGGATAGAACTATTGATATATCATCTTTACCGTATGTTATTATCTGATAGAAGGTTTCGTACAGATCATGTGAGAAGTCGAAGTAAGGGAATATTATCTTATTCGAATTGTCTTCTTTGGTTATCTCTACGTACTTGTTGCTAATTCCTGACAGCTCTGCTAACAGAACACCTAAAATATTGATGCAGTCGATGGCAGTATTTGGATCGTTTATTCCAGGAGAAATGGCTCTCAAGGCTACCTCAACAATTTTATGGAGTGCAAATACATAATCATATTCAATATTTCTCGTATCTTCACAAATAAAATGCAGGTCCATCTTGTCCAGTTTATCTCTATCATAGGAATCTTCTTTGAAGTATATGCTGACAATCAGTTCCTTATTTACTATGAAATCTCCAGTGTGAGGATGGATTATCATTATACAATCAAAGCATGATATGTCTTCATACAGGCTATCATAGTCTATAAGTTCTAAATAACCGCTTTTTGTAGAGAAAATGTCTTTTCTAAATACGTATTCACCAAGTTCATAGTTTGATACTGTATCATACTTTTCTAAATATGATATTGCATTATTTATAACCCTATCTGCTTCTTTATTTAAACGAGATATCAGATTTCCAGCCTGTACATGCGTGGATACAGTCATTATGAATATTGCAAAATATATAAGACAGAGTATAGCATATATGACACCAATAGATGCTGAAACGACTAAGGAAGATTCTAAAGATTTTCTCATGAAAAACAATGAAATTATACAGTAGAAGAATCCACCCATGAAAATTCCCAATACTTTTAGTGTAATTTTTTCAGAAAGAAAGTTTTCTATTACACGAGGAGAAAACTGCGAAGAATACATAGTCAATACAACCATGGTCGTAGAAAATGTAAAAGTTGTTATTGACAGTAATGAGCCGGCTAGTGTTGATAAGAGTGTTTGAGCCAGTTCAATGCTTGTAAAAAACACGTCAGGTATGTATCTGTCTATCATTATTTGACCAGTATCTATAAGTACTACTATTACGGCTAAAATACATGCTGTTAATATGTATCTTAAAGGGTATATCCACAGTCTGTTCTTTTTATATTTTAATTTTAACTTTGTAATCATTTTATCACCTTTTAAGTTAATCATTTATTGAAAATTATAGCATAGATAGTGATGTTATTGTATGGATTATTAATTTTAGATAAAGATAAGAATAATAGGGTATAAATATGTATGGTTTCTTTATTATTTGTTACCAATATGAAAGCAAATTGACATAATATTATGATGAATTAAAATGAAAAATTTAGTATTATGGTAATATATGGTGATATGTGTGTATGTTGTTTATATGTATATGTATAAACTGTAAAGTTATCGGTCAGAGGGTTTAAAGGTCAGGAGCACATATTGCCTGTAAACAATAAAACCTAGCAGAGGTGATAATATGATAAATTACGAAAAATATATTAAAGAGATTTTTGAAAAAATGGATGAAGATGAAAAAGAAATAGTAAAACTTAATATAATGACTATTGGGAAAACAGGTGCAGGAAAGAGCACTCTGATAAATTCAGTTTTTGGAGAGGAGATTATGGAGACTGGGATAGGAACACCTATCACAAAGCAGATAGAAAAAGTAGAGGTTCCGGGAAATCCAGTCACTATTTATGATACGAGAGGTCTTGAATTAGATGAATTTGCTCAAGAAGAAACTAGAAATCAGATAGTGGAAGAGATAAATAGAAGAGCAGTTATTGATGATGCAGATGAGAGGGTTCATATGATTTGGTACTGCATCAATGCAGGAAGCAACAGGATAGAGGAATATGAGATAGAGCTAATAGATAAAATGTCTAAGATAGCACCTGTAATCATAGTTCTTACTCAATCCATAGGAAAAGAAGCAATTGAGTTTGCAAAATCAATCAAAAATATGGGAGTTAATTATGATGGCTTAATTTCACTGCTTGCAGAAGACTATGATCTAGGTGGAATAAAGATTGATGCACACGGACTTAATGAACTTGTAGATATGACATATGGAATGCTTGATGAAGGACACAGAAGATCTTTTGTAAATGCTCAGAAAGTTGATATGAAAAAGAAAGCAGATATTTCAGCAGACCATATAAGAAAAGCAATGAAAGCAGCAGCTCTTGTAGGAGCTACACCGATACCTTTCTCAGATGCAGGTGTACTTGTGCCACTTCAGTCTATAATGCTTGGAAAAATCACTCATAATTTCGGTTTTGATAAGGATGAGAATATGGTTAAAGCAGTTTTGAGTGGTGTAATAGGTATGGGGGGAACAACTGTATTGGGAAGAAGTATAGTTGCAAACGCATTAAAATTTATTCCAGGCGGAGCTGTAGTTGGTGGAGCGATAAGTGGAAGTACTGCTGCAATAGTTACGGGTGCGTTAGGATATGCATATGTAAATGTGCTGACTTATGTTTCTAATGAAAAGAAAGAAGGAAGAATAGTTTCAACAGAGTTTATTACTGATTTAATGAGCAAATATTTCAAAGAGGAATCTATGAAGGGACCGAAGCTGCTTAAAGGAATGAAGTCATCTGAGGAAGAATCAGATGATAATAAAGAATAAGTTAGGTGATAAAATGCCGATTATAAATTCAATCGTTATGGGAAAAACAGGTGTAGGGAAGAGTACTCTTATAAACAGTATATTTGAAGAAGATATTATGGAGACTGGCTCAGGTAGACCCGTCACTGATAGAATAAAAATGATAGAAAAAGAAGGATATCCTATTAGATTATACGATACAAGAGGTCTTGAGTTAGAGAAAAGAGGCCAGGATGAAGCCATAAATGAAGTGAAGATGATTTTGAAAGAGAAAGCTCAGACAGGCAATCCAGAGGAGTTCATCCATTATATATGGTACTGCATAAATTCAAGATCGAATAGGGTTGAAGAATTTGAATTAGAGCTTATAGAAAGAATCTCCAGATACTCTGAAGTTATTGTGGTCTTAACTCAATCAATTGGAAACAACTGGAAAGAACTAGAAAAAAAGCTCATAGAAAGAAATCTTCCCATATCAAATATAATTCCAATTCTATCCAAAGACTATGAGATTACAGATGTTCAAAAAATAGATGCATTTGGAGTTGAAAAATTAATTGAGAAAAGCATTGAAAATATTGACAAGGCTAATGCTAAAGCTGCAGCTTATTCAAAGTTCGAACTAGTTGAAAAGAAAGCGGTACAGGCTAAAAAAGTGATAAAAAAGCATGTGGGACTAGCCTTTGGAACAGGGATAACTCCTATTCCTTTTCAAGATGCTATGCTTTTGGTTCCGAACCAGATTCTTATGATAAATAGGATAAATAAGGAGATGGGACTGAATTTAGATAAAGAGTCGATAAAGCTTTTAGTGGCAGGACTAGGTGGAACGATTGGGGCAACAGCTGTAGGCAGAACGGCGGTTAGCTCTGCATTCAAAATGATTCCTGGAATTGGAACGGTTGCAGGCAGTGCAATAAGTGGGAGTACTGCGGCATTTTTAACTTCAGCTTTGGGTTTAGCATATATAGAAACTGCATCTGCATTTTTAAGAAACAAATACTTGGGAAAAACTATTAATATGAATGAGTTTTCTGCTGCACTTAAGAAAAAATATTCAGAATATATTAAAAAAGGAAAGAAAGCCCTTAAAAGAGAAGTGAACAAATAGGAGTGTATTAGTGGCATAGCTATGTTATTTGCCTGATATAATCTTAAGATAGAACCAGTAGTGTTTGAATTTTCTGAAAAAGGATATAAATGTAAGAGGTACTATTGTAGATTTTGAGGAGGATTTGTTATGGATGATGCAGCAAGAAAGAAGATAGAGAAGTTTGAATGTAAGGATAGACTTGCAGATATGAAGTTTAATGAATCCATGGATATGCTTGAGTTAGATAGAGATTCAAATGTACTGGATATTGGATCAGGAACAGGAATATTTGCATTTACAGCGGCAAAAAGTGCAAATAGAGTAGTCTCCATTGAGATGAGTGATCTGATGATAGGGATTCAGGAAGAAAAAATTAAAGATGGAAATATCGAAAATGTGGAGATGGTTAAATGCAATTTTGATGGGGAAAAAATGCCTTTTGAAGATGGTTTATTTGATGCTGTAATACTGTCAACTCTAGTCCATGAAATAGAAGATAAAGAAAAAATGTTTTCTGAAATAGAGAGAATTACTAAGCCAGGGGCTAGAATACTGATAGTTGAGTTTAAAAAGGTGAAGACAGAATACGGGCCTCCTTTAGAAGAGAGGTTAGATGAGAATGAGATAAGAGAAATTGTAGGTAAATACAGTTTTGAGGAATTTAGCTTTGATGATGATATGTACAACTACTACAGATTAATTTATAAAAGAAAATAGAATTTTTTATTAAGACAAATATAGAAGCTAAGTATCTTTAAAGATACTTAGCTTTTTTATCGTAATTAAACTGAACAAATTGGGATTCTCGATGTCAAACCCCAATATACTTCCAATATATTCATATAATTGAATAATAGTTGGTTTTATAGTATAATCTTAAAGATAATTGTTTAGTAAAATTGTAGGCAAATAAGCGAAAAGGAGTGCTGCTCACAACCATGAGCCTATGAGAATCGGTGAACGGGGCGGCAATCACAACATATGATAATATTAATTGAAGTAATAAAGTCGATAATTCTTGGAATAGTTGAAGGGGCTACAGAGTTTCTGCCTGTGTCTTCGACAGGACATCTGATTATATTTCAGAACCTGATCAACTTTAAATCGGATACTGAAAACTATGTGTCCATGTATACTTATGTAATCCAGTTAGGGGCAATTTTAGCGGTAATATTTCTCTATAGAGAAAAGATTTTCAGTACTTTGAAAGATTTTTCGCCAAAGAAAGTAGGTTATAGAAAATCAGGACTGAGATTCTGGCTGATAATTATACTAGCATGTGTACCCGGAGGAATAGCAACACTGTTACTAGATGATTTAGCTGATAAATATCTTTTTAATCCAGTTTCTGTTGCTATAGTCTTAGTGCTAGGTGCATTTTTGATGCTTTTTGCAGAGAAAAAACTGAGACCTAAAAAAACAGTTGAAAACGAAGATATAGATTTAACAGTGAAACAAGCATTAACTGTAGGGCTGTTTCAATGTCTTGCTATAATACCTGGTATGTCCAGATCAGCTTCTACTATAATTGGAGGTTGGTTTGCAGGTCTTACTAGTGTGGTAGCTGCAGAGTTCTCATTTTTCCTGGCTATTCCAGTAATGATCGGAATGAGTGTATTAAAAATAGCTAAATTAGGTGGATTTGGACTTTTAACGGGAACGGAGATAATATCGTTAATTGTGGGATTTGTAGTGTCTTTTATTGTAGCACTGGTTGTAATAGAAAAATTCATATCATATCTTAAAAAGAAGCCTATGACTGTGTTTGCTATATACAGAATTATATTCGGTATAATAGTTTTTATAGCAGGGAGAGTAGGGCTTTTCAGTTAAGTTTTATAAATTAAGATTTATATACTAGTCACTTAATCCGGAAAGAGTCATATCTTTCCGGATTTTGTGATTGTAATCATGGTTTTTTGGTATATATAAGACTATAATACTGTTGTTATATTATTGAATATTTTGTATATAAAAATAGGTTCGGGGGGATAAAAATGGCTGCTAATTATAGTAATCTAGAAAAGGTTGTTGATGGAAAAAGGACGTATTCTATAACTCCTCATATTCCAGGAGGATTTATTAGACCGGAAACATTAGAGAAGATAGCTAAGGTAGCTCAGAAATATAATGCTACAATCAAGCTGACATCAGGGCAGAGATTGTTAATTGGAAGATTGAGCGAAGAGGATGTTCCTAAAGTATGGGAAGATTTAGGGATGGAACCTGCTGTTAAGTCGCAGAACTCGATGAAGAATGTCGAGATATGCCCTGCAGGTGTATGTAAAAGGATGAAGCATAATACGATTGGTTTGGGAATGAAACTTTCCAGAAAGTACCAGTGGTCAGAGATGCCTTGTAGAACTAAAATAGGTGTAGCAGGGTGCAGAAATGCATGTGGAAGTGCTTACAGCAAGGATATTTCTGTGGTTGCTGATATAGATGGAAGCCTGATCGTTTCGGCAGGTGGTTCATCGGGATTTAATCCGAGACTCTCTGATATTATAGATAGAAGTTTAGATGAAACAGAGGCACTGGAGCTTGTAGACAGCATAATAGATTTCTACAGAGAGGCGGCGGAAACAGGTGAGAAATTGGGTCACTTTATTGATAGAATAGGACTAGATGAGTTCAGAAAAAATGTGGTGAAACCAGAGAGAATTGATATTATAAATCAGCCTACACCTGAGGAAATTGTAATTGAGCAGGCGAAAAAACTACAAAAGTAAAAATATATAGCATTTATATAAGTATAAAAGGGATATTTCATTTTGAAATATCCCTTTTGAAATTTAACAATTATATTCATATATAGTTAAATTAGTGAATTCACACCATTTATAGAAGTGGGTGATTCCTATTCAATAGAACCATTGTTACAAGTTTATCTAGGCAAGCAGGTAGTGAACAGAACCTAGTATTATAAAGAAGTATGCCACTATTGTCACCACTATATCATTATAAGGGAGATCTATAGCAACACCTCTTTTAAAGAAAGCATATCTCGATATAATGAGCTTGTAAACAGCAGTCCCTATTCCTATGAAAATCAACCACATTACTGTTTTCTTTACATAAGCTGCGACATCTATTCTAAGACTCAAATCAAAGAATTCATTGATCAGCTTATTTCCGAATATACCTAGGAAAAGACACTGAGCTGAAAGAAGCATCATTGCCAATGACTGTGATTTAAGTTCTTTTAGAGGTCGTCTGCTCAATAGTTTATCCTTATCGTATAGAATATTACTCAACTTAACAAATGACATTACGGTTCCTAAGTTAATAATTGTTATGAAATTTTCTACCCAAGAGCCATGTACTCCGGCCTGAATAAAGTATTTAGATATACTACCATTGAAGAAAGGAGCACCTGTTATACCGAGTATTCCGACTAAAGTAGCTAGACCCGCGTAAGGCAGCTTTTTCATGACTCCTTTTATTTCGTATATATTCCGTGTTCTATATTTTTTAATTATAACCCCAGCACTAAGCGCCAATAGCGATTTAAAAAGTGCATGGTTGATTATGTGAAGCAGCCCTCCAGCTTGTGATTCAGGTGTATCGATTGAAAGAGCAATCAATATCAGACCAAGCTGTGAAATTGTATGGTATGCCAGTATAAGCTTTATATCCACCTGGCATAGAGCGAATATAATTCCAAACAATGATGTGACAATACCTATCACAATGAAGAACTGATCCATATTTATTGTTGGAGAGAACATATCTCTCATCCTTATATAAAGATATACCGAACTCTTTATATATATTCCGGATAATATCGCAGTTACAATTGGAGGTGCACCTGGTGTTCCATGTGCTTTAGGAAGCCAGGAGAACACAGGTATAACGGCACATTTCATTCCAGTTCCCACCATTATCAAAGCATATGGAATAGCTAGAGCCTTGACTGTAGATTTAGAAATTGATAATTTCAAAAAATCCATATCCAGTCCACCACATATCTTATAAAGCATTGCAATACCTAAAAGGAAAAACATCATCCCTGCCGTACTGGTCATAAGGTAGACAAGGCCATCATATATAGAACGGCTGTCACGCTTGTACATTATCAGTATTGCTGCAATTATTATAGAAATCTCCATTGATATAAAAACATTAAATAAATCTCTTGACAGGAACAACAGTACTGTCATTGATTCCAAAGTTAAAAACAAGAATTTAAAAAGCTTATCGTGCATATAGTCATCAGAGCTGAACACGTTAAATATCAAGAACAGTGAGGTTACTAGAACAACGAAAAGTCCTGATATAGAGTCAGCATATAGGTTGATACCCATTAATCCTTCTCCACCAATACCGATTAGAATCGGTTCACCTGTAATTTTAATTACTATCAGGTTTCTTATTGCTAAAACTAAAGTACCAATCTGAACTAAAATGGAAAGGTAATTAAGTCTTCTGGATGGCAATAAGTATATGATCAAACTTATCAGTATTGGAGCTAATATAAGTAATGATAATTCCATATTCTAGTCATCCTTTATTCTATTATTTCTGGCTTTTAGCCAATCCCAAGTACCATATCTGTGATACATACTAACGTACATCGATAGAGTAACAGCGGTAATAGCTATACCGATTACAATTACTGTTATGATAAGAGCCTGGGGCAATGGATCTGCCACAGCCTTACCTGCAATATCACCTACGGGAGCTACTTTGTCTGATGAGAAATTAGATCCCAGGAAAAACAGTATTATTCCTACTTCCATTATCGTTATGGAAAGGATTGATTTCAAAATATCTCTTCTGGCTATCAGTCCATAAAGACCTATGAAAAACATCGCTATTCCAGCCAGCTCAATTGTATTATAACTGCTCATATTCATCTTCCTTTCCAAAGTAAATAAATCTCAGGAATATTGAAGTAATTCCACTAGCAACCTTTATACCTAACAGCACGTTGGCTATTACTATATATCTTCTAGTACTTATAAAATCCAGTTCTTTAGAAATAAAGGCAAGTGCAAGAATCAGGAATAGAGAATAGAAGATTTTTTCTAGATTATAAGGGATTTTATAATCATATCTCTCAGTAGGAACGATCAGATAACGGCACATTATGATGATTGCCATGATTGCTCCACCTTGGAACCCTCCTCCAGGTGAATCGGCACCGTTTAAAATTATATACAGTCCGAATATCATAAATATTGGATAGATTATACCTACAACTGTTCTCTGTATACTTGACTGTCTAAAGTCTATAGATTTAGAGCTTGCTATTTTCTCTAAATTATCTTCAAATATTTCCAACTTAATAAACTGGAATATTGCTATAACAGCTATGAGCATAAGTAAAGCCTCAAAAATCGTATCAAAAATTCTGTAGTCCAGATAAATAGCTGTCACTATATTTAAAACTTGTGAATTTGACTGCGCTCGCTCAATATATAAGTCAGCAAGCAGTGTACTGGTCGTAGCACCAGAATTTATAAAGTAGAATGTGAAAATTCCAAAAGCAATAAGCATTATTACTGCCCAGACTTTCTGTCTCATTATAAAACACCTCCAATATCTCCGAGGTCATGAATGCTCTTAGTTACAATGTTTTCTTCAGTAAATGTCGCCTCGATTTTTCTAGTTATATCAACAAATCCGAGGTTAGAATATTCACCGTAAAGCTCAATGCAATCAGGTTTTTCATTTATCAGCAGCTCAAATGAATAGTTTTCTTTGAGGAACTCAACAGTCTCAGAAGTGCAGACAAATTGCAGTTCATACTCATTTTCCATAAGAACCTGCTCTATCGTTCTTAGGATGTCAGATCTTACACCTTCATCCTCGCTTTTATAATAAACGATGAATATCTTTGATTTCTTAATAGACACCAGAAATAGTATGGTCGTTATTGTAGAACCTACAACTGCTTCTGCTAAGGCTATATCGGGTGCTGCTAATAGAGCGTATGCAAAAGCTGCAGTTACAGACATTATGGCTGAAAAAATAATTGCTTTTCTGATACGAGGAGCTATTATAGTATAGATGGCAAGCACTATTATTATTAAAAGAGTGACATTGATTATTGGGTTAATCGAACTCATCTTCTGTAACCTCCTCTTTATGACCTGCTAAACGAGCAGATCTTAATATTATATGCGTGGTTATCGGATTGATAAGTATTCCAATCACAATCAATAATATTGTTTTTAGTGTGAACCAGCTGAGTCCTTTTAGAATACACAGGCCTACTAAAACAGTAACAAATCCAACGGAATCTATCATAGATGCAGATAGAATAGTTTTATTAAAAGTTTTAGAATAAAATATTCCGATAAATCCAAACAGCATAAATAACAATCCCAATGCTATGATAATATATCCCAAAATATCCGATACCATTACAAATCACCCCTTGTATAAATAAATACTGCAACAAAAAGGGTTCCCACGAATCCGAATAGAGCAAATGCTATGGCGACATCTAAGAAAATTGTATTATCAACCAAAGCAGAGTAAAGTGCTATGCCGACTACAACAAGTGTAGTAGCAATACTCAGACTCAAAACACCATCCCAGATATTCAGATTTCTGATGATATAAATTGTTGATAGTGCAAGAAGGATGGCTATTGTCAATAAGGAAAAGTAAAGCATACTATTCATCCTCCCTAATTGTCATTCTATATTTTTTCTTTTTACCCGGCTTTCTTTTTAAATAGTTAAAGTTGCTTTCTATTTCTTCAATTAACTCGTCTTTTGTTTTATTGCCTGAATTTATAGTGAGAACTTTAGCTTTATTGCCGTTTTTTTCGATAGTTACGGTCCCGGGTGCAATTGTAATTGAGTTACAGACTAAAGCGTTGATAAACTCATCTTCCGTTGGCAAAGTGACATTCACTATGTCAACTTTGAAATCTCTTTTAATAAGTGCGATTACTATCTGTATAGCTGATTGATACATAATAAATATGACTCTAAATGAATATTTAATTATGTTTATAAAATAAGAAAAAGATATACTTGGCATGGTCGAATCGGCAATATATCTTTCTGCTACTACAAGTATTATTAAAGAAGATGCAAGTCCTGCAAACATATATTTATAAGAGAAGTTTTCATTTAGAATACACCAAGTCAGGAATATAAGTATCGAAAGAAACATTATAAAGTTATGTCTTTTCACTATAATCACCTCCAATTTATATAATGATTTCAAAAAGTATTCAAAAAGAAAACGATTTCTTAAAACTATATAACAAAATCATTACTTAATCAATACTTTCGCATAAAAAGGTATAAAATATCATGTCATATTCTGCAATCTGTGTTATTATAATCTATAAGAGCAAAAGCTTGACTATGAGTTTTATAGTGTGCTTATGATATAGAGATAATTGAGAGGTGGATAATATGGCAGGTAAAACGCTTTATGAAAAGATATGGGATGACCATTTAGTAGAATCGACAGAGGATCAGAATCTACTATATATTGATCTTCATTTATTACACGAGGTTACATCTCCTCAGGCATTTGAGGGGCTTAGAATTCACAACAGAAAAGTAAGAAGACCAGAGTATACTTTTGCGACTGTGGATCATAATATACCTACTAAAGACAGATACAATATAACGGATCCTATATCAAAAAAACAGATAGACACATTGACAGCAAATGCTAAGGAGTTTGGAATAAACTTCTATGGAATAGACAGTGACGATCAGGGGATAGTTCACGTTATAGGACCAGAACTTGGGCTTACACTTCCAGGTAAAACAATAGTATGTGGGGATAGCCATACAGCTACTCATGGTGCTTTTGGAGCATTAGCTTTCGGAATAGGGACTAGTGAGGTTGAACATGTATTAGCTACTCAGTGTCTACCACAGAAAAAATCTAAAACTATGAAAATAGAATATAAAGGATCTCTTAAGCCGGGTGTTACAGCTAAAGATATGATCTTAGGACTTATCAGTGAGTATGGAACAGATTTTGCTACTGGATATGTAATGGAGTTCACTGGAGATGCAATAGATAAACTTAGCATGGAAGGTAGAATGACTATTTGTAATATGGCTATTGAGGCTGGTGCAAGAGCTGGACTTATAGCTCCTGATCAAGTTACATTCGATTATGTTGAAGGAAGAAGACATGCTCCTAAAGGAGAAGAGTTTGATAAAGCAGTAGAGAGATGGAAGAAGCTTGTTACTGATGAAGATGCTGAATTCGATTCAGTAGTAGAGTTTGATCTTGATACACTTGAGCCACAAGTTACATGGGGAACAAGTCCAGGAATGGGAGCATCAATTTCAGACACAGTACCTACTATTGACAGCTTTGATTCAGATGTACAGAAAGGTTCAGCTGAAAAAGCACTTAAATACATGGGACTTGAAGGCGGAACGCCTATGAAAGATATCAAAATTGATTATGTATTCATAGGATCATGTACGAATGGTAGAATGGAAGATTTAAGAGCTGCTGCGGCAGTTGCTAAAGGAAGAAAAGTTCATGAAGATGTTACAGCTATAGTTGTACCAGGATCTCAATGGGTAAAAGAGAGAGCAGAAGAAGAAGGATTAGATAAGATATTTGAAGAAGCAGGATTTGAATGGAGAGAATCTGGTTGTTCAATGTGTCTAGCTATGAACCCAGACGTCCTACAGCCAGGGCAGAGAGCAGCTTCTACATCTAATAGAAACTTTGAAGGACGTCAAGGACGTGACAGTAGAACTCATCTTGTATCACCGGAGATGGCAGCAGCTGCGGCAATAGCAGGCCATTTTGTGGATATAAGAAATATAGATGAGGAATTAAAATAGAGGAGGAATTTCAAATGGAACCACTAATTAAAGTAGAGGGAATTGTTACTCCGCTGGATAGAGCAAATGTTGATACAGATGCTATTATTCCGAAGCAGTTTTTGAAAAGAGTTGAGAGAACTGGATTTGGAGAGTTCCTTTTCTATGAATTAAAATTCGACAAAGATGGAAATAAAATAGAGGATTTTGAGCTTAATCAGGATAAATATGAAGGTACTAATATATTAATAGCTAGAGATAACTTTGGATGTGGATCATCTAGAGAGCACGCTCCATGGGCGCTTGAGGATTATGGCTTTAGAGTTATTATAGCTCCTTCATTTGCAGATATATTCTACAATAACTGTTTTAACAATGGAATACTTCCTATAGTTCTTCCAGAAGAAGACGTAGACAAGCTGTTCGCGAAAACTGAAGGTGGAAAAATCTATAGACTTGAAGTAGATCTTGAGGATAAGATGATTAGAGACGAAGAAGGACTTGAGATTCCTTTTGAAATAGATGATTTCAGAAGAGAGAAGTTATTAAAAGGACTTGATGATATAGCTATCACATTAGGAAAGATAGATATAATCGAAGAATTCGAAAGAAATCATATAAACTATATATAAATAGTTATTAAAATAGACAAAAAAGATTGCTCTGGAGTTTTCACTCTGAGCAATCTTTTTTATTCTATAACTGAGTTCAATTAGCTATTATAAATCTAACTATCAGTTATATATTGAATATAATTATAAAGGCTCTCAATTAAGAAATTACTTAATTAGGCGATTACTTATTATTTTTGTCTTTTAAGTAGCTATACTTGACATAGTTATTGTAGTTTTCCATTCCGCCAGCTATTACAACTGGTTTTTTACCAGCCATTTTCAAAATCATGGCAACCCTCTGTGCTCTTATTCCATGTGCACACATAAGGTATATGGGCTCATCGTCTGGGAAATTGTCTATTTCCTGATTAATTCTGTCCATAGGAATATGCACAGAACCTTTAAGCATAGGTTGTTCCTCTAGTTCATCTGATCTTCTCAGATCAACAAGAAGGTATGGTTTTCCCGATTCAATTATATCAAGCATATCTTCAATTCTTATTACTGAGTTCATAATTTTTTATTAGATATCTTCTTTCAGTATCTTTCCTTTTTCATCTACCTTCATAACTGTGATTTTTGGAAGTTTACTTTCATCATCAATTTTAGCACACTCTAAAACATTGAATACTTTGTCTAATTTTCCGTTTTGTTTGTAAACAGATTTAAGTACTTTATTGATTGAGTATGGATGGTCTGGGTCTTTTAGTGCGATTACAGCAGCTTCTTCATTTGCAAAAGCTTTAGTTACTATTGCTTCGTAATCTACATTTTTAAGGTCCCCAATAAGTAGGAAATCTGTTCCAGCATCTAGGTCTTCTTCTTTTTTAACTTGTGTAAGTGAACCTGCACCTTTAGCTGTTGCTCCTAAAGTCGCAAGTAGAGGTAAAATTCCCCAACCTTTGTGACCAGATACTATGAACGATTCTTTTGCTTCAGCAGCTTTTTCAATGTGATTAGCAAAATCCTCTGTCATAAATCCTTGATTAACTAATTTTTCTAACATTTTATTCACAAAATCATCTCCTTATTGTTATGAAAATCTCTAATATTGATAAAGTCTATACTTATCTTCAATTCAATTATAGAACGTACAGTATTTAAGTCAATGAATTTGATAATAAAATAACGAGTTTACCTATTGGAATTTACAATGGATATAAGCTTAACTATAGATTTTATTATTTTATTGAAGTTAGCGATACTGAAATTAGGGTTTCTATAATCACTGGAGACTTCTATCTGCATGGAAGGGGTATTGAAATTGTTGGCTACATAGTTGCTGATAGTATATGGCTTGCTTGCTTTAAAAATATGATCACATCGTATTTCTGTGATTCCATACTGATTGAGACTATCCACAGCATATTTTTTTAAATATGTTTTGTCCAGCAGATTCTTACCATCATTTGTACCTATCTCTATATGATACCCTCTAAATCCAGTATCCAGACTGCTTAACATTCCATGGAGATCGAGAACGAAGAAGATGTCATTCTTATCTATTATCTCTCCCATCATATCTTTGTATTCGGTATGGAGTACGAAGTTATCATCAATGTGATTGTTGTGGAGCTTTGAAATCATATGACAACCTGTTATCTGGTGCAGTATTTCAGCCATAGCGCCAGTATATCTTTCACCCATTTTTATCTTATCACCTCTTAGCTGATTAACAGCGTGTGGAGCGGACACAAGTATATCGTTGCTACCTTTTAGGTATCTTATGGGATCTCCGGGAGTACCGTCGAAGCTGTTTGCAGAGTATTTATACTCTATTTTATTTATAAAATTAATATCATATTCAGTAAACATATCAATTCCTCCAAAGTACTAGAATCAGATTATTATATATACTATACATTATATACCTCAGTATCGTATATTTTTTCAGATTAATTCAGATTAATATAAATATATGGAAATTATGAGTGTTAATATAGATATTTTCTATAATAAGCATTTTAGCTATTGCATATTTCTCATCTAATACCTAAAATTAAAATAGAGGTGATTAAGAATGTTAAAACATATAAACGTAAATTTAGAACCATTGGAGTCTATGCTATACTATTGGACTTCTGTTAGTGAGAAGGAAAAGGTAGCTGAATCTTTCTTTATAGAAGTTGCAAATATGGAGTCGATGAAAACTTGTTTTACAGATGAATTCAATGAAGAATCTGTAAGAAAGGTACTTTCAGCTATTCAAAATGCTGAACTTTTATCAGTTGCAACTCAGCCGGAGAGAAGATTCTGGAACAACAACATGTGGATGATGGAAGACTTGGGACTTACTGAAGCTATGGCTCAACCAGTTAAAACACTTAATTTGGATTCACTTGTTGGCAAATTGAATGAAGAAATTCCAGGAATTGAAGAAGAAACAATCACAGTTTATTTTGCACCGCTTCATTTAGATACTTATTATATAATTGATGGAAAGCTTATAATAAACTTCTTTAGAATAATGGTAGATCCTTATGGAGATGGATCTGCTAAGATAGAAGGTATGTCTATAGAGGATTTCGTTTACGAAAAACTTGTTGAGCTGCTTAAGAAGTAGATACTTCTCATTTGACTATTGAGTTTTAAGTAGAACTATGGTTAATATATAGTCAGTGTTAAACAATCAGATATAAAAAGAATCTATAATTGGGAGATGAAAGTTTAAATGGAAAATATGGAAAATAAGGTTTACGCGGTAGTTGGATCTAAAGAGATAACTCAAAAAGATGTAGAGGACTTTTTACAAAACATAGGACCTCAGAATGCTATGCAATTTCAAGGCGAAGAGGGAACTAAGAGAATCGTTGAAGAACTGATAAACCACGAACTTATGTATTTAGAAGCGAAGGAAGAAAAACTTGACGAAGATGAAGTTTTCTTAAAAGAAGTAGAGAATATGAAAAACAATCTGCTTAAGCAATATGCTATTCAAAGAATGCTTTCAAAAGTTGAAATTACAGAAGATGAAGTAAGAGAATTCTACGACAATAACAAGCAGTTCGTTTCAGAGCCTGCTAAAGCTAGAGCTAGCCACATATTGGTTGATTCTGAAGAGAAAGCTAAAGAGATAATTCAAAACATAAAAGAAGGAGCAGCATTTGAAAATCAAGCTAGAGAACATTCATCATGTCCATCATGTGAAAGTGGCGGGGATTTAGGTGAGTTCCCAGCAGGAAGTATGGTTCCTGAGTTTGAAGCAGCTGCTTTTGATATGAACATAGGTGATATAAGTGAGGAACCAGTTAAGACTCAATTCGGTTATCACGTTATCAAGTTAATTGACAAAAAAGAAGCTTCTACACCAGAGTTTGAAGAGGTAAAAGGAAAACTTTATAACCAGGCATTAGGTGCTAAGCAAGAAAAAGTTTATTTTGCTAAAGCAGATGAGCTTAAAAAGAAGTTCAATGTTGAATATAAATAGTATTGAATATTGTATAAATTTTTTATAAAGAAATAATTAAATTAAAATAAATATCAATATATAATCTGTGAAAAAGAATATGCATTTTACAATGTTTAAAGGCATATTCTTTTTTATTATTAAGAATAATTTAAGATTTATTAGAGAAAACGTTGTCAGTTATGAATATAAATGCTATAATTGAGACAGTACAAACTGAGAACGAGGTAGAAACATTGAAATCCTTGCATTTTACAATGAAATACTCTTAAGAGGAATAATAAATGCTGTTAGATTACTATACATAAAAAATATGTAATCGGTTTCATAATAATGTTTCACAATCACTTTGTTCCGGTAATGTAAAAATTAATTTATGGAGGGATCGTTTATGAGTACAAACACGGCAAAGTCAACTTCGGTATTTGACTTTTATGGAAAACCGAGTATCGGTACTGCACTTCCTCTATCACTACAGCACGTTCTTGCGATGATAGTTGGAAACATAACGCCAGCACTTATAATTGCTGGAGTTGTAAACGGACTAGGTAAGCCTGAGCTTGGAGCAGAAGCTGCAGACTTAGTTCAAAGTGCGATGTTTATAGCTGGTATAGCTACACTGATCCAGTTATTCCCTATTGCAATAATAGGTTCAAGACTTCCAGTTATAATGGGAGTAAGTTTTGCTTATATACCAACACTATCAGCTATAGGAGCTGAGTATGGATTACCAGGTATCCTAGGAGCACAAATTGTTGGTGGTATTATAGGTATTATAGTTGGAATTTTCATAAAACCATTAAGAAAGTTCTTCCCGCCAATAGTGGCAGGTACAGTTGTTTTAAGTATAGGTCTTTCACTATACCCTACAGCAGTTAAGTATATAGGTGGAGGAGCTGGCCTTATAGCAACTGCTCCAGAAGAGTTTGGTGCGCCAAAACACTTAATCGTTGGTGGTGTTACACTGCTGACAGTTCTATTAATAGGACAATTCGGAAAAGGAATGTTAAAACTATCTTCAATCCTTGTTGGTATAATCGTTGGTTACGCTGTATCAATAGGATTTGGATTAATAGATTTATCACCAGTTGCAGCGAAGGATATGATTGCACTTCCACTAGTTGGTAAGTTCAGCATCGAGTTCCATCCAGCAGCAATTATTTCTATGGGAGTTATCTTTATAGTTAACTCAGTACAGGCAGTTGGAGATTTATCTGCAACTACAATGGGAGGATTCAACAGAGAGGTTACTGACCAGGAACTTCAAGGTGGTATCATTGGATCTAACCTAGCATCAATCGTTGGAGCGTTCTTCGGAGGACTTCCAATAGCAACTTACAGCCAGAACGTTGGTATAGTTGCAACTACTAAAGTTGTTTCTAGATTCGTATTCATGATATCAGCTATATTCGTATTAATCGCTGGTTTCATACCAAAGTTCGGAGCACTTATGACTACAATACCTCAAGCTGTTATCGGGGGAGCTACAATAGGAGTTTTCGCTAGTATAACAATGTCAGGTATTAGACTTATAATTCAAGAAGAAATGTCAAACAGAAACACTGGTATAGTTGGACTTGCACTAGCACTTGGAATGGGTGTTACTTCAGTTCCAGAATTACTTGCAAATTATCCACCAGCAATCAAAATGGTATTTGGAAGTTCACCAGTTGTTATTGCTACTATAGTAGCTTTCGTTCTTAACATCGTTATTCCTCAAAAATCACTAGCTGATGAGCAGAGAGAACGTGATGAGATGGAAGCAAAGAAAGCAGCTAAAGCAAAAAAATAGTTTGAAATTATATATTTTATATATGGGATCGCTTTTATGCGGTCCCATTTTTTATATTCATTTATCATGTTAATCGAAATAGGGATTAACTATACTTATAAAGCTAATATCAATTTTATTAGATATTGAACTATTCAATCTGAAACACTCATAATATACATATTTCCGCAAATCGGCAAATCGCTTTTTCTAAAAGCTTATGTTATAATCAGTCTATATTGATTTTCAGGTAGTGATATAAGATAGTTATGAGAAATGGTAATTAAAAGCAATTGGATAAGGGTATATATTATAAGTAATAGCATCAATTTTGATTAGAGGTGAGATAGTGATAGATATCAATTCTCTTAAAAAAGGAGATATATTTTATAAAGCGGGAATAAATGGTGTGTGGGAATGTACAATGGATGATGAAGAGATTCAGGAATTCGGAAGTTTTGGAGTAACTGTCAAAGAAAGAGGCGGAAAGATAGCCATATTGACTAAAGAAGATTACGATCATTTATACTATACAAGGGGTGAAGCTGAGGAAGGCCTGAAAAGCTTTCCATCTGACAGAGTCGAAGAGTTGCTTGTAGATGACAAGTGGCTGAAAGATCTCTTCTATGCTTATAAAACCTATATGCCAGAATCATATTCAGATGAAATGAGAAAAGCAATAGAAAAGAAAACAGGCTTATTGCTTTAGTAAAGAAATTTTGTTTTTATATAGAATTTCATTTGTACTAATATGCAGTAAGGAAAGGGATGGATTGAATGATAAAACTAGGGGAAACTCAGGAACTAGAAGTGAAAAAGAAATCAGAACTAGGATCATATCTGGGGGTATCAGGAGAAGAAGGTCAGGTCGTATTTTTTCCTAAGTCTCAAGAAGATAAGAAAGTTAAAGTTGGAGATAAGGTAAATGTATTTATCTACAAAGAATCAGATGGGAGAATGACTGCAACTACAAAAAGACCTCTGCTAGAAGTCGGTGAAGTTGGAATGTTGAAAGTTGCATCTATAACTAAGATAGGTGCGTTTTTGGATTGGGGACTGGACAAGGATATACTTCTTCCGTTTAGAGAGCAGCTCGGAACAGTAGAAGAAGGAGACCTCATAATGGTAAGTCCTTATGTAGATAAAACAGAGAGAATGGCAGTTACGATGAAAATATACAATCTTCTAAGTTCAGAGAATCCATATAAAGAAAATGAAAAAGTTGAAGGTGTAGTTTACGATATAAAAAAAGATCTAGGCGTTATGATTGCTGTTGATGGAAAATATCATGGTTTAATACATAGTGAAGATGTTACTCATGATTTTGAAATTGGTCAGAAAGTTACGGCTAAGGTTCTTAGAAAGAGAAAAGATGGAAAGCTTGATTTAAGCATTGGCGGCAAAGCATACCAGTCAATGGATAAAGATGGAAAGAAAATATATGAAAAACTGCTTAAAAATGATGGAAAGCTTGATTTGCATGATAAGAGCAGTCCTCAGGATATAAAAGCCGTTTTGAATATGAGCAAGAATGCATTTAAAAGAGCTATAGGAAGAATGTATAAGAATGGTGATATTGTAATAGCAGATGACCATATCAGAATTGCAGAGAAAAAGAAATAAGTTCTGAAAGGAAGTAATGGTTTTGAAGAGAGAAGAATATAAAGAGCTTATTAAAGGTTTAGACTTTAATAATGCAAAACTAGGACTTAAAAATGTAATAAGAAGCACAGACTTGATAAGAAGCAGAGAGCTAAGTGAAGAAACAGGAAATGAAATCTATATAAAGCCTGAAAATCTTCAAAACACAGGCTCTTTTAAAATCAGGGGTGCGTATAATAGAATATCAAAGCTGAATGAGGCAGAAAAAGCCAGGGGACTCATAGCTTCTTCAGCGGGGAATCATGCACAGGGAGTTGCGTTTTCTGCAAATAAGCTAGGTGTTAAATCGACTATAGTTATGCCTAAGACTACTCCTTTAATAAAAGTTGAAGCTACAAGAAGATACGGCTCTGAAGTTGTACTGTATGGGGACTGTTACGACGAAGCTTATAACAAAGCTAAAGAGCTTGAAAGAGAAAAAGGATATATATTTATCCATCCATTCAATGACATTGATGTAATAGAAGGTCAAGGAACTATAAGCCTTGAGATTTTAGAGGAATTGAAAGATGCTGACTATATAGTTGCACCAATTGGTGGGGGTGGACTGATTTCAGGGTTGGCAATTGCTGCTAAACAGATAAATCCAGATATAAAAGTGATAGGGGTTGAGCCATCTGGAGCTAAAACACTGAGTACTTCTATTCAGTTTGGAGAGCCGGTCTGTTTAGATGATGTGTGCACTATTGCAGATGGGGTTGCTGTCAAAGAACCAGGTGACTTAACTTTTGAGATAATCAGGGACTATGTCGATGATATAGTGGTTGTGACAGACTATGAAATAATGGAAGCATTTCTTATACTGCTAGACAGTCATAAATTGATTGGAGAGAATGCAGGGGTGTCTTCTCTGGCAGGAATAAAGAAGCTGAATGTGTCAGGCAAGAAAATAGTTCCGGTTATCAGTGGTGGAAATATTGATGTTCTGACGATGTCATCTATGATAAGTAGAGGGCTTATAGCTAGAGGCAGAATATTCAGTTTTGCAGTGGAGCTTCCTGATAAGCCAGGAGAATTAGTAAAAATATCTAGCATATTAGCCGAAGAAAATGCAAACGTAATCAAGTTAGAACATAACCAGCTTAGCAGTATAGATAGATTCTTAGAAGTTCAGTTAGAAGTAACCGTAGAAACAAATGGACCTAAGCATATAAAAAGAATTGTTAAAGCACTTAGTGATAATGGGTATATAGTAACTAAGATCTAATATCTGATGTCCAATATAATAATTGGTTAAAAAATAACAGATAGTTAATTGGAGGTTGTTAATATGAAACTAAGAAAAATAGCGGTACCTGTATCAATAGCTATGCTATCAGTAATGATGTTTGGATGTGGGACTAAAAAAGATAATGATAGCGATGTTACAAAAAATACAAAAGTTGAGCAGAAAAGTGATGATGCTAAAAAATCATCAGAAAAGAAGGATGATAAAGCATCTAAAGAATCTGATTCGGATTCTACGACAAATAATCAAAATGAATCTGAAAACAGACCAGAAGAATCTAATACTGAGGAAGCGGCTTCATCTGTGTTGCCGGCAGAGATTAATCAAGAAGAAGTAAAAGGATCTATTATAGCTGGTAAGCAAGTTCTCTTTGAAATTTTCACTTCTAGAGACCCTGAAAAAGTTGATCAGGATAGTGGAAGAACAGGTGTAGTTGAAAAATTCAATACTGCAGTTAAGATGAAGGCGGAACTCTCACCTTACTTCTCTGACAGATATATAGAAGATTTTATGACTAATATTATTCAAGCAAAAGAGGAAAATGGAGAGCTTACTATGGTATTAGGAGATCTTGGTATGTGGGGTGAATATCCACAGATGGAAGTGAAAAATACTTCTGAAGAGGGCGGAAGACTTATAGTTGAATACATGGCTCCATCAGGAGTGGGTGATATAAACCATAGAGCAGAGATGCTTTATCTGGATGGTCAGTGGAAGATGGACAAAGAGTCTAATAACTAGTTTCAAAGCTGTTGTTTAGAAAAGAATAAGTTGATAAGATAAGTGTTAATTGTGAGATTGTATTTTAATATTATATTTATTGTTGAGGTGTATTAATAATGGCAGATTTAAGTTTAAGAAATATAGCTAAAGTTTATCCAGGTAATACGACTAAGTCAGTGGATAATTTCAGCTTGGATATTGAAAATGAAGAATTTGTTGTACTTATAGGACCTTCTGGATGTGGTAAGTCTACATTGCTGAGGATGATAGCAGGACTCGAAGATATAACAGAGGGTGAACTTTATATTGATGGAGAGCTTGTAAATGATATGGAGCCAAAAGATAGAGATATCGCTATGGTGTTCCAGAACTATGCTCTTTATCCACATATGTCTGTATATGACAATATGGCATTTGCACTGAAACTTAGGAAAGTAGATAAGGAAACCATAGATAAAGAAGTGAGAAGAGCTGCTAAGGTACTTGGAATTGAAGAATTTCTTGAAAGAAAACCTAAGGCTCTTTCAGGAGGTCAGAGACAGAGGGTTGCATTAGGTAGAGCAATAGTGAGAAAGCCGAAAGTATTCCTTATGGATGAGCCTCTATCAAATTTAGATGCAAAGCTTAGAGTTCAGACTAGGTCTGAGATAATCAAGCTGCATGAGGATTTAAAAACAACTTTTATATATGTAACTCATGATCAGACAGAAGCTATGACTATGGGTGATAGAATCATCATAATGAATGATGGGGTTGTTCAGCAAGTTGACACTCCGCAAAAGGTTTATAGAGAGCCTGTAAACATGTTTGTTGCAGGATTCATAGGCAGTCCTCAGATGAACTTTATTGATGGCGAAATTGTAGAGATAGATGGACTGATCAGATTTAAAAATGAGGATTTCATACGTCCTGTAGGTAAAGCGAATGCTGATATGCTGAGAAGAACTGGATACTTGAACAAGAAGGTTGTTCTTGGTATCAGACCAGAGCATATAGATATTGACTATTCTGGACAGCATGAGGCTAGAGTTCCAGCAGATCTTGAAGTTATTGAATTATTAGGTTCAGAGGCATACTTACACCTTGTAGTTGCAGGGGAAAGAGTTGTCGCAAAAATTGAAGTTGGAGACGAACCTATAAAAAGAGGAGATATAAGGGTACTGTTTGATGAAGAGCATCTGTACTTCTTTGATGCAGAAGCTGAACAAACAATTAGATAAGAATATATTTATAGGTTGAAGATGTCGGTTATTAATAAAGTAGTAACCGACATCTTTTAGATATTAAAATCGGGAAATAACAGTTTGATTATTTCTCATATTATGGTGATTGAATATGAAGGATACAATGGATAGCAAGGAAAGACTTAGTAAGTTGATTAGTGGAGAAAAAATAGATCGTGTACCAGTTATTCCTCATATGGGAATATATGCGGGTAGAATTTGCAATATACCTTATAAACAGTATTATCTTGAACCGGAAATAGCTTTTGAATCTCAAAAGTGGGCATTAGAACTTCATCAGCACGATGGAGGTTACGGTTATAATATACCAGAGGGATATGCTCAGGAGTTCGGCGGAGAAATCGAATTCTCTAGTGGCTTCGAGAGTATAGTGCCTAAAGTTATAAAGAGGCCGGTAAAAGATAGAGAGGACCTCAGAAGATTAGAGTTTCCTGATGTTGAAGAAGCATTTGCAACAGGCAGGATTCTCAGATTCAATAGAAAAAAGTTTGAAGATGGTCATGGCATCTCGATTACAGCCGGGTCTTCAATGAGTATAGCTGTTCAATTAGTGGGAATGGAAAGGCTTATGAAGTTTATGATCAGAGATCCGGAGTTTGTTCATGGAGTTATGGATTTCACGACAAGATATCTGATATATATGGCAGAGTATTATGTGAAAGAATTTGGAGCTGAGAATGTCACAGCCGGATCTGCATATCCGGTTGAAAGTTCAGTTATAATACAGCCTAAGAAATTCAAGGAGTTTTCTATTCCGTATATCAACAGAGTGTTTAGTGAATATAAAAAAATGGGTATAAAAATAACTGGAATTCATCTTTGTGGAGACCATTATGGTAATCTTGAGTACTGGCGTGATGAGATAGATTTACCGAAAAGGTCAATAATCACAACGGGAGCGGAAATGAATCTCTGGGATATAAGAGAAGTTCTAGGTGATGACTATATTATGGGAGGAAATCTCAGAAATTCGACCTTAGAGTCGGGAAACTATATTGATGTATATGAGGAAGCAAAGAGACTTATAGAACTGTATAAAGATTTACCTGGAGGATATGTGCTAACACCGGACTGTGACCTTACTGTGTCTTGTCCTTCAGGGAATCTGCATTCTATGATTAGAGCAGCTAGAGAGTTTGGGAGCTATAGATAGGATAGGTGAGTTATATTGAGATTAGATGTATTTGATTTTATTGAGGAGTCTATAAATAAGCTCTCGGATATGAGTGAAGAATTAGAGGCTGCTTCTGAGGAGTTAGAAGAATTCTTTAGAAAAGAATTTAAGGATATGGAATTTTTTCTGAATATAAGCACAAGGATTAAAACGGATTTCAGCTTGAAGGAAAAGATTCTGAGAAATAATTACTATTTAAAATATTCCGATGCGGATGAGATGCTGCATAGTTTATCTGATTTGATTGGTGTAAGGGCAGAGTGTAGATTTATAGAGGATGAACCTAGTATACTTAAATTTCTTACCAAGGTATTCAATATAACAGAAGATGATAAGTACTATAGATCTGAACATAATGAAAAAATATTTTTAAACCTTGCAGATAAACAGCCGCAAGAGCAGAAAAATGGCATGAAGATATATAGGATAGATGGAAAGTATGATTTAGGAGACAGAACTATAGCTTTTGAATTTCAGATAAAATCACTGGTAAATATGTTCTGGTCGGATATAGAGCATAAAATTCTTTATAAGAACTTTAACTATCTTATGATTGAAGACTTCTTCCGGGACATAATGGGCTCTATAAAGGAGAACTTGGAGATGATTGACAGGCAGCTCATGATATTGTATAAGCAGCTTGGTGATACTGCAGCTACCTATGAAGAGGTAAATGAGGAACAGCTTAAAGCGTTTTTATCGAGCATAGTTCATAGGATTTATCTTAAGCGTATCAAAGAAGACTTGGGCTTTGCTGTGGATTTTAAAAAACTCTGTGATGCTGTAGTTGAATATATATTCAGGAAGATAAGAACTGTTGATATAATGGTCAAAGGTTCTATGATAATGTCTGTAGTAAAGAGATTTAGTGATGATGAAAAGGATAAGCTTGGCTTTTCAGACTATATCGAATTTGAGAGATATATAAAGTTTGAAGATGAATTTACAAAAGCATTGGGAGAGCCTATTCTTGGAGCTTTGAATAAAGATTTTATGTGGAATTTGCTATTTACTATGCTTTTTGAAATAGAGCCGGGGAACAATGCTGAGGACTTTGAAGGTTTTATCACATTCTTCAGAGATTGTTTTTTAAATAATCTGGAGCAGAATTACAGACTCAGAACTAGATTTGAAGAAACAGAGAAGAAAGAAATAATTTCTAGCATTATGACTGTAATATCTGATGTGTTGATGGAGAATACAGTTATTTCGTTTATGAACTTTGATAATATTGATAAGATAAATAGCAGAATAAACTATAGAATCAATAGATTGAAGGATTATTCTGACTGGAGAGAGGATAACCACGAAATCAGAGGAAAAATTAGAGAAGATATAAAGAGCATAGTTTTGTAAGTGTGCTTATTTTATAAATGCTGGAGGCTTTAGAGCTTTCAGCATTTTTTTATGCAAATAAAGTGATATAAATCACGTAGACCAAAACTGATATCTGTTCTAATTGACAAAGTCCTTTCAAAACACTATAATTTTATGAAATGCGTATTCAGAGATGAATTATGCTACAGAGGAGGAATAACTATGCACAGAGCAGATGAGGCTCTTCAAGAGTTAAAAGAAGGAAATAAAAGATATTTAGAGAAACATATGGAGAATATATTGATAACAGTAGATAATACAAGAAAACTATATAATCTGCCGCAAAAACCGAAAGCGGTTGTATTGGCGTGCTCGGACTCCAGGGTTCCTCCAGAGATAGTATTTGATCAGGGACTGGGAGATCTTTTTGTCATCAGAAATGCAGGTAATGTTATCGATATGCATGTTCTTGGTAGTATAGAATATGCTGTCAAGTATTTGAAGACACCACTGGTTTTTGTACTTGGTCATAATATGTGCGGAGCTATACAAGCTACAGTTGAAGGTGGCGAAATGACTGAAAATATCGATAAGATAAGAAAAAATATAGTTGAGAATATAGATATAAGCAAGGTTGATTTCAATGATAAGAAAAATGCAGCTACGATACTTGAAAATGAAAATATCAAAAGAGGTATCAAAGAGATAAGAATGAATAAAATTGTTAGAGAGTTAGAAGATTTGGGTAAAATAAAAGTAACGGGTGGAAAATACTGTCTGGATACAGGTAAAGTTAAGTTTCTGGATAAAATGGATGAGTTTAATGGATAAAAACTATATCTACATTCTAGAATGCTCAGATGGAACATACTATACTGGGTGGACAAATAATCTTGAATCTCGAATTAATGCTCATAACTCTGGAAAGGGTGCTAAGTATACGAGAGGTCGAACTCCTGTTGAGATAATATATAAAGAAGAGTTCGACACTAAGAGTGAAGCACTTAAAAGAGAGATTGAGATAAAAAAACTCAGCAGAGCAAAAAAATACGAATTGATAAGCGAATACAATAAACAAAACGAAAAGGCATAACCTATTAAGTGGTAGTATGTCGCCATATAAGATATAATTATTTATAGATATAATATTGGAAGGATGCGGTTGAGTTTTGAAAGTGTTTGCAATATCAGATCTTCATCTTGATAGCACCGGTGAAAAGCCTATGAGTGTGTTCGGTGGAGCTTGGGATAATTATGAAGAGAGATTATTTGAAAATATTAATAGAGAAGTTGAAGATGACGATATTATTTTAATACCGGGAGATCATTCATGGGCATTAAAGTTGGAGAATGTGGTACAGGATTTGGAGAAAATCAATGACTTTCCAGGGACAAAATATTTATCAAAGGGTAATCATGATTACTGGTGGGGAACTCTTTCAAAACTCAATGCACTTGGTTTTGATAAGATAAAGTTTGTTCAGACTAACAGCTTTGTCCATAATGGTATAGGGATTTGTGGAACTAGAGGATGGACTTCGAAGGATTCGGAAGAGTTTTCGGAAAAAGACCTGAAGGTGTTTAACAGAGAGCTTACCAGACTGGAAATTGCATTAGACAGTCTTAAAGGACAGTGTGTTGATAAAAAAATAGTTATGTTACACTATCCACCGTTTAATTTCTCTGAGGGAGAACCGAATGAATTTGCAGAGTTGATGGAAGCACATGGAGTTGATATATGTGTTTATGGACATCTTCATGCAGAAGGTCATCAGTTTGCCAGAGAGGGAATAATTAATGGAGTTGAATACTTTTTAGTATCTTGTGATTTTATTGATATGAGACCAAAGCTCATATATGAAAACAAATATTAGTCTCTTGGAGGTGTTTTAGTTGTTGGATTTTGATCTTTCACCGACCAGCATATGGTTGATTTTAGCTGTTGTATTTGCAGTTGTAGAGGCTATTTCTTTAGGAATCACTAGTGTGTGGTTCGTATTTGGAGCATTAGTTGCTATGGTATTAGCAATGTTTGGGGCTCCTGTTCCAGCTCAAATAGTCGTTTTCCTAGTTGTATCAATAGTGCTTTTGATTTTAACAAGACCGATACTTGTTAAGAAGTTTAAGTTAGGAAAAGAAAAGACAAATATTGATGAGATAATAGGAAAAACGGGAGTAGTTAAAGAAAAAATTGTCAATATCGAAGGTAAGGGACAGGTCGTTCTTGATGGTGTTACATGGTCTGCTCGCTCAATTGGTGGAGAGGATATTGATGAAGGGAAAAAAGTTACAGTTCATAAAATTGAAGGTGTAAAAGTTATTGTATCAGAGTAAAATCTGATACAAAAGTCTGATAGACATCAGTTTTGTGAGATGAGATGAATTTATAGTGAATTAATTTGTTTTTGTGTTAAATATTTATAGTGCGGCAAGTTGTAAAAATATTAAATTAAGGAGTGATACTATGTGGCAAGCGTTACTAGTATTATTGGTAATACTAATTATTGTTGCAATAAGAAACATAAGAGTTGTTCCTCAGGCCAATGCTTATGTAATTGAAAGACTTGGAACTTATAAAGGCACTTGGGGAGTTGGACTTCATGTAAAACTTCCTCTGCTAGATAGAGTTGTAAGAAAAGTATCCTTAAAAGAGCAGGTTGTAGATTTTCCACCTCAGCCAGTTATAACAAAGGATAATGTTACAATTCAGATCGACACGGTTATCTATTTTCAGATTACAGATCCAAAAGCATACAGTTATGGAGTGGAAAATCCCATGAATGCTATTGAAAATTTAACGGCTACTACATTGAGAAATATCATAGGGGATCTAGAGCTTGATCAGACGCTTACATCTAGAGACACGATTAATACACAGATGAGAAGTATACTTGACGAAGCAACAGACCCTTGGGGAATAAAAGTTAATAGAGTTGAAGTTAAGAATATTATTCCTCCATCAGAGATTCAAAATGCGATGGAAAGACAAATGAAGGCTGAGAGAGAGAGAAGAGAATCTATATTGAGAGCAGAAGGAGAAAAAAAATCTGCTATACTTGTGGCTGAAGGTAATAAAGAAGCTGCAATTCTTAATGCTGAAGCTGCTAAGCAGGCAGCTATAAAGGAAGCTGAAGGTGAGGCGGAAGCTATTATAAAGATACAGGAAGCTAAGGCGGAAGGTATCAGAATGATAAAAGAGATTGATCCTTCAAAAGAGTACTTATCACTGAGAGGTATAGAGGCTTTTGAAAAAGTTTCAGATGGTAAAGCGACTAAGATAATAATTCCATCAGAGATACAAGGTTTAGCAGGTATGGCCACTTCTATATCAGAACTTGTAAAAGGTGATGGGAAGAATTAGGAACAGCATGCAGAGATTTTAAATAATTAAAAAACTTGTTGACAGATTATGTATTACTATTATATAATGACTTTAAGTTAATAAATGAGATTAAATCGTTGAACAGAAAGAGTAGATTTAAATGATGGTCAAAGAGAGTTCGGGATGGTGGAATCCGGATACCTTAGTTTAAGTTGAATGGGTCTGTGAGAGACTCTGGGAAATTTTAAGTACTGGAGTACGGGAGTCAGCCGTTATAATGACAGGGTATCGTTTTATAACCGTACCTCAAGAGAATTGTTAGGTGGCATAGCAGAATATGAGATATTCTGTCCTAAAAAAGGGACAGGATATCTCTTTTTTAATGCAGAATAACAGTCAGCAGCTATAACTCTGATGACTATGACACATAATAATTAAAATTGGGTGGCACCACGAGTCACTTCGTCCCAAACTTACGGATGAAGTGACTCTTTTTTTATGCTGAAAATCGGAAAACGGGAACCTCAATCATTTAATTAATAAAATAAAATTAATTAAAATGGAGTGGTGAATATGTTAAATATGAACAAAGAAAGGTTTGAAGAGCTTAAGAAGGAGAAAAAGACATTTCCTGTAATAATGGATTTTATCGCTGATCAGATAACCCCTATATCAATATTTTTGAATTTTGACAGCAAATACAAATTCATGTTGGAAAGTGCTACAGCTGGAGAAGGAAGAGGAAGATACACATTCTTAGGAGAAAATCCAAAGAAGATAATAAAAAGTGATGAAAACTCTGTTGAAATAAATATTATTGATGAGATAGAAAAAAGCATGCAAAGTGTCGAGGAGAATTTCAGACATGAAGTTCAGGAAAAATCAGAAAATGAAAACAGAATTAATAGCTTTAAAGTTAAAAATGGGAACTTAATAGATATACTCAAGCAACACACAGATAAAGACTATGTTCTCGAGAATTCAGAACTTCCTTTTACAGGTGGTTCAGTCGGTTATATTGGCTATGATGCTATAAGACATATAGAAGATTTGGAGTTGAAAAATCCGAAAGAGATAGATATTCCAGAAGCCTATATGATGTTTTATAAAGATATAATTGCCTATGACCATTCCAGAGGAACCATATCAGTGATAAGAAATATTGAGGAAGAAGATTATGGAAAATCATTTGAAGAGGTAAAAGAGGAATTAGAAGGTGTATATAGGAAGATTACAAGAATGACACCTCCTAAAAACATAGACAGTGAACTAGGAAAAGCAGAGTTTGAGATAAGCGATGAGTTTAAAGACTCTTTCTGTAAAAAAGTAAAGAAAGCTATAAAGTATATTGAAAGTGGAGAAGTCGTTCAGGTTGTGCTTTCAAACAGATTTAAAAAAGAGACTGAAAGAGAATCGTTTGAAATATATAGGAGACTAAGAATGGAAAACCCATCTCCATACCTATTCTATATAGATTGCGATGAGTTTCAGGTTATAGGCTCTTCGCCGGAGAGTCTGGTAAAGGTGAGAAACGGAAGAGTAGAAACACTGCCTATAGCTGGAACTAGAGCAAGAGGAAAAAATCAGGAAGAAGATAAAGAGCTAGAAAGAGAACTGCTATCTGATAAAAAAGAATTATCTGAGCATATAATGCTAGTTGATTTGGGAAAAGAAGATTTAGACAAGGTAAGCAAAGAAGGAACTGTAAAAGTAGATAAATACAAGGTTATAGAAAGATATTCGCATGTTATGCATATAGTTTCAAAAGTTTCAGGAGAATTGGCCGAAGATAAGGATAGCTATGATGCATTCAAAGCTTTTTTTCCAGCAGGAACGGTATCAGGATCACCTAAGGTAAGAGCTATGGAAATAATTGAAGAGCTAGAAGATATCAAAAGAGAGCTTTATGCAGGAGCTGTCGGGTATTTTGGTTACGGTGGAGACATGGATGTATGTATAGCTATAAGGACCATAGTTCTTAAAGATAAAATAGCATTTATACAGGCAGGAGCAGGCATAGTTATTGACTCAGTACCTGAAAAAGAGTTTCAAGAGACGATTAATAAAGCTAAAGCGCTGATGGAGGTAATGTAATGGATATGAAAGTTATATTAGAGAAATTGACATATGGTAAAGGTCTTGGTGTAGAAGAATCAAGAGGAATAATGGAGATGATAATAGCAGGTGAATTAAAGGACTCGCAGATAGCTTCCATAGTTACTTCTATGAAGATGAGAGGAGAGACTAAGGACGAAATAATTGGATTTGTTGAGGCTATGAGAGCCAATGCAGATAAGCTGAATCTCGATGAGTATACCATAGACACTTGCGGTACCGGGGGAGATGGAAAAGGTACATTCAATATATCAACTCTTGTATCCGTAATAGCATCAGCAGCGGGAATAAAAGTGGCAAAGCACGGGAATAGATCCATATCATCAAAGAGCGGAAGTGCGGATGTACTGTCTCAACTTGGGTATAATATAGGTATATCAAAAAAACAAGCAGAAGCCAGTATTAGAGAACATGATTTTGCTTTTATATTTGCACCGAACTACAATCAGTCAATGAGAAATGTTGCTAAAGTAAGAAGTGAGCTGGGCATCAGAACGGTATTTAATCTTATGGGACCTCTGATTCATCCAGGAGATATAAAAGGACAGATGGTGGGTATATATGATGGAAATATAACTAATTTATATGCTGAAGTCCTAAAAATGTGTGGAAGAGAAAGAGCAATGGTTGTGCATGGAGAAGATGGACTTGATGAGATTACAGTTACAACGACAACTAAGGTTTCGGAGCTTAAAGATGGAAAAATAGTAGACTATATACTAGATCCTAGAGACTACGGAATAGAATTATCTCCAATTGAAGATATACTTGGAGGAACTGCAGAAGAAAATCTGAAAATAATGTTCGATATATTAAAGGGATGTAAAGGTGCCAAAAGGGATGTGGTTGTGCTAAACAGTGCGGCTGCACTCTATGTTGGAAAGGCGGTTGACAGTTACAGAGAAGGTATAGAGCTTGCAAAGGAGATAATAGATTCGGGTAAAGGTCTTGCTAAGTTGAATGAAATTGTTGAGTACAATAAAATTCAGAATGAAGAGGTGTGTTAATTGAATATATTAGAAGAAATAGTTGAGTATAAGAAAACACAGGTGGAAAAAGAAAAAAAGATAAAAACAATAGATGAAATGATTAAAGAGATAGAAAAGAAAGATGTGAGAAATTTTTGCAAAGCACTTAAGATGGCAAAGGGCATGGCTATAATATCAGAAGTTAAAAAAGCGTCTCCATCAAGAGGAATAATCAAAGAAGATTTTAATTTGGAAGAGACAGTTAAAGCTTATGAAGATGAAGATTTTGATGCATATTCGGTGTTGACTGAAGACAAGTATTTTCTTGGAGACAACTCTTATATTGAGAAGGTCAAGAAGATGACAGATAGACCAGTTCTTAGAAAAGACTTCATAGTAGATGAGTACCAGATATACCAGACAAGAGCAATAGGGGCGGATGCTATACTTCTTATAGCTTCTGTACTGAAAGATGATTTAAAGAAGTATTTCAGACTATCTAGAGATTTAGGTCTGCATCCTTTGGTAGAGGTTCACTCAGAATCAGAAATAAAGTATGTAGAAGATGCTGATCCTTATCTAATAGGTATCAACAACAGGAATTTAGAGACATTCAATACTGATATCAAGCATACTGAAAAGATAATGAAATATCTTCCTGATGATAAGTTCATAATTTCAGAAAGTGGAATTAAGGATTCGGAAGATATAAAATATCTTAGTTCGTTAGGAGTCAGAGGGGTATTGATTGGCGAGAGTCTTATGAGAAATCTTAAAGATATAAAGAGTGTATTTTAATGGCTAAAGTCAAAATATGTGGAATAAGAAGACAAGAGGATATAGATGGAGTCAATAGAATAAAACCTGACTTTATAGGATTCATATTCGCAAAGAGCAAAAGACAGATAACTCCGGATTTGGCTTATCAGCTTGGGAAAAACCTCGACAAAAACATTAAAAAAGTTGGAGTTTTTGTAAATGAACCTCTTGAATCACTACTGCAGACATATGAGGAGGCAAATCTGGATATTATTCAGCTCCATGGAGACGAGTCTTTAGAGTATGTAGATATGATTCCAGAAGGCATTGAAATTTGGAAAGCTGTGAGAGTTAGAGATGAAAAAGATATTGTTAAAGCAGAACAATATGCAAAAAGTGACAAGATCTCAGCAGTCCTCTTGGATGCTTATGATGAGAGAGAATATGGTGGCTTGGGAGTATCATTTGACTGGAACTTAATAAAAAGACAAATATTTAAGAATTTGGTACTTGCAGGTGGCTTAAATTCTGATAATATAGTAAGAGCGGTGCAAATTTGCTCGCCTGATATAGTAGATGTTTCAAGTGGAGTAGAAACAGATGGATATAAAGATTATAATAAAATGAATGATTTCGTATTGAAAGTGAGGAATATATATAATGGATAAGAATTTTGGTAAATTTGGTGGACAATACGTAGCAGAAGCTATGTTAAATGTTTTAAATGATCTGGATGCGGCTTTTCAGGAAGCTATAAAAGATCCGGAGTTTCTAGAAGAGTATAATTACTATTTGAAGGACTATGTTGGAAGAGAATCACCTCTTTACTTTGCTAAGAACCTTACAGAAAGACTGGGTGGAGCGAAGATATATCTTAAGAGAGAAGATCTTAACCACACAGGATCTCATAAGATTAACAATGCAATAGGCCAGGTATTACTTGCAAAAAGAATGGGCAAGAAAAAAGTTATAGCAGAAACAGGAGCTGGTCAGCATGGTGTTGCAACGGCAACTGTTGCGGCAATGTTCAACATGGAATGTAAAATATTTATGGGTGCTGAAGATATAAAAAGACAGGCGCTTAATGTTTTCAAAATGGAAGCACTAGGAGCTGAAGTTGTATCAGTTACTACAGCAACTCAAACATTAAATGATGCTGTTAACGAAGCGTTAAAGTACTGGGTAGCAAATATAGAAGATACTTTCTATATACTAGGCTCAGCGGTTGGACCGCACCCTTACCCACAGATGGTTAAGGCATTCCAATCAGTTATTTCAGAAGAATCAAAAGCTCAGATTCTAGAAAAAGAAGGAAGACTTCCGGATTATATTGTGGCATGTGTTGGTGGGGGTTCTAATGCTATAGGTGCATTTGCTAACTACCTAGAAGATGAGGAAGTAAAACTTATCGGAGTTGAAGCTGCTGGTCAAGGTGTTGAAACTGATAGTCATGCTGCAACACTTACTAAAGGTTCTGTTGGAATAATACATGGTATGAAAACTTATGTGCTTCAAGATGAAGATGGACAGATAGCAGAGGTTCATTCTATATCAGCAGGACTTGATTACCCTGGAATCGGGCCAGAACACTCATATCTTAGAGATATAGGAAGAGCACAGTATGTACCGATAACTGATGATGAAGCTGTTGATGCGTTCTTCCTTTTAACAGAAACAGAAGGAATCATACCTGCTATTGAAAGTTCTCATGCTATAGCGCATGTTTCAAAGATGATAAAAGATACTAAAAAGGATGAAATATTGATTATCAACTTATCAGGCAGAGGAGATAAAGACGTATCTAGAATAGCAAGAATGAAAGGTTACGACGTAGGAGATGAAGAGTAATGTCTAGAATAGATAAACTATTTAATGACTTAGCCCAAAAAAATGAGAAGGCACTTATCGGATATCTAACCTTTGGAAGTCCTTCGAATGAAGTGACTCCTGAACTTGTATTGAATATGGAAAAAAAGGGACTTGATTTAATTGAAATCGGTATACCTTATTCAGATCCTGTTGCCGATGGTGAAGTCATTAGAATAGCAGCTGAAAGAGCACTCTCTCAAGGAACTAAGATAAGAGATGTTTTTGCTGGAATAAAAGAAATAAGAGACAATTCTGAAATACCTATAGTTATACTGACTTATTTCAACACTGTGTTCTCATTTGGCGTGGATAGATTTTTTCAATTTATGAAAGATAATGGAGCTGATGGAGTTCTCATTCCAGATCTCCCTCTTGAAGAGCAGGATGAAATAAAGCAAGCTGCTGATACTAATGGAATCGACATTATACCACTAGTAACTAGAACTTCATATCAAAGAATAAAGGATATAGTAGAGGAAGCTTCGGGATTCGTTTACTGTGTATCAATTCTTGGAGTTACAGGGGTTAGAGACAGTATTGATGATGACCTTACGGAATATATGGAAATGGTAAGAGAGCATACAGATCTTCCAAGGGCTATTGGATTTGGAATTTCAAATGGCGAGACTGCGAAGAGGTTCAAAGATATTTCTGAAGGTGTAATTGTAGGATCGGCATTTGTAAAAGAGACTATTGAAGATATAGATAAAGAAGAAATGATGGAGAGAATATTAGCTAAAACTGAAGAGATAAAAGCGGCAATCAACAGTTAAAATGCTTATTGGAAAGTAGAGGATAGAGCAAGAAGTCTATTCTCTACTTTTTATTTTTATACTGATATAATATACTTACTCATATAAGTTGCGAACTGGCAAATCATATGGGTTTTTATAGGAGTTTAAAATCGGAAAAGTATTGAAAATATCTATGCATACATGAATATCGATAGATAATATGCACAATTAAAAACTGTTATTATATATTTTCAAATTGAATATTCAGTATTAAAATTGAGGAGGAATATTAAAATGCTAGAAATTGAAGTGAAAATATTAGGAATAAATATACAAGAAATGGAAGAGAAGCTGCTTGCGCTTGGTGCGAAATTAATAAAAAAAGAAAAACAGATAAATACTGTATATGACAACGAACGTGGAGAGATTTCCGGTGTAGATTCTAATTCGTATCTGAGAATAAGAGAGAAAGAAGATTTATTGAATAATATTAATAAAAATACACTGACTTTTAAAAAACTTATTTCTGATGAAGGAAGCAGAAAGAGTGAAGAGATAAATGTTCAGATAGATTCTAAAGAAAATATGGAAACTATTCTTGATAAAATCGGTGTACGTCCTACAAGACAAGGTTTCAAGAAGAGAATAAGTTACGAGTTAAAGGGTAATATATTTGATATAGACCTTTGGGATGAAAATACATACCCTGACCCATATATGGAAATAGAATCGAAATCTGAAGAAAGCTTGAATGAAGCTATAAAGCTTTTGGAGATTAGGGCAGAGCAGATTTCTACGAAATCTATAACTGAATTGAGGGTTGAGAAGGGTCTAGAATAGAGATTGGATTTATAGGAGGTTATAAGAATGAAGAAGTTCAAGAAAATTGTATCAATCGTAGCTTTGACAGGTATAGTTGGTTCTCTTCTTGTCGGATGCGGTTCAGGGGATGGACAAGATAAAGAAGGTTCATCGAAAAAGGAGACATCAGATGGCAAAAAAATTGTAAAGATGTATATCACAGGATATGAAAGTGATACATTTAAGCCTTTATATGATGCAGGTATTGCAGGATTCGAAAAAGAAAATCCGGATATCAAAGTAGAGGTTGTACCAGCTTCTTGGGATGAAGCTTCAACTAAGCTGCTATCACTTATTCAAGCTGGAGAGACACCTGATGTAATAATGTCTGGAACAAGAGAACTGAGACAGCTATCAGAGCTTGATGCATTAGCTCCATTAGATGAGTATATGACTGATGAGTTCAAGTCAAAAAGGGTAGAGTCTGTATTGAATACAGCAAATATAAATGGAACTCAATATGGAATACCTTTAGCGTTCTCATCTAAAGCACTTTACTACAGAAAAGACCTTATTCCAGAAGCACCAAAAACTTGGGAAGAGTTAGAGGCGGCGGCTAAGCTGGTTAAAGAAGGAAATCCTGATATGGATGGATTTGCATTGGCAACAGATATTGACGCAGTTCCTGATCTTCTTAATTTCTTCTATCAAAATGGAGGAAGAATAACGGATGAGAGTGGAGAACTAGTTATAAACTCTGAAGCAAATGTTGAAACTTTAGATTTCCTTAAAAAACTGTATGATGAAAAGCTTATTCCTAATCCTGTAGATTTAAAGAGATCTGACGTTTCGGATCTGTTTAAAAATGAGAAAATTGCAATGTTCGTATCAGGACCTTGGGAAAAAGATAAAATCGAGGGTGTAGATTACGGAGTAGCAACGCTTCCTAAAGGAAAAGAGATGGCAGAGACATTAGTTACTGACTCATATGCAATATCTTCTCTAAGTGAAAATAAAGAAGAGGCATGGAAGTTGATAGAAACTATGGGTGAGTTTGAATACCAAAATGCTTATGATGAAGCAATAGGATTTTTCCCAATCTTAAAAGAAGAGGAAAGTCAAGAAAGATATCAATCAGACTTCATGAAGCCATTTGCTGAAATGATTCAATATGGAGTACCAGAGCCACATGTACCTAAATCGGCAGATTTCCAAAAAGGAATCATGGATGCTGTTAAAAAGGTTATGATGGGTGAAGCAACTTCTAAAGAAGCTCTTGATGCACTTCAAAACGAATTAGCAAAATAATAGACTTAAGATATTAGAGTAGCAGATTCTGCTACTCTTTTCTAATATCTCAAGATCAATATATAGTAGCTGCAAGAATATATCTAATATGTAAAGGGGGTAATCTTATGAGTGTCAAGAAAATTGATAAGAAATCAATTGTTCCCTATCTGCTGATAGCACCAGCAGTTATTTTCATGTTGGTCGTGTATGTTTATCCACTATTGCTGACTTTTAAATATTCAGTTAGTGAAGTACATGTTCTGACCCAGAAGACTACATTTGTTGGACTCGAAAACTTTAAAAAAGTGTTCTCAGATCCGACTTTGACTAGCACAATTACCAGGACAATAAAATGGGTTGCGCTTACAGTCTTTTTGAAAATATTCATAGGAACGCTTACTGCCTTACTGATGACGGTGAAAATCAGAGGGAGCAAAATATACAAATTTTTAATTTTAGTACCGTGGGCTATGCCTTCGGTTGTCGTATCTATTATCTGGAGCTGGATTTTCAATGGAAACGCAGGATATCTGAATTACTATATGTTAAAATTCAACCTGATTTCCGAGCCTATTCACTGGCTTGCTGGTAGAAATACAGCTTTCTTTGCAACAGCTTTGGTTGATGCATGGGCCGGGATATCACTTATCTCAATGATAATGCTGTCAGGATTCAACTCCATATCTGAATCGCTATATGAAGCGGCAAAAGTAGATGGAGCTAATGCGATAGAGAGATTTACAAATGTAACTTTTCCAGGGATAAGAAAAGTTTTACTGATTACGACAATACTTACAACGATATGGACTTTTAATTCATACAATATAATCTGGGTACTTACTGAAGGTGGACCGGTAGACGCAACAACTACAATGGTTGTTAAGATCTGGAAAGAAGCTTTCGATAGATTTAATTTTGGTGTGAGTTCAGCACTTTCTGTTGTAGCATTCATAATATTGACAGTATTGAGTATAGTTTATTGGAGAATACTAAATAAGGAAGGAGATGGCATGTAAAATGAAGAATAGCATAATATCAAAAATCATAGCGGGAGTACTAATACTCGGAATCCTTATTTTCTTGTTATTTCCTTTCGTGGTTATGATTTCAACTTCTCTAAAAGACTTAAATGAAGTTGGAGTTTGGCCACCTAAGTGGATTCCTAGCAAGGTTAACTGGTCAAACTACTCTGATGTATGGGAAGGAACGATCAGTTTAAGTAACGCATTTAAAAACAGTATAATAGTTTCATTAGCTACTATGCTGCTCTGCACAATAATGGGCTGCCTAGGGGGATATGCAGTATCTAGATACCATTTTAGAGGTAAAAAGATTTTCTTATTTCTTATGATAATGACACAGATGTTCTCGGCAGTAATACTTGTGGCTCCAATGTTCAATATAGTTAAATCTCTTGGACTTTTAGACACATATGTAGCTCTTATAGTACCAAATACAGCATTTGCACTGCCTATGACAACTTGGCTTTTAGCTGGTTACTTTGATGGTGTATCAGAAAGTCTAGAGGAAGCTGCAATGATGGATGGATGCAGTAGAATTCAGGCTGTAAGAAAAGTACTGGTACCTATAATGGCACCAGGTATCTTGACTTCAGGACTATTTGCATTTATAGCTGCTTGGAACGATCTGATATTTGTTCAGAGATTTACGACTAAGACTGAGATGAGAACTTTGACTATCGCACTTGTGAATTACAGAGGTGCATTTGAGACTTATTGGAATAAAACTATGGCAGCATCTGTTATATCGGTTATTCCGGTATTTATTCTGTTCGTGATGATTCAGAAATATCTAGTAAAAGGTTTATCTTCGGGGGCCGTAAAGGAGTAAAATAGTGTATAATGGATATATACTATTCTTCTAAATTATATAGAATTTTAAACGTGGAATCGTTGACTTTTTATTAAAAAAGTTTTATAATAATTCATATAATTTACGAGAAGTTCTACTTACTAGAGTTGAATTTTAGGTAGAGAAATTATGCGAACAAGAATTTAATTGAGATGGGAGAGATATATATGAGAGAAAAGGTAGTATTAGCTTATTCAGGGGGACTAGATACTTCTATAGTTATTCCTTGGTTAAAAGAAAACCATAATATGGACATAATTGCAGTGTGTGTTGACGTTGGTCAGGACGAAGATATGGAAGAAGTAAGAAGAAAAGCAATAGCTTCAGGTGCTGAGAAAATATACATAGAAGATGTACAAGAAGAGTTTGTAAAAGATTATGTATATAAAGCTATGAAGGCTAATGCAGTATATGAAAACAAATATCTTATGGGAACAGCAGTTGCAAGACCATTAATTGGTAAAAAACTGGTTGAAATAGCTCACAAAGAAGGAGCAAAGTATATCTGTCATGGTTGTACTGGAAAAGGTAATGACCAGGTTAGATTTGAAGCTGCAATAGCTGCTGCAGATCCAACAATTGAGATAATAGCTCCTTGGAGAGAGTGGGATATAAAATCTAGAGAGGATGCTATAGACTATGCAAACTCTAAAGGAATAGAAGTACCGGTTACTAAAGAGAAAATTTATTCAAGAGATAGAAACCTTATGCATATAAGTCACGAAGGTGGACATCTTGAAGATCCTAAGAATGAGCATTTAGAAGATGAGCTGTATCTTATAACAAAGACTCTTCAAGAGGCTAAAGATGAGCCTACTTATGTTACTATCGAGTTTGAAAAGGGAATCCCTGTAAAACTTGATGGAGAAGAGCTTTCACCAGCTGCACTTCTTTCTAAATTAAATGAAATTGGTGGAGAAAACGGAATAGGTATAGTAGATATTCTTGAGAACAGACTAGTTGGAATGAAATCTAGAGGAGTTTATGAAACACCAGGTGCTTCAATTCTTTATTCAGCTCACGAAGACCTTGAAAGACTTACTATAGATAAAATGACTTTCCAATTCAAACAGAGAGTTTCATTAGAGTATGGAGAACTTATCTATAATGGTATGTGGGATTCACAGCTTAAAGAATCTCTAGATGCATTCATAGACTATACTCAAGAGCAAGTTAATGGATGGATAAAAGTCAAACTTTATAAAGGAAATATAATGGTTGCTGGTATGGATTCACCAAATGCACTTTATGATGAAGAAATATCATCATTCGGAGCATCTGATCTTTATGATCATAAAGATGCAGAAGGATTCATAAAAGTATTCACACTTCCTTTGAAAATCAGAAAAATGGCACAAGACAAACTTAACAAAAAATAGAGGTGAAAGATTTGAAACTTTGGGGTGGAAGATTTAGAAAAGAAGAAAACAAACTCATGGAAGACTTCAACTCATCACTTCCGTTTGACAAAAGGTTGTACAAACAGGATATAGTTGGAAGCATTGCTCACGTTGAAATGCTTAATAAAGCTGAAATATTGACTGATGAAGAGAAAACTCAGATAATAGATGGCCTGAATTCAATCCTGGAAGAAATAGAATCAGGAGAGCTTTTAATAGAAGGTGACTATGAAGATATTCACTCATTTATGGAAGTGAATCTGATTAAAAAAATTGGTGATGTGGGTAAAAAAATGCACACATCCAGAAGCCGTAACGATCAGGTAGCACTTGATATGAGAATGTTCGCAAAGGAGAATTGTGAGCTTCTTATAGATATGGTAGCAGAGCTGATGGATACGATTGAAGAACTTGGAAATAACAACGTTTATATTATGCCAGGATATACACATCTTCAAAGAGCACAGGTTGTTACTTTTAAACAGCATATGATGGCTTACTATAGCATGTTAGGAAGAGACAAGAAGAGATTAGAAAATACTAGAGACATTCTAGATGAATCTCCACTTGGATCGTGTGCACTGGCAGGAACAACTTATGATATAGATAGGAACTATACTTCAGATAAACTTGGTTTCAAAAAGCCTGTTGATAATTTCATGGATGGAGTTAGTGATAGAGACTATCTTATAGAGATGCTTTCGGATTTCTCGATAATAATGATGCATTTGAGCAGACTTAGCGAGGAGCTTATAATCTGGAGCAGTCAGGAGTTTGGATTTGTTCAGATTGATGATGCTTATGCTACAGGAAGCAGTATAATGCCTCAGAAGAAAAATCCTGATGCAGCTGAACTGATAAGAGGAAAGACAGGAAGAGTTTATGGTGCGCTTATGGCGATGCTTACAACTATGAAGGGAATTCCTCTGGCATATAATAAGGATATGCAGGAAGATAAGCAGCAGTTCTTTGATGCGCTTGATACAGTAATATCTTGTATAGCAATTATGAACGAGATGCTTAAGACACTGAAAGTAAAAGAAGATAATATGAGAAAAGCTGTTAAAGCTGGTTTCTTAAATGCAACTGAGCTTGCAGATTATCTTGTAAACAAAGGTATAGCTTTTAGAGATGCTCATAGGATCGTAGGAGAAGTTGTAATCTTATGTGAAGACAAGAATCTTGCGATTGAAGACTTATCTCTAGAAGATCTTAAATCGGTAGATGACACATTTGAAGATGATGTTTATGACTTCATAGACTATGACAAAGTGTTTACAAGAGGAATTAAGAAAGAGATG
>CAZBAL010000008.1:9815-67941 GCA_964489735.1 uncultured Clostridia bacterium | reverse complement strand
CTCATTGTCTTACTCACGACTGAAGTCACGAGTGTGCGACAATAAATTAATCAAACTATTAAATCTCTCCTTGTGTTTTGCTACTCTATGCCTATCCTATTAATCCCAAATGCTCAGCCAGTATCTTCGCTCCTATAATGATAAGAGTTAAGCCCCCTGCAATTTCGGCCTTTGACTGAAATCTTGCTCCAAATATATTTCCAATAATAACTCCTATCAGTGAACATATAAAAGTTGTTACACCTATAAGAGCGACTATTACCTGTATCTTAGCATCTATAAATGCAAAAGTTATACCTGCTGCTAACGCATCAATACTAGTCGCTACTGATAAAATCAGAAGCTTTTTCACATCAAAAGTCCTGCAGTTGTTCCTATCAAAACCTTCATCCTCATCATCTTCGGTCACAGCATCATATATCATTTTTGCACCGATTCCCCCTAGAATCACAAAAATAATCCAATGATCTATCGGTTTGATGTATTTAGCTGCACTTCCACCCAGTAAATATCCTATAAGTGGCATCATGGCCTGAAAGAAGCCAAAAGAAAACGCTATTATAACTGCCTGCCTGTAATTAATCTTTCTCATATTCAGACCTTTACAAATAGCAACAGCAAATGCATCCATTGAAAGAGCCAATGCCAACACAAATACACTCAAAATGCTCATATTAAATTTTCACCTCAATAAAATTCTATCCTCTTTAATCAATTCAACCCTATTAATTATATATACCTCAATTCAGAAAAAATAATTCACATTTATTTCTATTCTAGTGGTGTATCAACCATTTCATTTACAAACCAGACAATAGTCTTTCCATATATTTTAGATGGCGCCCATTTGCCATTTAGATCTTCAAGTGTTGGAGCTGTACCAAATAAGAACGGAAAATGTCTCGGATCTGGACTTCCTGCTTTCGGATATCCTGCTAGACCTGCGTATAAAGCCAGATGGTCTGCCTGGGCCTGAATCCCTTCCTCCCACGAAGCAAATCTCATATGAGCGTCTCTGTCGTAATCTCCTCCACCTGCTGTAACCTTCATACCACATGGATTCTTAAAAGACGCATCTAAAACTCCTGTAAATCTCATAAAATCCGTTTCTTTTGCAGACTGTGCATATATTACTGCTGGATCTATTCCTGTATTAACTGCGATCTCATAAAATACTGGTGCTAAGTCAATGAAAAGTGGGTCAGCCGCTCTAAGTCTAGCCCATTCTTTCATCTGTTCAATCGATACATTTGTATTATTACCTATTATATTGTAATTCAATAAAGGGTAAGTTCTATACTTAAGAAAATCTGCCATCAATGCTAGCTTTGTGAACTCAGCTCTTGTTATAGGATCTTCAGGTAAGAAATTAACCTTATCTGGTCCTGTAATAATTCCCAAACCTGCAAGTGCTTTAATCTCAGCTTCTGCCCAGTGACCTTTTATATCCTCGAAACTGTATGAAGTTCCATCAAGTCTTCCTTGCTTCTCCACAACCTTATATATGAGCCTCGCTGCCTCAGCTCTAGTCATATTACCAGCCGGTCTGAATGTTTTATCACTATATCCATTCAGCAGACCCAGTGACACTAAGTTTTTAATATAATCTGTACTCCATCTATCATCAATATCATTCAGGTTTACAACACTGTTTCCATTTGGCTCATTTATATATCCAGATACTATCTTGCTTACCTCTTCTCTTGTTATCTTATTATCTGGTCTGAAGCTGCCATCTTCATAACCATCTATTATCTTTCTGGAGTTCAGTCTCAATATATACGACTTACCCCAGTGCTCTTCTATATCATTGAACTCAGTTGCTCCAAACGATACAGATGATGTCAATATCGCTCCCGCAAGAATTATAGATAAACCTATTTTTTTCATTGTATTATCCCCCTCTAGTCTCCAGAATATATTGTCATAAAAATATATAAAATTAACATAATTTACTCTATGTTTACATAAATTATATAATTGCTATAGCTACTTGTCAAAAGCCGTAAGCTTTCATTTTATCAATAAAAGATATATAATTAAGCTAATGGAATCAATTCCTAATCATATTGAACAGAGGTGTATAAGTTGATATTCACTCATTATATTGATGCCTGCGGCAAGGTTTCCTTAGACGACAATGCTCACGCATCCAAATGGATACATATGAATAGTCCTTCTATCGATGAAATAAACAGTATTTCTGAAAAATACGGCTTTAACAGTGATTATTTAACTTCAGTTTTAGACCCGGATGAAGTTTCTAGATCGGAATGGCTTGAGCAGGACTCCAACGATAATCCCATACTAATTTCCTTTCTTTATCCAATAAAAAAAGAAAGCACAAAGTATAATAATTCTTTTGAAACCAGAACTATGTCTATAGTTCTTATGGATGATGTCTTGATCACAGCTACAGAAAACACACCCAGCTTTATAAACAATATGTTTGAAAACTATACTTCTGAAGAGCAAGGAGCTCATTTCAAACTAAACTATATTGTAATAGAGATATGCTGGCAAATAACCAGAAGATACATCAATTATTTGAAAAGCATAAATGCCAGGATAGACGTCCTTCATGAGCAGCTGAAAACATCTACCCGTTCTGAACTCATGATAGAACTATCTCTACTTCAGAAGAGCATCGTTTATTTTGATACAGCAATAAACGAGAACCATCCAATACTTGAAGGCATCAGCACATCACCTATTTTGAATTCTGATAAGATCAGTCGAGACAGAATTCATGATGTCTTAGTTGAAAACCATCAAGCTGAAAAAATGATGTATCAGAGCAGAGAGATGACGCAGGTGCTTGGAGATGCTTTTACAGGTATAATATCCAATAATCTGAATATTGTGATGAAGATACTGACATCTCTGACTATCATAGTAACAATACCTACCATAACAGCTGGTATTTGGGGTATGAACGTAGCTCTGCCTTTTGCAGATCATCAGAAAGGGTTCTGGATAGTAATGGGAATAACTGTGCTTCTATGTATAATTTCTGCATGGTGGCTTAGAAAAAAAGATCTTATATAAATAAATTTAGAAAGAGGTGTTTTATTTGGAAATAGAACATTTGCTGGAATTTATTATTCCATACATAACAGGCTCTCTTGAACTTGTTGGAGTATTCATAATACTGCTATCTTCTGTGAAAACTCTAGTCACTTTTGCTAAAGAAAAATTTGACTGGAATGATGAAACTATTAAATTAAGCCTTGCTAGAGGGCTAGCTCTGAGCTTAGAATTCAAGCTTGCAGCAGAAATACTTAAAACTGTAATAGTTAGAAGCATGGATGAGTTTATAGTATTGTCTGCGATTGTAATACTCAGAGTAATCCTTACTTTTGTAATTCACTGGGAGATCAAATCAGCCAATTTAAAGGAAAATCTGGAAGATGACAATTGCGAAGAAGATGATGAGTAAACTGGAGTCCTGAAAATATAATAGAAAATTTTAAGGATAAAAGATAATAAAAACAATAACTAAATCAGTCATAAGGGGACCTAAGTATAAATGCTTAGGTCCCCTTATTTTAATCTTTTCTTGTTCTTTTCTGTATTCAATTCTATTTTAAATCTAAAAATCCACTTTAAAATAACTGTTTTTTGGTATTTTACCTTTAATTATCTCTTGAAATTCTTAGCTACTTCTCCGAATATAAGTGGTATAGTGGCCATTCCCAGTGCTGCAAGAATCTGAATTAAAGTCAGTGCTTCTGTATAGAATATCTTCTGCAATGGGAAAATATAAACTACTGCCAAAAGCATAATTGTTGCTGCTATAACTGATAAGTTCAGCATTCTATTTGAAAAAGGGTTAGTTTTATAAATAGGAACTGTCTCTGATCTAGCAGAGTATGCTCTCATTAACTCACCAAAAATCAAAGTAACAAAACAGAATGTTCTGGCCAGTATATGAAGGTCCTGTCCTTCAACAGCTAACAGCGGACCAACTCTAAAAGCAGTAAGTGCTGCAATAGCCAGCCCTATCGACTGAAATCCTATCGCTACTTTCATATGCCTATCCACTAGAGCCTCTTTAGGATCTCTAGGTTCTCTTTCCATAAGATTTTCTTCTTTTGATTCAAGTCCCAATGCAAACGCAGGGAGTGAATCTGTTATCAGATTTATCCAGAGTAACTGAATAGCAAAAAGTGGTGTTCCCCATCCTAAAAGCATAGCTATAAATATAACTAAAATTTCTCCTATATTACAGGATAGAAGGAAAGAGACAAACTTTCTAATATTGCTATATATTCTTCTACCTTCTTCTACAGCATCAACAATACTTGCAAAATTATCATCTGTCAGTATCATATCTGCTGCCTCTTTAGATACATCCGTTCCTGTGATTCCCATAGCTATACCGATATCGGCTTTCTTAAGAGATGGAGCATCATTCACACCGTCTCCGGTCATTGCAACTATCTCTCCTAGTGACTTTGCACTATCAACAATTCTCACCTTATGTTCAGGAGAAACTCTTGCAAATATATTGGTATTGGCTACAACTTCTTTGAAGCTCTCATCATCATAACTGTCTATCTCATGACCTTCCATGGCCTGAGCATCAGTATCGATAATACCAATTTCTTTTCCTATAGCTTTTGCAGTTGTAATATGATCCCCTGTAATCATTACAACTCTAATACCAGCCTTTTTACAAAGTTTGATAGCTTCCTTTGCTTCTTCCCTAGGAGGATCTATCATTCCTGTAAGCCCTATAAAAACAAGTTCTTGCTCCTCTTCTTCAATATTGAGGTCATCTTCCAGTTCCTTATAAGCAAATCCCAGAACTCTAAGTGCAGAGCTTGCAAAAGAGGCATTAGCATCAGAAATTCTTTTTCTGTCTTCATCGTTTATCTCTCTTACATTGCCGTTTTCCAAAATATATTTGGACCTTTCCAGCACAACATCTGGTGCACCTTTTGTAAACAATATCTTTTTAGAATCCATATTGTGTTCTGTAGACATCAGCTTTCTATCAGAATCAAAAGGCACTTCATTTAGCCTAGGATATTTTTCATTTAACTCTTCCTTTGTATATCCCGCTTTTGCTCCTGCTACTATTAAAGACCCTTCTGTAGGATCTCCTATCACTCCACCGTCTACTATCTCAGCATCATTCGCTAACACCATAGACTTGATGAGCATATCTATTTCTTCAATACTCTTATTACCATTTATTACTTCCCCTTCAAAGCCATAACCTGTACCTGACACATCCCATATATCAAATCCATCATAGATTTTTAATACGGTCATCTTGTTTTGAGTCAGTGTACCTGTTTTATCAGTACAGATAACTGTTGTGCTTCCAAGTGTTTCAACAGCAGAAAGCTTCTTCATAATTGCATGTCTGCTTATCATTCTCTGCATACCTACAGCCAAAACTACTGTAACCACAGCCGGTAAACCTTCTGGTATAGCTGCTACAGCAAGACTGACTGCTGTCATAAATACATCCATTTTGTTTTGGCCTCTATATATTCCCATTGCAAATATTATGATACAGACTATTATGAATATAATTCCTAACACTCTACCAAAACCTGCAAGTTTTTTCTGAAGAGGTGTTTCTTCATCAGGCTCATTCAGCATAGATGCTATCTTTCCTATTTCAGTATTCATACCTGTCCCAACTGCTATTCCCATAGCTCTACCATACGTGACAATCGTACCCATATAGGCCATGTTCACCCTGTCTCCTATAGGAGCATTCTCTGCCGGAATCGTATCTGCACATTTTTCAACAGATACTGACTCCCCTGTAAGTGCTGATTCATCAACTTTTAGATTCGCCGACTCAACTAATCTTATATCTGAAGATATGTAATCACCAGCTTCAAGTATTATCAAGTCTCCAGGAACCACATCAGCCGATTCAATAACCTGGGTCTGACCTGCTCTTATTACTTTTGTCTTAGGAGCAGACATATCTCTTAATGCCTGCAAAGCATTGTTTGCTCTGTTCTCCTGAACTACACCCAAAATGGCATTGAGTGCCACAATAATGAGTATAACTATACCGTCAGAAACCGACCCGATTGCTATTGAAGCTATACTCGCAACAATCAAAATCAAAACAAGAAAGTTTTTAAACTGATCTAAGATCATATTGAGAACCGTTCTGCCTTTTTTCTCATCCAGCTTATTAAAGCCGTATTTATTCCTATTTTCAGCAACAGTCTGCTGATCAAGACCAGATGTCAGATCTGTTTGAAAAGTCTCTTTTACAGTCTCCAAACTCTCTGTGAAGTACTTACTCACTTTTCTCTCCTCCCTCTAAACTACTCCTCTTAGTTAATTTAATTTCTAAACTGCAAAGCAGTTTCTCAACAAATTATCAGATTGCATTATCTGGAATTTCCTAAAAACACCATGATATATGATATTCCTCCCAATACCATCGCCAATGAAATAACTATCGAAATAGACATTCCAATTATAAGAGGATTTATCAAGATTATTATTCCTAATAATATCAATGCAATATTCAGTATCATACTGAAGGTGTAAGCCGGTCTATTAACATACTTTAAATAGCCTATATTTGCCATGCTGGATATCCCTTGAAGTATAAACCAGAAAGCGACAACATATCCCAATATATTACCAATGAGCTCCGGCTTAGCTATAAACAGACCTCCTAATATAACCAGCAAACCTCCGGTTACGAGTTTCAGCTTTCCTGCTATAGAGCTCATTCCAGGCATCTTAAGGTATGAGTATATGAAAAGCACACCACTTATAAGTGCAACCCATCCTAATATCTTGGCAATCGCAAAAAAAGTGCTTTCTGCATTTATAAATATGAATATACCCGCTATTATCATAGCAATACCTATGAGTGCTGGAATAAACTTATCTCTTTCACCCATTTCAATCATCTCCTAGTTAACTAGTGTCTGTATACTAATACCCACTTTTGAAGTATTTAAATGGTAAAATTATCAATTTATCACGTAGCAAAGAAAAAATCTGACCATAACACCGAGAGTTACAGTCAGATTTTTCTAATCCATATTCTACTTAATCTATTCGTATTTAATCGTATATTAAACCATAGTGGTCGGCTTATTTCTTATGACTTTTTTGAAAACTTTCATTATCCCGCCTTTATCTCTGGCAATTCTGCTTTCCTCGACAACCTCGTCCGTATCATCTTCCGTATCGTCTTCTCCACTTTTATAATTCTGTTCTTCATACAGACTCTGATTTTTTTCTGAACTTAGATCATCGGAATCTTCAATCTCCGAATCTTCTGTTTCTGTATCTTCAACTTTTTGTTCTTCTGTTACTGAAGATTCATCAGTCAGCTCAGATAGCTCAACTATATCAGATAACAGTTCTTCAGCTGTTTTCGAATCAGCTTCTCGTTCACCAGACTCCTCTTCTTCAGAATATTCTTCTGAAAATACTCTTTCATATAAAGGATCTGCTTTCAACATAGCTTCCTTCATCAGCTTATATTGTGAATCCACTCTTCTTTGAGTATTCCCTGCATTTGGAATATAGTTGCCTGTGCTGTCTATCTGTCTGCCCTTAACGTTGTCAGAAAACATAAGATCGAGAATGTGATTTATCTCATTCTTAATATCTTTATCTTTAATAGGACACGCCACTTCAACACGCTTTCTTAAATTTCTAGTCATAAAATCGGCAGAAGATATATAAACTTTCATATCCGCACCTTTACCAAAGCAGTAAACCCTGTGGTGCTCTAGAAATCTCCCAACCACGTTCATTATTCTTATATTGTCAGTTTTACCTTTAACTCCTGGAACCAAGCAGCATATACCTCTCACTATCATATCTATTTTTACACCTTTTTGCGATGCTTCACTGAGTTTGCTCATTATAATTTTATCTGATATCGAGTTCATTTTTAGTCTTATATATCCATCTTCACCTTTTTTGATTTCCTCATCAATCAGCTGCTCTAGCTTTATTCCCAAAGAATATGGCGAAACCATAAGCTCATTATAATCTTCTTCCAGCTCACCAATCATCATATTGTTAAAATATCTGACGGCATCTCTTCCTATGCTCTCATCACCAGTCATCAGACAGAAATCCGTATATAGTTTCGCTGTCTTTTCATTGTAATTTCCCGTAGAAACCTGAGTTATATACTCAAATTTATTCTCGTCAAACCTTGTAATTAAACAGATCTTAGAATGCACCTTAAATCTGTCAAAACCATAAATAATATTGCATCCAGCCTCTTCCAGCCTATTTGCCCATATGATATTATTCTTCTCATCAAATCTGGCTTTAAGTTCCATAAGCACGGTTACTTCCTTGCCATTCTCCGCTGCAGCTACCAGCTGTGAAACGATCTGTGAATTATTTGCTAATCTGTATATGGTTATCTTTATTGAAACAACCTTAGGATCATGCGCAGCCTCTCTGAGCATATCTATTAACGGATTTATAGACTCATATGGAAATGAAAGAAAAACATCTTTCTCTCTAATTTGTTCAATCATAGGCCTTCTACTATCTACAAAAATTGAATTCTGAGGAGTATATGGCTCATATGTCAGAGTCCCAGACAATTCTTTAGGAAGATTTCCAATGTAATCATATACATATGACATTGACAGCGGACTTTTAGAGTATATTACATTCTTTTCATCCAAATTGAGTTCATCCATTATATATTTGATGAGCTTCTTATCTGCATCATCGCAGTTTCTACACTCAACCTCCAGTCTGACAGCCTGAAGTCTCGCTCTCTTTTTTATTAAATCACTCATAACATCTTTAAAGTCCACATCCCAGCTGTCGAAATGATCATAATCAAGTTCATCAACTTTTAAATCCATATTACGTGTAACTCTTATGACATGCTTTGCCTTTATATCATACTGATTGAAAGCCTTTCCAGCAAATTCCTTGACAATTTTTTCAATCATAATATGCCTTTCTTTATCACCAGAGAGTTTTATAAACTTTGGTAGTATATTTGGAATCGACAGTATACCTATAAAATCCTTATTACTGTACGCATGCTCATATTTTCTAAGTTTTTTAGGAGAGTCCTTGTCATACTTTCTCCTCAGACGCATAATAATATAAGATTCTTTATTAGCTAGATATGGAAAAGGATGGTATATATCAATTATCTGAGGCGAAAGCACAGGTCGTATATAGTTATCAAAATAGCTTTCAATTTCCTTGTACTCCCCTTCATCTAGTTCTTCAGGATATAGATTATATATGCCATTATCTCTCAGTTGAGCTTCAACATTGTTGTAATACTCGTCTTTCAGGTCATACATCTCTGGTATTCTATCCAAAATTGCATCTATCTGTTCCCATTGGTTCATACCTGTCTTATTGTCTATAATTTCTGCTTCATTTAGAGTCAGGTCATATAAGGATCCCACCCTGACCATAAAGAACTCATTTAAATTACTTTCAAATATCTCCATAAATTTCAGCTTTTCCAAAAGCTTAACTTCCTTTGCATCAGCTTCTTCCAATACTCTTTTGTTAAAATTCAGCCAAGATAATTCTCTGTTCTGCGTATAAGAAACTTCTATATTCTTTTTAACCATTTCAGCCACCGTTGCCATCTCTATCTGACAACTATCTCCTTTCTTTTATAGTTATCTTTAAATTTCCCAATCAATTTTTGAATTTAAATATCCTTCCCTCAAGCCAGTACTGCTGACAAACACACCTTTGGTTTTAAACCTATCTATTATTGCTTCTAATATGATAAGTCCAGGTATTATGGTATGTATCCTTTCAGGCTTCAGTTTTAAAATATCATTCATAAATTTGCTGTATTTTTTCTTCTGTATTTCTCCTATTAACTCTTTAAGGTCTGATGAATCCATAAGAACATTATCTCTGGATTTTTTATAGTGTTTGTTATAATATGCTAAAAGAGCTCTTGGACTTCCTCCAACAGCGTATATCATATCTTTGTTTTCTTTAGGTACATTTTCTCTGTCCATAAACTGCTTAACTTTTTTTCTGATGATTCTGTACTCATGTTTATTTGGAAATAATGAGTCTACATAGTTTCTATATATCTTCAACGCTCCAATATCCAAACTGCTTGAAAAGCTAAAATCCTCTCCATTAAAAATAACTATCTCTGTACTTCCACCACCGATATCAATAAAAACACCTTCATCATCTGTATGCATATCTTTTGAACTTAGCGCTCCTTTAAAAGAAAGCTGTGCCTCATCCTTACCAGATAAAATCTCTATATCATATCCTGTTTCAAGTTTTACCCTTTCTTTGATTATGAATATATTCGAAATATTTCTGAGCGATGCTGTAGCAAATACATATAAATTGGAGAATATTCCGAAATGCTCAAGTAAGCACTGACATTCTTTCAATGCTTCTACGAGCACCTGTATTCCTTCCTCTGAGAGCTTGTCTTTCTTTATGTAGTTTGCAAGACCAGCCATATTCTTTCTGTTGAATATATTGGTGATAGTATCTCCATCTTTTTTATACACAGAAAGCCTAATACTATTAGATCCTATATCTATAACTGCAAGATTCATGTAAACACCCCTGTTTTTTCAAACTATTTGTTCATTATATGTATGCGATTTATCCTCTTATTTTCATCATACTTAAACGAAAATACCATGTCAAAAGGATATACAAAAGATAATAATATCTAAACAAAATTAATCTCTCTCTAATGTAATTTAAAAATATTTTTAACTCAGAATTAAGGCTTTTAATATAAACTTAACAATTAATATTCGATAGAAAGCTCACTTAATCAACAGTTTATTGAAATTACTCCGTAAAATTTCAAATAAAAAAAGAGGACTTATATAGTCCTCACTCTTCGTATTAATACGATGTTTTTTATAATCCAGATCTGTTTTTCTGTAATTTATAATTTTAAAAGCAACCTGCTTTTCTTGATAACATATCTGTCAGCATTTTTCTGTATTGATGATCAGCACCTCCTGATATTTAGATTTATACTTCTCCATCCTCCCATCATTAGTATATATTTTCACTCTGACAAACCTGTTGCTATGTCCATTGTCTGAGAATACGGATTCATGAAATAGCCTTAAAGATTCAGGTAAATCAACTTCTTTGAGTAAATTATCTTTGAATGCCCATTTATGTATATTTTTTATACCTTCATTAAGCACAATTTTTTTGAGCTTCCTAGACTTTGGATTCCCTCTAAAAGCTGAGTTTTTAATAGTATTCACAGTTCCTGGAATTTCTAAAAACTCCATCTTATGATAGGCAAATGCTCTTTCTCCAACTTCTCTTATACTCGATGGAAGTACTAACTGTTTTATTGGAGCTCCCACAAATGCATAGTTTCCAACAGCATTTACCCCTTCTTCTATATTTACCTTAACCAGATCAGTATTTCTTCCAAATGCACCATCCGAAATGTTCTTGATACTTCCAGGTATGGTGATTTCTTTAAGCGAGTTCAGAGAAAATGCTCCCTCGCCTATTTCCTTTATACTATTTGAAAGCTCTAAAACCTCTATTTTATTTCCAGCAAAGGCTGTCTCACCTATAATTTTCAATCCCTTTGGTAAAGACAATTCATTGATATTATTATATCTGAATGCATCTCTGCCAATGGATTTTACGCTTTTTGGAATTGTAAGCTTTTTAATCCCATTAGGAACATAGACCAGATCATTGTTGAAAATAATTTCTTTGCTCGAAACTTTAAATGCAGACTCTCCGATATCAGTTATTTTATCCCCATGCCCATTCTTATCAGGTATAATCAAGTCTTTATTATCCGCAAACTTCAACAGTCCCAAACTGCTAAATCCTTTAACTGATGTTCCTTCAATTATAAAATCTTCTATCTCCCATTTTAATGGCTCTTTGAGTATTATCTTCTGATATTCACTCTCACGTATATACTGTCCTTCTTCTAAATGGGAAGGATTTGAGGTATATATATGAACCCTCCCATAGCTATTCTTTCCTGATATAGCTTCCTTTCCTATATTATTCATAAAAACATAAGCTAGAGTTTTTATCACATTTCTTGGAAAATTCACTGAAACAATTTTGTTATCCGCAAAAGCAAAGTTATCTATATGAATAGGTATTAAATTTTCTTCAAATCTCAATTCACTTATTCGATTTGCTCGGAATGCACTGTTTCCAATTTTATATATGGACTCTGGTATTATAAGCTTTTCTAGCAGATTCTTCTGAAATGCATTAGCTTCGATTTCAACCACACCTTGTGGTAAGTTCAAAGACCTTAACTTATTCCCATAAAATGCACAAGTTCCTATATAGTACTTCTCATCTCTATCTAATTCCGGAATTGTCAATTTTCTAATATCTAGATTTCTGAAAGCATCTTTGCCTATACCTGTTATGCTCTGACCTAAAAGATTGTTTTTCGGCAATCTCAGATCTTTATTCAATGAAATTTTCTTTTTTCCTAAATCCGATAGTCCTGATATGATGCTTCCGACGTAGTCGAAGTCCTCAATGCTCCAAACCATCTGCTCATTAAATATTGAGCTCCTATATATCGATTGAGGAAAATCCATACTTTTTCTTATATAGTCAAAACTTTTATATCTCATATCTTCTTGAATACTCCTAGAGCTAAAGGTGTTAGTATTAAATATATTAATCTCGCTCCCCCCTGTACTCATAATCTTGCACTGAACCTCATTATTATTAATATACTAATTGTATCATCAATAAGTGTAAACTGAAGAGATTCACCAATTGCAATTATTTATACAGTAACGTCTTCCTATCAGATACCCTTATACTCACACATATTATTTGCTTTTATGCACGATTGCTATAACGATTGCTATAAAAAAAGTGAGAACCATTACAGTTCTCACTTTTTTAAAAATTTATTCCTATTATCTTCTATTCCCAATTAATCCTTTCATCTCAACACTGTTTAAATGTCTATACTTTCCTTCAGGAAGTTCGCCTATCTTTATATTAGATATTCTGATCCTCTTAAGAGTCTCCACCTCATAACCTAAAGCTTCACACATTCTTCTTATCTGTCTATTCAGACCCTGGGAAATTATTATATTGAATCTTCTATCCGATATTCTTTTCACCTTAGCCTTGTTAGTAACCACATTTTCATCTCTTACAGGATTATAAATCTCGACACCTGAAGCCATAGATCTTAAAAATTCATCTGTAATCTTTTTATTTACAGTAACTTCGTACTCTTTTTCTTTTTTGTATTCTTGTCTAAGTATCTTATTTACAATGTCACCGTCATTTGTCAGAAAAATAAGTCCCTGTGAATCTTTATCCAGTCTTCCGATGGGGAATATTCTCTCTCTAAAACCTATAAAGTCGATTATGTTGTCTCTCTCTCTTTTTTCTGTAGTACAGACTACACCTCTCGGCTTATTGAAAGCAAGATAGACTTTCTTCTTTTTAGGCTCAATATTCTTTCCGTTAACTTGGACAATATCTCCCTCTTCAACAATCTGTCCTAGTTCTGCTCTTTTTCCATTTATCTTTACTTTTCCACTTTCTATCAGCCTATCTGCTTCTCTTCTAGAGCAAATTCCTGATGAAGAAATGTATTTATTCAGTCTCACCAAATCACCTCACTATCTGATTATATCATAAAGCTAGCCCAGTTCTATTTCTTTTCTTTCTCTCGCAACTTTGTTGAGCATATCCATTACTTTTGAAATAGTCTGCCCTTCCATATGTTTGGCATCTTCCTCGCATATTTTTATACACGCACAACAATGAATACATTTATTGTAATCCGTTTTTTTCGGATTCAAATGGTCTATTGCATCTACAGGACATATCTTCAAACATTCACCGCAGAAAGTACAGCTGTCTGTGGCAACTGGTCCCCACAATTCCTGATGAGATGCTCTATCTTTATATGGTCTGTTCCCTGGAATAGTACCCTGAAAAACACTTTGCCTATCCTCATTGTTTCCAACCTTTTCGATTCTATCAATTAAGACTTTTCCGTAGTTTTTAGCAGCCTCCAGATCATCCTGATTTGGTCTGCCCGTTCCAAACTCTTCAGAATATGAATGTTCTCCAATAAAGATACCATATCCTATAGTTATAAATCCATTTGATTTGAATATATCATCAAGTTCAATCAGTGCATCCTCAACTGCTCTATTTCCATATACTACTACGGGAAGAAAATATGTGTTTTTCCCCTTTATCTTTGAAAACACATCAACAAGCAACTCCGGCACTCTACCGGCAAATACAGGTATAGCTACTATCAGCATATCCTTTTCCCCAAAACTCTGCTTTCTCAGCTCTCTATCATATGTCAAATCGTATTCATCATAATTCAATTTCGTTCCATCAGCTACTGCTCTAGCAACTTTTGCAGTACTGCCTGTCGGACTAAAGTATATTATACTAAGATCAAGATTATTCATAATATTCACCTCGGTATGATTATACCCTTTAACATCATCATATATCTATATTATTGAAAACATGGTAATTTAAATATATTTTATCAATCACGATTTATAGTATAATATTATATATAGCTATTTATGGTGAACTAAAAGCGCTCCACCTTCTAATAAAAGAGAATTAAAGTTGATTTTACTCAATAGTTTAGCCAATTAAATAGCTTAATTTCTATGGTAAATGAATAGAGGTGTAATTATGAAAGAAAAAACAGTAAGAGATAATATAATAAGAGATAATGTGAGCAAAAAATATAGAGATATTGCAGAAAACTCGAGCTCATGCTGTTCTTCTGCAGCACCTGAACAAGTATCGGAGTCTATAGGATATAGTAAAGAAGAGATAGAAGCCGCACCCGATGATGCAAACCTTGGGCTTGGATGTGGCAATCCTCAGGCAATTGCTGAAATCCAACCTGGAGAGATAGTCATAGACCTTGGATCAGGAGCTGGATTTGATGCATTTATAGCTTCAAAGAAAGTTGGAAGTTCAGGTAAAGTGATTGGTGTTGATATGACTCCCGAGATGATTTCGAGATCTAGAAGAACAGCTCAAGAGAGCAATTATAATAATGTAGAATTCAGACTCGGAGAAATAGAGCATCTGCCTGTCGCTGACAACTCAGCTGATTTACTGATATCAAACTGTGTAATAAACTTATCTACAAACAAACAGCAAGTTTATAACGAGATGTTCCGCGTTTTAAAAACCGGCGGAAGAATTGCACTTTCAGATACAGTTATGGTTAATAATATACCTAAAGATATAAAAGAGGATCCGAACATGCATAGCTGCTGAGTTTCTGGCGCATCTACTGAGTCTCAGATAGAAAACTATTTAATAAATGCAGGTTTTTCGGATATAGAGATAATTACTGAAGAAGTTGCAGATGAATATGCTAGCAAATGGGGAACTCCCGACTTTGATTTGCAATGGTATATAGCTTCCGGATATATAAAGGCCAGAAAGCTAGTAAAATAAAAGTGATTATAGTTAAAATGTAAAAAATGGCTTTGGAATTAATTTTCCAAAGCCATTTTTTCTTCGTTCATCTTTTTGAAATCTTTAAACAAAAGTATAGTAGTGACAAAAAACGATGTCGTATCAGACAGCGGTGCCGCATACCATATACCTGTAAGTCCATATTTGCCCGAGAGTATGAACAAGCCCGGTATTAATATTACACCCTGTCTCAAAATACTCATAGTAAAAGCCCTTAAAGGGTAACCTTTAGCTTGAAAGTAATTTGAGCTGACTATCTGAAAACCTACTATCATGAACACCATAAAATATATTCGAGCACCGTAAGATGCCTCTTTTATCAACTCTTTGTCGCTTGTAAAAAGCCTAACTAAAGGCTCGGTGAATAGTTGAATAACAATAAATCCTAAAATAGTTACCACTGTAGCTGCCGTTGCTGCAGAGAAAAATGCAGACTTAACTCTATCATATTTCTTAGCACCATAGTTGTAGCCTATGATCGGCTGAACTCCTTGATTCAACCCAAAAATAGGCAGTACTATTATGGTCAAAATACTGCTTATAATCCCATATGAAGATATTGCTATTGCGCCACCATGCATTCCTAAAAGTTTGTTATATATAAGAGTTATACTGCTGTTCAACATCTGAGTAACAAACTGAGCAAAACCCAGAGCTAAAATCTGCCTTATAAGACAGATTTGTGGAGCCATATAACAAATTTTTAGTCTCACCAATGTTTTCGTCGATAAAAAATAGTGCATAATCATGACTAAAGTAATCAACTGTGCTATAACGGTTGCAATCGCAGCCCCAGCTATCCCCATTCCAAATACATACATAAATAGAGCATCCAGTATAATATTGGATATCGCTCCGGCTAACATTGTCTTCATCGCAACTTTAGGGTCTCCTTGCGCTCTGATGAAGTTGTTCAGCCCTATCGATATTATCTGAAATGGAAAACCTATAGACAAATATTTAAGATATGTTATTGCATGTTCAAGAGCTTTTCCTTCTCCACCAAACACTTGTAATATTGGCTTAGAATAGATCAACATACCCGCTGTAAAAATTGTCGATAAGAATACCAATAGAAAAAATGAATTTCCAAGTATTATTCTGGCCTCTTCAGTTCTATTCTGTCCTAGCCTTATTGATGTTAAAGACGCTCCCCCAAAACCAGCAAGACTTCCCAGTGCTACCGCCATCAACACAAGCGGATATGATAGGAACGCTCCAGCAAAAGCATCCGAACCTACTATCTGACCTATGAACATTCTGTCTACAACACTATATATTGCATTTACAAGCATTGCCACAATCGCTGGTAAAGAAAATTTTACCAACAGGCTTAATATCCTATCTTCTCCTAATTGCTTTGAAGCATCCATTCATCATCACTCATTTCTAATGGGCATTACTTCTATTTTATCACAACTTTGTGGTAAACTTTTTTCCCTTTTCTTATCATCATCTCGTTGTCTTTAAACATCGATTTATCTACTTGAAGATTTGTGTCTTTTACAGCTTCATCATTAATCGAAATACCGTTTTGTTGAACAAGCCTTCTAGCCTCACCATTAGATTTTGTAAGACCTAATTCTGTAAGAAGTCCTAAAAGTCCAACTCCTTCTTCAAATTTTGACGCTTCCATTTCTGTAGACGGCATAGATGAATCATCTGCTCCACCTGAGAACAATGCTCTTGCAGCAGCCTGAGCTTTTTCAGCCTCTTCCTGTCCGTGCACCAGATTAGTAACCTCATAGGCAAGTATCTCTTTAGCCTTGTTAATTTCAGCACCTTCTAGTGATGAAAGTCTATCAACCTCATCCATAGGTATGAAAGTGAGCATTCTTAAACACTTGTTGACATCAGCATCATCAACATTTCTCCAGTACTGGTAGAAATCATACGGCGACATTTTATCAGCTGATAGCCAAACAGCACCAGATGCAGTTTTACCCATTTTCTGCCCTTCACTGTTTGTAAGAAGTGTACAAGTCATTGCGTAAACCTGCTTTGATGACTTTCTTCTTATAAGATCCATACCTGCAATCATATTTGACCATTGGTCATCTCCACCTAACTGCATCTTACAGTCATATTCTTCATTAAGCTTATAGAAATCGTATCCCTGCATAAGCATATAGTTAAACTCCAGGAACGATAGACCTTTCTCAAGTCTTTGCTTAAAACATTCAGCTGCAAGCATTCTGTTAACTGAGAAATGAACACCAATATCTCTTATAAACTCTACATAGTTTAGATCTAAAAGCCAGTCCGCATTGTTAACAAGAAGCGCTTTGTCATCGCTGAAATCGATAAATCTTTCTAGCTGTGATTTGATTCCTTCAACATTTTTATTTATGTCTTCTCTAGTGAGCATCTGTCTCATATCAGTTCTTCCTGATGGATCTCCTATAGTTGCTGTTCCTCCACCCACTAATGCAATTGGTCTGTGACCAGCTCTTTGCATATGAGCCATGAACATCATAGCTATAAAATGTCCAACGTGTAAACTGTCTGCCGTAGGATCGAATCCTATATAAAAAGTAATTTTTTCCTTTCCTAATAGATCTCTGATCTCATCTTCATGAGTCATCTGTTTTATATATCCTCTTTCATTGAGAATATCAAATACGTTTCTTTCCATTTTTCACCCTCCAGTTTGTAAAATTATTGTTTTCTCTTCTATTTCGCCTTGCTCTTTGACTTAATTTCCTGTTTTTCTGCATTAAAAAAGAGCTCTTCATCCTGTATAAGGACGAAAAGCTCGTGGTACCACCTTAATTCGCATATCAATTTATCAAAATAATAAAATAATATACCTCTCTGCTATAACGTGCATTAATCGTGGTCAAAGACCAATTCTCCAGAACGTATTTCATTATAATCAAGTGTTATGCTTTTCACCAGCCAGCATACTCTCTGTACTTAACCGATCACAATTACTTAAATCCTTCATAGAATATATTCAATTTAATATTTCTTCAATCAACAATCTGATTACATCGACTATATTATATTAAATAAAATTGTTTGTCAACAGAAACAATTTTTATTTAAAGAATTTATCTAGAAAAGATTTTTTCTTTGTGATTTCAAGCTCGTGAAAACCATCTATCTCCACTTTCTTATCACTGCAAATTTGAAGAATACGTTCACGCAGATCGCAATCAACCTTTGCAGCCAGTCCACAACTCGAACTGAGGCTTCTTGGAACTGGTATCAATTTAGCATCTATGCCTTCTGCTTTTATTTTTTTCTCAAAATCTATGGCATAGTTTGTCGTAAAAAACGTTACAACACAATATTTTTCTTTTCCTTCTGTTATACTATCGCTCATGATTTATCACTCTATCACTCTCTGAATTTTATAACCTAAAGCTATGATAATATCATACCACATAGTCTATGATTGTTCAGATTTTTTTGACTGTCTTGCAACTACCGTAAAACCTATAATAAGCATACAAACAATACTTATTATAAGTCCTATTTTACCATTTACAGGCACTCCCTTAGGGCTAGCAGCCATTCCGAAGTTATGACTGAATGCAGCACCAACTATCATACCTAGTACAACTGCACCACTGTCCATACTTCCCTCTCCAGCTAGTATAGTCTGTCTTAGCGGACAACCTCCTAATAGAACTGCGGCTAAACCAACAGCTCCAAGTCCTAAGAAGTTCCATATATGCTCTGTATGAGCGATTGGCTGATCAGCAAAACCTAAGTTGAAAGCTTCAAAATTGAATATTAAATTCCCAGCTAATGCAACAATTAATGTAGCCGCAAAACCTATAAATAAAGTTAAATCTTTAGCTAAAAACACATCCCTGATAGCTCCACCTGTACAGAATCTCACTCTTTGAAGTATTGCTCCTAAAACTAATCCTACCACTAATGATATCCATATAGGTGCATGCATAGACCCAGGTCCTTCAGCACTAAACAGTATAAATGAAGGTGCTGCAACCAGTAGTATTATTAATCCAACACTCACTATCGGCATAACCATACCTGACTCTATCCCTTGCTCTTGCTGTTTACCTAAAGTATAGCCTTTTTTCAAGAAAAGTGTTCCTACAAAAATTCCAAATACAAATCCTGCTAAACCTACAAGTGCATTTAAATCACCATTTGCTAATCTAAGAATAGCTCTAAGCGGACATCCTAAAAATACTAATGCTCCTATTACCATAAAAATACCCATAAAAAACTTAACGATTGTTCCAGAACCACCTCTAGGCTTAAACTCACCACGAACTAATGAGATTATAAACGCACCAAGCAGCAGACCTATAACTTCCGGTCTTATGTACTGAACAATTTCTGCACTATGAAGTCCTAATGCACCAGCTGTATCTCTCCAGAAACACGCAATACAGAATCCCATGTTTGGAGGATTGCCAAGAATTGTGAGTAAAACAGCTGATGCCCCGAGCAGTCCACCGCCCAGAATAAGCAGTTTTTTACTATTATCTGACATATTAATCATCCTTTCTTAAATAATTTATATTTACTTTCATCTTGATTATATATCAATAAATAGGACAGTATTATTTCTATTGTCTATATATCATCCATTAAAGATAAATTTTATCTATAATCTCTGAGATTATTTTCCATATTAACTACTGAAAGTTCTTGAAAAAAGGCAAAATAAAGCTGCATAAGATTAATAATCAGTTATCAATCTTATGCAGCCATCTATTTGTTGAAAGTCTTATTTAATTATAATATTATTCAACTGTAACTTCTAGTTCATCTTCCCATAGTCCGTGAATATTGCAATAGCTCATTGAGTAAAGCTTTCCTGACTTAGGAAGCTTCACAGATACCTCTACTGAAGGCTCTGCAAAAACATCTGACTCTCCATGTGCTGAGAATTCGTAGTTTCCTAGCTCTATTGCAAATTTTCCACCTTCTGGAACAAAGTATAGTTTGATCCATTTGATATAGTGTTCTAATGTATTTGGATGAGCTATGTCTTCTCCAACATGAACTCTTATTTTTGCAACCTCACCTGCTGATATTTTTTCTGGAGCAATTATTGCTGGTACGTGCTTTTCATTTTTCCAGTCTCCTGACTGAATTAATCCTGATATACTCATTTAATTTCCTCCTAATTAATTTATTTAACCTCTCTTTACATATATACACTTATTTCAACTTATTTAAACATAAATGTGAATATATAAATAGAAAAAGAGCATTCAGTATATTGAAATGCTCTTTTAAATAGTCAATAAGATATATTCAGTTTATTTTTTCTGAATATTATAATAGGTCGTCTCCCTCTTCCCAGTTAAGTGGGCAAAGTCCACCTGTTTTTAAAGCTTTCAGTATTCTAAGAGTTTCATCTACACTTCTTCCTACGTTGTTGTCATTTACAGTCTGATGCTTAATAACTCCATCCGGATCTATAATAAATAGTCCTCTTAGAGCAATTCCTTCTTCTTCTATTAAAACATCATAATCATCTGATACCTTTTTAGTAATATCAGCAGCCAATGGATAGCTAAGCTTTCCTAAGTCTGAGTTGATCCAAGCTTTATGCGAGTAAACTCCATCAACACTAACCCCTAGAACATCTGCTCCTTCTTTTACGAACTCATCATATTTTTCACTATACCCTTTAATCTCTGTTGGGCAAACAAAAGTGAAGTCCGCCGGATAGAAGAAAAGCACTAAATATTTTCCTTTGTAATCTGATAATGAAACATCAATAAAATCTGTTCCATCTCCTTTTACTGCTGTCATTTTAAAGTCTGGTGCTGGTTTACCTACTAATCTTGACATATTAATTCACTCTCCTAAATATAATATAATAACATGTTTTCTAATTGATAACTGTTTTCCTTAATGAATATATGCCCTTAATTCTTGCAATTATTCACTATTATCTATCGATAAAAATTATAGTTATCTTTCTTTCCATAGTATTCATCTATATTTAGTATGAATTATTTTCTTGAGCTAATCCATTTCACCTAAAATATCCCTGCATTCCTCATCAGATAGATTATATCCGAAAAATTTGCTAGAAAACGTCTTCAGTTCTTCGGTCATACTGATGTCTTTCATTTGCTCAGGATATAGAAGTTTTGCCGTCCATAAAACAGTCAGAGGCTGTTCCATAGTTCTATTAGCCCAAACATGTCCCATAACAGGCGTAACATATACTTCCTCATTCTGAATAGCCTTTAACTCTTTGAATCTCTCATCTTCGTATGCATGCTCTAAATCTCCATCCGTCTGAACTATTAAAACATCTGGATTCCAGTTGAATAACTGCTCCATTGAATAATTAGAAGATTCACCTTTTCTATCATCTTTACTGACACTTATTCCACCTGCCGCATCTATCCACCAATCAGCTATAACATGACCCATGGACAATCTCTCTAATGTAGTATTGAGCACTGTTTTTCTCTCATCTTCTGGTATCTGTGATACTATATCATAAACTTTTTTGATTGTCTCATCAAAGTATTTAGAGTATTCCTCTGCTCTTTCAGGCTTATTGAATATCTCGCCTAATAAATTAACCACTTCTTTAACATCTTCAGGGTCCTTCCAATCAAGCACAATAGCTTTTATACCTGCTTTTTCTATACTCTCAGCAGTTTTTTCATCCATTGTAAATACCAAGTCCGGATTTACTTCTATAAGTTTCTCTATCATTACAACGCCTTCTGCATCTTCAACTACCGGATTATCTGCAATTTTAGGATTGAACACTGTATGATACTTCCATCTGTCTCCTTTTGCAAAACGTGGAGGTAATCCATTAGCTATCTTATCTCCTTCATCCATAGCAAATATAAAGCAGTTTTGAACTCCAACAGGGCCTACTGTCACAACCTTCTCTAACTTTATCGGTATCTCAACTTCTCTTCCAATCGAATCTGTTATGACTTTAGTTTCAGAGTCACCTTTCTCTTTTGCAGATTCTTTAACTGACTCATCTGTTGTTTCCTTGCTAACCTCTTTAGTAGTCTGCTCAGATGTGCTATCCTTATTTCCACTATCTGAACATCCTGTTATGACTACCGACAATACTGCCATCAATAAAACTAAATTGATACTGATCTTTTTAATTCCTAATTTCAGTAATTTCACTATACTCCCCCTCCCAATTTTTACTGCTGATATGATAAAGCTTGAAAAAATATTTCGTTATACTATTAAGAATATATCACATTCTATACTCTAGTCAAGAGTGAATATTTAACAACCATCATATGCTTTTATGCAAAAAACAGACGGGATAAATCCCGTCTGTTTTTTTATATTATATTTATTGTGAGGTCTTAATAATGCCTAATTACTAAAGTAAGATACTGAGTACTATAGTAATTCGTCTCCTTCTTCCCAGTTAGCAGGAACAAGGCCATCTGTTTGTATAGCTTTTAATACTCTTAATACTTCATCCACATTTCTTCCTACATTCAGATCATGAACAACAGAGTATCTTATTATTCCTTCTGGATCTATGATGAATAATCCTCTATTAGTTATTCCATCATCTGCTATAAGAACTCCATACTCAGTTGAAGTCTTTCTGTTTCTGTCAGATGCTAAATCATAATTCAGTTTACCTAAATTCGAATTTATCCATGCTAAATGTGAATGCTCACTATCAGTACTAACTCCTAGTACTTCTGCATCTAATGCTTTAAAATCATCGTACCTTTCACTGAAGGATCTTATTTCAGTCGGTCAGATGAATGTAAAATCTAGCGGATAAAAGAATAAAACTAGATATTTCCCTTTATAATCTGATAATTTAACTTCTGTGAATCCCGAACCGTCGCCTTTAACTGCTGGCATATTAAAATCAGCAGCCGGCTTACCAACTATTCTGTTTTCCATATTATAGCTCTCCTTTTGTTATATTCATACTACTGAAAATAAATCTGAGGATTTCAGTAATATTCATCTGATAGATATAGATATATTCTATCAGTTTCTCCTTTAATATAATGATACCCTATACATGAGAATCTTAATCATAATATTCAAAGTTTTTTTAGAAAATTTTGGATTATATAAATTCTGATTTTTGCCAATTAAACTTTAAGATAAAATATGTTTAAGGTATATTGATTTAGTATTTTCACTATAAGAATAGTTCTTTTCATTGTGTCACTGGCTTGATGTATAATGATATAATAAGAATATATAAGAATAATTGCGGGGTGTTTTTTAAATGTATAAATTTGGTTTCATTGGGATGGGAAATATGGGATATGCAATCTTAAAGGGATTGATGTCAAAATATGATAGAAGCGAATTTGCTTTTTGTGAACTTTCACAGGAAAGAATAGACTTTGTAAGTTCAGAAACAAATATAGATGTTATAGATTGTATGAAAGAGCTCAGTTCTAAATCCAAGTATATAATACTTGCGGTGAAACCACAGAACTATTCTCAAACTCTTCTGAATATCAAATCTTCGATTAATGAAGGCAGTATAATAGTGAGCATTGCTCCAGGTATAAGCATTGAAAATATTAAAAACTTTCTGGGAAATGAAGTTAAAGTCGTAAGAACAATGCCTAATACACCTGCCTTAGTCTCTGAAGGAATGACCGTGCTGTCTTTTTCTGAAGATAAGTTCGAAGATAATGAAACGGAAGAAGTAAAGAGCATCTTTACATCATGCGGTGAAATAGAAATAGTGCCTGAAACGTATATGGATGCAGCCGTTCCGATATCCGGAAGTTCTCCAGCTTATGTCTATATAATGATTGAAGCAATGGCAGATGCAGGTGTAGCTACAGGCCTTCCTCGAAATCTAGCTTATAAGCTTGCTGCTCAGTCCGTTCTAGGATCTGCTAAAATGGTGCTAGAAACTGGACTGCATCCAGGAACATTAAAAGATGCCGTATGTTCTCCGGCCGGAACTACAATCGAAGCAGTATCTGTTTTGGAAAAGGAAGGTTTCAGATCTTCGATAATCGAAGCTATGAAAGCCGCGTATAAAAAGACAACTGAGATGGAATAATCAAAAAAAGTAAAGAGCTGTATGTATCTATCTGCACATAATCTGCAGGTATACATATCAGCTCTTTTTATCGCTCAATTATTTATTTGATAATTAATTAGGATTTTCCTCTAATCTATATTTCCAAAGTCTTTACAATATTTCCATCAAAGTCTTTTATTGTAAATTTCCTTCTGTCATATATAGCATAAGAGTTTTTACTGTCTTTCTTCGGTAATGTAGTAGATCCCGGATTAATAAAGTAGTAACCTTTATCCATTTCTGCAACCGGTACATGTGTATGTCCAGATACAAATACTGTTCCCACTGGAATATTAGGCATCTTGTTTTTATTATATAGATGTCCATGAGTTATGAACATTCTGACATTATCCGCTATCAGATTAGTATAAGATGCCGAAATATCAAATTCCAGCACCATCTGATCGACTTCACTATCACAATTACCTCTTACAGCCACAATTTTATCTTTATGTCTGTTTAAAACTTCTATAACACCTTTAGGATTGTATCCTTTCGGCAGTTCATTTCTTGCTCCATGATAAAGAATATCTCCTAATAAAATAATATAATTAGGTTTTTCCTCTTCATATATGCGCTCTATTTCTTTTGCATAGTACTCTGATCCATGAATGTCCGAAACAAAAAGAAGTTTCATAATAATCCTCTCCCAACTATATTTCTATAGTGCTTCTCCACTCTTTAAGAGTGTATTTACGTGATTTGTATTTAATTACAGGGTCATTTTCTATAAGTTCTCTAGCTTCTTCAATGTTTTCAGTGTTGTATATTATAAGCCCACCTGAATGATCTAGAAAAGGACCTTTTGCATAAATCTTTCCTTCTTCTAAATATTTTTTTAGATATTCTAAATGCTCATCTAAAACTTCCGCATCTTTTTCAGGATCAACTGTCTCCATTATCATTGCATAAAGTATCATATTAATTCCTCCTATATATTGGTTTTTTCACTTTCTATTTTCATTATACACTATTATTCTTCTATTTTCCTTGATTTTCTGTATTTGTTGTATTTGGTCAACATGAATATGACTGTTACAGCTATTACAACTCCATATATATAGAATGTATATTTATCTATATACTCTGTGACAAATGAGATATTACCTCTAAACCTTTTCCCCAAATAGAGCATAATAAAGCACCAAGGATAAATACCTATAAACGTCAGAATCAAATATTTAAGTTTGTTTACTTTAGAAACTCCCGCTATATATGACACATAGTTTCCCCACCCAAACGGTCTTGAAATACTTATTATTATAAGTCCATACTTATTCATAAGCAATCCACCTTTTAAGACTGCAGCATTTACTTTTTCGCCAAAAAAACTGAGCATTCTTGATCCTATTTTAGCTCCTAAAAAATATGGTAAAAAACTGCCAATAGTGTAAGAAGAGGCCAAAAAAATAGAGAGAAGAGCTATCTTCTCTATATCCGGTTCATTAACACTTCCCCATGTCAAAAGAAATATTATTCCCGGGAAAGGTATACTCATTCCCTCTATCAGCATTGATATTATTACTTTAGCTATTGCTGTCATTTTATATTATAGTAGACTAGCCGCTTCTTCATCAACAATCACGGTTACATCCGGATGCAGCTGAAGAATAGATACTGGCGATTTAGGATCTACAGGTCCTTTAACTACATCATATATAGCTTGAGCTTTATTCTCTCCATTAGCAACGAGGATTATCTTTCTCGCATTCATTATAGTCTTCATACCCATAGTGATTGCCTTAGTAGGAACTTCTTCTATATTCTCAAAAAATCTTGAATTGGCCTCTATAGTGTCCTCTGTAAGTTCAACCAGTCTAGTATATGGCTCTATCTCCTCTGATGGTTCATTGAATCCTATATGACCATTTCTTCCCACTCCAAGAAGTTGAAGATCGATTCCTCCAGCCTGCTTGATTCTGTCTTCATATTCATTACATTCTTTAGCTATATCTTCAGCTTTACCATCAAGTATATTGATTCTGTTTCTATCTATATCTATATGATTAAATAAATTATCCATCATGTAATAGTAGTAACTCTGATCATGAGTCTTTGCAAGACCAAGATACTCGTCCAGATTGAATGTAGTTATATCTTTAAAACTTATTACGCCGACATTGTTCAGCTCAATAAGCTTCTCATAAGCTTTCTCTGGTGTACTACCTGTTGCAAGGCCCAATACCATATTTGGTTTCTTAAGTATTTCCTGCGCTATAAGTCTAGCTGATTCCCTTGCCATACCTTTATAGTCTTTAGTAACTATTAATTTCATAATTTCATCTCCTTGACTTTTGATTATCTAATTATAACACATCAATAATAATTCAAGAAAGTTTTTTTTATAAATTTATTGCCAAATTTACAAAAAAAACGAATATTACAGTGTAAACAGCAACTTTCGTTAGCCCTTTTCCGAAGTATGAGAGCATTAATGCTAAAATAGTTCCCAAAACGCCACTAATTCTGTGTCCAGTAGAGTAAAATATGTATGGAAACGTCATGCTGCCCAAAACTGCATAAGGAGTGAAATCCAAAAACCTTTTAATAAATTTGGATTTTATTTTCCTATTTCTCATCAAAATGAAAGGAATCATTCTTATAAGATATGTTACCAACGCCATAATGGATATATATATTATTGTTCTACTCATCTGACTCAATCTCACTCCTCTTTTGACTCTTCCTCTGGGAATAATGCAGCTCCTAAGGCTGATGCTAAAACTGTTGATATGATTATAGCCCATCCTGTTGGAATTTTCGAAAACATATCTATATAGTAAAATGCTGATGAAGCCACAACGGCAATTATCACAACAGCAAGTACAGGCATGCTCTTCTTAGCAACTGGTACAATTATAGCTAAAAACATTCCATAAAGTGCTATTCCCATAGCTGCCTTTAAATCATCCGGTAATACTCCTGAAACATACGCTCCTAAAAGAGTCCCTAAGCCCCAGCTAAGATAGGGAAGTATTATAAGCCCTTTTAAATATTTACTGCTTATTGAACTCTTCTCTATTGAAGAAACTGCAAAAATCTCGTCAGTTATACCAAATGAAGTAATAAATCTATCCATTAATGAGAAGTTTTCAAGCTTCTGGCTGAGCGAAAGACTCATAAGCATATACCTTAAGTTAATTACAAACATTGTCATTCCCATCTCTATATAGCTGCCACCCGCCAATATTATATTCATACCTGCAAACTGACCAGCTGATGTGAAATTGGTTAAAGATATAATAAATGCCAGCAGTGGATTAAGTCCACTAGAGGCGGCTATAAGTCCAAATGTAAAAGAAACAGGGAAATATCCTAGTGTTATAGGAATACCATGCTTAATTCCTTCTCTTATCTCTTCTTTAATCACTGAATTCAAAACTATTACCTCCCAAATCATTCTACCATAACAAGAGCTTTATTTCACTTCAGGATTATGCTTACACCATTTACAGATAGTTTAAGATTTCACACGATATAAATAAATTATACAAATAAAGAATGCTCACTGTTAATCGGTATTCAGCTTAAAGCAATCGATTAAACAGCGAGCATATTATCTATTTGAATATTCTTAAATTCTACTTTGCTCTCAGAGCTCTTACAGAGTTAAGCACGGCTATTAGCGAAACTCCTACATCAGCAAATACTGCTTCCCACATGGTTGCCTGTCCTAGAACACCAAGCAGCAGTACAATCAATTTAACCCCAAGCGCAAACAGTATATTCTGAGTTACAATTTTCTTAACTTTTTTTGAAATTCTTATAGACTGAACAATCTTACTCGGCTCATCAGTCATGATTACAACATCAGCAGCCTCTATTGCAGCATCCGAACCTAAGGCTCCCATTGCTATACCAACATCTGCTCTAGCTAAAGTTGGAGCATCATTTATACCATCGCCTACAAAAGCAACTGTTTCATTTTCTTTTTTCTTACTGTATATTTCCTCAAATATCCTGAGCTTATCCTGAGGTAATAGCCCTCCATAGTAACTCGGGATACCGAGTTCCTCAGATACCGCCTTAGCAACATCCACAGAGTCGCCTGTCAGCATATCTATATTCTGGATTCCCATGGCTTTTAGTCTGTCAATAGTTTCTCTTGCATCTTCTTTTATTTCATCAGCAATAACTATTTTACCAGCATATTTCCCATCGATAGAAATATAGACTTCCGTCCCTTTATATTCAGAGTCTCTATCTCTCGATTTTTCATCATAATATACTGAAAATTTATCTAAAAGCTTCCCGTTTCCTATCAATACGGTTTTTCCATCTACAATAGATTTTATACCATGTCCTGCAATCTCCTCATGTTCTTCAACTCTGCTGAGATCCATCTGACCACCGTACTCTTCTACTATCGATTTAGCTATAGGGTGGTTTGAGAACGACTCAGAAATTGCTGCAATTTCCAGCACAGTCTTCCTATCAAACTCTCCCGAAAGAATAATATCGTGAACTTTAAAAGTACCTTTTGTAAGCGTTCCAGTCTTATCCATCACTATATGATTAGTTTTGCTTAGTGCCTCAAGATAGTTTCCACCTTTTACAAGAATACCATTTCTAGAGCATGCACCAATTCCTCCAAAAAATCCTAAAGGAACAGATATAACAAGTGCACACGGACATGATATAACCAAAAATATTGCGGCTCTATATAACCAGTCGCTCATGCTTTGTCTCAATACTAGCGGAACAACAAAAGCAATAATAAAAGCAAGTCCTACAACAACTGGAGTATATACCTTAGCAAACTTGGTTATGAACTTCTCCGTAGGTGCTTTTTTGGCTCCTGCATTTTCAACAAGATCAAGCACTTTTGCTACAGCAGAATCTCTGTACATTTTTTCTACTTCAATTTCTATAGTATTATTTTCATTTAAATATCCGCTGAGTATAGGATCTCCTTCACTTACCCCAACCGGAACAGATTCACCAGTCAAAGCAGATGTATTTACCCTGGAGCTTCCATTTACAACAATACCGTCAAGAGGAACCTTCTCCCCCGGCTTTACAATTATTATTTCTCCAATCGTCACAGATTCCGGACTTACTCTATCATATCCGGATTCTGTCTTTAAATTAGCATAGTCAGCCTTTAGATTTATAACCTCTCTTAGAGATTTTCTCGACTTCATAACAGCTCTCTCCTGAAGCAGTTCTCCTACTTGATAAAACAGCATAACAGCAACAGCTTCCTGATACTCCCCAATAAAGATGGCTGCAAATGTGGCTATAGTCATAAGAAATTCTTCATCAAAAAACTGTCCATCTGAGATCTTGTTTATTGCACTCATGACTATATCCCCGCCTATTATCGTATAGGCTACTATATTGAGTGCAGTAAAGACTTTTTCATTGCTCTTGAAAACAAATGAAAGGATAAAAACAACTGCAGCAAAAGCAATTCTTATCATTGTTTTTTTCAGTTCATCACTATCATCATCTTCTTCATGGTCAACTGATTCCAAACCTTCATCTGAATCAGATTCAAATGTGAAGACCGTTCCTCTCTCTATCTTATCTGCAATTTTCTGAGAACTCATCTTTATATATTTTTCATCAGCATCTTCTTCAAGCTCTATATTCAGCTTCTGATTTATCATGCTGAGATCCACATTCCTGACTCCATCTAACTTATCTATTTCCCCTCTAATCTTCTCAGCGCAGCTTGCACATGTAAGTCCGTTGACTTTTGCACTGATAATCATGGTACTCACCTCCAAATTTCAAAAAGCAACATATGAATAGTTGCTCATATGTTGCTTTTATTATAATATTTATTCCGTTTTTTATCAAGACTAATTCAGATATTTTTCTGTTCTTCTACAAAAAAACACTGTTATTTTATAAGAATTCTTCAGACGATACTTAATGTATCTCCTGCAAAATCCATATAAATAACAGTGTTCAATTAACTATATATTTTATTCTTCTCTTCAATCTTTCTAAAAATATACATTATGACTGAATTCAGAGCTAAATAGATTATAGCCGCTATTACAAATGGAGATATTATAGCTTCTCTCGTAACTATCTCTTTAGCCGAACGCGATAATTCTCCTAGACCAATTACAGCAACAAGAGCAGTATCTTTAACTAGATTCACAGTTTCACTAGAAGTAGTCGGAACAACTCTTCTGATCGTCTGTGGAAATATTATATACATCATAGTCTGTCTGTAGTTAAGTCCCAAAGCCTTTGCCGCTTCATACTGTCCCTTATCTATGGACTCAATTCCCGCTCTGAAAATCTCTATGAAATATGCCGCATAGTTCAGCACAAAAGCAATCAAGGCTGCCGTAAACGCATCATTTATAGTCAGTGAACGGGATATAAATGGCAAACCGTAATATATGAAAAACACCTGCAAAAGCAGCGGTGTTCCACGGAATAACCAAGTATAGAAAGTCAGAACTGTTTTCAAAACTTTCCCACCCGAAACTTTTCCTACAGCGCCTAAAATTCCAAGAGGTATAGAGAGAATGAAAGTTGCAACAGCTAGAGCTATCGTAGTTCCACTCCCCTGCATTATATAGACAAAGTGTTTAAATAAACCATCCATATTGACACCCCTTCAAATTACTTAGCAAATATATCATCTGTAAACCACTCTTCTGATATTTTTACACCTTCATCGCTATTCTTAACTTCTTCTAATGCCTTGTTAAGCTTTTCAAGGAATTCTGTATCATTTTTTCTAAGTCCTATTCCATACTCTTCTTTTCCTAAATCCCCATCTAGAACTTTATAATGTCCATCTTTTTTAGCTATGAAGTATTTTGCAACAACTTCATCAACTAATACAACATCCACTCTTCCAGCATCTAAATCTAAAAGAGCTTCAACATTATTTGAGTATGATTTTATTTCTTTTAATGAGTCTTTGAAATCTGCATGGTTGTTCAGAGCCTTCTCCGCACTGCTTCCAAGCTGAATACCCAAAGTCTTATCTTTCAATTCATCCATAGCTTTGTATTCTGAATCATCTTTAACTACTAATATCTGTCTATTCGCAAGATATGGGTCACTGAATGCAACCGATTTTTTTCTCTCTTCTGTTATAGAATATCCATTCCATATAACATCTATGTCCCCTTTGTTAAGACTCAGTTCTATTCCGTCCCAGTCTTGAGGCTTGAATTCAACGTCCATATCCATTTTCTTTGCTACTTCTCTAGCCAGATCAATGTCAAATCCAACCAGTTCACCTGATTCATCTTTGAATCCCATTGGTGGGAAGCTGTCATCAAGACCAACCACAAACTTATCATCTGCAGTTTTAACTTCACTTGACTTATCATTACCACAGCCAAATATAAGCCCAGCCGATAATAATGCTACAGCAAATAATGCCAATCTTTTTTTCATGCTAAATCCTCCTAATTTTTTCATAATCTCTATATTCATTTTACGTTATATCTTTATTATTGTAAAGTTGTAAACTGTTACATTCTAACCGAATCTTTCCCACTTATTTTTAAAAGGGTTGAGCTGATAATTATTGTGTTCATGTATACTAATGCAACTACACCCGTATCATTCGTCAGCAACGCTATTATCGAAATGAAAATAAATAGCACAGTTATGTCCTTCAGCCTCTGCTCTGTTCCTGAATAAACTCTCCTGAACATAAATGTAAGCTGCATTAAAATTGCTAATATCCAAGGCATCTTTCTTGTATTAACTATTACCTGATAGAATTTCTTGCTCACCATCTGTACAAATTCTTCCATTCCATAGCGCTGTACTCTGCTCGCAAACTCACTTATGTGGTTTCCTCCACCTCTAGTCATGACTATTATTCCAAGAACCAGCCCTATAAGAACTAAGCCCCCCGCAACTACTTTCATTCTCTTAGATGTATTTATAAGGAGATCCCCATAAATCAGCAGCAAAGAAAGGACAGTAGCAGTAACTAACCCTCCAAAGTTGCTTCCATATCTGCCTGATAGAGAGATAAGAAGAAGTCCTACACCCCCGAGCGTTATTATATGCTTCATCATTTTGGATTTATTTTTACGTATATAGAAATAAGCTAAGATAAATGAACCAATAAGCGTTCCCATAACATCATTGTTAAATCCGAAGAATCTGCCTCCGGCTACAAGATTGTTATAACCTACAAAAGAACTGTAAATCTGCTCTGGTAGGAATATGATAAACGCAACTATCATTATAAATGCAATAATAGAAAGCTTTTCTATTATTGTGTTTTCTTTTTTCTGCCTTCTTCCTCTTACACAAGTTCTTATATATACCATATGTGTAATTATCGACAGAGCCGCAGCAGCTGCCATGATAGAATATACGTATACATTTCTATCAAATTCTGCTAATTTGTTACCAAATATGAGCGAAAGCAAAATAGAGTATATTGGAATATATAACAAGTACTTAAGCGGCCTATAGGATCTTCCTGTTATCAAGTACAGTATTATCAAGGCTATTTGAAGATAGATTATCATCGCATTGAAGCTGTATTTGACACTCGTAAGATTCATATATTTATTGAAAATAAATTCAATATCTTCCACATTCTCTTTCTTGCTCTTTTCTCCTTCTATAACTTCTAGTCGTTTCCCAACCTGACCATCATATTCTATACCGTATTTACTCAATATGGTCGGCATTATATCAAGATTGCTTACAAGTCCATATCTCTTAGTAGTCCTACTGTCTAATACGCCATCTCCTATTCCTTTAATCAGTATAGGTTTAATAGTGGAGTTGTTTCTCACAGATATATCTCCTGATATCATCTTAGGTATGATATATACAGTTCCATCAAACTTTTCTGTTATTTTCTTTATAGTATCTAGTCTTTCATAATTATCTTCGATATTATATGAAAGTACCGTCAACTGAGCATTCGAGGACATTCTGTCAACTAGCTTTCTCAGTTCCTTATAGTCATAAACAACACCAAGTTCTCCATAATCAACTTTTCCTTCTTTGTCAGCTGCAAGCAGAATGCTGCTGTCATCACCAATATATGCAGTTTTTAAGCCATTGTCATGAAATATTTCACCCAAAAACTTAAATTTATCTATGAAGCCATCATAATCCTGATTGAGTCTATAAAGAACATTGAAGAAATCAATGGCTTCTGTACCTCTATTATCTTCCGACTTTTCTACCCCTGTAAAAAGCTCCTGATCGACTGTAACTCTTATTCCCGAAGCTATTGTCATATACTGACTCTCAAGTGAGCTCCCGGTACCCCTTGCTGTCTTCGCACTCATCAAACTTATAGCTGAATCCTTGATATCAAGACTTTTCAACTGAGTCAAATCCAGCTGATCCGTCGATATGATAAGTGTTTTTTCTTTCCTGATATTCTCAGGCTTTCTCATCCAGCTTACATCTGTATGCTCAGTTTCATTTAAGAAACGGTCTTTATCTTTTTCAGAAACCGCAACACCAATATCGCTAACGTGGAAAAAGAAAATCAAAACACATGCCAATCCCAATATTTTCCTAATCACACTTTTAAATTCCATTTGAAAAATAACCTCTCTCCTCATAATATCTGATCAAAGCTATTGAATATGCGTTCATATACATAAAAGCAATTGCACCTGTGTCATTAAGCATGAGTGCAGCTATAGATGTAATATATATGAGCTTCAACAGCTTGATATCTCTCTTATTTATAGCTGATCTTATTCTTTTTATAATATATATCGATTGTAGAATAATCATCACACTCCATGGAGGCATGACAGCTATCTGAATCAGCTGGGTGATTTTCTTCTTCATCATATCAAAAAATTCCACCCATCCTTGATCTGCAACTCTGTCAAAAAACTCCGCAAAGTGGCTATTACTTCCACCAACTAAGTAAAATAACAATATGGTAATGGCAATAGTGCCCAGCATAGCCATAACCCTCTTAACTCCCATGGTGCTCTTGGAAATAAAGTAATACACATATAATATAACTGCTGTTATGGCTGTCAGCATACCACCGAAATTGCTTCCATAACTTCCAGTTAGAGCCATTAAGTTTATCATCAGCACCAGAAATCCAATGTACTTGCCCCATATGGACTTAATCTTGTTGTTAAACATACCCGCAGACAATATCCCTGTGGCCAGTAGAACTCCCATTATATCGTTATTGAATCCATAATATCTTCCCCCAGCATCGATATTATTGTATCCAATAAAAGAGCCGTATATTAAATTCTTTGCAAAAAATATTCCCATAATAATCAATATATTCGATATGAAAGGTACGCATTCAATATATTCAATCTCAAATTTACCGCTCATGATATTTTTACTGTCATCAGAATCAGCTTCTCTTTTATAATAAGCCAGCAGCCCTACGGACAGTACAAGTATCAGTCCCGAATACAGAAATATATTTCCATTCATAAAAGATAAAGCCATACCAAACAGCACGAAAGCCGGCGGCAAATATGATAACGGCACTTTCTTCTCTATATTCTTTTTCATCAGGTAGGATAATATAATAAGAATATTTATTCCTATTATAAATCCATGAAAAATATATTTTGTAAGATTCAGATTCATATAGGACTCTAAATTCTCAGCCAGCACCTCTTGAACATTTTCATCAGTATCTATTGATTTCATGGGTTTTCCAGTGCTGTTTTCTTCAGTTAGTCGAAACTTTTCCAGTATAGTCGACTTTATATCCAGACTACTGATAAGACCTTCTCGCTTTGTAGAATCAGATGTCAGAAATCCTCCACTCCATCCACTTCTGCGGGCAAGTACGGCAGAAATAGATTTGTTCTTCATATATCCATAATCTGATTTCTTCGTAGATATTAGAATGCTCTCATAGTTCATAGACATCAGACTTCGTGACAAGCTTAGCTGAGTTTCCCGCTCAAAATCCGAAAGCGAAACCATAACAACATCAGCTTTTTGGAACTCCGCATCAACTTCATGGATAATATCTTCGGACTTGAGTTCATGACCAAAATCATATTTCCCATCCGAGTCCGAAAGCAATATGTAGCTTGTATTGGAATTTCCTGATTTCCCACCTAAAAAAGATCTCTTTAAATTGTTCTCTTTTAAAATATCGCCAAGACACTTTATATCTTTATTAGTTTCACTGTATTCCTTTTCAATAGCATTCATTATTCCTTTGTAGTTTCCTACAGAAGTTCCTTCACTGTAATCTATATTATTAAACTTACTCTCTGAATAACCGTATGTTCTTCCATATGCCATGTTTATGAATATATTCTCTTCATTTCTATTCATAGACTTCAAACTTAAAAGTCCAGCTGAAATATTTGAGTTATTACTTTTAATTTTTCCGATATCTGAAATACCAACACTATCTGAGCTGATAATCAGCAACTTAGAATTGTTTTCAGCATATGAACCTGGAGCTAATTTAGATAAAAAAGTTAAAACAAATAACAGCATAAACAATGTTTTTATTCTTTTATTCATTTTCTAGCCTTCCTTATTAGTTTTGTACTCAATATTCTATTTCTCTTTTTTACAATTTATCATGTATTTTTTCTTTAATTTATATATAGATATTGTTTCACTCTATTATATCACTAATATTGTTAAATATTTATAGAACAAGTATGATAAAATGAACTTATCAACTAAGTATAAAGGATGATATGTTTGACAAATCTATTTTTCAATAAGATAAGTAAAGAAATGGATCTATGCTTAGACACCAATCAGCGACAAGCCGCTTCACATTTAAACGGTCCTGCGCTTGTACTTGCCGTGCCTGGAGCAGGTAAGACAACCGTTTTAATAACGAGAATTGCTTATCTGAGATTGGTAAAAAAAGTTCCAGCGTCTGAAATATTATCTATAACATTCAGTAAAGCTTCTGCAATTGATATGGAAAACAGGTTTGACAATACCTTTGGGAAATTCAACATCAATGCTAAGTTTTCAACAATACACAGTTTCTCCTATCTTGTGCTGCGAGATTATTTCATTGCTAACAATTTAAATTATAATTTGATTGAACGCTCAAGAAATATAAGCCACAACTCAATCTTAAGAGAAATCTATAAAAACAGTTCCTCCGGCTACTTATCTGATGATAAACTGGAAGAACTCATAAGCAGTATCAGCTATGTGAAAAACATGATGATTTCTCCTGGTGAATACAAATGTCCATCAATTCCAAATTTTGAGGAGCTCTTCTATCTATATGAAGAGTACAAAAAGAATAATAAACTCATAGATTTTGATGATATGCTGACAATGGCACTAGATGTTCTGAACTCAGAACAGGAAATACTGAATAGATACAGAAACAGATATAAATATATACAGATTGATGAAGGTCAGGATACATCAACAGTTCAGCATAAAATAATAGAAAAGCTAGCTCACCCGAATAATAACCTTTTCATTGTTGCAGATGATGATCAGAGTATATACGGGTTTAGAGGAGCTAATCCGCAATATCTGCTGGATTATAAAGACAAATATAAAGATGCAAAGATATACCATATGGACAGAAATTATAGATCTTCAAAGACAATAGTCGATATATCGAATGAGTTCATATCTCAAAATAAAGACAGATATGAGAAAAACCTTCATTCAAATAATGGTAATAAAACAGAAATAATTACAAAGATATTCAATACACAGGAACAGCAGTATGAACATATACTGAAAAATCTTTCTGATGATTTATCTGAAAATGCTGTTCTGTTCAGATACAACATTTCACTGATACCTCTGATCGATATCATGGATAGAAAAGGACTGAGATTTAGAGCTAAAGATTTGAAATTCAACTTTTTCAATCACTGGATAACTTCTGATATAGTAGCTTTTTTCAATCTCATAGTAAATGCCAGTGATAAAAATGCTTTCGAAAGAATATACTATAAGATGAATGCATTCATTTCAAAGAAGGCAATGAATTTTGTATTAAACAGCAGCAGCTCTGATTCTGTTTTCAATATTCTAGCTGACTATGATGAAATGAAAACTTTCCAGAAAAAGAATATTAAAAACTTAGGCATTAAATTCAAGAGACTGGCTAAAAGCAGGCCAATAGAAATAATAAACTATATAGAAAACGACTTGGAATATATGCATCATCTTCAGAGCAGAGCTGAATTTCAGGGTCAGAGTCTAGGAAGTATCCTCATATATTTCTCTACAATAAAAATACTTGCATCCAGAACAGACTCCATACTCGATTTTCTGTTCAGGCTTGAAAACCTCAAGGATTTAGTAAAACAAAACTCCAATGATGATGGTGTTTTTTTATCAACTATACATTCAGCCAAAGGGCTTGAATTTGAGAATGTATTTATCATAGACCTTGTAAATGGTGAGTTTCCTTCGAGCAGCAGTCTAGATGCTGACAGAAATGGTGATTATAGACATCTCGAGGAGGAAAGACGCGTCTTCTATGTTGGTATGACAAGAGCAAAAGAGAATCTGCAGCTTCTGACATATAAAGAGAGGAGCGATAATTTAGTTCCTCCATCAGATTTTTTCAACTATATCAGAACAGCTGTAAACCCTAAAAAAAGCTCAGAATCATCTCCTGAAAAGGGACATCTCAACTCTAAGCCAATCCTTAGCGAGAAGAATACGACCTATTTTGATAAAGCCTTTTTTGAGAAAACTATGAATATAATCACAAACAAAGAGTACAGCTCCAACAAGGAATACAATCCCAATGAAGCATATGAATTTTCTATAGGAGACTTTATCCATCACAAAAAATTCGGAAATGGAAAAGTCGTTGATTTAGATAAAAGCTTTATAATGATAGACTTTAATAAAAAAGGAGTCAAATCCTTTTCAAAAGATCTTTTAATAGAGAAAAAACTGATATTTAAAGTTAAATAATTACCGTATTTGGTTCCAAGATTTTATGAAAATCAAATATTAGAAAATCAAAAAACTCCTAGTTGGTTAGATAATTCGATTATCTAACTCACTAGGAGTTTAGTATTACTAGAATGATACTATTATTCCGCCTTCACCTGCATAGAAAGTAGCTATACCTCTAGTTTCAAATATTATAATATCCTTAAACTTATACAACTCTTTTACCTTGTCTCTCAAATCTTTAGCTTTATCAAGAGCATTGCAGTGAGATATCCCAAGTATCTTCTCTTCAGCGTCCTCACTCTGCTCTCCTATTATCTCAACCAGCTTTTGAAAAGCATTCTTTGCTCCTCTCACTTTGCTAGCCTGTTCAATAGCTCCATCATTAGCCTTCATAATCGGAACTATTGATAAGAACTGTGCAACTTTCCCTTTCATCGTGCTTATTCTACCCGTTTTCATAAGATTTTCCATAGAATCAATCATAAAGTATGTTTTCATATTATCAACATACTGTCTAATTTTTTCAGATATTTCCTCAGGACTCAGTCCTAGTTCAGCAAGCCTGTTAATTTCAATGGAAACTAAAGCTTCTCCACATGCAGCAGACTTAGAGTCAATAATATCAACATATGTCTCAGGCGATTCCTCAGCAAAAATATTCTTTGCCACCATAGCACTGTTGTATGATCCACTGAGCTTTTCAGATAATGTTACAACGAAGTTCATACCATCATCAATAAACTTCGATTTAAAGTCATCAGGTGATGGACACGCAGTTCCTGGAGGATTACTAGTGTCTGAAACATTCTTTACACTCTCAATCAATTCACTCGTATCCATGTTGTAATCATCTGTAAATATCTTGTCTTCTACTCTGATCGTAAGCGGAACAATCTCTGCATTCAGTTTTTTCGCTTGTTCTTCACTTAAGTCACAGCCACTGTCAAAAAGTATCTTTAATTTATCCATTTCCTCAACTCCATTTAAACTATGTCTCTGTTCTTTTATCTCCCCAAAAATTATAAGGATATAAATCATCTGTAATTATATCAAAAGTATATCCATTTTCTTTTAAGCTTTCCAGTATATACGGAAGAGCTAATGCATTATCCTTTCTGCAATGCATTAAAATTATGAGCGTTCCTTCCTCCGGAACACTTTTCATTGCCTTTTCATAGATTTCAGAAGGCTCAACATATGAAACAGATGCATCACCTGGATCTGCCTCCCAGTCCCAAATTCTGTAGCCATTTTCTATTGCAATTTCTCTATATGCATTCGTCATTCTTGGATAACTTCCATAGATGGGTCTTATGAGCTTTACAGGAACATCAATAATATTTCTAATCATTTCCTCCTCTGTGCTCATCTCCTCAAGGAATTTATCAGGTGTAGAATATAATACTTCTTCTCTGCCCGTCATTCCTTGTAACCCTATACTGTTACCATTGTCATAAACTTTCTTGACCAGGTCTTTCATATCTTTATCGTCTTTAATATTCTTACCTGTAAAAAAGAAAGTGCCATTCACATCATAGTGCTTAAGAGTATCCATAATCGATTCCGTGTATTCATTAGGTCCATCATCGAAAGTCAGATATATAACCCTATCACCATCAATCTCTCTCATCTTATACTCTTCTTTTTTATCCGGATGTTTTGCTTCATATTCAACTCGCTCTCTTCTGTATTTAGAAGCGTAGTTTTCTATCTTGATACCTATTTTATCATTAAACTTTTTTGCAATTTCCACAGGCATTCTGTCATAGTTTACCGGTCTAGCCCAATAATAATCAGAACTGTATAACTTGCTCACATCATAATCAAAGCTCTTCATAACCGAATAGAATGATACCTTTCTATCGCTATCACCGCCAACTATGCTGATATCTACCATCTCATCTCTGGCATTGGTTATCTTCTTAGTTTTTACATCTATAACAGAATGAGTCCCCAAACAGTTTATTATATATCTGTCTGTCTCACTATTCCACTGGAGCGTACCGCCTAAAAGTCCAACTATATCTTCAATTGATATATAAATATCATCATCAGTAAACACTGCCTTATATTTAGAAGTGTCCATAATAGTTTCTTTCAGGATAAGATTCAGTTTCTTCTTGATATCTTTTTTTGTTTTTTTATTATCTTCACTTTTTTCGTCTTTTTTCTCATCCTTTTTTACAGTGGAGTTTTTCTTATCTACAGAGCTGACTTTCTGTGTACTAGTGTTATCTATAAATTTGGTCTTAATAAGTGCAATAATTCCAACTACAATAAATATGAATACTAAAATCGATATAACCTGTCTTTGCTTTCTTTTAAGTTTCATACCTGTCACATCACCTTTTCACTGTAGAAAAAAAGGGAGTCGAAACTCCCTTTCACTATATTCTCTGTATCTCAATACCAGCTTCTCTATCGTTTAGCTGTGTTATCTCATACTCTTTGTCAGTTTTTGATATTTCTACTGCTAATGTCTCAGACATAATATAATCTTTAAAGTCTTCTATAGCTTTTTCCACTACTGAATCCGAATTATACTCTATCTTGATATTATCCATCATCTCGTATCCATTATTCTTTCTCATCTGCTGAATCTTAGAAATGAATTCTCTAGCATATCCTTCATCTAAAAGATCCTGATTCAATACTGTATCTAATATGATAAAGATATTGTTCTCCATAGACACATTGAAGCCTTCCTTAGCTTCTATATTAACCATAACAAGCGAATTGTCCACTTCAAACTCTTCACCAGCTAAATCTAGCATTATGCTCTCTCCAGCCTCAAGCTTAGGAGCTGCAACCGATGCATCAAGCGAAGCCAATGCTTTTCCAAAGTCTTTAATCTTAGAACCTAGCTTAGGTCCAGCTTCTCTGAAATTAGGCTTTAGATTGAAGTTCATATACTCAGTTAAGTCTTTAGAGAATACAACTTCTTTAACATTAAGCTCTTCCTGGATAAGCGGAGTCAAATCCCCTATAAGATCCTCATAGCTTCCATCCACCATAACCTTCTGGATAGGCTGTCTAACTTTGATTCTCTCTGCCTCTCTAGCAGCTCTTCCAAGTTTTACTAAATCTCTTATCAAGTCCATTCTCTCTTCTATTCTTTTATCTATGAACGCTTCATTTGACTTAGGATATTCACTTAAATGAACCGATTTTTCTCCAGTCAGGTTCTGGTATAGTTCTTCAGATATATAAGGAACAAACGGTGCTATAAGTTGAGATATTCCAACTAGGACTTCATAAGTCGTTCTGTAAACAGCTTTCTTATCATCTGTCAGCTCAGTATCCCAGAATCTTCTTCTAGAACGTCTGATATACCAGTTTGAAAGATCTTCATTTATGAAATCCTGAATATTTCTAACTATCTTAGTCATATCGAAAACTTCAAACGATGCTTCTACTTCTTTAACCAGAGAGTTGTACTTAGAAAGTATCCATCTATCAAGCTCCGGTCTATCCTGTTCAGCTATTTCAAACTCTCTAGGATTTATATCATCAGTATTTGCATAAAGCGAGAAGAAGTTGTAAACATTCTTTATAGTTACAAAGAACTTAGACATAACTTCTTTTATACCGTCTTCATCAAATCTAGTTGGTGACCATGGAGGTGATACGAACAGCAGATACCATCTAAGGGCGTCTGCGCCATATTTATCAAAAAGTTCAAATGGGTCTACAGTATTTCCTCTGGATTTAGACATTTTCTTTCCTTCTTTGTCTAGAATCAGGTCATTTACCAATACATTCTTATATGGTGACTTCCCTGTCACAAATGTCGATATAGCGATTAGCGAGTAAAACCATCCTCTAGTCTGGTCGATACCTTCACATATGAAATCTGCCGGGAACTGCTCTTCAAATTCTTCCTTATTTTCAAACGGATAATGCTGTTGTGCAAACGGCATAGATCCACTATCAAACCAAACGTCAACAACATCTTCTACCCTCGACATTGTCTCTCCACATTTCTCACATTTCATATGAACATCATCAACATAAGGTCTGTGAAGTTCTATTGTCTTAGGATCTATATCTTCAATAGCTTTTTCAGCAAGTTCTTCTCTAGATGCTACCGATTCTAAATGACCGCAACTACATCTCCAGATATTTAGTGGTGTACCCCAGTATCTCGATCTCGAAATTGCCCAGTCATTCAGGTTTTCTAACCAGTTTCCAAATCTCTTCTCACCAACATAATCAGGGAACCAGTTTACCCCGTTGTTGTTCTCTATAAGCTTGTCTTTAATTTTAGTTATTTCAATATACCAGCTTGGCTTTGCATAATAAAGAAGTGGTGTCTTACATCTCCAGCAGTGAGGATAATTATGTTCTATTCTCTGCTTTTTAAACAGCTTATCCTCTGCAGCAAGCCATTTAATTATTTCTAAATCCGCATCCATTACGAACATATCTTTCCATGGAGTCTCAACAAATTTTCCATCTTCATTTACAGGCTGAAGCACTGGTAAATCATATTTTCTTCCAAGGTTATAGTCATCCTCACCAAATGCAGGTGCAGTATGAACTATACCAGTACCATCTTCAGTAGTAACATAATCTCCTAATGTCACATAGAAAGCTTTCTTATCCGCTTTTACAAACGGCATCAGCTGCTCATACTCTATCCCTTCAAGTTCTTCTCCTTTAAGCTCTTCAATTATCTCATACTCGTTATCTCCAAACACTTCAGAAGCTAGAGTTTTCTCCACATAATAAACAGTCTCATCCGATTTAACTTTCAGATAAGCCTCTTTTGGATTTACAGTAAGAGCTGCATTCGAAGGTAAAGTCCAAGGAGTAGTAGTCCAAACCAAGAAATATTCATCTGCATCTTTTCTCTTGAACTTCACTATAACAGTATTAGTCTTTATTTCTTCATATCCTTGAGCAACCTCGTGACTTGCAAGTCCTGTTCCACATCTTGAACAATAAGGAAGTATCTTATGTCCTTCATATATATAGTTTTCTTTGAAGAATTTATTCAGTATCCACCAAACAGATTCTATATAGTCGTTTTCAAGTGTGATATAAGGATTGTCTAAGTCTATCAGATATGCCATTCTGTCTGTCATATCTCTCCAAAGACTCTCATATTTGAAAACAGATTCCTTACATTTTTTATTGAACTCAGCAATTCCATAGTCCTCTATATCATGCTTGTTCTTAAGCTGTAACTGCTTTTCAACCTCTATTTCAACTGGAAGTCCATGAGTATCCCATCCAGCTTTTCTCTTAACTTTATAGCCCTGCATAGTTTTATGTCTGCAAACAGAGTCCTTCAGTGTTCTAGCTATAACATGGTGTATTCCAGGCTTTCCATTTGCTGTAGGAGGCCCTTCATAGAACACAAACGGTTTAGCATCTTTTCTAGTATCAATGCTCAATTTCAATAGATCTATATCGTTCCAGAACTCAGAAATAGACTTTTCCACTTCTTTGACTGGCGCATTTGATAGCTCTTTAAATGTCTTCATCTTTTCAACCCTTTCAATAATAGAAAAATAATATAAAAAATTATAAAAAAGTCCCTAAGTATATACTTAGGGACGAAATATCGTGTTACCACCCAAATTACAGAAAACAGTATTCATGTAAATTAAAATACAGCAATTCACACTCTGCCAGTTTTCTGTCACTCATTACAATTAACGCTATAAACGTACTATCTTACTTACTTTCGGATAGTCAGCTCCAGGTCGATATTCACAAAATCTTAACCAATTATATCTCACCATCTATAATCTCTCTGTAGATCAGTCATCTTGCTACTTGTCCCTTCACAGCCTTTAAATAATATTAAATTTATATAAGTACATTTTATAACTACATCAATAAATTGTCAATATATCCGCTAATATACAAACTCCATATAATCAGCTCAATCGCTCTTAGTGCTTTCAGAACGATATTTTTATAATAAATTCATAAACCCTTTATTTCTTTTGCCTGGTTTCATTCCAGACTTAAGCACTCCAACAACTGTATTTATCATATCTTCATAATTGAACAATTTTCCCTGGCCTTCTCTATATTCAATTATAAACATTGACACATCATATAAAAATGCTGATAAGAACGATGAATCCATAGATTTTTTGATTTCACCTTCACTCTGTCCCTGTTCAACTATCTCATCAAAAAGCTTCATAGATGAAATTCCCGATGCCTCTATAAGCTCATTTCTGAATTCAATATCATCAATTCTGTAAAGATGAGTTATTATGCTTGAAACTCTCTCGTTGTCCTCTGAAAAAGAAATTATAGACTTATAAAGCTCTGTGAGTTTATCGAAAAAATTCATATATTCCGCTCGATTAAGGACTCTAGAGATGTATTCATTTTTAATATCACCACATAACTCAATTATCATCTGGTACAAATCCTCTTTATTTTCGAAGTACTGATAGAAACTTCCCTTTGCAATATTGGAGTTTTTTACAATCTGATTAATACTTGAAACTTCGTATGAATTAGCAGAAAACTCATCCATTGAAGCCTCAATTATTCTGTTGCGTTTGTCTTCTGGTAGATTAAAAAAAGTGTCTTTAGGCATTTTTCTTCACTCCTTATAATTTATTTAATTCCAATAATATATATTATATTTATAAATGCTATATCTCTATATACTCCTTTGAAAAAACCACCGCTGCCAGACCTGGTCCTGTATGCGTTGCTATCGCAGAACCTAGACATTTAATTACGGTTTCTTTGACACTATATTTTTCCTCTATCATCTGCTTAAGATCTTCTGCATCTGATAACGCGTCAGCGTGGACAATATATACGGTCTGCTTATCTAAATCCTTACCCATCTCACCCATCTTTTCAACAAGTCTTTTAAGTGATTTCTTTCTTCCTCTCTCTTTTTCAGTTACTTCAAGCTTACCATCTATAGATTCCAGTATAGGCTTGACTTTCAGCAGATTTCCAACTACAGCTGATGCTTTGTTGAGTCTCCCACCCTTATAGAGATAATCCAAATCATCAACAGTAAATATATGTTCAATATTAGACGCATATGCTTTTATTTTTTCCACAATCTCTTCAAGCTCATATCCTTCATCTCTGAGTTTGGAAGCATACATCGCAACCATACCACTTCCTAGAGAGACACATTTAGTATCCACCACTTCAATCTTCGCATCCGGATACCCCTCTAAAATCTCATTCTTTATAAGCATAGAAGTCTGATATGTTCCTGATAGCCCAGATGAAAAACTGATAGAAAGACAGGCTTCACCTTTTTCTGCACACTCCTTGAACTTCTCCTGAAACATTATCGGCTGAACCTGAGCAGTTCTGAACATTTTTCCTGCTCTCATTTCTCTGTAAATCTCCTCTGGCTGAATAGTGAATCTATCTTCAAAGACATTGTCTTCATCATCATAAACTAGAATAGGCACAAGATCTATGCCATATTCCTCCGCCATTTCATGTGTCAAATCCCCACATGTATCAGTTATTATATTTATCTTCATATATTCACTTCCAATCTAATTCTCACATAATCATGAATCACATAATATAAATCTAAGTTCTAAAAAATCATATTAAGATAACTCAATAGTTCTCTCTGATTATTACATAATAATACCATTGTGAATATATTATAACATAAAGAAAAGCCCTGTTCAGTATACACAGGGCTTTCTGTAAATAAATATAGATTATGCTATTGTAATTCTCTTATTGTAATTCTGCTATTTTAATTCTGTTGTATTCAATACTGCTTTTATACCATTTCCAAATTTAGGACTACAACTGGCTAACTTTTTCAAACTCCTGTATTATTTCTTCTGATGGCTCATCATCTATTCTAGAGAACAGATAAATAGCTGCCAAAGAAATGAAGAAGCCAGGAATTAGCGAGTAAAGACCTGTTGCATCTGCTATTCCAAAGCTTTCCCAGATAAGAACTATAAGTCCACCTGATATCATTCCTGCAATTGCTCCTTTTTCAGTCATTCTCTTCCAGAAAAGAGAAAGAATTATCACCGGACCAAAAGCAGAACCTAGGCCTGCCCAAGCATATGAAACAAGACTCATTACAGTGTTTTCCGGATTGAATGCTATTATAAATGCAATTACTGCAACAAGAAGAACAGCTATACGGCTTACCCATATAAGCTCTTTTCCAGATGCTTTTTTTCTAACAACAGCCTTGTAGAAGTCATTAGTAACAGCCGATGCAGTAACTAAAAGCTGTGAATCCGCAGTACTCATAACAGCAGCCATGATTGCCGAAAGAAGAATTCCAGCTAAAAATCCTGGTGCAATTTCTGTTATCATCGCCATGAAAACCGCTTCTGCATCTTTTAGAGTAGCATACTCTATGCCTTTTGAAAGTAGGAAAGCTCTACCAACTAGTCCTACCAATACCGATGCCGAAAGAGATATTAAAACCCAGATCATAGCAATGATTCTAGATTTTTTAATCATATCACTCGATTTTATTGCCATAAATCTAGTTAAGATATGTGGCATACCGAAATATCCTAATCCCCAAGCCAAGCTTGAAAGTATTGCAGCAATCTTAAGCTTTCCATCAGGTGAATCTATCAAACTCAAGAACCCTGGTCCACCAATATCAGATATAGCTGCCATATTTACATCCGAATTAGTAAAAAGGGCAGTTAAAGGAACTATTACGATTGTTGCGAACATAAGCATTCCCTGAACAAAGTCTGTCCATGAAACTGCAAAAAATCCACCCATCATAGTATATGAAATTATTATTATAGATCCTATTATAAGCGAAGTAGTGTATGATAAATTAAATATATATCTAAATAAAACAGCTCCCGCATTAAATGCCGACGCCGTATATATTAAGAAAAATACAAAAATAATTACTGAACAAATACTTCTAATTGTTGGTGACTTGCTTTTAAATCTATTCTGCAGATATTCAGGAATAGTTATAGAGTCCCCACTCACTGCAGTATAATTTCTAAGTTTTTTGGCTACTATCTTCCAGTTAAGATAAGTCCCCGCTGCAAGACCTATTGCTATCCAAGCCGAACTCAGACCTGACATATATGCAGCAGCTGGAAGTCCCATAAGTAACCAACCACTCATATCAGAGGCTTGTGCAGATAAAGCTGTAACCCAGCTGTTTAGCTGTCTTCCTCCTAAAAAATAGTCTGTCATATCTTTAGATTTATTAAAGAAATAGATTCCTATTGCAAGCATAATTCCAAGATAGACTAAAAATGCCGCGAATGTGCTATAAGTTACATTCAAGAAAGATCTCCTCCTTTTATATATTAAATTCTATCATTAAACAGTATATCATATTTTCTGTAAAATTTTATCACTGTAGCATATTGAATTACATAAAGTTGTTAACATATCTCTGACGATTAAATTGCTATCTGTACTTTACTATAGTAACTCTCCGATCAAGCGGTCTGTATCCCACCTTCATACCAAGAGATTCTGCTATAAATCTTATCGGAACAAAAGTACGTGAATCCTTTATTATCGCAGGTGAATCAATAGGTATACTACTGCCATCCACCTTAATCTCAGATGTACCTATAGGAAGCTCAAGCCTTTTTCCTTCATACTCTATCAGGACAGTCTCATTTTCTCCATCCCATTCTGCAGCTCCTCCCATCCCTTCAATTATGAAGCGTATAGGTACCATAGTTCTGTTATTTTCAGTAAAGAGTTCCACATCCATAACCTTATGCTCATCGTCTAAATAATAAGAGCTGCTTCCAATATTCATATGAAGCTTTGATATTCTGTCCATTATAGGATTTTCATCGATTATGGTCACCCTCTGATCAAAACCTCTATACTCAATATCCATTCCCAGCGCTTCAACAATAAAGCGTATTGGAACCATCGTTCTGGAATTATTCAAGACAGCTGGTGAATCTATAGGCTGTTCTATCCCGTCTATATTTATGCTGCTTTCTCCTACAGGTATCTGAATATTTGTACCCGCATAGTCTATAAGAACCGTCATCATAGGAGCATGCCAGTCAACTTCTCCACCAAGTGCTTCCACTAAAAACCTAACAGGAACCATCGTTCTGGAATTCACCAGAATAGGTTCAGTATCCATTGATTGCTCCGACTCATTCAAATTGTAATTTCTGCTTCCTATAAACATTTCAACTATATTGGTATTCCTATCATATATCTTCTCCGATATCCGCTTTTCACCAAACGATATATCGATATCTCCAGATCTGTTGCCATTGAGATTAACCACTCCCAGGTACATATCTTCATTAGAATAATTTCCTGTAAATCCGCTTACTGTACCACTTGCCGGTATTTGGCTCAACTCTATAACTCTTCCATCATTGAGTCTCGCCATTATCTTAGTCGAAGCAATATCTCCTGAATCAAATCTTCTCTGAGAAAGGTTCAGTGCTAATTCAGCTATATGTGATGAATCCAGTATATTTACATTTTTGCTTGATACCAATCCATTATTTGATTTCATATTCACTGTCATCTGTCCAGGTCTTAATGCTAGGAAACTATTTCCTGCCCATACTCCTGAGCTCTCATCTTCATCAGTTACGATTCCGTTAAATCCATCTGTCGATACAGATTTTCCATTTCCATCCCAGGCATTACCCATTGAAAAATATGCAGATTCTCCAATAACAACGTAATCCGGTCCACTTATATTGAAACCAATCATTTCTCCTGGTATAGCTGTACTGAATAATCCTATACCATTGACAACTCTTCTTTCATATCCATTGCCCTCAGGATTTACTACCCTGTTCAAATTTCCATCTGAGTTTACAACCATCGCTGTTGAGCCTCCACCATCTAAGTTTACAGATTTAAAAGAACCCACTGCTTTCATAAATCTTGATAGTTGTGAAAGACTCATCCCCTGACTTCTTGAAGTTCTACCTTCAACTGAAGCGATATACATAGTCTTACCATCCTGAGAAATTCCAGCCGCTGTACGTGCTCTATTGCCGCCTAATGCCCCAATATCTTTCGTATAAGGAACTACTTCACCATTATCGACTAGAAGTGCATGACCACCTATTAAAAACTTCCAGTCAATTTCTGGAGTCAGATTATAATTCAATGAGGTCTGTGCACCAACCCATAGATTTTCTCTTATAAAGTTTTCCGCATGGCCATGAGCCTGAATTATCTTTTTTCCAGAAGGAACTGCAAAGTCAAAGTTTCTACCATAGCTTATCTGTTCGACTACACCATCTGAGTTTATTAGAATTTCAGAACACCTATCCCATCCTCTAGAAGCAGAAGCCCAGAAATCAGTGTACAACTGCAGCTTGTTTTCATGTGAATAATCCAAATTCGGCTCGTACCAGTAATATGATTTATTGAGCCCATCTATTGGATAAGTTCTTCCAGATGGTGCTGCCAGACTGCCACCAAAACCAATTGGAAGTATATGACCGGTATTATTCTGGTCCACTCCAAGAGAATATACACCCTCAAGTACGCAAGGTGAACTCTTTATATCCCCTTCTATTATAGAAGGTCCATTCGGAGTCCCCTGGAGAGCTGTATTGAAAAAATCACCATTTACTGCAGCATATGCACCCGTTCTTTGTACCATCTCGGTAACCGTAGCTCTTTGATTATATCTTCCTGCGCCAGCTATTACTTCCAGCTTTATATAAGGATTCGTAAGATCACATACTAAAACATTCGCGTAGTGATTCCCATCTCCCGTTATTCTATATTCATTCTTTATAACCCCCGCTGATATGTTCTGCTGGGAAATAATATCATACCCAGCCTCCGAATTATTTGATATGAAAATAAAAGCAAATAAAAATATAAATACGATAAATCTTCTCTTCATCCAACTCCCCACTTTCTGTTTTTCATAATAATAAAAATACTGTCTTTAGTCAAATGGATATAAAAAAGCCTGAAAAACTCTGATTTATGTAAAACGCTCCAAACATCAGAATTCTTCAGACTTGAATTATCTCTATTGATTTATATAACCTATGCTGAATTTATAAATCTTCTATCTTCATCTTTTCTATAGATAGTCTTAATCTTTTGGTTTTTCTTTCTGTATAGTATATCACTCCTAGAATTAAAGTTGGAATATTTAATACCAGAAATGCACCTATAATAAAGAGACTACTTGCTCCACTGGAATTAGACGATGCCATAGCAGCGTCTTCATTTTGTACAACAGCCAGTGTATAGAATACTACAACTAAACCTACAGATAATAAGAAACAAAACACTGGAAGTATAAGACCCAAATATTTATTGTCGGACTTAGATAGCATTGACTGAATAAAAATTGCAATTCCAACAAATACAATCGTTGGTATCAGTACTGAGAAAAACATTGCCGCTGCTCCCATACCTGCTGTGATCATCATATCACTCACCTCCTAGATTTTTTCAATATTTTTTCTATACTCATTAATCAATACTTTTGCTGTTTCAAAATCTATCTTTTCATCTACTGCATATCTCTTAATAAGAGATACATAAGGATCTTCATCTATTCTATCCTCTATTTTTATTTTTTGAATGAGCTTATCCAATCTAAGTCTAACAGTTGGATAAGTGACTCCATATATATTAGCCATCTCTTTCAATGATCCAGAGTTTAGAATAAATGTTTTAATAAAATTCAGTTCTTCTTCTTCTAAATTCAGTATCCACTCAGGGACTGCATTATTTTTCATCATATTTCCCTTCCTTAACCCTATTATATACTTTAATAATGTTAAAGCCAATCTTTAACTTTATTAAAGTATATGTTTATTTTTTATTTAATTTTATTGAAGTTTCCAATCATATGTTATATAACCTATAATTAGAACATATAATATAACCAAATATGCAGTTACAAACTGTAAATATATAATAACTAAATAATAAATATAAAAAAAGAGAGCTGAATTACAGCTCTCCCATTTCTTCTCTCAGTGCTATTAATGCTTCCATCATAGTTGGAAAACCAGTTGTAGTTGAAATCAACATTATTGCATGTTCGATTTCTTCCCAGCTGCAGCCTGCTTTTCTAGCTTTTCTTATCTGAGACTTTATAGCATAAGGCTGTTTTGCAGCAGATGACACCGCAACCTTAATAAGTGTTTTTGTCTTATCATCAAGCGGTCCGGAGTCATATACCTTTTTTCCGTACTCATCGTAAGCATCAAATACCTCTTCATGTTTCTTTCTGAAGTTCCCAAAATGTTCTCTAATGAAATCCATTTCTACCATCTCCTGTCTACTGTCGTATCTGATAATATACCCTATATACATATCAAATATCAGTATGGAGTCAAATAGCATTGTAAAACTTCAATTATATCGAACTACCTTAAAGTATGGTCTCTTGCGAATTCAGCTCTATCCACTAAGAAGTATGCATAATTTACCTGAGGACTTTCATTATCTCCCCAAGTAGTATCTATATATTTCCATTCACCATCTATAAACACCTTGTTCCAGGCATGCTTTTCTTCAGAACCTATTGTGATCACTTTTCCAGCTTCATACTGTACATCCAGTCCCGCCTCTTTAGCCATCTTGTAGAAAAGTCCTGCGTAACCATTGCATATAGCCTTACCTGACTTCAAAATCGCCATAGGTGAGTAAACCGAATATCCTTCAGCAGTCTTTAGATTTGTCTTGTAGTCTGTAGCATAAACTGTATTCAGAATAATATAGTCATATATTGCCCTGACTTTAGCCTCATCACTTACAGATTCATTGACTATTTTCGGAACTAAAGCTTTAACCTCACTATCTATCTGCTGTTCTTCCGTCAGACTTCTGTTGTATTCAAGATTGTATCTAATCTGATAAACAACATTCTGCCCATTATTATTTCCGATCTGACTCATTCTTGAAACATTTAATACTCTACTTCCTTCATAACTAGTTTCAAAAACTTCCAAGAGCGATGCCTCTACATCAGACTGAAACACAGGGGTTTCGAATCTAACTGTAAAGCTAGGCTCAAATCCAGATACAGCCTTATATGCTTCAGATTTAAACTGATTAAGCATTTCATGAGCTGTACCCTTTACAAGAACTTCTTCATCGTCCAGTATTCTGTCTTTAGCAGTTTCTGAAGGAGTAAAGCCACCATTTGCATTTTCATTTATACTGTATTTCGGTTTATTCAGCTGCTCCGAAAGACTTAGGGCTTCACTTTCATTTGATTTTCTGAGGATGTTTAAAGCCCTAGAAACCATTGAAGTTGCCTCACCTCTTGTTATGTTCTGAGTAGGCTTGAAACTGCCATCTTCATAACCAGATACAACTCCTATACTGGCAAGTTTCTCTATGGCTTCCTTAGCATAACTATCTCCTATATCAGTGAATTTACTGGATTTTCCAGACTCTAGCTTTAGAGTGTTGTAAATCATAGTAGCAAATTCTTCTCTGGTAATATTTTTATCCGGTCTGAAAGTTCCATCCGGATACCCTTTTATGAAGCCATTGCTTGCCAAAGTCAAAACATAGTCGTAACTCCAGTGAGTTTCATCAATATCCTGTAAATTTAAATTCTTTTTATTCTTAATATCAAGCTGCTTTGCTAAAGTTATCACCTTGCTAGCCTCGGCTCTTGTGATCAGATCATTGGGCTTAAATGTGCCATCTTCGTACCCTGATAATATATCCAGTTCAGACAGTTTATCAATATCTATATCAGCCCAGTGATTTTGAACATCTGAAAACGCCATAGCTGTAGAGCCGGAAGCTACTGCCGATAAAAGCATCAATCCCACAACTCTTCTTTGCATAAAATCACCACCAAAGTTGTTTGTTTTTTATATTATTAAATCGCTTTTTTAGATTACTTTTTCTTTTTCTAAATTTTTAAATGCTATCGATAACATAAGCTTAATTCTGTTAATCTGATTTACTTCACTTGCTGAAGCATCATAATCGATAGGTGCTACATTTGAAAGAGGATATGCCCTTCTAAGCTCTTTTATCATACCCTTACCAACTATATGGTTAGGCAGACACGCAAAAGGCTGAAGACATACTATATTATTTACCCCACTTTCCAGGAGTTCAAGCATCTCACCCATAAGGAACCATCCCTCACCTGTCTGGTGACCTAGCGAAAGATGTCTAGATGCAAGTTCCGCTATATATTCTATAGGTTTTGGCGGCTCAAATCTCTTGCTCTTTTCAAGCTCCTCAATCATTTTCTTTCTATAGAACTGAACAGCTCCTATAACAGCAGAACCTGTCAGACTTCCCTTTAAGCTTCCCGAAAGTAGATCATATCTTACCTTGTTGTCATAAGCACTGTAAAGGAAAAAGTCTAGTAAATCAGGGCTTACCGCCTCTGCTCCCTCTTTCTCAAGAAGATTGATAACATCATTATTTGCAACTGGGTGATACTTCACTAGTATCTCACCAACTACACCTACTTTTGGTTTAACCATATCTTCATGAATCTCTATATTATCGAAATCTCTTATTATGCCTCTGATGTTTTTATCAAAAACTCTCTTGCTGCCTGTTTTCCTCAGAGAGTCTATACATATTTTCTGCCACTTCATATGAAGTGCATCCGTAGATCCTTTGACTTTCTCATATGGTCTTACTTTGTAAACAAGCCTCATAAACAAATCACCATATACTATAGCCATAATAGCTTTATTTGCAAGTCCAAGACTTATCTTAAACCCTTCGTTCTTCTCAAGACCCTGCGCATTCAGTGAAATTACCGGTATTTGCGGATACCCCGCATCTCTAAGCGCTTTTCTGATAAATGGTATATAGTTTGTAGCTCTACATCCACCACCAGTCTGAGACATTATGAGAGCAGTCTTGTTGACATCATACTCTCCTGAATTCACTGCCTCCATAAGCTGACCAATAGTTATGATAGCAGGATAGCATGCGTCATTGTTTACATATCTCAGTCCTTCTTCAATAGTGTTCATATCTGCATGTTTCAGTACTTTCAGATTGAAACCATATTCCTGGAAAATAGGCTCTATTATGTCAAAGTGAATCGGTGACATCTGAGGACTTAATATAGTATAGTTCTCATCTTTCATCTTCTGAGTAAACTCTACTACCTCAGGTATATCATACTGCTTCTCAGGCATGAATCCTTTTTTATCTCTCTCTTCAATCGCAGCTATCAGCGATCTAAGTCTAATTCTAACAGCACCTAAGTTACTTACTTCGTCTATCTTTATTACCGTGTAGATCTTTCCGTATCTCTCCATCATCTCCTGAACCTGATCGGTAGTAACAGCATCAAGTCCACATCCAAAAGAGTTCAGCTGTATAATATCTATATTTTTCTTATCTCTTATATATTCAGCCGCTCTGTAAAGTCTGGAGTGGTATGTCCACTGATTTACAACTCTGAGCTTAGCTTCATTATCTGCAAGATGACATATGGAATCTTCTGAAAGAACTACCATATCATAAGAAGTTATAAGTTCAGGTATACCATGGTTTATTTCTGGATCTATATGGTATGGTCTTCCTGAAAGCACAATACCTTTTTTATTATTGTCTTCGATATATTTTAACGCTCTTTCGCCTTCTTCTCTAACATCAGCTTTGTATCTATCCCACTCTTCAAAGGCCTTGTTTAAAGCTCTTCTTATATCATCCAGAGGGATATTCTCATCTTTCAGCTCTTCTGCCATTCTCTTTGCAAGTCTCTTTCTATCATCAACCGGCAGGAATGGGAAGTAATATTTTATATCATTTTCATGAATCTCATCAACATTCTTGTCTATAGCTTCCGGATAGGATGTAACTATAGGACAGTTGAAGTGGTTATCAGCATCTTCAAACTCTTTAACCGTATAAGGAATGCTCGGGTAGAAAATCTTCTTAACACCTTTTCTTATAAGGTCCGTAACATGTCCATTTACGAGTTTTGCAGGGTAACACATTGATTCAGAGTGTATGGTCTCCATTCCAAGCTCATATATCTCTTTCGATGAACGACCCGATATCACAACCTTATATCCAAGTTCCGTAAGGAAAGTGAACCAAAGTGGATAATCCTCATATATATTCAGAACTCTTGGTATTCCAATCGTTCCCCTCTTTGCTTCCTCTTCTCTCAGAGGTTTGTAGTACTTAAACAGTCTGTCATATTTAAATTGATACAGATTAGGAATTTCAGACAGCTTCTTCTCAAGTCCAAGCCCTCTCTCACATCTGTTTCCTGATACAAACTCTCTTCCATCCGAGAAATGGTTTATAGTCATGAGACATCTGTTTCCACAGAGCTTACATCTTCTCATAGAAGTCTCAACTTCAAAATCATCTATTTTAGAAAGCTCAATCATATTAGATTTTTTGCCTTCAACATATCTCTCTCTGGCAATTATAGAACATCCAAAAGCTCCCATAATTCCTGCAATATTCGGTCTTATAACATGTCTTCCAGTTATCTCTTCTAATGCTCTTAAAACAGCATCATTATAGAACGTTCCACCCTGAACAACTATATGCTCTCCAAGCTCATCCATATTTCTTATTCTGATAACTTTGTAAAGAGCATTCTTGATAACAGATATCGCAAGACCTGCAGAAATATCAGCAACAGTAGCTCCATCTTTCTGAGCCTGCTTAACCTTAGAATTCATGAAAACTGTACATCTAGAACCCAGATCAACCGGTCTTTCAGCTCTAAGTCCAACTTTTGCAAACTCCTTAACATCCATATTAAGCCCTTCAGCGAAAGTCTGTATGAACGAACCGCAACCCGATGAACAAGCTTCATTAAGCATGATAGAATCTATAGTGCCATGTCTTATCTTAAGACTCTTCATATCCTGCCCACCGATATCCAGTATGAAATCAACTTCCGGCAGGAAGAATTCAGCAGCCTTGTAGTGAGCAACAGTCTCAATCTCTCCAATATCAATTCTAAGAGCAGCTTTTATAAGATGCTCCCCATATCCGGTAACTGCAGAATTTGCAATTTCTATACCTGGATGTATCTTCTTTTGAAGATCTTTAAGAGCATATATTACAGAATGAAGCGGCTTTCCCTCATTACTTCCATAATGCGAAAATAGAAGCTCTCCATCCTCAGTGATAAGCGCAACCTTAGTCGTAGTAGAACCTGCATCAATTCCTAAGAATGCCTTGCCGTTGTATTCCTTTATATCGACTTCCGCTACTTTTTCTTTACTATGTCTTTCGACAAATTCATTGTATTCCTCATCATTAGCAATAAGAGGCTTTAAGAAATCCTGCTGATCTTTTCCTTCAGTCTCAACAGATTCAAGTCTTTCTAAAATGCTCTCAAATGGAACAGCTGCCTCTTCTTTAGAAAGATAAGCTGCACCTATAGCCACAAAATAATGTGAATCTTCAGTTTTAACTATATCTTCATCCGGCAAATTCAATGTCTCAATAAATCTCTCTCTAAGCTGGTCCAAGAAATGAAGAGGTCCTCCTAAAAATGCAACCTTTCCTCTTATAGGCTTACCTTGAGCCAGACCACTTATTGTCTGATTTACAACAGCTTGAAGAACCGAAACGGAAATATCCTCTTTAGATGCCCCCTCATTAAGAAGTGGCTGCACATCTGATTTAGCAAACACACCACATCTAGACGCTATAGGATAAATCGTTCTGTAATTTTTCGCATAGTCATTAAGTCCAGAAGCATCTGTTTTCAATAGCGATGCCATCTGATCTATGAATGCTCCTGTACCTCCCGCACAAGTTCCATTCATTCTCTGCTCAAGACTCTGTCCGAAATACGTTATTTTAGCATCCTCACCACCGAGCTCAATTGCAACATCTGTCTCTGGAGCGAGTTTTTCAACTGCTTCAGTAGATGCGATAACTTCCTGTACAAAAGGAATATCCAAACTATCTGCAAGAGAAAGTCCACCTGATCCAGTTATGCTTATCGATACCGCTTTATCTTTTAAAACATCTTTAGCATCAATTATTATATTCTTAACAGCATTTCTGACATCCGATAGATGTCTTCTGTAGTTTTTATGAATAATCTTATCATGAATATCAATTGCTACCATTTTTACAGTGGTTGAACCAACATCCAAACCAACCCTAAATATATCTTTCATCTCCTACCTCCATCATAATATTAAGACCACAAGTTGCACTTGTGGTCTTTAACATAATCTTCTATGAAAGTCTCCCTATTAAAAAGGGCAGTACAGTCTCTACCCTCAATATTCTATCACCAAGACTGATACACTCAAATCCATATCTTTTAAACATTTCAACTTCATAATCAATGAAACCTCCCTCAGGACCAATAGCCAGCACAATAGGCTGTTCTTTATCATCAATCTTTATGTCACTATTGTCTGAAACAGGATGAGCGATTATCGTCTTCTTACCTATTATTATACCAGGAATTTCGTCTTCTAGAAAGGGGCGGAATCTCTTGAAAATTTTGATATTTGGCATAATTGTATCCTTTCCCTGTTCCAAGCCTAATACAATCGCTTCTTTCAAACTTTTTTCACTCAATTTGGGACTATTCCAAAAACTCTTCTCAACTTTCCATGTTTTTATTATATAAATATTTTTAACACCCATGGTTGTGAGATCCTGAATTATCCTCTTGAATACTTTTGGTCTTGGCATTGCCATGACAATTTCAATATTCGAAGGCTTCGGTGGTTCCATGTCCAGACACACTTTCATTCTAACGGATTCATCATCAATATTCACAACTTCTCCTGTACCCATTTTCTCATTTATAAGTCCCACAATAAGTTTTTTTCCTGGCTCAGCCTTGTGAATTTCCATTATATGTTTATGTCTTCTTCCCATAATTTCAACTGTATCTTCATCTAC
>CAZBAL010000008.1:1328-9715 GCA_964489735.1 uncultured Clostridia bacterium | reverse complement strand
TTTCCATTATATGTTTATGTCTTCTTCCCATAATTTCAACTGTATCTTCATCTACGAAATCCTCTTCAAAAAGCATGACTAAATTCATATTTACCACCTTCTTAAATTTATAAAAGCACCAAGCAGATGAAATTATCTGCCTGATGCTAAAATTACAGTTTATTGAGCTTTAGTTCTGATTTCCTCTAAAACTTTCTCCATGAAATCTTCAGACTTCATAGCACCTATATCTCCCTCTTCTCTAGCTCTTACAGCTACTTCACCATTGCTCTCCTCTTTTTCACCAACTATAAGCATATATGGTACTTTTTCAAGTTGAGCTTCTCTGATTTTAAATCCTATCTTTTCTGATCTTGTATCTATTTCAACTCTTATATCTTTTGCTTCAAATTCTGCTTTAAGTTTTTCTGCATAATCATTGTACTTATCAGCTATAGAAAGAATTTTCACTTGAACAGGTGATAACCATACAGGGAATTTTCCTGCATAGTGCTCAATCAGTATTCCTATAAATCTTTCCATACTTCCAAGTATCGCTCTGTGAACCATAACCGGTCTGTGCTTCTCATTGTCTTTTCCAGTGTATGTTAAGTCAAATCTCTCAGGCATCTGGAAGTCAAGCTGTATAGTAGCACATTGCCAAGTTCTTCCAATGCTGTCTTCTAGATGGAAATCTATCTTAGGACCATAGAATGCTCCATCACCTTCGTTAATTATATAATCAATCTCTTTAGCTTCAAGAGCCGATCTCAAGTCATCTGTAGCTCTGTCCCAGTCTTCAATCTCTCCCATGAAGTCATCTGGTCTAGTTGAAAGTTCAACATGGTATTTGAATCCGAATGCAGAGTAAATCTCATCTGCAAGCTCAATTACGCCTATAAGCTCATCTTTTACCTGCTCAGGTAGCATGAATATATGAGCATCGTCCTGTGTAAATGTTCTAACTCTCATAAGTCCGTGAAGTGAACCTGCAAGTTCATGTCTGTGAACCTGACCAAGTTCAGCCCATCTAAGTGGGAAATCTCTATACGAATACATATTAGATTTGAATATGATCATAGCCCCTGGACAGTTCATAGGCTTAATCGCATAATCACCTTCATCTATCTTAGTGAAATACATGTTTTCCTTATAGTGATCCCAGTGTCCAGACTGGTGCCATAATGCTTCGTTCAGCACTAAAGGAGTTTTTATTTCTCCGTATCCTCTTTTCTTATGCTCTTCTCTCCAGAAATTCTGGATATTGTTCCAAAGAATCATCCCTTTTGGATGGAAGAATGGAAACCCTGGTCCTTCTGTATGCATTGTGAACAGGTCTAACTCTTTTCCAAGCTTTCTGTGGTCTCTCTTCTTAGCTTCCTCAACCATTTCAAGATAAGCATCTAAATCCTTCTGTTTTTCAAACGAGATACCGTAAATTCTCTGAAGCATCGGTCTTTTCTCATCTCCACGCCAGTATGCTCCAGCTATACTCATAAGCTTAATAGCCTTAACTTTCTTAGTACTAGGTAAGTGAGGTCCTCTACAAAGATCAGTGAACTCACCTTCAGTATAGAAAGAGATTTCAGAATCCTCAGGAAGATCCTCTACAAGTTCAACCTTGTACACCTCGCCTTTATCTTTCAGATATTCAAGTGCTTCATCTCTAGGCATTATCGATCTTACAAGTTTGAAATCCTCTTTAGCTATTTTCTTCATCTCTTTTTCCAGAACTTCAAGATCCTCTGGAGTTAGTCTGTGCTCTAAATCTATATCATAATAAAATCCGTCTTTAATAGCTGGCCCTATAGCAAACTTAGCTTCTGGGAAAACTCTAGTGATAGCCTGAGCCAACATATGAGCTGATGTATGCCAGAATATTTCCTTTCCACCTTCATCGTCAAACTTCAGCAGCTCTATATTGCTATCCTCTGTAAGTTTTTCGTCAAGCCCTTTTAGCTGACCATCAACTCTAGCACCAACTACCACTCTAGCTAATCCTTCACTTATTCCTTTTGCCACATCCATTATCTTTACGCCTTTTTCGTACTCCTTAACAGCCCCATCAGGTAATGTAACTTTTATCATATTGATTGCCTCCCTCTTCATACCCTATTTTAATCTCAACTTCATGCTTTAATCTCAACTTCATAATTCTAGTTTTAAATACAGTTTCTTAAAACTGATTTCCTAATATTGATTTCTTGAAATCTTATAATTTTGAATTTTTTCATATAACAAATTCTCAATACCTATTTCCATCTAAATTATAAAAACTCTCGTCCCTAGATACCTAGGGGCGAGAGTTAATCACACGGTTCCACCCTAATTAAGAGCATAAAAATCCTGCTCCACTCTACGATTATAACGTAATCAACGTAAATCCCTTTCGGGCTAAACTCAGGGGTAGTTTTCAATATACTTTCATTGAGAAAGCTTCCAGCCACGACTTTCTCTCTCTGAAACGAACCTATATATCTACTCTTCCCGTCACAGTCTTTAGTCATATAATTTCATTTGTAATACAAGTATCTCTCACAGATATCTGTAATCAAACTGTCTGAATAACCTATTGATATCCGATTTATTCAGCTTAAATACTTATATGATTATTATACATCAATTGAATATCTAAATCAATTCAATATTTTCATTAATATACTGAAATGTGCTGATGTGCATCTTATCTTTTAATTGCGTATTTAATTGCCTTAGTGCATTTCGAAAAGAATACTATCGAAATAAAGAAAGTTAAAAGCTCAGTAACTGGCAGTGTCCACCAGACACCATTTATTCCCAAGAATCTCGGTAGTATCATAAGCACAGCAATTATCAGAACAAGCCCTCTCAATAAAGATATAATAAGCGATGTTCTCGCCTGCTCTTTTGACTGAACATAAGAAGTCATAACTATATTTACACCCATCAGTAAGAAAGATAAAAAATAGATCCTTATACCCGTTTTTGTAATATCCAATACCTCAGTTATATCTCTAACAAATATCCCTATCAGCATCTCAGGGAAAAATAGTCCGAGAGAATAGAATACTATTCCCAGTCCAAGCGACGTAAATAAACCAAGTCTGAATGTTTCAAGTATTCTCTTCATATTCTTAGCACCGTAATTTACAGACACTATTGGCTGTATCGCCTGACCTACCCCGGTAAAAATAGCAGCGGCTATAAGAGATAAATTAGCTATTATACTATAAGCTGATACTCCAATATTTCCTGCAATATTGAGCAGCGACTGGTTAAAAGCAAATATTACAATTCCAGCTGAACACTCGACTACAAAGCTGGGAATTCCATTTGCAAATATCCTTCTGACACCCTGAACACCTTTAAGCCTCGAAAGTGAAATTCCATTCTTTCTTCTAATAAAATGAGTGCTCAGAATAGAAAGACCTATTATGGGAGAAAGTCCCGTCGCAAGCGCTCCTCCCCACATTCCCATATCCATCCTCATAATGAATACATAGTCTAAAATGACATTAACTATACTTCCTATGAGCATAGCTGCCATAGCCGTTTTCGGCGCACCATCATTTCTCACAAACACCATTACAGTAGGGTTAAGTAGAAATGCTATACTAAAAGAAAGCATGACACCTAAATAATCTCTAGACATATTAAATATTTCTCCCTCTGCTCCCAGGAAGCTCACAAATTCATCCAGAAAAAACACCCTTAACAGAGTTAGAAGAACCCCGCAGATAAATGAAAATATAACCGACTTAGTGAATATTTTATTTAGACCATCGGTCTTGCCCATTCCTTTATCTACTGAAAGAGCAGTAGCTCCACCTATACCGAACAGAAGACCTAATCCGTTAAATACATTTATTATAGGTATAGATAGATTTAATGCCGCTAAGCCCTGACTTCCAAGACCTCTTCCAACTATCATAGTGTCTCCAAGAACATAAAGAGAAGTTCCAAGCATTCCTCCGACACTCGGCACTAAATAGTTAAAGAAAACCTTCCTCAGATTCCCATGCGTTAAATCATAAGTTTTTTCCAATTAGTTCAACTCCATATTTATTCTCCAATTCTCGTTTGTCCTAAAATAATATATGATATCGCTATATTCTTAACTTTTTCTATCTAATACTATTATAACACATATAAAACAAATGATTTTCCCATAAAGAACAGCTTGATATCAGGGCTGTGCGCATTTCATTACCCTTATACACATCTATTTATTATCTCCTTGTTTTCTTGAAAACGTTTTACTGAAGTAGTATAATTATTGTATACACAATATTGAGGAGGAATAATAATGGACTTATTTGAATCTCTGAAGTCAAAAATATCAGGAAAGAATATAAAAATAGCTTTCCCAGAAGGAATCGATCCTAGAATCTTAGGTGCTGCTGTTAGATTGAAAAGCGAAAACCTTCTTGAACCTATTCTTTTAGGTAATGAAGACGATATCAACAGTGTAGCTACTGAAAACAGCATAGATATATCAGGACTGGAAATAATAGATCCTGAAAAATATGAAGAATTTGATGCCATGGTTAAAGCATTTGTAGAGAGAAGAAAAGGAAAAGCGACTGAAGAAGATGGACAGAAATTACTTAAAAATGTTAATTATTTCGGAACAATGCTTACTTACTTAGATAAAGTTGATGGAATGGTCAGCGGTGCTATACACTCAACTGGTGATACAGTTCGTCCAGCCCTTCAAATAGTTAAAACAAAACCAGGAGTTAGTCGTATAAGCGGAGCTTTCATAATGTTGAAATCCAAAGATGAGAGATATCTTTTCTCTGACTGCGCAATAAACGTATCTCTTTCCGATCAGGAAATGGCAGAAGTTGCAGTTGAAAGTGCTAAAACAGCAGAATTGTTCGGAATAGATCCTAAGGTTGCAATGCTTTCATTTTCAACAAAAGGTTCAGCCAAAGCTGAGGAAGCTACAAAAGTCCAAAATGCTACAGCAATTGCCAAAGAATTAGCTCCTGAACTTTCAATAGACGGAGAACTTCAATTTGATGCAGCAATTGTGCCATCTGTAGGAGAGCAGAAAGCACCAGGCTCTGAAGTTGCTGGGAAAGCCACAGTATTCATATTTCCATCACTTGAAGCGGGTAATATAGGATATAAGATTGCTCAGAGACTCGGAGGAATTCAAGCCATAGGACCAATACTCCAAGGTCTTAATAAGCCAATATCTGACTTATCGCGTGGATGTAATGAAGAAGATGTTTACAAGCTGAGTATAATAACAGCTTCTCAAAGTTTATAGTATAAATAAGATAGACACATCGACTATACATCGACTAGTTCTAATGATTGAATCTATGTCAAATAATAGGGATATACCACACTCATAAGGTATATCCCTTAACAATTTATGAATATTCCTGCTCAGACTCTATTTAGAGCATATGATTACTACGAGCATATATAGCTATAAATATATATTTAGCAATATAGTCAAAAAAAGCTGCTGTACGACCAGTTCAATGGCGTACAGCAGCTTTTAGTATCAACAGCTATATATATGTATTATAACGTGTTTTCTATGTTCAATTATTGCGATTATACTGTATATTATCCGGGGTTTCTATCACTGTCAATTATTACTGTCATATCGTATTTACAGTATATGTAGCTGTTATATAAATACGCTAATTATCTACCGAATAGGCCTCCTAAAAAACCTACGCTTGAATAAGAACCACCATACGAATATGATCCACCATATGAGTATGATCCGCCATAACCGTAGCTTCCACCGTAAACTTTACATGTGCTACCGTGTGTATAGCATTTTGTTCCTCCATAAGTCTTACATGGAGTAACTGTGTATTTTTTACAAGTTGACCATCCGTATGATCCACAGCTAGTCGATCCGCATGTTCCACAAACCGCTTTAAGACCACCGAAGATTCCACCTGTGATTCCTTTAACAAGAGAAAGTGCTCCTCCTACTACGCCACCTACAACTCCAGTAACAGCTCCAACAACTGGCTTAACTACACAGTTAACTGCTCCAGCAACTGTTCCTGTAACTAGTCCAACAACTGGTTTTACAACTCCTGTAACAACAGCTCCTACATTAATACACTTACCATAAGTAGCACAACTGAATCCACCACATGTACCACATGCTATTTTACCATACGAGTAACAGCTTGAATTACATTGAATTTTTCCACAGTAATTACATGCAACTTCCGGTGCATACATTCTGCTTGTAGTAATGCTAGCTGATCTGTCTAAAACTTCTTCTGATACTGAAGTCATGCTCATTGCTAATAGCTCTTCTTCCATATCTAATAATTCTAACTCTTCTTTTTCTTCTTTTTCTTCTTTCGATGCTTCTACTTCAACTAAATCTTCTTCTAAAAAATCAACTGATCTAGCTTTTCTAACTAAAACTTTCTCAGCTTTTTCTTCCTCAACTTCAACTTCTTCTACTTCTTCTACTGCAACTTCTTCAGCCGATTCTTCAACTGATACTTCTTCTTTTGTTTCAACAACAGCCTCTTCCGCTGCTTCTTTTGCAACTTCCTCAGCTGCATAAGTACTTTCTGAAACTACCTCTTCAATATTTACATCTTCAACAGGTACTACCGGTGCAACAGGTGCTTCAATTTCAGATACTGCTTCTTCTGATGCTACAGACCCTATCGTTGCGTACGCAAATCCATCATGGTCGTGGTGATCATGTGCATCATCTGATGCAAATGCAGGCACTGACAAAGTCGTCGCAATTGCTACTGACAGTACTAGTGAAGTTATTCTTTTAAATCTACTAGTTCTTCTCATCTTTTCCATCTCCTCATTTATTAATAATATTCTTTGGTCTATCGAACATAGACTCATAACTCTTTTTTGTAAAAAATTCCATTTTTAGATCTAAGTTTGGCCAATAATAAGCATAATACTGAAAATTTTCATATAAAATAGTGTATGCTCTTGATATCATTTGTAAAAAAACTAGCTAGTGTCTCTTACAACCTCATAATAATACACAATATTTATTATTGCAAGTAATAAACCATTTTTCTCCCCTCTCACAACATTACAACTTCATCTTGTACCCTAGTTACTGAGTGCCTTGTGTGGTTTTCTTGAATCTTTTATTTGAATTGTGGCATATATTTTTTATTAAAACTGCATATTTATAACGTTTTTCAGTTTTTTATTCTATTGAATTGAACATTTATGCTATCAACGTAAATAATCATCTTCTTGAATATCAGATCGCATGAATGCAAGTAATTAGGGAATTTCCAGCAAGTTTATCCTGCACACTGAAACTTAAATATATTTATGTGTATTTCATCACCTTTTATAAATCTCTAGTATTTACATGTGCTAACTCTGTATTGACATATATTTCCATTTTCCTAATTCAACAATAACTTCTCGAGAGTGTTATTTGATTAATCAGTCTATGTTTTCAAATTATCGAGATTTTCTAACATTTCGCTTCATTTTATCTCTTATTAAAACTATATATGCTACAAACATCAGCATAGATTTTCCTATGATTATTGTTTAGTCACTGGTATATACATAAATATTATTTAAGTATTGTCTAATTTTTACATAAAAAAACTGACCTCCTTAAAGTTGGTTTTCAGGTCCAACTTTTTGGGGTCAGCTCATTCAAATCAAACTTGACTAACTTTTTATTATCTATTTACCCTGTCATTTAACCATTCAGTAAATTCTTTTACTTCCGCTTCATTTAGTTCTCCAATTCCATATATGAATACATGTGTGTATTTTCCGCTATCAATAATATTTTTCAGCTTCCAAAGACCTGTATTCATATAGGAAGGCTTACTTCCAGCATTTCTGAACAGCTCCAGTCCTCTTTCATCACTGAAGTCCAGTATGCTGGCTCTTAGTGTTTCAACACCTTCTTTTATAATAACCTTTTTCCCATCTCTATAATCATGGTTTCTAACCATTGACCATTGATACCTGTTGAAAGTATCTACATCCTCGTACCACTCAATATTAATCCCATTCGGATCAGAAAATTCAACCATTGTCTTTACCGTTTTATCCAGCTTCTCTTTTAAACTCATAAGAATCTCCTCCATTTCGCCTAACAGCCGCTGTTTCATCGTAGTAGGTAAATATAACTATTTTACATGTCACATCTTTGCACATTGCATTATAAATCAATAATTGTTTACATATCATCAGGATGCATCTGACACAGACACAGAAGTTAAAGTAATTATAAACCAACAATTGTTTACACATCATGATTGCATTGTATATTGATATATACCCCGATTGAAAAAGTTGAACATCTAATTCAGATAATTTTGATTTTTTTCACATATATCAGTTCTTTCTGAAGCATATGTTTATCCAAATAATCTTATCTATATATTTAGCTAACTATATATTCTCTTTTCTGCTAGTTT
>CAZBAL010000008.1:0-1228 GCA_964489735.1 uncultured Clostridia bacterium | reverse complement strand
CAAATAATCTTATCTATATATTTAGCTAACTATATATTCTCTTTTCTGCTAGTTTTTAGAAAGCAGCTTCTCATGTGAGCGATCTATAAGAAACGCTCCAAGCGGTGCTGTTAATATTATGGCTACAACCGCAACAGTCAGTATAAGTTCTCCTGAACTTAATCCCATGGCTAAAGGCAATCCACCTATTGCAGCCTGAACTGTCGCCTTTGGCATATATGCAAACCCTGTAAATATTCTCTCTTTGTAGTTAAGATTGGTCTTAATGAGACTAATATATACTCCAAAAAGTCTAAAAATCACTACACCTAAGACAAGAACAGCTGATACCAGTCCAGCCTTCAATGCATAGCTAATATTCAAAGTCGCTCCAACCAATACGAATAATAGAATTTCTGCACCCATCCAAAGCCTAGAGAACTTACCTGAAAGACATTTCGACAATTCATAGTTTTTCTGCTGAATCGTAGCACCTAATGCCATTACAGCCAGCAGTCCGGAAAACCCAATACTATCTTTTACTAAGCTTTCTATACTCACTAATAAAAACGAAACTGAAAGAATTATTATTACCTTGCCTATATCATCTACAGTAAAATACTTGAATATATATGAAATCACAAGACCTGAAACTATCCCACCTAATATCCCGAATACTATAGATGTAGGAATTGTCAGGAACTGAGTGGCGTTTACAGCTCCCGTTTGATCCAATTTAGTAAAAACAGTAAATAAAACTATTACAAAGACATCATCTACCGAAGCTCCCGCCATAATCATCTGTGGAATACTCTTCTCTCTTCCATAACCACTTTCCATAAGTTTCAGCATTCTCGGAACAACAACTGCAGGTGATACAGCAGCTACTACAGTTCCCATAATAGCAGCATCCAGAAAACTAATTCCTAAAAGTTTAGGTGCTAGAATGAGCATACCCGCTATTTCAAGACAAGCCGGCACAAAGCACAACAAAATTGCAGGACGTCCGACTTTTTTTAAATCCTTTATATCCAGATTCAGACCTGCTCTCGATAAGATGATAATGAGAGCAATCTGCCTTAACTCCGTTGATATGTCTAAAATACTGGAATCTATCAGATTAAACACATATGGGCCTAATGATATTCCAGTAAGTATCATACCAAGCAGCTTTGGAAGCCTAAGCTTTTCAAATATCTTTCCTAAAAACATTCCTAATAAAAAAATCAGTGCCAGTGATATCAGCATT
>CAZBAL010000007.1:46000-71408 GCA_964489735.1 uncultured Clostridia bacterium | reverse complement strand
GCAGAACTCTATGAAGCAGGAACCTCGTGACTTTAGTCATGAGAGGTTCAGGATACAATAAAGTATCTTGATGAAGTGCTCAATAAACTATCCATAAAAACTGTTAATCTGGTCGGTCACTCTTTTGGAGGTGGTATTGCTTCTAATTTTGCATTAAAGCACCCTGAAAAAGTGAATACTTTAACACTACTTGAGCCAGCCTTTGCAATTAACTATCCAAAAATGTCTATACTGTTTTGGGCAACAATTTCAAGTATAGATTTTCTGCCTGATTCATTGAAGAACTATGGTCTTTCTAAAATCACAGGCGAAGACCCTAACATTATAGAATCCTCCAACGACCCTATGGCTGAAATGATAAAAATTGCCACAACAGGCTTTACAAATTCTTTGCCAACTCCAAAAACATTAAATTCTGATGAACTAAGTGAACTTAGAATGCCAGTGTATTTAGGAATTGCAGATAAATCGCCTCTAACTGGTGAAAAGGCTATTAAAAACGCAAAGAACATTTCAAGTGCAACGATTAGAGTATGGAAAAATTCAACTCATTCGCTGCCAATGGAAGTTCCTGAAAAGCTTGGAGATGAATTAAATAAATTCTGGTTAGAAAATAAATAATATTATCGGGGTGTTTTAATGGAAGTTAAACTATATAAATGCTCTGCTACAAATGAACCGAATAGCAGAAAATATATGATTGAATCTGGAGCAGTTTTTCCTAGTATATATATGGATTCAGAAAAATTAGCAGAAGCTGTAAAAAAAGCTTCTTCTCTAAAATTTTCTGTGCTCCCGCTCTGCAACACGCTTGCAGCTGAAGCTTTAGGTGCTGATGTAAACCTAGGTGATAACTCTATTGAACCTTTTATAGAAACATACAAATATAGCTCTATTGATAATTTTCATTTTGACAATGAAAAACTTCAAAGTGAGAGAATCTCCATTATTTTAGAAGTAATAAAAAACTTAACTGATTCAGGGTATACAGTCTCTTTCAATTTGGACGGACCAATTACTATACTGGCATCACTTATTGATTCAATGAAACTTTTTAAATCGTTTAGAAAAGAACCTGCACTGCTGAAAAAAGCTATTGATCATTTAACTGATCTCATTGTAGATCTCGGTTATAGAGCTCTCGACAGTGGTGCTTCTGTAATTTCATATAGTGATTCATCCGGTACCATAGATCTGATTGGACCTAAATATTACGGTGAATTCTGTGTGCCTGCAAACACAAGAATCCTCTCTTCACTTAGTGATTATATTCTAAAAAACAAACTGGATTCTATTATTCACCTTTGTGGGAAGACGAGTTCCAGTTTATATAGTACAGATTCAATAGAAATAATCCCGCATGATACTGATTCTAATACTTATCTCGAAGCGATAAACAGTGTTATATATATTAGAAATAATAGGGATAGTGAGCCTATTTATGCCATAAAAAATGACCGTGATAATGGCATTGAAAGTGTCAATGAAGATATTTCTCATGACAGAAATCATGATTTTGCAATAATTGGAAATTCCTGTTTAAATAGATTGAATTCTCCACCTTTTAATAATAAAATTTATGAAATCAGACTGAAATAGATTAAAATAGATTTTATTGTTGACTTTGAATATAGACTCTTATAGACCCTTTGTTTCACTAAGCCTCTAAACATCTCGTTTTAGAGGCTTTTTTTGTGTTGTTCTTTCTTACTTCAAATGAAAATAGATTCTTACTACTCCCTTATAATCCACAATACTACTTTACATATAATACTATACGATGTATAATATAGTTAAAGATATAGTAAGGAGGTATAATTATGGCTTTCCCAATACAGGCACAGATTTTGGATTTTTGTGTTCTTGCATTCATATCTAAAAACGATACATATGGATACGAGCTCAATCTAGCACTGATGGATAACTTGCAACTATCAGAGTCCACACTATATCCTGTGCTGAGGCGTCTTAAGAAAAACAAACTCTTAGACACTTACGATAAATCAATCGATGGAAGAAACAGAAGATACTACACTATTACAGATTTAGGACGTGAAACTTTGGAAGCATATCACTATGACTGGCAAGAGTATAAATCAAGAATAGACAAACTAACTGGAGGTGTGGAAATTGACTAGAGATAATTTTATGAATAAACTTATGAAATATCTGAAAAATATACCAGAGCATGAGAAACATGACATACATATCTACTATGCAGAGATGTTTGATGAAGCTGGTATTATGGGATCTGATGATGTACCTAAATCATTTGGAGATCCAAAAAACATTGCTCTTGAAGTGCTGACAGATATAAAAACTTATGATGACGAGAGCTCAGTCCATAGAGAAGATAAAAACAATCGAAATGTTCTACTGATAATAATCTTAGCTATAATAGCGGCACCTATTGGAATTCCTTTGGCTATTGCATTAGCAGCCACCATTGGAGCTTTGTTCATTACTTTTATAGCAGTGGGAGCATCTATTCTAACCGCTATGGTCGTTTCATTGCTTTCTGTTTTCATGCAGGATATAACTATTTTTTCTAGAATATACTATCTAGGAATATTTATGGCATTAGTTGGACTTTCGATATTATTCTTCGAGTTTTTTAGATTCATTATAAAGAAAATAAGCTATGCTATATCTAAAAAATTAAGAGAGAGGAGAGCTAAAAATGAAAAAGAGTATTAAAGCAGCAATTATAATACTATCTGCTGGAGTTCTATTGACATCTTTTGCCGTATTTAAAGGTTATAGAGAACCTATTGACTCTAGATATATATTCAACTCCAAAGGAAATATTCTAAAAAATACTAAAAAATTAGAAGCCAACTCTAAATTTAAAAACATAAAGAAAATCAATATGGACATCAGTAACTATGACGTCCACTTCCAGCCATCTAATGATAGTGATGTCAGCATTGAATATGATGAATTTAGAAATAAAAAGAGCAACGATTTAGTCTTCGGAATTCGAACAGAAGAAAAAAATGGAATCCTTGAATTGATTCAAGTCGGTGAAATAGGCGGCTTTGGATTCGCCTTTTATCCAGATAAAAGCTCTACAAAGTTAGTAGTGAATATACCAAAAGATTTAGAGCTTTCTATTGTAAACCATACCGGTGATATTTCAATTGAAGGCACAAAAGCAAACAGTATGAAAATCAAAAATGATGTTGGAGATATTTCAATGAAAAACGCAGAGCTGAACAGCTTGACAGTGGATAGCAACGTCGGTGATGTCTCTATATATAAATCTAAACTAAACGATTCAAATATTACTTTAGATATCGGCGATATTAATTTTGAGAATGCAGATTCAAGAGGGCTTTCTGTCAAAACAAGCACTGGTGACTTATCTTATGCCGGCTCTGTATCTGGTCTAAATAAACTTGAAACATTTACAGGTGATATTAAGATAAGCTTAGACCAGGAAAAAAGCTCAGTAGGACTTGTTACATCTACCCAGGTCGGTGATATCAGGATGGATTCAGGAGACGTGAAATATGATGATGATAAAAGCAAATTCAAAGACCATATTGAGGTCAAAACTGATGTTGGAGATATTGATATCAAGTTTAAAAAATAAATACACAATATAATGACAAAATACAATATATTATCTTTCTCAGATAAAAATGCAAAAAGCTAACACTTTAATTTAGATTAAAAAGTGTTAGCTTTTTTTATTTATTCTTTTTGAAAATTTATTCTTTTTTGAATTTAGAATCAAAGTATATTCAGATACCATTTTAGTTTTTCTGATTATTTTCAACTAAAGTTTTCGCTGTTTGCACGGCTTTATAAACATCTTTCTCAAATCCATCTGCTCCGACTTTTTCAGCATACTCTCTAGAAATAGGTCCACCGCCTACCATAACAGTAACTTTATCTTTTAAATCAGAAGATTTTACCATATTAACCGTCTTTTCCATATTGACCATGGTTGTAGTCATAAGTGTTGAAAGTCCAAGCAAATCAGCATCTACTTCTCTTATCTTGTCAATAAAATCCTGAGGTGGTACATTATTTCCCATATCATATACTTCAAATCCCGCTGTTTCCAACATTATTTTGAACAGGTTCTTTCCTATGTCATGAGTGTCTCCCTGAACAACTCCAACAACAGCCTTATATCCTTTGTGATCAGCTGTTTTTTTAAGTTCCTCTATTACAACAGGCTTTAGAACTTCTAACCCCGCATACATTGCATCTGAACACAGCAATAATTCCGGAATATAGTATTCCTGCTCCTCAAACATCTGACCAGCCCTATTCATTCCTTCGGCTAGCCCTTTCTGTATTCCATCAAATGCACTATGTCCTCCTTCTAAGTATTCCTTAGAAACATCTACAATCTCTTCGTCTTCCATATTCAAAACGAGATCTGCCATCTGTTCTAAAAGTTCTTCTTTGGTTTTCATATTGACCAACCCTTTCTATATATTCGTTCATTTCATTACATTTAATTCACCAACAGTCTTTTTCTTATATAACAACCTCTATAACAACTTTTATAAAAGCCTATATACCCGTCTCACTTAAGAGCATTAGAACTATAAATAAAGTCAGACCATAAGCTATCGATATTGATATGAGTCTAAATACTGTGTACTTAATTCCAATGATTATATGTTTTCTAGAGTCTATATTTCTTCTCTCGAGAAAAATTAGAAGCATAGTCGATAATATTATACTGACTGATGTAATTACGACTCTACTTCCTCTCAAGACTTCTATTAATGCACTTAAAAGCATCGTGATGAGTATATTGATACTGAGTGTCTCACTCGCATAAGATTTTTTTATGCTGACCGAAACCTTAAACAATAACCTGCTCATAGCAAATATCAATGCAACACGGATTATACTTGTCACATTATAAACGGCACTAGTCCCCAATAAGCTAAAAATTAGTGATGGTATATAGTGAAACTCGTTTATATAATACCTGTTTACTATAAATACAAATGCAAATAGAATCGCCATACTCACTTTTCTATTTTTGTAAACTGCTGACTTCAGTGATTCCATACTACACACCCTTTTTGTCGATGACTCTACTGACAATTCGATACATAATAATCATACTTGTACTATATTATACCATCAAATTTTCAAGTTGCTATATTCCATCGGTAGAGGTAGATACAGTCGTTTATTGACTTTTTAAATCAATTCATTTTTATGTATAGTAATTCCCTATATCTGTATTGGCATATTTATTAAGTTTATGAATTATAATATACATAGGGTTAAATGTTATGACAATATTATAGGGGGTTATATGATTATGGCTTATGATTTACCAAAGGCATTTCAAGAATTTGATGAAGCAAAACAAGAAAACTTTATAAAAATGAAAGAACTTAAAGAATCTGGAAAAAATGTTGTAGGAACATACTGTACTTACAGTCCTACTGAACTGATTAAGGCAGCGGGTGCTGTTCCTGTTGGTCTGTGTGCTATGGCAGACGAATCTATAGAAGCTGCTGAAAAGCATCTGCCAAGAAACCTTTGTCCGCTGATAAAGGCAAGCTACGGATATGCACTGGAAGATACTTGTCCCTATTTCTATTTCTCTGATTTAATTTTAGGAGAAACTACTTGTGATGGTAAAAAGAAAATGTATGAACTGATGAATGATATCAAACCAGTTCATGTTATGCAGCTTCCACAGACAAATGCAACTCAGGAAGCATTTGATTTCTGGAAAAGTGAAATGTATAAATTCAAAGAGAGGCTTGAAAAAGAGTTCAATGTAACAATAACGGATGAAGATGTGAAAAATGCAATAATAGAGAGAAACAATGAAAGAAAAGCATTAAAATCTGTTTATGAATTAGGAAAAATGGTTCCACCTCCATTTACAGGAGAACAGCTTTTAGGAGTGCTTTATGGTGCTTCGTTCAAATTGACCAGTAAAGAAATAATCGATTCACTGAACGAGCTTAGAGAGAATACTCTCAAAGAGTATGAAGCTGGAAACAGACCGGTTTCAGAAGATAGACCTAGAATCCTTATAACAGGATGTCCTATGGCTGGAGCTACTACTAAAATAGTTAAAGCTATAGAAGAGAATGGTGGAGTTGTTGTGGCTTTTGAGAACTGCATAGGATTAAAAGCTGTTGAAGATTTAGTTGATGAAACTAAAGATCCGTACGACGCACTTACTGAAAAGTACCTTCACATACCATGTTCGGTTATGACTCCTAATAAAGGCAGAGAAGAACTGCTTCAAAGGCTGATAAAAGAATATAAGGTTGATGGTGTTGTAGAGATGACTCTTCAAGCATGTCACACTTACGCTATTGAGACTCACACTATCAAGAAAGCAGTAAACGCTGTAAATGATACTCCTTTCATATCTGTTGAAACAGATTATTCTCAATCAGATGTAGGACAGATTAACACTCGTATTTCTGCATTCCTGGAAATGCTGTAATTTTAAAATTGGATTTAAAATTTGAATTGGAGTTGATTAATTGTATTCAATAGGTATTGATTCTGGCTCTACTGCAACTAAAGGCATTCTATTTAATGGCGATATAGTTGATAAAATATTGATTCCTACTGGATGGAGTCCTAGGCAAGCATGCCAGGATATAAAAGACAGTTTTTTTGAAAGACACAATCTTAAAAGAGAAGATGTATATATAATAACTACGGGATATGGAAGAGTTTCTGTAGATTTTGCAGACAAATCACTTACAGAGATAACTTGTCATGGTAAGGGCGCATACTATCTTCATCCTGATACTAGAACTATATTGGATATAGGTGGTCAGGACAGTAAAGTCATAAAAATTGATGATTCGGGAAACATTGTCGATTTTATAATGAATGACAAGTGTGCTGCTGGTACAGGGAGATTTCTCCAGGTTATGGTAAATCTCTTAGGTGCCGATCTAGAAGACCTTGATACTCTGACTGAGAATGTAGATCCTGCAAAAATCAACAGTATGTGTACAGTATTTGCTGAATCAGAAGTTATCAGTATGTTAGCATCTGGAACTCCTAAAGAATCTGTTGCAGCAGGTATACTTCACACTATAGCTTCAAAAATAGTTACACTTTCAAGCAGAGTGAGTCCGCAACCGGATATCATGTTCACCGGTGGATTGGCTCAAAGCAATAAACTTGCAGAGATAATATCTGAAAAGATGAATAAGAAAATAATCACTCATCCATTATCTCAGTATAACGGCGCTATAGGTGCCGCTACAGTAGGCTGGAATAAACTAAACAGAACCAAAAACAGAAAGTAATATAAAATAATATAAAGAAACACCAGAATATTTTTCTGGTGTTTCTTTTATTATTTTCATACATATTAACTTACCAGATGAGTTCCATTTCCTCTTCTGTAAGTAAATCTTCTAGCTCTTCTCTCATTTTTTTATTATACTCATCTATCCACTCGATTTCTTCTTCCGTTAGTAAACTGAAATCTATCAATTCCTTATCGAAAGGACAAAGTGTCAATGTCTCAAACTCTAAGAATTTATCAGATTCATTCTCCATATACTCTTTTACTAAAAGAACGTTCTCTATGCGGATACCGTACTTCCCTTCTAAATAAACTCCTGGCTCATTAGTGACTGTCATCCCAGGCTTCAACACAGAATCCACCGCTCTAGGTGATATCCTCTGGTCTCCTAAGTGTACAGAAAGGCAGTACCCAACTCCATGACCTGTTCCAGATTTATAGTCTATTCCCTCTTTCCACAGGTATTCTCTCGCAAATATATCTAATGCTATACCCTTGGTGCCATCTAAAAACTTTGCATTAGTCAGATTTATCATCCCTTTTAATGTAAGGGTATAATGTTTTTTCTCGTCTTCCGTTACATTCCCGAGCGAAATAGTACGAGTTATATCTGTAGTTCCCGATAGGTACTGACCACCTGAATCTATCAGCAAGAGTCCATCTTCTTCAAGAATATAGTTTGATTCCTCATCTGCAGAGTAGTGCATCATAGCTCCATGTTCTTTATAAGCAGCTATAGTATCGAAACTAGGCTCTATAAAATTATCAATTTCACTTCTCAGCTCTATCAGCTTATCCGATATATCTATCTCCGACACTTCTTCGCCACTCTTAAGAGACTTTTTTATCCAATTCAGCAGCTTGATTACAGCAGCTCCATCTCTTCTGTAAGTCTCTCTTAAATTATCAATCTGTATTTCATTTCGAATCGATTCATAATATGTCAGAATATCTCTTCCAAAAACAATTTTGTTTAGCTCCAGACTGTTTTTTATCCAAAGACTTGATTTTTCCGGGTCTAAAGATACGCATTCGGACTCTATTCCTTTAAGTTCCATCTCGAATTCATCTAATTTCTTAATTTCAAAGAACTGTTCCTCTGAATAATTCTTAACTTTCTCATTTACTATTGCATCTGTAAACAAGACAGCTCTCTCTTGCGAAATTATTGCAAATGATATAAAGACAGGATTATTTTTAATATCTCTTCCTCTTAAATTGAAAAGCCATGCTATCTCATCCAGCGATGAAACTATTTTTTTATCCAGTTTGAATCTGCTCATATGTGCTCTGAGTCTTGCTAGTTTGCTCCCTGTAGATTCTCCTGTGAATCTTTCTTCATGTATAAACAGCTCTGAAACTGGCTTTGATGGTCTATCTTTCCATATTCTATCCACCAAGTCTATATCAGTCTTGATTCTAATATTCCTAGACCCTTTCAATAAATATTGATACTGTGCTATAGATAAATCTCTGCCAAATAAGCCTAGTACCCCACCTTTTCCAAGTTTTTTTCTGATAAAGTTGTATACTGTTTCCTCTCCTGGAATTCCCATTTTATAGAGCTTTATTCCAGTATCTTTGAGTTCTTTTTCAGCCTGGATAAAGTATCTACCATCAGTCCAAAGACCTGCTTCACTTTCTGTTACTATAAGCATTCCAGCGGAGCCTGTAAAACCGCTGAGCCACTCTCTACCTTTCCAATGCTCAGACAAGTACTCACTTTGATGCGGGTCTGAAGTTGGAACTAGATATATATCTATACCTTCTTTTTTCATCTCATCTCTGAGAAGATCAATCCTGTTCATATAATCACCTCTATATCTAATATTATAGTCTATAATACTCACCTTTTCATTTTTATTATTTTCAGCTTAAGGTCACCTAACAGATTTACTCTCGAAAGATTTTTCTAGTAGTTAATATGCACAGTATTCACTGGTAAATGAATAATCTAAAAGGCTCTTCAGAGTAATTAATTAAAATAAAAGAGCTCTGAATCTTGAAAAATAAAATTCAGAGCTCTCAAACGCCAATATTAAAACTATTTATTATATATTACTACATTAAATTAAATATTCTTATTATTTATTATCGCTTTTATAATGTCCACTGCTAGGACAAGATGTGCTTGAACATCCTGAACATCCAGTTTTTCCAGCTTTCTTTCTTTTGTAGCTTCTCATTACTATAGCGATCAATATTGCTGCAATAATCCCTAATATTAATAAATCTGCTCCACTCATAAACTCACCTTCTCAAATAAATTTATATTACGCAGATGCTACCTCAAGCTTAGTTTTGCTCTTAGGTCTGTAGCTTCTAAATAATAGATACATCATTATAACCAATACAGCAATACCTACTATTGACCATACTCCAAATGCAACTGTTCCTAAAATCAGTCCACCAACCTGGTATATTATCAGTGATACTGCATAAGCAAATACTAGCTGATAAGCTATAGCAAGTGCAGTCCATCTTGCGCTCTGCATCTCTCTTCTTATAGCACCAATTGCTGCAAAACATGGAGTGTTGAAGATGTTAAACATAAGGAATGAGAATCCACCGATCGGTGTTATCATCGCTCCGAATGCTTTTAATAAATCTTTAGCACCTGATACTTCTTCAGGGTCTATTTCAGCCATTCCTCCTGAAACTATACTAAGAGTCGATACCAGCTGCTCTTTTGCTATAAGACCTGTAAATGTTGCAACTGTTGTCTCCCATCTTCCAAATCCTAATGGTGCAAATAATGGAGCTATTGCCTTACCTATAATCGCCAATATACTTCCTGAGCTATCGGCTTCAAAGTCTATATAACTAAGTGATGGTGTGAAACTCATAAGGAACCAGATCAGCACTGTTGCCGCTAAAATTATCGTTCCTGCTTTTACAACGAATGCTTTCCCTCTGTCATAAGTGTGACGAATAACATTCTTAAAGCTTGGTATATGATACTGAGGTAACTCCATTACAAATGGTGCTGGATCTCCAGCGAATATTCTTGTCTTTTTCAAAATAATACCTGACATAATTATACCCAGTATTGCTCCAAAATATGCAAGTGTTGCAACCCAGAAAGCACCTCCGAAAAATGCTGATGCTATCAGAGCTATTATTGGTATCTTTGCACTACAAGGCATGAACGATGTCACTATTATAGTCATTCTTCTATCTCTATCATTTTCAATCGTACGAGTTCCTATAATTCCTGGTACACTACATCCTGTTCCTATCAGTATAGGAATAAATGATTTTCCTGAAAGTCCAAACTTACGGAATATTCTATCCATGATAAATGCGATTCTTGCCATATATCCTATATCTTCAAGTATTGAAAGACATAGGAATAAAACTATAATCTGAGGAAGGAATCCTAGCACTGCTCCAACCCCTCCGATAATACCATCTACTACTAGAGATTGAATCACATCTGATGTTCCTATTCTCTCTAAAAATCCGTTTGCCGCCTCTGGTACTATCTCTGCAAACAGTACATCATTCACCCAATCCGTACCCCAGGTACCGATTGTTGAGATAGATAAGAAATATATAAATGCCATAACTGCTGCAAATATTGGTATCGCTAGAAATCTATTGGTAACTATTCTGTCTATTTTATCTGAAGCTGTCATTCCTGTAGTCTTTTTCTTAACAGATTCTGAAACAACTTTAGAAATATAAACATACCTCTCATTAGTGATTATACTCTCGCCATCATCATCATGTGCTGTTTCCAGTTTTTCAACGATTGAAGCAACTTTCTCCACTTCTCCCGGACCAAATTCAAATTTCTCTAAAACTTTAACATCTTCCTCAATCAGCTTTATAGCAAACCATCTTGCATTTTCATGGTCTTTCAGTACACTCACTGAGTCTATTATCTCACTAATAGCTTTCTCTACATCTGGAGCAAATCTGTGTTCAGGCTTGAACTCCTGGAGCTCTGCTGCCTTCTTTGCTTCCTCTATAAGCTTATCTAAACCTATCCCTTTAAGTGCAGATATTTCTACAACTGGACAGCCCATTCTCTTCGACAGCTTATCTATATCTATAGAATCTCCTCTTTTTCTAACCACATCTATCATATTAAGAGCTATTACAGTCGGTATTCCAAGCTCTAATAATTGAGTAGATAAATATAAGTTTCTCTCAATATTCGATCCGTCAACCAGATCTATTACCACATCTGGTTTCTCATTTAACAAATAATCTCTACTTACAACTTCTTCAAGCGTATAAGGTGATAGAGAGTATATTCCCGGTAAATCTATAAGATTTATACTTTTATCCGACTTTACTTTTCCTTCTTTTTTCTCGACAGTAACTCCTGGCCAGTTTCCAACATACTGTGCGCTGCCCGTAAGAGCATTGAACAATGTCGTTTTCCCTGAGTTGGGGTTTCCTGCCAAGGCTATATTAATTGACATCTTAATTCCTCCTAATTATTATTTATACCTCAGTCCAAACTATTCCAGTTCAATTATTTCTGCATCAAACTTTCTAATAGTCAATTCATAGTTTCTAACTGTAACTTCCATAGGATCACCAAGAGGTGCAACTTTTCTTATATATATAGGTGTCCCCTTTGTTATCCCCATATCCATTATTCTTCTCTTTACCGGACCTGTCCCTGTTATTTTTTTGATTATAACTGTCTCACCAACTTTTGCATCTTTCAACGACTTTTCCATTCTTTCCACCTCCTGATATTCTAAAAATAAAAGCTAGTATGCTTCTTATGTTTTAGTATCCATTCTCATTCTCAATTAGATATTGTGAGAGTCGTGATATATTCTGATTTTGGACACACTGACACCCTGCTCGATATTTATACTGCAAACACGATTTAAGCTACAAAAATCCTGTTAGCCATAGATTTACTTAAAGCTATCCTTGAATCCTTTACAGAAACAATAAGATTACCAAGGGAATCTGATATAACAGTAACTTTAGCTCCAATAACAAATCCAAGATTTTCTAAAAACTTTTTCTGTTCATCTTTTCCTTTTATTCTCACAATCGTAACTTCAACTCCTGGCTGAGCCATTGTTAAAGGCATAACTATCCCCCCTATATTTGTACAGTTGTAATGATATCTGAGAACTCCAACTGCACTCATCTTACTTAATATAGCTTAAATTCATGACTGTCTTTTTCAAGCAGTCTATGTATCATAACATTGAAATTAATTATGATTATATTTATCATTTGTAATTCCATTATAATAATAATTATTATCGATTGTCAATGATATTTGATATATTTTTATAAAAAACTATTTTTTTGTGCCCATAAAGCCTGAATATTCTCCTTATAGATTGAATTAAAACTTTATACAAGTTATCATATATTTATACTATCTATAGAAGTGTTTTTTAACTGAACACTCTATATTCTGCCCTATATATACTGTGAATTTATTCACAAAAATCTGATTATATGGGCATAGAAAATTTATTAGATAAGATGATTATATATACTGTGAATGCGAATACTTATTCTTGCATTTAGGGTTGAGAGGTGATTTTTTTGAATATTAGAAAATTATTAGATGAAAGAATACTAATCCTAGATGGTGCAATGGGGACATCAATCCAGGAATTTAAATTAGATGAAAATGACTACAGAGGAGAAAATTTTAAGGATATAAGTTTAAATCAGAAAGGAAACAATGACATACTGAACCTAACTAATCCAGAAATAATTGAACAGATTCATGAAAACTTTCTTGAAGCTGGAGCCGATATATTAGAAACAAACACTTTCAATAGTACTTCTGTTTCTCAAGAAGACTATGGACTTCAGGATTATATTTATGATCTGAACAAATCAGGTGCAGAAATTGCAAGAAAAGTGGCTGATAAATACACTGAAAACAATCCTGATAAACCCAGATTTGTCGCAGGTTCAATAGGACCTACAAATAAAACTCTTTCTCTATCACCGGATGTTGAAAATCCTGGTTATAGAGCTATATCATTTGATGATCTTATGCTCTCATATAAGGAGCAGATTGAAGGACTAGTTGATGGTGGTGTTGATTTCTTTCTTATAGAGACTATTTTTGACACTCTTAATGCCAGAGCTGCAATCTATGCTGCTGACTTAGTTAACACTGAGAAGAATCTTTCTATTCCAATAATGATATCTGGAACTATAACAGATAAGAGTGGACGTACTCTTTCAGGACAGACACTTGATGCATTCCTGGAATCAACAAAGAATCAGTATGTTATTTCGGTTGGTCTTAACTGTGCATTTGGAGCTAAGGAATTGATACCGTTTATTAAAAACATGTCAGAGAAAACTAAATATTATGTCTCTGTATATCCAAACGCAGGTCTTCCGAACAGTCTAGGTGAATATGATGAACTTCCTGAAACTACAGCTGAAAATTTAATAGAATTAGTAGATAGCGGCTACGTTAATATTGTGGGTGGATGCTGTGGTACTACTGCTGCTCATATAAAGGCTATAGCACAGCTTTGCAGCGGAAAAAAACCTAGAGTAATTCCTGACTTTGAAGAACAGACAAAGTTTGCAGGACTTGAAGTTGTAACAGTTTCCAAAGAATATAATTTTCTGAGCATAGGTGAAAGAACTAATGTTGCCGGATCTAGGAAGTTTGCAAGACTTATCGCAGAGAAAAACTATGAAGAGGCTCTTTCAATTGCTAGAGAACAGGTCGATAATGGTGGACAGGCCATAGATATAAACTTCGATGATGGAATGCTGGATTCAGAGCATGAAATGGATGTTTTCTTAAAACTGATTGCATCTGAGCCCGAAATCTCAAAAGTTCCTATCGTAATAGACTCTTCTAAATTCTCAGTAATAGAGTCTGGTCTTAAGGCAATACAGGGAAAGCCGCTTGTAAACTCTATCTCCCTTAAAAATGGAGAGGAGGAATTCATTGAGCAGGCGACAATAATAAACAGATTCAATGCTGCTACAGTTGTCATGGCCTTTGATGAAAAGGGACAGGCAGACAGTTTTGAAAGAAGAATTGAAATCTGCAAAAGAGCTTATGATATCTTAGTGAATAAAGTGAACTTCCCTAAGGAGAATATTGTCTTTGATCCTAATATACTTGCAATAGCAACAGGTATGGAAGAACACGATAACTATGGTGTTGATTTTATAAATGCGACTAGATGGATAAAAGAAAATCTTCCAGGTGCCAAAGTATCAGGTGGACTTTCTAACCTTTCATTCTCATTCAGAGGAAATAATGTGATAAGAGAAGCTATGCACTCGGTCTTCCTATACCATGCAATTGAAGCTGGAATGGATATGGCCATACTCAATCCTGGAATGGTTCAGATATACGACGATATAGATCCTGAACTTCTAAAAAGAGTTGAAGCTGTTGTAATGAACACTCACAAAGGAGCTGCTGAAGAACTTATCGAATTCGCTGAATCTTATCAGGCTGAATCGAAAAAAGATGAATCTACTGCTCTAAAATGGAGAGAGGAACCTGTAAATGACAGGCTTAGACACTCTATGGTAAAAGGAATATCTAATTATATAGAAGAAGACGTTCTGGAAGCTAGACAAGACTTTCCTAAGGCTCTAGATGTTATAGAAGGTCCTCTTATGGATGGAATGAACATGGTCGGTGAGCTTTTTGGTGAAGGCAAGATGTTCCTTCCTCAAGTTGTTAAATCAGCCAGAGTTATGAAGAAAGCAGTTGCTACTCTGCTTCCATTTATTGAAGAAGAGAAAGACAGTGCTTCAAGCAGTGCAGGCAAAATTCTTATTGCAACTGTTAAAGGAGATGTCCATGATATAGGTAAAAATATAGTTGGTGTTGTTCTTGCCTGTAACAACTTTGAAATAATAGATCTTGGAATAATGGTTCCGCCAGAGGATATAGTGGAAACTGCAAAGAAAGAAAACGTAGATATTATAGGGCTGAGCGGTCTTATAACTCCATCTCTTGAAGAAATGGTTACTCTTGCTTCTATGCTTGAAAAAGAAGGAATGGATATTCCTGTAATGATAGGTGGGGCTACAACTTCAAAAGTTCACACCGCTGTTAAAATTGCTCCAGCTTATAGCGCTCCTGTAATATATTCAACTGATGCATCGAATGCAGTTGAAGTATGTAAGAACCTTTTAAGTGAAGACAGAAAAGATGAATTCGTGAAGTCTGTCTATGATGAATATAAAACACTATCAGATGTATATCTCGGAAAAGAGATTGAAACTGTATCATACGAAGAAGCTAAAGCGAATAAATTTGAGTATGATTTTTCAAAAATGTCTGATGAAGAGCCGCCATTCTATGGAAGCAGAAGAATTGAATACCCTGTCACTTCAATAAGAGACTATATTGACTGGACCTACTTCTTCGTACAATGGGGATTCAAAAAAGCCTATCCTGAAATATTAACGGATAAAGAATATGGAGAAGAAGCGACAAAGCTGATGAATGATGCAAACTGTATTTTAGATCAGCTTGAAAAAGATGATCAGCTCAAGCCTCATGCTGTAATAGGGCTTTACAGAGCTAATTCTAATGGTGAAGACATTGAACTATATGATGGGAACGGAAATATAGTAGAAGTGTTCAGCTGCTTAAGACAGCAGAAAAAGAACAGTGATAATGTTTATCTATCTGTAGCTGACTATATAAAGCCAAAAGAACTCGGCAATGATTTCATTTGTGGATTTATGACCACTGCCGGAAAGAGAATTGACGAACTGAATAAAAGCTATGAAGCAGAAAATGATGAATACTCAGCAATATTGATTAAGATTTTAGGTGACAGAATTGCCGAAGCCATTTCAGATAAGCTGAATAAAGACATGGCGGATGAATACTGGAGCTTTAGAAATACATTAGGGATAAGACCTGCTTATGGCTATCCAACTATTCCTGATCACTCTGAAAAAGAGAAGCTTTTTAAAATACTTGAAGCTGAGAAGCATACGGAAGTTAAATTGACTGAAAGCTTTATGATGATTCCTGCAGCTTCTACATGCGGAATCTATATAATAAATGATGAAGCCAAGCATTTTGATGTCAGCAGAATCTGCGAGGATCAGATTACTGCCTATGCGAAAAGAAAAGATGTTTCAGAAGATTTTATAAAAAGAATGATGCCTAATCATATTAAACAAAAGGCTCTTTAACGGCTTACTGTTCCATATTATGGGTATAATATGGAATAGTACATTAATGTGAAAGGAGTGGTTTCTATGAGATGGAAAGGCAGAAGAACTAGCTCTAATGTAGATGACAGACGTATGAGTACAGGTAAAGCTGTTGGTGGAGGAGTCGGAGTTTTAGGTGTTATACTATTTCTTGTTTTTTCACTTTTAACCGGTGGCAATCTTGATGACGGATTGAACAATGGTATTAACTTTGGTAATCAGAATATTTCGGTTCAAGACCAATACGTTGAAACAGAAGAAGATAAAGAGCTTGCAGAGTTCACCTCAGTAGTACTAGCAGACACAGAAGATGTATGGCATGACTTGTTCAGCAAATATGATAGGACATACAATGAGCCTACAATGGTTTTATTCAATGAAGCAGTCAATTCTGGCTGTGGATATGCAAACTCCCAGGTAGGACCTTTTTATTGTCCAGCTGATAGTACCATTTACATCGATTTGTCCTTCTTTAGGGATCTAAGGGAAAAATTTAGTGCTCCCGGAGATTTTGCAATGGCATATGTAATAGCACACGAAGTTGGACACCATGTTCAGAATGAGATGGGAATTTCCGATCAGACTCATAGAGCTAAACAAAATATGAGTGATGAGCAGGCAAATGCACTAAGTGTAAGAGTTGAGCTTCAAGCTGACTACCTCGCTGGAGTTTTCGCAAAACATATCGAGAATAAAGGCTATTTGGAAAAAGGTGATATTGAAGAAGCTATTACTGCTGCAAATGCAATTGGTGACGATACTCTTCAGAAGCAAGCTAGGGGATATGTTGTTCCAGACAGCTTTACTCACGGTACAAGTGAACAGAGAGTAAAGTGGTTTATGAAGGGCTTTGAAGCCGGAGACTTAAGTGAATGGGATACTTTTAATACAGATGATTTATAAAAAAAGATGCTTTATGACTATAGAGTCATGAAGTGTCTTTTTTTTACATATATTTCTTTTTCCTCATGATACTAATATATTTCACTTTATTTTGATAAATTATATTGACAATTCTTTAAACTCATAATATAATATTATTACGCTATACTCACATGGGTATACCGTTACTGTTATATAATTGGAGGATGCTAGTATGAAAAGATTAATTGGTGCTATAGCACTGATGCTTTGTGTTTCACTACCTATAATAGGATGTAGTTCGTCTGATGATAAAGATGGAACGGAACCAACTAAAACAGAGACGACTACAGAAGATTCGAGTGAAAAAGAGTCAAAAACGGAAGACTCTAATGACGACAACAAAGAAGCTGTAGAGCTTACGGTATTTTCTGGTGCTGGGCTTAAAAAGCCTATGGAAGATATTAAGAGTGAATTTGAAAAAGCAAACCCTAATGTAAAAATCAATTATATTTTTGCAGGTGCTGGACAATTATTATCACAAATGGAACTAGGCAACGAAGGTGATGTTTTTGTTACCGGATCAATGGATTCGTACAACACTGCAAATGAAAAAGGGTTGGTTGAACCTGCAATAGAAATAGCTCATCATACCCCTGTGATAGCTGTTGCTAAGGGCAACCCTAAAAACATTAAATCTCTAGAAGATTTAACACAACCTGGACTTAGAATTATGGTCGGAGATGAAAAAGCTAATGCTATCGGAATGACCACTCAACTAATTATAGAAAAAAATAACCTACCTGGAATAAACGATAATGTTGTAGCAAAGGCTGCAACTATAAATGAAATTGTTGCTCAATTTGGTGAATCAGACGAAGTTGATGCAGCAATAGTAACAAAAGACTCTATATTCCACAATGATAACCTTGAAATCATTGAAATACCAGAAGATCAAAACATTGATCAAATGATACCTGTTTGTGTTATGAAAAACTCGGAACATAAAGATGTTGCAGAAGAATTTGTAGATTATGTTGCTTCCAAAGATGGAGTTGCAGCATTTGAAAAATACGGTTTTGATGCAGCAAAAAAATAGTAAACACATATACTTTTTAATAGCATAACCCACTTATTCCTCTTATTAAGTGTTAATTTAATAGCTTATGGAAAATCGCTCATTCTCATTTGGAATGAGCTTTTTTTCCGTATAGATTGCCTGTTAAATTCTCTTTCACAGTTTTCTATAGCTATAGTTATTATACAAACGTTTAACCGTTATGTTAAAATGAATATAAGGTGATATTATGAATAACATAAAAAATAGATTACTTAAATTAGATGCTTATAATCTGGTTTTAGTTTTGATGACTTTTATAAGTGCTGTTCTGATAGCTCTGCCCCTTTTTATGTTGGTTGTGAGAGGTGCAGCCTATGTTCCTGAAGCAATTGTGTCGGAAGAAGCTGTGTTTTCAATTAAACTGAGCATGAGGACTACTATTATCTCTACGTTGATAGTTATGTTAGTGGCTTTTCCCACAAGTTTAATACTCAGTTCAGGTCATTCCAAATTTAAAAGAATAATAGAGCTGATACTCTATATTCCGATGTCTTTACCTCATCTTGTAGCTGGTATTGCTCTTTTATATTTTTTTGGACAGACACCTATCGGAAAATTTATATCTAAATCGTTAAATATGAAGTTTATTTTTACTGTACAGGGTATAATAATGGCACAGGTGTTTGTAAATCTGCCTTATACTATTAAGCATTTAGTCGACTTTTCAAATAAACTCGATAATGAGTATTTTATGGTAGCTCGCTCCCTGGGTGCCAGTGAATGGCAAATATTTAAATACATAACTCTCCCACTCATGAGAAGAGATCTGCTTTCTACGACCTTGATGACTTGGTATAGAGGCCTTGGGGAATTTGGTGCGGTTATGATGCTTGTAGGAACGACTAGACTGAAAACAGAGATTATTCCAACGGCAATCTTCTTAAATATGTCTACGGGAGATTTGAATACAGCAATAGCACTGTCCATTGTACTTATTGGAATTGCTGCAGTAATTATGACACTCTATCATTTTGTTGATAGAAGATCTGAAATATAGGAGGATTGATTATGGATTTTTATGATGAACTTAGAAAAAGGTTTTTAAAGATACTAGAGGAAAACAACTTAGTAGACGATGATATAAGTATTGAAACTAAGTCTTTAACTCCTGAAGAGGCCATAGGAAGTACCAAGAGAAAGGACTTTCCAATACTGGATGGTAAGGAGATTATGATTGAAGCTAGCTATAAAGGTTCAAGAGGACAAGCTTTTACAAGTTATCCCTGTAATTTCAGTGGAAAGATTAAAGATGTTATAGAATTGGATCTTGAAGATGACTACAATAAAGGAATTTTTATTTCAACTATGAATGCTGTTCTTTCTAATTTAGGTCTTGTATGTGGTAATATTCACTGCAAAAATGATGAACCTGAACTATGTGGAAAGTCTTTTTATGAGTTTTTTAAAGAAGAACATCCTGGTAAGAAAGTTGCATTGATTGGATATCAGCCAGCAATACTGGAAAATATCAAAGATGCCGTTGAACTTCGCGTTCTGGATTTAAATCCTGCTAACGTAAACGAAGAAAGATATGGGGTATTGATTGAGCATGGTGTTGAAAAATATGATGAAGTTGTTCTCGATTGGGCAGATATAGTTCTGTGTACTGGAAGCACTATTTTGAATGGCAGCATTTTGAACTTTTTAGATATTGGAAAGCCAGTAATATTTTATGGAACCTCAATATCAGGTGCTGCTTATCTTATGGATTTAGACAGAAAATGTTACTATCCATCTAACTAAATTAAAACAAAATCAGCGTATATAGATTCTTTGTAATTTCAGAATCTATATACGCTGATTTTTATGTCATTATTGATTTTAAAGTAATTGTCAGCTGGTTTCAGACATATGTCTGAACAGCGAAATTATCCAACCTATAAGAATACCGTCTGATATGGATACAACATATCTAGAACTTGCTAGTGGTCCTTCCAATACAAAACCTAGCACTAAGTATAATAGCACACTTATACCTAATCCTAACAGTGTTTTTTCTAAAGAATTGAAAAAACTCCTTCCTCTTCCTCTTAAGAACACATTGCTAAAAAATAGGTATGATAGAATAATAATAAATATAAGTAACAATCTATAAGTCAATATACTCACCTCTGTACAATTGTTTAAATACCCCCTACCGGGCTTATCAGTAAATTTATTAATATGATTATACCCTATAAATACAAAATATAACATTTCACTCCATATGATTGTATTAATCTTTATACATTTTCATTATTTATACTAATGTATTGATTGAACTTATACCTATTTTATTATAAAATGATAGTATATGAGCTATTTAAATTGGAGGAGTTACAGATGGATACCTTTACCGCTATAACAGAGCGAACGGTTACAAAGGAATTTGATGATCAATCTTTGCCAAAAATAATTATTGAAAACATTTTAGAAATGGCTGTTAATGCCCCTTCTGCAAAGAACAGACAACCTTGGAAATTTGTAGTTGTAAGAGAGAAAAAACTGGATGAGCTGATTGAGTATGTGAAAAAACTGAACCTTAAATTTGATGTTGATTTCAGCACGATCAAAAACGCATCAGCAGTAATACTTGTTTTTAACAGGTATAAATCAAATGAAGAAAATTACTCTAAAATTACTGAAGAAATGGATTTGATTTCAATAGGTTCTGCAGTACAAAATCTAGTACTTGCAGCTGAAAATTTCAATTTGGGTACGATTCTGGTAGGTGATTTTGCTAAATATGAGAAAGAAATCGCATCCTGGCTTGGAATTGACGATACTGAGGGAAGCTATTTAGTTACAGGATTAGTCTTAGGATTCCCAGTGAAGATTGGAGTCAAAAAAGAACATTTGGAAATTGACGAATTGACAGAATGGATTGAATAATATATAAAATAAAACGAATAACCGGTATTAACTGAAAAAGTTAATAATGGCTATTCGTTTTTTCTTTATTGTTGACCAGTCACACTAACTAGTTTTAATTATATGTTCTCTCCGTATCTAAAGAATTTGTTTCGTTGGCTCGTCCTACTCGACTAATTTGAATTATATGTTCTCTCTGTATAGATAAAAAATTCAAGGATTCAAATAGTAAAATCTTAATATGATCTTAAAATCTCAAGATACTTTTCTATATCCTGCTCTGAGTGTTTTATCGATAAGAATAATGCTTCAAACTGTGAAGGTGCTATATACATTCCATTTTTCAGCATATGTTTGAACACTGAATTGTACATATCAACATCTGATTTCAGAGCGTCTTCATAAGTCTCGACTTTTTCCAAATCATTATAGAAGACTGTCATCATAGAACCTGCTCTATTTACGACAGTTGAAATCCCTTTTTCTTTGGATATCTCTTTTATTCCATCTTCTAGCATATTTCCTATTTTCTCTAGGTATGTGTAGTACTCCTGATTTTCATACAGTTTCTTTATTGCAGTATATCCTGCTGCCATGACTATAGGATTACCTGACATCGTTCCTGCCTGATACACTTCTCCTAATGGCGATAAATTTTCCATTATCTCTCTCTTACCGCCATATGCTCCTGAAGGAAGTCCTCCTCCCATCACCTTTGCAAATGTAGTCAAATCCGGCTCTACTCCATAAATGGACTGAGCTCCTTGATATGAGACTCTGAAGCCTGTCATAACTTCATCATAAATTAGAACAGAGCCATACTCTACACATAGCTCTTTCAGCCTCAAGATAAATTCTTTCTTTGCCTTAACTACTCCCATGTTTCCTGCAATCGGCTCTATTATAACTCCGGCAATCTCATCTCCATACTTACTAAAAACCTCTTCAATACTGTTTATATCATTAAATTTAGCTAGTAGTGTGTTGGCTATTATTTCCTCCGGAACTCCTTTTGAACCTGGTATTCCTTCAGTGAGAACCCCTGAACCTGCACTTATAAGAAAACCATCGTAATGTCCATGATAGCATCCTTCAAACTTCAAAATCTTCTTTCTGTCCGTATATCCTCTTGCAAGTCTAGCCGCACTCATAGTTGCCTCTGTTCCAGAGTTCACCATTCTTATCATATCTATATTGTCCACAGTAGTGCATATATGTTTAGCCATCTTCAGCTCAAGCTCTGTTGGACTACCAAAAGAAATGCCTTTTTCTGCTGTCTCCTTGATTGCTCTTAATACATCATCATCTGCCTGTCCTAGTACAGCAGGACCCCAAGCTCCAACATAGTCTGTATACTTATTTCCATCTTCATCGATTATATATGCGCCTTTTCCCTCTTTTATTATAGGAGGTGTCATTCCCATTCCTCTATAGGCTCTAACTGGACTATTTACTCCACCTGGCATATATATTTTGGACTCTTCAAATATAATGCTGTTTTTATTGTTTTTCGTATTATCATTCATTTAGCACTGTTCCTCCATTTTCCTTAATCTTTCAGTCAGTTCTACTGAAATACTATCATTTTATTCTTTTAGCCATGCTGAAGCTTCTAATGCATAATAGGTTATTATTAAATCTGCTCCTGCTCTTTTAATAGAAGTCAGAACTTCTAAAGCTATTTTTTTCTCATCAATTATGCCCATCTTACCAGCATTTTTAATCATCGAATACTCTCCACTGACGTTGTAAGCTGCTATCGGTGTATCAAATCTATCTCTGGATTTTGCTATTATATCAAGGTATGAAAGTGCAGGTTTCACCATAACTATATCTGCTCCTTCCTCAATATCCTCTCTTATTTCACTCATTGCTTCTCTAGAGTTTGATATATCCATCTGATATGTCTTTCTATCTCCAAACTGAGGCTTTGAACCTGCTGCCGATCTGAAAGGGCCATAAAATGCTGAAGCATATTTTGCAGAGTAAGCCATTATCGCAGTATCCTTAAATCCATTTTCATCCAAGGTCTTTCTGATATCTGATACTCTTCCATCCATCATATCAGATGGAGCTACCATATCCGCACCTGCTTTCGCGTGAGATAATGCTATTTTAGAAAGATACTCCAGTGTAGCATCATTATCTATTGTTTCATGATCTAGTATTCCACAGTGTCCATGATCAGTGTATTGACACATACAAACATCTGTTATCACATAGATTTCGCTGTCTATTTCCTTAGTTTTTCTTATAGCTCTTTGCACTATTCCGTTTTCATCCCAGGCTGAACTAGCTTTATCATCTTTAGAGTCTGGAATTCCAAAAAGCAGTACTGATTTCACTCCTGCAGATTTGACTTTACCGATTATATCTTTTAGCATATCTACCGAATAGTGATAGTTTCCAGGCAATCCATCTATTTCTTCCTTTATATTCTCCCCTTCAACTACGAAAATAGGATATATGAAATCTGAAGCTGAAAGACTGGTCTCAGCAATCATAGATCTGATTCCTTCGTTCATTCTCAATCTTCTGTGTCTCTTATACATATTGTATTCTCCTGTTCTTTTACTATTATTCCCAATTAATTCTCTTAAATTGTGACCTTGATTTTACTCCATTTTATAACTACTCTTATCTTATTTCAGTTGCACCCTGATGAGTTTATCTATTAAACCGTCTATACTGCATTTTTCACTTATGGTATAATCTATATTCCATTTATCAAGCTCTTTTGAAGTTATGGGCCCTATGCTCAAAATAGACTTTTCTTTTATTTCGTCTTCTCCATACAGTTCTATCATATTTCTAACAGTTGAAGGACTAGTAAACATTATAGTATCCACTTCACTTAAATCTTCATATACTCCTTTATCTCCGCACACTGTCCTATATAGACTGAAAGAATCAACATTTAATCCATCTTCTTTCAATCTTTCAATCAGATAAGATCTTCCACTTTCAGATTTGGGTATGAGTACATTCTCGTCTCGATGTACAATGTCCTTTAATGAATCATACATGCCTTCTAGTGTAAAATCAGATGCTATCAAAGATGGAATTATACCTCTCATCTTAATTGCTTCAGCAGTTTTTTCTCCTATTGCAGGGAATTCTGCTCTTATAGTCCTTATGTCCACATTTCTTTTTTGAAGCTCGTCGAAGAAATATTCCACTCCATTTACAGAATTTAAGACTACATAGTCATATTCATTTAATCGATCTATAAAAGGCTCTATGCTGTCGGCTATCAACTCCGTTTCTATGGAGTTGATTTCAGTAACTTCCGCTCCAAGATCTTTTAACTTCTCTCTACATTCCTCAGACTGTTTTTTTGATCTAGTTATGCATATATTCCTTCCGAAAAGAGGTTTTCGTTCATACCAGTCAAGTTTTTCATTAAGTGATATGGTTTCTCCAAAAGCGATTATACAAGGTGATTCAAGTCCTGCTTCTCTAGTCTTTTCCGATATATTCTCTAGATTACCAATTACTTTTTTCTGCTTAGAGGTTGTACCCTTCATTACAACCGCCGCTGGAGTTTCTTTTGAAAGTCCTGATTCAGCTAATTTTTCGCATATAAGCTCTAAATTTGAAAGTCCCATCATAAATATCAATGTCCCTTTGAGCTTTACAACACAGTCCCAATCTATATCAAGTTTTTCAGCGGTCATTGCTGTGAAAACATGAAAGCTCTGCGATATTCCTCTATGAGTCATGGGAATTCCTGCATAATTTAAAACAGCTGCCGGTGAAGTTACTCCCGATATAGTTTCAAACTCTATACCTTCAGCTCTGAGTTCTAAAGCTTCTTCTCCACCTCTTCCAAAAATATAAGGATCTCCACCCTTCACTCTCCCAACGGTTTTTCCTGATTGAGCTAGCTCTATAAGCATTCTATTTATCTCATCCTGCTTCATATAGTGATTATTGGGCGTTTTTCCACAATAATAAATTTCACAGTTTTCTTTCGCATATCTCAGAAGAGATTTCGGTGCCAGCCTGTCATACATCAGTGCATCACATTCTTCTATTGCTTTTACAGCTTTCACCGTAACAAGGTCTTCATCACCTGGTCCTGCTCCAATTAAATACACCTTACCCAAATTTATCACTTCCCTATACTCATA
>CAZBAL010000007.1:3997-45900 GCA_964489735.1 uncultured Clostridia bacterium | reverse complement strand
AATATTAGGCTTTCAATATTTTTTCTGCGAGCTTTTCTCCAAGTTTAATTCCATCTTCAAGTTTTCCGTTTATATCTTTTCGGACAAGCTTTCCGTCCACTTCAAACATTCCTATAATGTATATTTCATCACTTTCTACAGTCGAATACGTTCCAATTGGAACATGACATCCACCGTTTAATCTTCTCATAAAGCTTCTCTCTGCTTCAATTCTCTTTCTCTCTACAGGATTATCAAGCTTTCTGATATAGATATCGTATTCCGAGTTTTTCAGTGTCTCGACACCAAGAGCTCCTTGACCGACTGCTGGCACAAATGTTTCCGGATTAAATATCTCTGTAATCAGATTTTCAAGTCCCATCCTTTTTAGACCAGCTGTAGCCAATATTATCCCTGATAAATTTTCAGATTCTATCTTACTGATTCTTGTCTGAATATTACCTCTAACTGGAACAACTTTTATATCCGGCCTAATCTCATTTATCATCACTCTTCTTCTTATGCTCGATGTGCCAACCACTGCATTTTGGGGTAAATCTGAAAACGAAATACCATCCCTGCCTATAAAAGAATCTGTGACGTCCTCTCTTACAGGAATTGCCGATAATGAAAACGGTTCTGCCAGCTCAAAGGGCATATCCTTCATACTGTGAACTGCACAGTGCGATGTGCCTTCTAATAGAGAGTATTCTATTTCCTTTATGAACACTCCCTTACCGCCTATCTTATCTATAGTCACATCCAATCTCTTATCTCCTAGTGTTTCAATAAGCAGCTTCTCACCTTTAAAGTTCAGGTCTTTTTCTATTCTTTCTATTACATAATCAGCTTGCGCCTGAGCTAAAAGTGACCTCCTAGTCCCAACTATTATCTTCAAAAATATCATCTCCATAAAACATTCTTAAAATTAAATCTGCTTTTCCTTCGGTGTAAAAGAAATAAAAGTCATCAGAATTAATAAATCTCATGACTTCCTTCCTCTTCATTGCTTCTTTTATACGATATCTGATATCTATAATATACTCTATAAAGTCATCATAATCCCGTAAGAATTCTTTGAGTTTTCGTGACATATATCTCGCTGTCTCAGGACTGCCTGCTTTAGTCCCGATAGAAGCTGTTATCGTATCAGTTTCAATCTCTATTGGAACAGTCATGCTTCCTTTTCTGAAGTCTGGACAGTATACAAATAGCTTATTTAACTCGATACACCTTTTCCTGATACTCAGATTGAACTCATCATTATCTGTCGCAATCACAATGATTCCATAGTCTGTAAAATCAATATCTTCAAAATCTTTGATTCTCGTATTTTTTTGTCCTTCTCTGGGCTTTTCTACTAAACTCTTTCGGATATATTCGTCTGTTACCTCTTCTGAATATATATCTATATGAAAATCCTTTTTATCGAACGATCTGTACTTTATCCCTGCTGCATTTCCTCCACCTAATATCAACACTCTCACTTTATTCGATATATTCAGCGGCTTTAACTTCATATGAATATTCTCTTTATTATTTCCAGACATGCCTCTCCATTTCCTTTCAGATACTCCTCTTTGAGGACTTCTATTGCTCTGTTTAAATATGCATTTGCCGTGCTATCCATCAGAACCCTGGAGAACTCAATATTATCTTTAGTTTGAATTTTATTTACAAACACTTTATGTCTTTTATCAACTATTTCCTCTTTTTTTTCTTTCATCTGGAGAATACAAGGGATTATTTCCTTAGTTGATTTCCAGTCTGTAAACTCTTTTACATATTTATCAATAATATATCTGTTCTTCTCCATTATCCTTTTTCTTTTGAGCTGATTTTCATGGTCCATATCATCCAGCTTATCGACATTATATATTTCAACGGTTTTATCCAAGTAAACTTCCTGAGCCACATCTCTAGGCACAGCAAGGTCAAAAATCACTTTGTTTTTCAGTTTTTCTGAGCTCTCTATCACCGTATGCGGAGCAGATGTTGCAGTTATTATGCTTTCTACTTTGTCATAATAGCTTTCTCTTTCCTTAAAGCTTATAAACTCCACTCTAGGGTCAAAGAAATCAGCCTCATTTTCATCTCTTACAACCACGTATACTTTTTCAAACCTATTTGAAAGAATATATTTAAGTGTAAGCTTTCCTACTTCCCCATAACCTACTACCATGAACCTAGTAAAGCCTCTCTTTATGCTCTCGTTCACAGATATAGATGAATATGATATAGGAATTCTGTGTAACTGTGTAGCTTGTCTAAACTCTTTTCCGCATCTTATAACCTTTTTAAAAAGCCTTGAAAATTCACTTCCAAGACTCCCATTTTTAAGAGATAGTTCGTAAGCTTTTTTTACCTGTGATAAAATCTGATCTTCTCCTCTGATTAATGAATCAAAACCACAAACCAGCTGCATTAGATGAATTACCGTTTCCTCTTCATTTTTATAAAAAGTATATTCTTTAAGTCTCTTATCCCAGTTCATGGTATCAAATATTTCATCTATTATCTCATCACCCATAGTGTCAGCTATGAAATATATCTCCGTTCTATTACATGTGCTCAGCAAAACTGTTTCATATGAAACGTTTGACAGTTCATCCAAATTTGATTCTATTCTTTTGTTTATTACAGAAAACTGCTCTCTAATCTCTATAGGCAGTCTATGATCTACTCCAATTGACTGAATCATTCTATCAGCTCCACAATTTCTCTTAAACTTCTAATTCCATTATCTTCTGGCCTTCCTATGAGAAGCGCCTTTATTCCAAGCTCTTTACACGCTTCAATCTTTTCAAGCGTTCCACCGCTTTTACCACTGTTTTTCATGACTACATAGTCAGCCTCATAGTTTCTGAACATAGCCGTATTGAACTCTTTACTAAATGGTCCCATAATCCCAACGATGTCCTTCAAATCTATATCATTGTCTTTACATATTCTTATTCCCTGCTCTGCAGGAAGTATTCGATAGATAAATCTATTATTTTTTCGTTCACTTTCAAAGACCGGAATATCCTTGCTGCCAGTAGTGAAAAATACTGTTCCATCAACTTCTGACAGATAGTTTCTAGCTTCATCTGTATCTTTCAATATTACAGTATCTTCTGTATCTGCTTCTTCTCTAACAAACCTGATATATTTACATCCTTTATTACTAGCAGCTTCTCTTGCATTTTTACTGACTTCCACAGCATAAGGATGGCTTAAATCAACCACTGTTTTTATTTGGTTCTCTTCTATAAATTGTTCCATCTCAAGAGTGCCCATTCGTATGACGGCTATCTCATAATTACATAGCTTATCATTTCGATTCATTTCAATCTGCTTTTTGCCTTCTTCAGTTGCTACAGTGATTATTATTCTAATGTTCTTCATATCATTGCATCTGTCTTCAATCAAATCCAGCAGTTCTCTAGTTTCACTAGTGCCTCCAACTATCCAAATCAAATATTGTACCCCCTGGGAGTTATAATCTTACCATCTTTTATGAAGGTTTCTTTATTTCCTATTATGACGATTGACATCATATCAATTTTTTCAAAGTCGATATTTTCAACATCTGTAACCGTTATTTCTCTGCCTTCTCTCCCCGAATGTCTAACTATTCCAACCGGTGTACTCAGTTTTTTGTAATCTCGAATTATATCAAAAGCTTCTACAATCTGAGTAGTTCTACTCTTGCTTCTAGGATTATATAATGCTATGACAAAATCAGCTTTTGCTGCAGCTTCTATTCTTTTTAAAATAAGTTCCCACGGGGTTAGGAGATCTGATAAGCTAATTATCGCAAAATCATGCATAATGGGTGCTCCCAACTCTGATGCTGCTGAAAATGCCGAACTGACACCCGGAATTACTTCTATTTCTATATCTTCTGCTATCTCATATATTGGACCAGCCATGCCATATAAGCCTGCATCTCCTGTGCTCACAATAGCCGTATTTTTACCGTTTTTTACTGATTCAATTGCCTTTCTGACTCTTTCAAGTTCGCCTTTCATTCCAGTCTGTATTATTTCTTTTTCAGCTATTAGGTCCTCTATTAAATCTATATAGTAATTATATCCTACTACAGTGTCTACAGTTTTCAGAACTTCAAGGGCTTTGAGTGTCATATGCTCTCTCCCTCCCGGTCCAATTCCAACTACGTACAGTTTTGCCATATAAAATCCTCCAGAAAATCATTATTATATAAAATTTTATCACTTTTCAATAGAATTATCAAAGTATTGAAAATAGCGATTCTAATTCACTGATTCAGATTTATTTAGGACATAATACCTAGATATGGAAAAGTGTAGGGAGTACTGATTAATTGATTTTTATATTGGTATAATAATAATGTATGAGTAGAATGCAAACTTAGAAATAATTTACAGAATCGGGGTGAGAACTTGTTTAACAAAATTAGATCCGGATTACCAACGGTTGCAGTCTTTTGGATTTCATTTATGATTATTACAAGATACACAGATGATCGTTTCCTATTGCTTGCTTTTTACTTTGGACTATTTTATTTTGTAAGATCAAGGGCAACCTTTCGACCTGAGCGGTTTGTTAAAGATGTTTCCCTTCAGTTCATAATAGCAATTCTTGCTGTTATTGCCAGTCAAAATGCTGGACTATCATTAAGTCTTAACCTGATAATAGTCTTTATGATAGCGTATGTATTTTTGAACCAGACTTCACCCGGCGGATATATAATATATCTTTTGGAATTTGTATTTTTGCAGCTTAAGCTGCTTAAAATATCTGATATTCCAACGATGTCATTGCTGCTTATCGGCTTCTATTCTTCGATGTTTGCTATATTCTATATTAAGAGTTCCTATACAAGGACTAATAATAAAAATCTGATATATCTGAAGAGAGCTCTTCCAATTATAAGTGAACATCTGGAGTCGATTCTCATGACTATATCTTCGCATAATAAATCAGAAGAAGACAATGACTCCGAGTCTATTATAAGTAATTTGGAATTTGACAGTAAAGATAGAAGGTTGGTGAATCTATCTAAAAAGAAAATGAAATCTGATACTGATTCTAAAGACCTAGAAACCAGAACTGCTGAGACGATTTCAAACCTATATAAATCTCTGGCCAATGCCATAACATTTCCATCTAAATTCAGAGAGGAAAATGTTTATGAATACTATATGGTAGTAATTATTAAGAGGATTGCATCGCTTCGAAAATCACTGGAATCAGCTCCAGATTTAAAGAATGCATCTCAATATGAAGAGTATCTGAAAGAAGTAATTTCGGATATTAGCTCACTGGAAACTGTAATTTCTAGTGATGACCCTGATAAGTATGAGTATGCCAGAAATATTATTGATAATATAATCGAAAGACAGTTTCCTGAAAATGTAATTTTTGGAAAGAGCATATCGGAAATATTTTATCTTCTAGATCACATATTGAAAGATGAGAACGATATAAGCACAATATATGAAAATCATATACTCACAAACTTTAAGCTGTTTAAGGAGTTTATAAAGCTTTTCGGATATAGATTCTACTATCAGATGAACGAAATCAGACTTGCATTTGCTCTTAGGATATCTATAATAACGGCTCTTACAGTAACAGCTTCACTGTTCATACCGATACAGTATTCATATTGGCTTCCTATAAATGCTGTTCTGCTGATAAAACCGCAGTATGAAGAGAGTCAGATATATGTTAAAAAGCGTTTTATAGGTACGGTGCTGGGCAGCATACTTTTAGCTGTAATGCTCTCGCAGAATGAAGGTAAACTGTTTCCTTATATACTCTGCTTCATAGGTTCTGTCTTTTTTTATTCATCAGAGTCTATCTCATGGACTAGAAGTTTTGCTTCCGCGATATTCGGTACCTCTTTAGCTGCAATCTCTCTGGGAGCCGGTGCTGCAGTAGAACTGAAAATACTCTTTATTGCCATAGCCAGCATAACAGCTGTAATTGCAAACAAGTTTTTTCTTTCTAAAAACAAATACAGTATTTTCATTAACAACTGTAAAAACATAGGGATAATCAGTCTTGATAATTTGGACAGTTCCATTAATAATTCGAATATAGAAAATCCGGAAACCGCTCAGAATCATATGGACAGATTGAATACAATTTATACATTCGTTCAGATATACTATACGCTCAAGGACATAAAGGTATTTACCGAAGATAATAATTCTGATGGTCCAAAAAGTGAAAACAAAGAACTATATTCTAAACTAGTAAGATTTACTGAATCTATTCAGAATATGTCTTTTCTGCTATATACGGGAATAGTTTTTGATAGGAAAGATATCAGAAGAATAAAGAAATTAATAGAAGTTTTCTCTTACAGAGTTCAGACTGACACAAGAAAAGCAACCAAAACTCTAGATAAGATAGATATGAAAATTAAGGCTGCTTTTGCTAATGCCAAAAGAAGAACACAAATAACCTCGTAAATTTAAGTAAGATTATACTAATTTACGAGGTATTATTTTTAATTCAATTTGATTAATCAGATTTATTCGACACTAACAATATTCTGGATACTAACAACGTTCCGGATACTAGCGATGTCCTGTATATGCAACATTTCTACATAGTGTAAATGTTATGAACTTATCTGTATAGTACTCTGTGTTGTACATAAGAGCCGTGCTGTCTTCAGTGTACTCTAAAACATCAAAAGCAAGTAAAGGAGTACAATTAGGAACTTTAAACAAACTTGAAGTCTCCTCATCTGATATTTTAGGATATATCTCAAGCACATCATGTGTTATACTGCAGTCACAAAGTTCTTCAACAATCGGAAATATCGATGGTTCCATCATCTTTTTGTCTATATCTCTTGTTTTTAAAAGCTTTGCCGGAACCCTATCTATATAAACTGCTGCAACCATATCATTAGCACATAGCAATTTTTTTACTACCAAAATCTCATCGCCTGTTTCCAGCTCCAATTTCGAAGCTTCTACTTCATCGGCAACCCTAAACTCAAGATCTATAACTTCAAAGGTCACATTGTAACCATGACTTCTAAGAACGCCTTCTATGTCACTGCCAAGATCTACCCTATTCTCCAACTTCGTGACAAACGAATTAACAAGAGTTCCTTTTCCCTGTACTCTCGAAACCGAACCTTCTCTTTCAAGTACAGTTATTGCCTCTCTAACAGTCAGTCTGCTCACTCCAAGCTGCTTTGCCAATTCCCCTTCATTTGGAAGTATAGGGCTGTCAGTATTGTTTATATACTCTCTTAAATTTTCCAATATTCTTTGTACCGTAGTTTTTCTGTTGACCTTTTTGATACTCATTCTGCTCATATCTGTCTCCCTTAAGCTTATTTACATCTCGCTTCTTCTATTATACAACAATATACATTTATGAGCTCAATTTTAATTTTCTATTAGCTTTTCAACTTCTTCATTTGCTTTTGCAGTTACAAGCTCTTCATCTATACCTACAAGGTCTCCATCCTTGACTACAACTTTTCCATTTATTACAGTATATGCTACTTCGCAGGTAACTCCTACTGTACCCAGTAAAGACTTAGGATCGTACTGAGTTCCGACATGATTCAATCTGTTTGAATTTATCATGAACAGGTCTCCTGCCTTTCCTTCTTCAAGAACACCTATATCACTTCTTCCGAGAACTCGGGCTCCTCCTCTTGTTGCCAATTTGAGAATATCATATCCAGTTGGAGCTTTTTCACTTGAGTTCAGCCTGTGTAAAAGATATGCTACCCTTATTTCCTCCAGCAAGTTTGAACCATCATTACTTGCACTGCCATCAACAGCTAGACCTACAGGTATATCCATCTCTATCATTTCAGAAATTCTAGCTATTCCTGATGAGAGCTTCATATTGGAAATAGGACAGTGTGCCACACCAGTTTGAGTTTTTGCCAATACTTTCAGCTCTTCATCATTGAAATGGATTCCATGTGCATACCACACATCATCCCCTATCCACCCTAAACTTTCCATATATTCAAGTGGTCTCATGCCGAATTTCTTCAGTGTAAACTTTTCCTCATCCAGAGTCTCTGCCAAATGTGTGTGTAATCTCACTCCGTATTTCCTTGCTAAAACTGCTGATTCTTTCATTAGCTCTCCTGTTACACTGAACGGTGAACAAGGTGCTAATGCTATCTGTGTCATGGAGTTTTTACCAGGGTCATGGTATTCCTTAATAAGTCTTTCCGAATCCATCAGTATCTCTTCTACAGTTTGAACTACTGAATCTGGTGGAAGTCCACCATCTTTTACACTAAGCGACATACTTCCCCTGGATGCATGCATTCTTATTCCTAACTTTTTAGCTGCCTCTAACTGAACATCTATAAGCTGTCCGCTCGTATCTTTAGGAAAAACATAGTGATGATCAAAACAGGTAGTACATCCGTGTTTCATAAGTTCACCCATTCCCACCAGCGAACTATATTCTATTGAATTTGTATCTAACCCTTTCCATATTTCATACAGTGTTTTTAGCCAATCAAATAATTCCATATTTTGAACTTGTGGCAGATTTCTAGTGAATGTTTGATATAGATGATGATGTGTATTTATAAGACCCGGATAAACTATCATATCCTTTGCATCTATAGTTTCATCAGCTTCGAATATTTCTTCCCCGATGCTGACTATTGTTCCATCTTTTATAAACATATTTACATTTTGCATTACTCTGTCATTATCATCACATGTTACAAGTTTTTTTATGTTTTTTATTAATAGTGACATATTCTTTCTCCTATCATTTGAATTTATTATCTTATACTCATCTGTTTCTCTTGAGCTTTATTTCACTTAACCAACTTAACCCACATAATCTTTAACCCACCTAATCTTTGCTGCGCGTTATAGTTAAGCACTAAAAATACCAGATTGCTATGAAGAGCTTGATGATATATCTAACTCTTTTCTTTCCGCTTCTTCCTCTGCTAATGTCTTTTTAGGAAGTACTATGTTGAATATAAATGCCAAAAGCGAAGATATAACTACTGCAGACTCTCCAAATATTACTTTTACCCATTGAGGGAAAAGATCTAAAGCTCCTTCTCCTCCTACTTCAACTATACCCATTCCTAAGGCTATTGAAAGACCAACTATAGTAACATTTCTAGAAGAAAGCTCATCCCCAATTATTATCTGGATTCCTGCCATAGTTATCATTCCAAATACAGTTACTGTTGCCCCACCTAATACAGCAGATGGAACTGTTGTAACTAATGCACTAAATTTAGGCACAAATCCAGCTAATATCATAAACAGTGCTGATATAGCAATTACAAATCTACTAACAACTTTTGTCATCAGAACAAGACCTACGTTTTGACTATATGTAGCAACCGGTAAACCTCCAAATAATACTGATAATGAACTCGACAGACCCATTCCGAGAATACCTCCTGATAGCTCATTATCTGATATTTCTCTGTTCAATACCCCTCCAGTAACTGCTGATAAGTCTCCAACCATTTCTATAGAAGCAACTACAAATACCAATACACAAGTTATTGCCGCATCAACATGGAAAGTTGGTTTAAATGGCAGCAGACTTGGCAGTGCAAACCATGCCGACTCTTTAAATGCTGTAAAGTCAACTAAGCCGAATGGAATTGAAGCTATGTATCCAGGCTGTTATTCCTATCAGTATAGCAGCTAATTTAGCATATCCTTTGGTAAACTGATTACAAACCAAAACAATGAGAAGTGTAAAAATTGCTATTCCCCAATTTACAGGTGAACCAAAATCCGGAGAGCCAAAGCCACCAGCCATATAACCTGCAGCAACAGGATATAAAGATAACCCTATTGTCAAAACAACCGTACCTGCCACTATAGGTGGAAAATACTTTTTCAACCTCTTGATAAATATTCCAACAACAAGAGCTGCTATTCCTCCAATTAGCTGAGCTCCAAATATTCCTTCTAATCCATAGAGAGTTCCTAAACTTATTAAAGTTGGAACGAAGGCAAAACTCACTCCTGTTACCACCGGAAGTCTCGATCCAAATCTCCATACTGGATAGAGCTGTATTAATGTAGATAGTCCCGCTACAATCATAGCTGATTGTATAAGTAATGTCGTAGTTTTAGCATCTGCTCCTACCACACCTGATACAATTATAGATGGGGTGATATTTCCTACTATCATAGCCAATAGATGCTGCATAGATAATGGCAGTGCTGTCAGCACTTTAGGCACTCCATCTACATGAAACAATGAACGATTTTTTGTCTTAGTACTCATTTTAAAGCCTCCCTTGATATCTTTGCTATTTTACTAGAATATTTCTAGCACCCTTTCATTTATATAATCATCTGATGATATTATCATTATATAATCATCAGATGACTTTGTAAACTATTTTGCTATTCCAACTTTTATAAACCTTGCATTTTATCTCTAGGGCTTTGTATAGTTTTGCTAAAAACACAAAAAAACCTTGTCAGCTAACTAATGTTTTCTTAGCTCACAAGGTTTTTCTTTATTATTTATATACAAACTTTATTAATTTTATACTTAATAATACTTGATTTTATTATCACTCCAGGCTTTCTCACTGCTCCAACTTGAAACTTAACTTCTGCTTTCCGACACTGTTACAGTTACTCCATCTTTTGCAACTTTGTCAATTACAATATTCTCAGAAAGTGCATATGCAACGGTCTCTGAAACAGCTCCAACACCTACAGTTTTCTTTACAAAATCTGATCCTTCAAAAAGATGCTCATATTTAACCAATTCATCTTTAGAAAACACTTCAAAATCCCATCCCATTCCTTTAGATATTTCTAATAATCCTTTTTCATCTCTTTTTATATCTATACTTCCCATTTTCTCAACTGAGTCAAGTGAATATCCATTTTCAGTAAATACTTCTTCTATCAAACTCTTTATCTTTGAACACTCAGTTCCCCTCCTGCAACCAACCCCGATATAGAGATTTTTTGGTCGCAATATTACATAAGGTTTCTCTGAACTGAGTTTTTTAATTTCTTCATCCGTATACAATCTGTTTGAAATTATTATACTTCCTTTAAACGCCTCTTTCTGAAGCTCTCCATTATCATAATACTCGCTGTCAAATTTAGTTTCAGTTTTTCTCTCTAAATTAATCTCTTTCATAATTACTTCCATACCATCGTTTGTATGAAGCACGTATCCTCTAACTACATTGTCATATTTCAGAAATTGTTTCTTGTCATTATTATCATTTTTCACATATTTTTCTTCATAAATACTCGTATCCATTTCCAATTCCTTCTGAATCTCAGCACTATTATTTGATTGTTTGTCACTGACTTTATCTATTTCCACCTTCGCATGTAACTCTTTTTTAACAATAAACTTGTTGTCAATAAGATCAATATATTTCGGCAACTGAAATAACAATCTTATTTTTTTATCTTCTACCATCATATGTGTTATTGTCTTTGTCATTTCCATAGAATCTATATGATAATCGTTTCTAATTGCAAATGTATCTACAGCATCTATATTTCTGCCATCGGAAGCCGTGGTTATAACAGGTTCTGCTCCTATAATCTCTGCAATTTCAAAAGCTAAATTATTTGCACCACCAATATGTCCTGATAAAAGAGAAATCACGTACTTGCCCATATCATCAATAACTAAAACCGCCGGATCTTGAGTCTTTGATTTTATATATGGCGCAATGAACCTGACCGCAATTCCTGTCGAAGAAATGAATATGATATTGTCAAACTGTGAAAATATTTCTTCCATCTTTGATTTAATCTTTCCTTCTACAGTTTCCTTATTTATGAGCACAGCCTTTTCATTTAATTTCTCGGATATTTTCTCAGCTATTTTGAGTCCTTTAGTCGTAAACGATATTATGGCTGTTTTTTCTTCTTTTCTCATAATCGTACCTCTTTTCTGTTCAACCAGCTATTTATTTCCTTTTCTGAATTCATGTGTAAAGTCTGGATGATACAACATACTTCTCTCATAATCTCCTTCAATGAAATTTCCCACAAGAATTTGAGCAAACTTGTTTATTCCAGCTTCTTTTACTTTTTCTTCTATATCCTCAAGTGTTCCCAATATTATCTTCTCATCTTTCCAAGTCGCTTTATAGACAACAGCAACTGGAATATCTGATGAACCATATCCTTTTTTGAGCTTTTCTACAACTCTGTCCATACTGCCAACAGACAAAAATATAGACATCGAAGCTTTATGTCTGGCTAAACTCTCTAAGTCTTCATCCTCCGGAACAGGAGTCCTACCTTCTATTCTCGTTATAATTACAGTCTGACTTACTTTAGGCAATGTAAACTCTTTTTTTATTGCTGCCGCCGATGCGACAAATGAGCTGACCCCAGGAACTACCTCATACTCTATATTTTCAGAATCTAAAATATCCATCTGCTCTCTTATAGCACCATATAGACTTGGATCTCCCGTGTGAAGTCTAACAACCATCTTCCCTTCCTTGACCCTTGATATTCCAATATCCATAACTTCTTCAAGTGTCATAGATGCTGAGTTGTATTTTTCACATTTTTCTTTGCAATAATCCAAATGTTCCTTCGATACTAATGAACCTGCGTAAATCACTGTATCAGCCTTTTCCAATAAATCTCTCCCTTTTATCGTTATAAGATCTGGATCTCCTGGTCCTGCACCAACAAAATAAAACATCAGTTTTTCCTCCCTATAATTATGGACATATAGTCATCTTCTTTGATTATCTCACTCTTTTCAGTCAGGATCTTCTCTTCCATTCCTGAAACTCTTTTTATAAAGAAATATTCAAACCCATATTCTTCTAATAATTCTATTATCTCTGTTTTCTTTCTATTGCATTTCAGAACACAGACAGTTTCACATTTTTTCAGTATATCCCTATCAGGCATGCTGTCACAGATATATATTGATTCATCTTTTATAGCTAATGGTTGATTTATCCTGCTTGCAGCTGCTGTGAACGAGCTTATGCCAGGTACTGTTTCAGCTTCTATATCCAGTATTTCTAACTCTCTTAATAGATATATATACGTGCTATAGGTCATTGGGTCTCCTATCGTTATGAATACCACATCTCCAAATTTGAGTTTCTCTTCAGCAAATTTTGCCGCATTCCTATAGCGCTCAGAATTGTCTTTTCCCATAGGAAACTCAAGTTCCACAATCTCTTTTCCTTCTAGATACTCCCTCACAATACTTTGAGCCATGGAATTATCTCTGCTCTTTGGCACAAATATATATTTTGCCTTTTTAATTAAATTTAAAGCCTTTAATGTTATCAGTTCCGGATCTCCAGGACCTACTCCAACACCATAAAATCTACTCATTTTTTTCTCCTTTAACTATGAAAATCGGGTTCTCTGCTATCATCATCTCTGCTTTTGTTTTCACTCTTGAAACTTGAATAAGAGCCGTCTCTATATTAATAAATCCTAGCTCTTTAAGCTTCTCCTTGAATATATCTAGATTTTTCAACGTGATAAATGATGCCGCAATAACTCCATCTTTCTCCAGTATTTCATATGACTTTTCAACTATTTCAGCCATATTCCCTCCACTGCCGCCTATGAAAATCTTATTGAATTTCTGATTTGGGATAGCCTCCGGCGCATAACCTTCTATAGGGTCTATTCTAACTTTGAACTTATCTGCATTTTTCTTTATAAGTTCAATTCCTTCTTTTTCTCTTTCAATTGAGCTAACCTCCGCTCCCAGCTTTGCTGCCTGAATTGATACTGAACCCGTTCCTGCACCTATATCAAGAAATCTGTCTCCCTTTGATATATCCATATTAGCTAAAATCAGTGTCCTGACTTCAAATTTACTCATAGGTATATTTCCTCTTATAAACTCATCGTCTTTAATCCACATCTAAATCCACCACCACTACAGATATTTCTCTTTCCCCAAACAGCTCCCCAATACTTTTTTCTTTAATGACCTCATTGTCATAAGATAGGTTTTCTCCTAAAGTTATCTTTCCTGTAAATCCATTTTCATAGAGTTCCTTTGAAATATAATCCGGGCTGTGTATTTTATCAGTAAGTATAAAATATGATTTGCCTTTTTTGAATAATGAAAAATCTGATTCTCTTCCATGAAAACTTATAGGCTTTATATCATTAGAACTTCTTTTCAACCTGCTCATCATATACTGAAATGATGATATTCCCGTTATAACTCTATCAATTTCTATTCCGTTTCTAGTTAGGTAGTCTGTTATTCCATAAAAACATGGATCTCCTGATGCCAGTATGGTTAGTGATTTGTCTGTAGATGAGCTCAAAATTTCAATTACAATATTTTTCACTTGCTCAACATTTGAGACTTTTTTTATTCCTGAGTTCAAGCTCTTCATGGACTCAGATATCCTTCCAAAAGCGATTATATTTTTACTGTCCGATATCATATCTCTCGCCTCTTCTGTCAAATACTTTATATTTCCCGGTCCTGTTCCTACAACTGTTATCACTATATCACCCCATATTTCATAGAATAGAGCACTACTTCTATATCATAATCTTCATCTTTTAGATATTTTTTAATTCTCTCTGTACACCCATTTTTCATATCTTCAAAAATATATTCTTTTGATATGCTCTTCAAGTATTCAACGACTTCTTCTGATGTTTTAAAATCCATAATACATCTCATAGTCTCCATATCATTTCTAAGCGCCAGATAATACACGAACGCTTCTATTCTCATATCACATACTTTACTGTGGGTATTGAATGCGCCTAGGGATAGCTTTGAAAACTTACCTATATGACCTACAAGCTTAATTTTTTCTATCCCTTTATACTGACAATATAGAAGTGATTCTCCAATATAATTTGATATCTTCACTCCTATTTTATTTGGAAACAGCTCTGCAGCCATCTTCTCTCCATAGTTTCCCGGATATAATATTATTTCACTTTTCCCTGCATTGACTATATTATCTATCTCCATATATATGCATTTTTTTAGTGCATCTTCACTCATTGGCTCAACAATTCCGCTCGTACCTATTATTGATATTCCACCTATAATCCCTATATTTTGATTAAATGTCCTTTTTGCAATCTCTTCTCCACTAGGAACGAATATCTCAATATCATATCCAGAATCCGAAACTTTTCTAATCTCAGATTCTATCATTTTTCTTGGCACAGGATTTATTGCTGAATCACCGACTTTTCCCCAAAAGCCTTCTATTGTTATCTTCCCGACTCCAACTCCGCCTTTAATATGTATTTCACCATCTGATCTTCTGCTAGCCTTTGCAAATATCTCTATCTCATTTGTGACATCTGGGTCATCTCCTGCATCTTTAATCACTGAGACTATAGCAAAGTCATTTTTTCCTGCACTGTTTTCTGAGCTTTTCAGTTCTATAGACTCTATATCTATTTCAATTTCAAACCCTTTAGGTACTGAAATCGTAATATAATCTCTGTCTAACTCCCCATTTAAAAGAAGAACCGCTGCTTTAGACGCAGCAGCGGCACATGAACCTGTAGTATATCCATATCTCAGTTTTTTACCATCTTTTACAACATACTTTTCAAGTTTTCTCATATTTTCTTCCTATCTTCTTTCTATCTTTCCACCAGCATGTACATCAGTGCATTTACAATGGATGCTGCGACATTGCTTCCACCCTTATTGCCTACTGTAGTTATCGTAGGTACATCAAACTGACGTATATACTCTTTAGACTCTGCCGCACCTACAAAGCCTACTGGAACTCCTATTATCAGCTTTGGATTGGCTTTTCCTTCTTCTATGAGCTCACCTATTCTGAACAACGCAGTAGGTGCATTGCCTATCACATAAATATCTATATCATTATCAGCAGAAAAATCTATTGCAGCCATAGATCTGGTAATCCCTTTTTCTTTTGCTAGAGCGTAGACTTCTTCTCTGTCTATAAAGTTCTCAATTGTACAGCCAAGCTTTGCAAGAGCAGGCTTGTTGATGCCAGATAGAGCCATTTTAGTATCTGTAATTATTCTACAGCCTGAACTGAATGCTCGCTTTCCTGACTCGATTGCATCATTCTTTATTCTGACAATATTTTCATAATCATAATCACCTGTCGTATGAATAGTTCTCATAACAACTTTAAGTTCTTCTTCAGTAAAACTCTCTTTATTTCTCATATTTGAGCTGATTATTTCAAAGCTTCTGCCCTCTATCTTATTTGGGTCTTTTATATACAAGTCTTCTCACCTTCTACACGTTCTTTGAGAATTTCAACCAGCTTATCATCATAACCTATTGGATTTGCCATTGAAATTTCAATATCGCCATATTTCTCCTTTTTCTCTTTTAATATCTCTGGAATGTCCTCTAAAATATGAATCCCAGGAAATAGAAAATAAGGTAGTACTGTAATATTTCTTACCCCTTTTTCATACATTCTATCTATAGTTTCTGGAATTAATGGTGTAGAAAGTTCCATAAAACATCCTTCTACTACTGAATCTCCTAATTTTTTATCTAATGCACTTACTACATTCTCAAATATCTCTTTCGTTCCACTTGCTCTGCTTCCATGTCCAATAACTAAAATTCCATTCATTTTTTTACGTCCTTCCAATTATTATATTTATTAATATCAAAAAAAGATTATGTGTAACACCTATCACAATCAACTTTCTCGATTTTTTCTTTTCACTAAATGTAAAATTCAAACTTCCTCTATAACCTCTGCTGATGAGTGAGTTCTCCATCTCTTCCCATCTCTTCATCATATTTATAAGCAAAAGAGCCAAAACTCTTGCAAAGTTCTTAAGTCTTGTTTTCCTATTTGCAAATCCAAACCTTGAATCCATCGCATTTTTTATTCTCAGAAACTCATCTTCCATAAGTATTATGAACCTCAACATACTTCTACCTATTTCAGAAAACTCCTTAAAAAAACTATATCTATTCAATTCATAGAATATTGAGTCCATAGGTGTTGTTGTGCTCAGTAAAAATACTGATGTTGCAGAAGAGAAGCTTCTAAGTGAAGTCATAACTGCAAGATTCAATGAATCTATGAAAATTATAGGAATACCTCCCATAATTACAAAAAGGGAAATCCCCTTTACGAACCTCCTATAGATTGTAAAAGGAATTTCCAACTTTTTAATACATATTAAACAAAAAACAATATTTATAAGTGACGGTATTATAGTTTTCGTACTCATTCCCAATATAATTATCGGGAGTAAAAAGACCAGTAATTTTTCTGATATCCTATTCTGACTAATCTTGTTTATTTTAGACAGACTTATTATTATTCTTAGCACCCTTCATCACACCTATTATATAACCGATTACGATACCTCCAACTCCTGCCTGAATTGCAAATATCGCACTCTCTATCTCGCCTGACGGGATCTCCCATAAATTATCCATCCATGGTTCATAGTCAGGATTTATTTCTGCTATCAGTTCTTCAGCCTTTCCGTCTGCTCCCTCAAGATCGCCATTTTTAGCGCCTATATATAATGATCCTATTACTAGTGCAGCTAGTATAACTGAAAGTACTATATAATTTCTAGTTTTCACTATACTGCACCTCCATTATTTTTTCCATATCACTCTTGGAGTATTTTTCTACAATATTAAACAGAAAAACTGTTAAAATTCCTTCAGCAATAGCTAGAGGAATCTGTGTAGTCGCAAATACTGCCCCTATCGCCTTCATAGATTCAATTAATCCTCCAGTAGGCGACTGAAATGCCATACTCAGCTGTACAGTCGTGACAACATAGGTAAGCAGATCTGCTAAAAATGCCGCAACAAATATTGCTACATTTTTATTCCTATTTCTTAAAGCTCTATATGCTATAAAAGCTATTATTGGTCCAACTACAGCCATTGAAAATGCATTCGCACCCAATGTAGTCAAACCACCATGTGATAAGAACACCGCTTGAAATAAAAGCACAAGAGTACCTAATACGCTCATTATAAATGGCCCCAGTATTATAGCCCCAAATCCTACTCCTGTTGGATGTGAACAGCTACCGGTTACCGATGGTAATTTTAATGCCGAGAGCAAGAAACAGTATGCTCCTGCTAATGCTATGAACATCTTTGCGTTCTTATCTTTTTCTGTTTTCTTTTTAATGTCCTTAATCCCTTTAATAAAAAATGGTGCTGTCAATGCAAAATATGCCAATGCATGAGGTATAGGTAAATATCCTTCCCCTATATGCATTGCCAAACCACTTGATGGAATTAACATAACTACTAATAAAAAATACAAAGTTCTTAAATTAAATAATTTTTTCCGATTTCTTAATATCAAACTACTCTCCCCTTTTCTTTCTACGTTTCTGCTAAGACCCATAAAAAAAGACCTTACTCGTATAAAAGCAAGGCATCAGAAATCAGAAGTATTAACTTCCTCAACTTTAGTCCTTAACTTCCCTCCGAAGCTATCAGTACCGCAAAATCAATAGGCAGGTCTCCTGACTCGTGCATCGTCCTCCTCTTTCCTTCCCAGCTTTCTATCCAGTGGATAATAAAGATTCGTCCTCACATACAGTAGCGGGGGCTGTAATGGCATCTCACCATTTTCCCTATTAAACCGAAACATTATATTTCAGTACCTAAAGATCGTATTCACTTATATATCGATTATATCTTTTTAATGACTAGTATGTCAAACCTACGAGATTTTTATAAAACTATTTCATATACTACTAATTAATACCTACTATATTATTCTTATAAACAAAACCGTGACAACTATATACCGTTAGTTCTTACGTATGTATTTTTTCTTGATATATAAGAACATAAAAAGCCGATGAATTATAAAGTTGTTTACCACAAAACTTAATTCATCGGCTTCATCATTATTTCATTGCTGAAAACTATCAAGGATTGAAAGTATTTTGCTTGTAATGCTGATAAATTCAATAGATGTCCTATCTCTCGGTTTACTAAGATTTATTTCTATTATTTCTTCTATTCTACCTGGAGCAGGTGTCATCACTATTATTCTATCAGCTAAGAATACAGCTTCATCTATACTATGCGTTACAAAAATTACTGTATTGTCGTTGTTATCACAAAGACTCAGTATCTCTTTTTGAAGTGAAAGTCTAGTATATGCATCTAATGCTCCTAAAGGTTCATCCATAAGAAGGACTTTGGGAGATGTTGCAAGAGCTCTTGCTATTGCAACTCTTTGCTGCATTCCTCCAGAAAGCTCATACGGATAAACATCAGCAAATTTACTTAAACCCACTTTTTCTAGATAGTCTCTAGCTATAACTAATCTCTCAGACTTTGCTATGCCACCAAATTCAAGTCCGATGGAAATATTATCTATAACTGTCCTCCATGGATATAAAGAATAATTTTGAAATACCATTCCAATATCCTTTGAACTCGAAATCTCTTGATTATTAAAAATAATTTCTCCTGATGTAATGTCTTCTAGTCCTGATATAACTCTCAATAAAGTAGATTTACCACATCCGGAAGGCCCCACTATGCAGATAAATTCATTCTTTTTAATAGATAAGTCAATATCTTTTAGAGCTTCTATTTCTCTATCTTTTTCTGTTAAGAAAGTCTTAGCCAACTTTTCTAATCTGATTAATTCTTTCAAAGTATCACCTACTTCATTTTTTCAGGCCATGAAAATTTTGTTCTTTCAAGTATGATAAATACGTAGTCTAGCAAAGCTCCAACTACACCTATACATATTATTCCTGTGATAACAAGATCAATTCTTGCAAGTTGGTAAGCATGTGTTATCATATAGCCAACTCCAGAAAGACTACCTGGCAACATTTCTGCTGCTACAAGACATCCCCAAGCTGTACCAAGTCCCGTTCTGAGTCCATTTATTATAGTAGGTGCTGCCCCTGGAATTAAAATCTTGAAAAATATATCTTTTTCACTTGCTCCTAGCATTTTAGCTGAATCAATATAAGGCTTTGGAACAGTTTTTACCCCGAAAGTAGAGCTTGTCAGAACAGGAAAAAAAGCACCAATTGCTATTATAAATATCATAGAAACCTTAAAATTATTAAAAAACACTTGCGTTGGTCCATAATCCATCCTCAAAATTGTGGATACAGATGCTATACCAAACCACGCTAATATCAATGGTATCCACCCCAATGGAGGCACTGGTCTAAACATATTAATAAAGTTATTAAAAAGATAGTATACATTTCTTTTATAACCCATCAATACTCCTAATGGGAGTGCTACCATTATAGCTATTATATATCCCATCATGACTCTTATAAGGCTCACAAGTATATTTCTCGGAATCGAGCCTAGTCCTATAAAGTTATCATTAGCATTAGCAAAATTACTTGTAACCTTGCCTAGCTTAGGAAGTATCAACGGATTATTTAATCTATTTCCATAGTAAATCCATACAAGTATAAATATGATAGGAACTAAAGAAGATAGTATGCCCTTTTTAATAAAATCTCTATTTTTTGTCACTTGATTTGACCTCTTCTAATAGCGAAAAGTCAAATGAATCCTCAGAGATTTCCTTAAAGGATTTCCCTTTATATTGATCATCAAACTGACCAAGTTTTTCTATGGCTTCTATATAAACTTCTATAGAGTTGAGCCATGGCTCACTAACTTCTGTTGAATATCTAACATTAGAATTTTTTACTGTTTCTTCTTCTGATCCAATAACTTCAGCCAATATTTTCGAAGCTTCGTCTCTATGTTCTGTAAAATACTTAGCACCTTCATCAAGCATTCTGATTATAGCTTTTAGTTCTTCACGCTTATTTTTAATTGCATCATCTGTTGCAGTAAATACACAGCAAGGAGCATCTTTCCATTCTCCAGCTGGTGGATACTCTTCAAGTTCCAATGCTATTTTACCTGTGCCGCCTTCCTGAGCTAGGTCTGTAGTTGGCGAAGTTCCAACCCAAGCATCACAATGCCCTCCTGGAATGGCATTTAAGAAGTTATCATTTCCCTTTAAATCTACCATCAAAACATCCGCTTCCAAATCAGCAGGATCATCTGTCAATTTAAGACCTTGCTCTTTGAGTACATATTCAATTAATATCTTCGGTGCTGCAATTGGTGGATGATATCCTAGTTTAAAAGGTTCTTCTGATGATTCAATTGCTTCCTTTACCTGATCCCATCCTTTAACTTCTGAGTTTGGTGGGAAAACTACACTCATACCACCAGTTTGTACAGGAGATAAAATTCTAGCCTTAAGTCCTTTATCTTGAGATATAATAGTAGATATATTTGATCCCAATGCTGCATCTACATGACCTTGTGACATCAAGGCATCAGAAGTACCGCTTTGAAGTCCTACAAAGTTTACTATACACACTTTTTTATCATCTTGAATAAGTTCATATCTGCCTTCAGATACTGTATTCATATAAATTCCCTTTTCTTTGAAATACTCAGGATTGTTTATAACTAAATACGGTATCCCGGTATGCATATTTTTCCCCCAAATCATATTTATTTCCGGTAAATTTTCACCACTTTCCTTTTTCTCATTAGCTGATTTATTATCAGAAGTACCTGAACAAGCTACTAGAACAATAGCGGACAATACAACTGTTAAAATCAAAACTAAATGTTTTTTAAAACGTCTTAACATTGCTCTCCTCCTAAATATATATAATTTAATTCTACAATATATAGTATATAGATAATATAAAAGCATAAGCATAGGTATTCTCTATCATTGTTTCTTTATTTATAAGCTTTATCTATATTGATTGTGAAAATAGTAGCTGTTATTGTTGTAAATGGAACAATTAATATATAGCAAATAGAATTGTTTTGTGCTAGTATGTAAAAGTCGGACTAAAATCAAAGGAGGATATACGTTTGAGCAATAATGAACAACAAAATATCAAAATTGTAAATGCAGACCCTTCAGCACTTGGTCTTTTCGGACTTGCCATGGTCACTTTAGTAGCATCATCTCAAAAACTGGGAATAACTGATGGACTTTCACTTGTAATTCCATGGGCTATTTTCTTAGGTGCTTTTGCTCAGCTATTCGCATGCATTAATGATTCTAAAAGAAATAATACTTTCGGGACTACCGCTTTTGGAGCATATGCATTTTTCTGGATGGGAATGGCAACATCTTGGATGATCAAAATGGGTGTTTTTGGAGAAGAACTTTCGTCTGCAGCAGATGGTAAACAGATGGGATTTGCTTTTCTAGGGTATCTTATATTCACTATATTCATGACTATCGGAGCGCTTGAAACAAATAAAGTCCTATTCGCAATTTTCTTTTTTATTGATTTACTATTTATTGGACTGAGTCTGGACAGCTTTGGTATAATGGGCGAATTCCCTCATAAACTGGCAGCTGTATCAGAACTTATAATAGCACTTCTTTCATTTTACGGTTCAGGTGCTTCAGTATTGAATACACATTTTGGTAAAACATTCTTACCAACTGGTAAACCATTTGGGATTTTTAAATAAATAGTTTTATTTTCTCATAAAAGGAACTTGAATCTAGCTTTTTCAGCTTATCGAGTTCTTTTTTTGATTTTCAACCATCTTGATAATAATTCTTATTTTCTTTATAAAAATAGTTGACATCGTATTTGAAATCGATTATCATTATATTTAGAAAGATAATTTTAAACCTCAATTTAAAATTTATTTACTGCTATTATTATTTTACTTTCTACTTAATACATTTTGATTTTGTGATAAAAGTCATAACCTCTTAATTAATTAAGCCTCAAAAAACCCTAAAAAAGCCTCAAAGTAGAAAGTGTATCCCCTATGTATAGCAAGTAAAGTAGGAAACCCTCCCAGAGAGGGTTTTTTTACGTCTTAATAAATGTATATACAAATTGTATATATATTTGTTGATACATATCTATATTAATAAGTTCACTATTAATCATTCTTTTGATATAATCTATTATGTGTTATTGTCTAAATACATATTCTTGCAATCGAAAGGATTTAGAAAAATGAATGCAACATCTATTTCAGAAAGAAGAAATGGTTTTAAAGCAGCCATACCGTTGATAGTCGGATATGTTCCACTATCAGTAGCATTTGGTATGATGGCTGGAAATTCGGGACTGTCAATTCTCGAAGTGCTTCTGATGTCTACTTTAGTATACAGTGGTGCTGGTCAATTTATGATTCTCAGCCTTATGGGAGCAGGAGCTGGTGTTCCAGAAATTCTTTTTACGACCGCTTTATTAAACAGCAGAATGTTTCTCATGGCAACGTCCTTTGTGAACACTGTTAAACAGTCTCTGGGCAAATGGAAGCTGTTTACTGCAATGACTATAACTGATGAGACCTTTTCTGTAATAATCTTCAGATATGGAGAGGCTAAGCGAGAATTCATCGTAAGTTTGAATGCAGTTGCAATTACATCATGGATTTCGGGATCGATTATTGGGTTCTACTTTGGTAACATACTTCCTGAAAATATAAAATCTGGGCTTAATCTTACCTTGTATGCAATGTTTGCATCTATGCTAATGCCTCAGCTTAAAAAAAGCTTTAAGCTTACATTTACTGTCCTCCTTTCGGGAGCAATAAATGCTTTAGTAACTTATACTAAGGTACTGCCTAATGGATGGGGTGTTATACTGGGAATATTGCTAGGTTCAGGATTCGCTGCTTTCTTTTTCAGAGATGGTGATGTGTCTGGTGATAAAAATAGAAGTGATGAGGATATTAACAGTGAACTTTATGACAATAATACTATTAACAATAGAATAGATGATAGTGTAAGAGGTGATGAAAATGAGTAAGGAAATTATAATTATACTTTGCTGCATACTTATCACTATTCCTCTTAGACTTTTGCCTTTTTATATCAAAAGAGACAAACCTCTACCTAAATGGATAGATGATTTTCTCTCTTATGTTCCTTATACAGCAATAGGAGCACTTACAATACCAGGAGTTATAGACGCAACTGGCAATGTAAAGGTATCCATCATCGCATTTTCTGTTGTACTGATAATATCGTTTAAACGTGGTGGAATGACTCTTCCTATTATTTCAGGAGTCGGAACAGCCATAGCGCTATTATATATTTTGTAAGGTGGTGATTTTGTGAATTTAGCAGACTCGGTTAGATCTGTTCTTGATTTTCCTATAGCCGGTATAGACTTCAAAGATATTACAACATTATTAAAGGATAAAGATGCGTTCAGAAAGTCAATTAAGAAAATGGCATCTCTTTGTGATGATGATATTGACATAATAGTGGGTATGGAAGCTAGAGGATTCATATTTGGTGCCCCTCTTGCATATGAACTTGGTATAGGGTTTGTACCAGTAAGAAAGCCTGGTAAATTACCAGCAGAAACTATACACTATGAGTATGCACTGGAGTATGGAACTGATAAACTAGAAATGCATAGAGATGCAATCGAAAAAGGACAGAAAGTCCTCGTTGTTGATGATCTGTTAGCTACTGGTGGAACTGCGGTTGCAACTGTTAAGATGATTGAACAGTTAGGAGGAATCGTCTCCGGATGCCTTTTCCTGATTGAACTTGAAGAGCTTAAAGGTAGAGAAGAGCTTGAAGGATATAAAGTGACTTCTATAATAAAATATTAGAATAAAAATATAAACTTAAATATAGAAAACTGTTTCATTTATAAGCTATTCTCGAAAATTTGGACTTTCAAATTAAGCAATCGAGTTTGGTTTAGTATAAGTGAAACAGTTTTTTTATAAATTATTTCAGTTAATATTGATCAGCTATTAACCTGTAACTATCAACCATGGTCTCTCATTTTTCCAAGTCAAGCTAACCTCGACATCATAAACATCTGACAAAAGCTCTTCTGTCAATATTTCCTTTTTTTCACCTTGAGCCAGTATCTTTCCTTCATATAAAAGTGCAACATGTGTAATAGAAGGTGTTATCTCTTCTATCTGATGAGTTATATATAGAATCGTAGAGTCAGATTTTGAAATCTGATTTTCAAGTGCCGATAACAATGTCTCCCTGGCTCTTACATCAAGCCCTGCGCATGGTTCATCCAGCACCAGAAGCTCCGGCATATTCATAAACGCCCTCGCTAGTAACGAAAGTCTCTGCTCTCCTTGGGACAGTTTGCTGTACATATTATTTTCAACATGTTTAAGTCTAAAACTTTCTATCAGTTCATCTGCCTTTCTATCATCTTCTTCGTCAGTTTCTTTATATAGCCCTATACTGCTGTACTTTCCACTCAAGACAATATTTTTAACTCGCTGTGAATTCAGCGTCCCGATAAATCTATTCAGACTATTGCTGACAAAACCGATCTTTCCTTTTACCTTCGACCAGTCATAAGCACCAAATTTTTTCCCAAAAACAGAAACACTTCCAGATGTAGGACTGTCATATGCCGTCAGCATATTGATTATTGTTGACTTTCCAGCACCATTTAGTCCCAAAATAGCCCAGTTTTCACCTTTCTTAACCGTCCAATTTATATTGTCCAGAATAACTCTTCCATCCCGAACAAATTTTACATTTTCATATTTTATTATATCCATAAATAAAACACCTCTGAATTTACATTATATAAGATATATACCCTGAAAATTCCATATCTAAAACCATATATTTTATAGATTAGATCAATCATAAAACTGCCCATAAAAAGTAAAAAAGTCCTCTTGCGAGGACTAGATTTACATTTGAGCTTTAACATTTATTCTGATTACTAAAAGGCTATTTTTGAGGTTTTTTATTTAATTTATTATTTTGAGGTTAATGACTTTTACTGCAATCCGATTATTGTTAAAGTATTATTGGTTGAAAAATATCTTCTTTGTATATATAATGATAATCTATTTCATTAACTCTGTCAACTCTTTTTATAAAAAATATTAAAATAATTTCAATCACTAATAAAACTTGGTTCCTTTATTCCATATTGCCTTTGTATTGACATATGAAAGTCTTGGGATACAATGCATTATAAGGATTGCATAACCTAATAGCTTCTATCTTGACACATGAAAGTCTTGGGATATAGAATGAGAATTAGGCAGAAAATGAATATGTAATGCGAAAGGATGCATTTATTTGAAGATTCCTAAAGTAATTTTTGAAGATAGAAATATAGTAGTATTGGAAAAACCGCAAGGAATGCCCTCCCAAAAAGATAATTCTGAAAATATTGATTTATTGACATGGGCAAATGAAAATATTGAAAAAAAGAATGATCTCAAATTATTAAATCGACTGGACCAACCGGTAGGTGGACTTGTAATTTTGGGAAAAACAGATGAAGCTGTAAAAAAACTATCTAGAGATATTCAGCGCAGAAATGTAAGGAAAGACTATATTGCAGTTGTCTTTGGAAAGCCTGATAATCAAATCGAAGTATATAAGGACAGGCTTCTCAAAAGAAAGGATAAAAACTTTTCTGAAGTGATTGAAAAGAATCAAAAAGAGTATCAGAAAGCTAAAGATGCAGAGCTTTCACTGAAACTTCTGGGCTCCGATGAAGATCTTTCGCTAATAAACATCAGATTAAAAACTGGCAGACATCATCAAATCAGGGTTCAGACTTCATACCATGGAATACCTATATGGGGAGATACAAAGTACTCCATAAGTGAAAACGCTAAAGAATTAGAAGAAAATGAAGGTTGGATCAATATAGCCCTTTGGTCATATAAACTGAGTTTCACGCATCCGATAAGCAGAAAGCAGATTACGCTGTATTCTCTACCTGAAAACTGCTATCCATGGTCCATTTTCTATGATAAATTAACAGCTCTTTTAGAATAATAAAAACCCGGAAATATTCAGCCGGGTTTTTCTATTTCTTTTTATTTTTCGATTTCAAAGTCGAACTCACCATCGTAATAATCCAAAAATGAATATTTTTCTCCCGACTTTTGAAAACCGAGTATTCCATCCATATTTACGTTCTGAGCAGCTCTGAATATAGACTTGTCTACATTTTTAAAATTGTCTTTCAGATCCTCTATGAGATCTTTTATCTCAAACCTCTTATTTCCTATTTTTTTAGCAGCAACCATACAAGCACAGTTTAGAGGCATTAGGCCTGTGTTTTTTATGAATCTTATTATATCTCTTTCCTCTATAAGGTACATAGGTCTTATGAGTTCCATATTCTCGAAATTATCAGACTTTAACTTTGGAAGCATAGTCTTGAAATTTCCAGAGTAGAGCACGTTTAACATAGTAGTTTCTATTACATCATTAAAATGATGTCCTAGTGCAACCTTATTGCAGCCTAATTCCTGAGCTCTTGCATATAGGGCCCCTCTTCTCATCCTTGCACACATATAGCATGGATAATCACCAGCAATTCTGTCTGCAACATCGAATATTCCTGCATCATATATTTTTACAGGAATTTCGAGATGTTCACAATTTTCAATCAGAAGTTCTCTTACATCTTCATGATATCCAGGGTCAAGTGCTACAAACTCGAGTTCAAAGTCAAACTGACCATGTCTTTTCAGCTCTTGGAACAGTTTTGCTAAAAGCAGACTGTCTTTTCCACCCGAAATAGCAACTGCTACTTTATCTCCTGGTGATAGCAGTTCATACTCTTTAACTGCTTTTACAAATTTTGACCAGATTTGCTTTCTATACCTCTTTATTATGCTTTTCTCTATCTCTTTTATTGAGAGTTTATCTCCATCAGGTAATATGGCAGGACAAGAGTCTGCTATATTATTTCTGTTCTTATCTTTTGAGTCCATCTATATCTCTTTCCCTATCATTCTAAGTGCAACTATCAGTGATTCCTTATCATTTCCAATCATCATGAAAACACCCATCCAAATTTCAAAGAACCCCTCAAGTATTCTTCTCCCTGTAGGAGCAAGTCCTGCCTCATCAAGTGACTTTACAAGCACTTCCTCTATTTGAATAGATGATATATTCCCTTCTGTTTCCCTGAGCTTATCCGAAAGGTTTTTCTTCATAATAGGTATGTTTTTTTCTATTATATTAAAATGCTTTAACATTTCCTCGTTGCTAACTGTATCCACATCCAGCTTATTTATCTCATTCATATCCATTTCAACATCTCCTCATATTATGTCAGTAATAATCTTGAATCCTTAACTAATAATCGGGCCACAAAAGCTCAAAGCTCTTCCATATATTTGGCTCAAAAGCCTATAATGTAGCAATATAATCAAAGATATAATATAATATTATATAACAAAACTACGTTTATAGTAAGGTCGTGAACATATGAATAAAGATATTTATGGACTTACAGAAATAGAAGCTGAAGAAAAAAAGAAAAAAGGACTTGTCAATGTGGACACGGAGGATTCTTTAAGATCTGTATCCAGCATAGTCCGTAGCAATGTATTTACACTTTTTAATGGTATAAATATTGTTTTGGCCATATTAGTAATAATAGCGGGTTCACCCAAAAACATACTTTTTGCAGGTGTTATACTCACGAATACTCTAACAGGAATATTTCAGGAGCTAAAAGCTCGACAGACCCTGAAGAGTCTTTCTATAATGAATAAACATCCGGTAAAAGTTCTGAGAGATGGAGAAAAAGTCACAGTCTCACCTGAAGATATTGTTCAGGATGATGTTGTCGTACTTGAGACAGGTGTACAAGTCCCGGTAGATGGAGCTATACTTTGCAATAACACTGTGGAGGTTGATAACTCTGCACTTACTGGAGAGTCTGAGCCCGATATGAAGAGCATCGGTGATTTTCTGTACTCTGGCAGCATTATCCTATCGGGATACTGTTTACTTAGAGCTGAAAAAGTTGGAGATGACAGATATATGTCTAAGCTTTCTGCTGAAGCCAGAGAGTTTAAAATCTCAAACTCTGAGCTTAAAGAATCAATTGACAAAATAATCAGATTCCTTGTAAATATTATTCTGCCTCTGGGTTTAATGCTGATAATAAGTCAGATGTTTTTTGCCGGTAAACCTTGGAGAGTTGCTCTTCTGAGTACAGTGGCAGGTATAATAAGTATGATCCCTGAGGGACTTGTTCTTCTGACAACGCTCAGCTTTTTAATGGGAGTTGTCAGACTTGCAAAGTGGAACACTCTGGTTCAGGAACTTCCCGCGACAGAAGTGCTTGCCAGAATTGATACACTCTGTCTTGACAAGACTGGAACTATAACTAAAGGAAAACTTCATATAAGTGAAATTGAGTATCTAGATGCTTTTGAAAGTGAAAGTGAAAAATGTATTGTTAGAAACTCCCTACTCAATGGAACCAAGGATGAGAATATTACCATAGAAACAATAGTGGAGAATGCCATTCAGATTGTGGCAAAAGGATTTGATGTTGTAAATCCAACGCAACAGGCAATAATAGAATATTCTGAAAAATATGCTAATGGCTTCAATTCCGAGAGATTGATATCAGACATAATCCCTTTCAATTCAGAAAGAAAGTGGAGCAGTGTTCTACTCAATGATGGAAGTGCGGTATTCACTGGAGCTGTAGAAATTCTCTGTAAAAATAAATACTGTGAATTCCAGACTCTATCAGAGTCCTATTCCAATTTGGGTAAAAGAGTCCTTGTAATCGCTTACTCTGATGATTTTGATAAAGAAAACAAGGATACGAGCAATATCATTCCGTTATCACTTCTTATTTTTGAAGATGAAATCAGAGAGAGTGCAAATGCAACACTAAAGTATTTTCGCTCTCAAGGTGTCGATATTAAAATCATATCCGGAGACAATCCTTTGACTGTTGCCAATATTTCTAAAAAAGCAGGAGTGGAGAATGCTGATAAATATGTGGATGCTTCTACTCTACCGAATTCAAAAGAAGCCATAAGAGAAGCTCTTTTGGAAAATGCTGTTTTTGGAAGAGTTACACCTGAACAGAAAAGAGATATTGTTGAGGCTCTTCAAGACATGGGTAAAGCTGTTGCTATGACGGGTGATGGAATAAATGACGTTTTGGCTTTAAAGAAATCTGACTGTGCAATTGCTCTTGCAAACGGAACTGATGCAGCAAAAGCTGTCTCCCATCTTGTGCTGCTTGACGAGGACTTTTCAAACCTGACCTATGTTGTCGATGAGGGCAGAAGGATAATCAACAATCTGGAGAGAACAGCTGGACTTTATCTTTCAAAGACCATATATTCTATCCTTCTATCACTTTTCTTTGCAGTTACCGCGTTGCCTTATCCGTTTATACCGATCCAGCTGACACTGATAGGTGGACTTACGATTGGAATTCCTTCATTTTTCTTAGCTATTGAGAACAACAATGAGAAAGTTAATAAAGGATTCCTTAAGAGAGTTTTAATAGCTACAGTACCTAAGGGGGCTACTGTTGCACTGTTCTCCGTTTTATGTTTTGTAGTGGGATATAAGATGAAAATAGATATTGGAGTAGTTAGGACTTTCACTACACTTGTAGTTGGATCTATAGGTATGCTCATATTAGCAATGCTGTCGTCTCCTCTTACTAGGATGAGATTTACTTTGCTTCTAACTATGTCCTTAGCGTTCATTGCATCATTTGTTTTTCCTATAGGGAGAAAGATTTTCTCATTCCATGAGATTTCACCTATTTACTTTTTACTTGCTGCCGGCATGGTAGTCCTATCATATTTTACAATTAAATTATTTGAGAAGCTAGCAATGAAATATGGTGAATTCATCCTCAGCAGAAGAAGATTTTTTAGAAATAGAAAGTAGCTTAAGGAACAGTGACAATATATGCTAATATACAGGACAATGCAAAATAATTATGAGCTGAATGAAGCATAATATGTAAATGTAATGATGAAATATAATATACAAATATACTATAGAAATATAAAACAGCCTACCGATGAAACTCTAAAATTGAGAGTTTCGTGGTAAGCTGTTTCTTTTTTTAACCTCTAAGTATGATTGAAAATACAATTAATTTCTAAATATAACTTTTTCACTTCTAAACATCTTTACAGTAAATACTATTGATAACAATATATAAACCATTATCCATATAGCAACTGTAATTATGTTAACAGGTTTATAAACACCATAGATTGCCTCTTTAAATAACAGTATTATATTTACTACCGGTATATGAAGCATCTTGTAAGGAACTGATAATCCGTCTATACCCATAGTAAAATAAGCTGGAATAACTACTAGAAAGGATATTGGTGATAGATAGGTTTGAGCCTCTTTAAAGTTCCTTGCATAGAAACTGATTGCCAGCTCAATTCCTGAAAATACAAATGCCATACTCAGGAATAAAAATAATGCTAGAAGTCCCATTTTAATCGAAAAGCCTGCGCTGTTGCCGAACATATCCGGTGATATCGACATAGCTATTACCAATCCAATTATAGATGCAACTGTTCCAATCACAGAGCTCAGCACTATAGCAAGATACTTTCCTATGAGTATGGACTGTCTGCTGGCTCTTGTAGTAAGTAGCGGTTCCAAGGTCTGCCTTTCCTTTTCTCCTGCCCCTAGATCTACTGCTGCCGGCATAGATGAAGTAGCAGCGTATATCGCTAAGAGCATGGGCACTATCATAGAGAATACCATCATTCCTTCTCCGCCACCTTCTTTTCCTTCAATGGCCAGCTTTTTCTCCGAAAGATCGATTGGTTCGAGTATTTCGGGATCAATACCTCTGTCTTCGAGTCTTTTGTTCAGTATACTCTTTGAGTACTTATCAACTATATTCTTTAGTTTGCTTTGTGCTGCTGTGGACTTCAGACTTGAGTCCATATATTTAATCTCAATCTTTCCTTTTTTGCCTTCTTCTATGTCTTTCGTAAAGTTTTCATCAACAATCAATGCCGCTTTAATATTGTTTTCCTTAATATCTTTATCTATATTATCACTTTCCACTATTTTAATCTGCTCTTTTTCACTTTCCAAAAGCTCTTTTATTTCGGGATTGCCATTGTCTACTATGACAACCTCTGATGCTATTTCCATATCCTTCTGCATATTTCCCATAACAAATCCTAAGACTAACGCCATTACGGGAAATATGAGTAATGGTATTACTATCTGCATAATTATTGTCTTTTTATCTCTGAATATATCGAGAATTTCCTTTTTAAAAACAATTTTAGAATAGTTAGACATTTTTACCACCTACCATTTCTACAAAAGCATCGTCCAAGGACATTCCTTTTTCTTTTTCTAAATCTTCTATATATCCATCATAAATTAAACTCCCTTTATTTATTACAAGCACTTTATCACAAAGCTTCTTGACCTCATCCATATTGTGAGATGAAAATATCACTGTCTTTCCCTCTTCAGTTAAACCTTTTATGAAATCATGAACTATTCTAGTTACACTCACATCTAAACCTGAGGTTGGCTCATCTAAAAGGAGTATTCTCGGATCATGGACTATGGATCTCGCTATCGAAACTTTTTGCTTCATCCCTTTTGAGAACTTTCCAGTTCTTCTGTCTATGTATTCCTCCATTCCCAACACTTCTGAAAGGTACTCTATTCTGCTTTTTATCATTTCTCTGCTCATACCATTTAACTTTGCGAAGTACTCTATATTTTCACGAGCTGTCAGTCTATCATAAAGTCCTACCTCACCACCAAATAGTATTCCTATGACTTCTCTGACCTTATCAGGTTCACTTATTATACTGTGACCGCCCAGGAAAGCATCTCCTCCAGTTGCTTTAAGCATAGTAGCTAGCAATCTGAGAGTCGTCGTTTTTCCAGCTCCGTTTTCCCCTATCAGACCATAGATTTCCCCATCTTTTACATTAAAGCTGATATCTTTTACAGCATCGATTTCTTTAAACCTTTTAGATAAATTCTCAACTCTGATCAAATTATCGCCTCCTAAATAAAACTTAAACATAGTTGTTGAATTTTAAAAAAACATATTGGATAATATCCAATTCCGTATTATAATTTTACCCATAGTGTTTTTTTCTTAACATATATTTATAACATATAATGGCAGATTTTAATATTAGTTTTATATAATCTATATAACAATTGGAGAAAGGTGATTGAACTTATGGAGATTACTGTTAAAACATTTGAGGAGCTGTCGAACAGAGAGCTATATGAAATCGTTAGACTTAGAGAAGAAGTTTTCATAGCTGAACAAGATTGTGCATATGTAGAGTGTGATAATAAAGATTTCAAATCATACCATCTGCAATTGAGAAAAGATGGTGAGCTTGTTGGGTATTTGAGAATAATCCCTAAAGGCATTTCTTATGAAGAAGCCTCAATAGGAAGAGTTGTCGTTAAAAAGGACTACAGAAAATTCAAATATGGTGACCTCATAATGTCTGAAGCTATATCTTTTTTGGAAAAAGAACTCAATGAAACCCAGATTAGAATTTCAGCACAGCACTATATTGTCAACTTCTATGAAAAATTCGGATTTGTTACAGTTGGAGAAATCTATCTGGAAGATTTCATAGATCATATACAGATGTTTTATGATAAAAATGGCAGCTCTAATGCCATATACAAAGATAAGCTTAAGTTTTCTTAAACAATTAAAAGGTGTAGATTAATAGTCTACACCTTTTTTTCTTTCCGATATTATTAAACCATTATCTATTTTTACAATCCTATCCCCAAGATATTCTGCTTCTGTATCATTATGCGTAATGAGTATAATTCCTATATTGAAGTTCTTTTTAAATTGCAGAAACTCTTTGTACAGAATATCCTTTGTCTCTGTATCCAGGGCAGAAAAAGGCTCATCCATAAGCATAATCGAAGGCTTTCTAGTAAGAGATCTAGCGAGTGCAACTCTCTGCTTCTCTCCTCCTGAAACATCCCCCGGATATCTTTCTTTTAGATGAGAAATTTTAAAGTTTTCCATTATATAGTTTAAGTACTCTTCCTGATCTTTATCTCCTCTATCTAGACCAAATCTCAAGTTTTGCTCTACAGTCATGTTTGGAAATAGAGCGTAGTTCTGAAACATATATCCTATATCTCTATCTCTTATTGGCTCACTGATTTTTTCATCTTTAGAGTACACAGTTTTTCCGTTTATTTTGACTATTCCATCATCAGGCTTCAATATACCGATAATACAGTTTAATATAGTTGTCTTCCCAGATCCAGAGTGTCCCTGTATTGCAAGAACTTCCCTGCCTAGATTTATATCTATATCTAAATCAAAAAATCTGAGTTTCTTAAATATTTTTGCTTCTAAAATATTCAATTCAATACCTCCTAATTAAACCTTTTTCTTCTAAGCCATCTATTTAAAGAAAGAATAGTTACAAAACTCACAATAACTACTATTCCCATTAAAATATTTGCCTTGTGAAGATTGTTTGACTCAACGGCAAAATATATAGCTATAGGTATATTTTCTGTTCTTCCCGGGATATTCCCTGCAACCATAAGAGTTGCACCGAACTCTCCTAATGCTCTTGCAAATGATAGGACAAGACCACTTACAAGTCCTGGCCATGCAAGAGGAATTGTGATTTTACGGAAAATTTTCCATTCACTTGCACCTAATGTTCTAGCTGCGTTCTCAAAAGATTTATCAACACCTAAGAATGCTGATTTACAGCTTTGATACATAAGAGGCAGCGATACTACTGCTGCCGCAATACACGCTGCCTGCCATGTAAATATTAAATTTATTCCAAAAACATCTTGTAGGATTCTCCCAATAAACCCTTTTTTCCCTATAACAAGTAGCAATATATACCCTGTAACTGAAGGTGGCATTACCATAGGAAGTGTTATAATAACTTCCAGAATATCTTTTCCCGGAAAATTCTTTCTTACGAAAAGAAATCCTAATGCTGTACCTACAACCAAGGTAATTGCTGTAGCAACTAATGCTACTTTAAGGGAGATTAATATCGGGCTAACTATAGACTGATCTATTGTTCCGAAAAAATCCATCATTATATATCCTACTTTACTTCAAATCCGTATTTTTCAAGGATTTTCTTAGATTCGTCAGTTTTTAAGAATTCACTGAACTTCTCAACTTTGTCCTTGTTCTCACTAGCTGTAACAATTCCTTCTGGATAGATTATAGGATCGTGAGTGCTTTCATCAATTTCTTCTGCTATTACAAGATTATCTCCAGCTGCTACTGCATCTGATTTGTATATAAATCCAGCAACAACCTCTCCTTGCTCAACATAAGCTGTTGTAGCTTTAACATCCTTTGCGAAAACTATCTTTTCTTGGATCTTGTCCCAAACACCTAGGTTTTCTAGTGCTTGCTTAGTATATTGTCCTACTGGTACTGACTCAACTTCAGCTATAGCAATTTTTCCTTCTGTAGTTTCTAGATCAGATACAGTTTTAACTTCATCTGAATCTTTTGGAGTAGCCATAACTAGAACGTTTCCTAGTAAATCCTTTACTGAATCAGCATCTACCAGTCCAGCTTCTTCAAGAGCTGTCATCTGCTTTTTACCAGCTGATACGAAGTAGTCTGAAGGTGCTCCTTCTTCTATTTGCTTTTGAAGAGCTCCTGAACTACCAAAGTTAAGTTCAACTTCTGTTCCATACTCTTCTTTGAAGTTTTCAGCGATTTCTGTGAATGACTCTCTAAGACTTGCCGCTGCACTAACTGTGATTTTTCCACCTAGTTCTTCTTTAGGTTCATCCTTTTCTTCTTTTTCTTCTTTTTCTTCTTTTGGTTCTTCTGATTTTTCATCAGTTGTTTCTACCTTTTCATCAGTTGTTGTGTCTTTTGAATCATCTGCTCCACAACCATATACTGAAGATAGTGCTAGAACAACTCCACCAATGATTGCTGCTTTTTTTAATCTCTTCATACTCTCTACCTCCCAAATTTTTGAATCAATATTTAACTTATAGTACATCGAAGATTACTCATTTTGTAAAGTTTATAAGCTCTCAAATTGTTGCTAATAACTTCATTCCATTTTTTCAATATTGGTAAATGATTGAGAAGTGCACTTTATTTCAATAAAAAAATTACGCCTACCTATTGATTTACAATTGGCAAGCGTAAACATAAAGTCCCTCATAGTCCAAGGAAACATGTAGTGAACCAAAATACTATACTTCTGAGTTTATAAGTTCTCTATATCATGAAAATATAAACTATAAGCTTCTTCTAAATCTTTTTTTATTTTTTCCATAACCTTCTCATATCTTTCAATAAGGTATTCACCTTTTTCCGTAAGAGTAGATCCTCCTCCTCTTGCGCCCCCTATTTTAGTTGTCACTATATCAAATCCTAAACGTTTCTCCATAGTCTTAACTAAGTTATGAGCCTTATTGTAAGACATACCCATCTGCTTTGAAGATTCAGAAAGTGAACCATACATTCTTATGCCTTTTAACAATTCACAAATTCCTATACCAAAAAGCTTTTCATTTTCATCATTCTCTAACCATACTCTTGCACTCAACTTCATTATTATCACCCCTATTTTAACCTAGTATATTAACGATTACCTAAAATGATAACATAAAACCTACTGTTATTCTATGTTATACCCTTATTAAGCTATAGTATTAACAAATATTTTTTCTCTTAGATATAAGTAGTATTCTACTGTTGCAATGGTTTTACCTTATTTTTACATCTTGCAGTTTTTCCCAAATCCCGATAATATAATATCTCTCACAGTAATGTGAATATTATCAGTTTCATCCTGAGTTAAATTCACAGTGTCAATTGCCGAATGAATTACAACAGAAACACATCCCGGCTTAACTCTATTTTTTTCTTCCATGAGCTTATATGTGCCGTCTATAGTTATAGGAACTATAACTGATTTCGATTTTAAAGCTACTCTGAAGCTACCAGCTTTAAAAACTCCTACAGGTCCACCTTTGCTCCTGCTTCCCTCTGGAAACACTACCATATTGATTCCATTTTTTACATTTTTTATTGCCTGGGCAATAGCCTGGACAGAGCTCCGCGGGCTTTTTCTGTCTAGAAAGACACAACCTATTATCTCCATCCATCCCTTTAGAATTGGAACAGATTCCATCTCTTTTTTTGCTACAAAACCCTTAGGTCCGGGAATACTATTCAGTATCACAGCGATATCGAAGTTGCTCTGATGGTTTGAGATAAATACAACCTTTTCATCTAAAGGAATATTTTCTATTCCTTTGATATCTATTTCTGCTCCAGCTAAAAACAGTTTAGGCTTAACCCATTTTCTGACAAACTTATCTCCATATTCAGAAGCTTCTTTATCGCCATATTTCTTTCGCTTATATTTCGATATCATCAGCCAGGGTAATGACAATATCAAACTAATAATAAACTCCGAAAACCATATTATTGTCCTAAACATTAATCATCCCTATCTTTCTATCTATTCTTTTTATATTCCTCTATTTTTTCGGCCATTTCATTCAAATATACCCATCTCTTCATCAAATAATCAAGCTTTTCTTCTTTTTCTTCCATTTCTGCCTGTAATTCCTGAAGCTTATGCATATCTGTAGCAAATTTATTCATATCTTCCGTTATCTCTTCTATTCTGACTTCTACCTTTTCGATATCACTGTCTATGTTTTCAAACTCTCTTTGCTCTTTGAATGTGAACTTTGGTCTTTCATCCTTATTTTTTCTGTTATTTCTCTGTGCTCTGGTATCTTCTTTACTCTGTTTTTTATCTTCTTTTTCAAGTTCGAGAGCTTTTTGCTCATATTTCAGAATGAAATCAGTATAGTTTCCTGGATAATCATGTATTTCTCCATTTTCAAATGAGAATATACGATCGACAACTCTATCTAGAAAATATCTATCGTGTGAAACAACTATTATCACACCTTCAAAACTATCCAGATAATCTTCGAGTATTGTGAGCGTCTCTATATCCAGATCATTTGTAGGCTCATCCAAAAACAGCACATTTGGTCCTTCTAGCAATACTCTCAGCAAATAGAGTCTTCTCTTTTCTCCACCAGAAAGTTTTCTTATAAAAGTCCCCTGAACATGAGGAGGGAATAAAAAGTTTTCTAACATCTGAGATGCACTGAGCTTATATCCTTCTTTGTTCTTTGCGTACTCAGCTCCCTCTTTTATATACTCTATTATTCTCAAATCTTCATTCATTTCATACGTTTCTTGAGAAAAAACTCCTATATTGACTGTCTCGCCAAATTCAATTTCGCCACTGTCAATCTTCTCTCTTCCGCTCAATATCTTCAGCAGTGTTGATTTTCCTGCTCCATTTTTACCAACAATGCCTATTCTGTCACCTTTTACAGCCGTATATGTGAAATCATTTATGAGCTTTCTATCTCCATATGATTTGCTTATACTCTCAGCTTCTATTATTTTATTTCCAAGTCTAGTCCTGTTTACAGATATATCAAGTCCGTCACTGCCTGAATCTGTTGAGCCTACAGTCTCCTGCAGTACTTTGAATCTATTTATACGTGCTCTCTGCTTCGTAGTCCTTGCTTTAACTCCACTTCTCATCCATGCCAGTTCTTTTTTCAGTAGCCTTTCCTGTTTTCTCTGAATAGATTGTTCTATCTCTTCTCTTTCCATTTTGGCTGCAACAAAATCGACATAATTCCCTTTATATTCATGGATTTTCCCTGAGTCTAATTCTATTATTCTGTTAGCAACTTTATCCAGAAAATATCTATCATGAGTTATCATAACTAAAGCCAGTCTTTTTTCTTTAATATAGTCTTCAAGCCAGTTTATTGTATCGCTATCTAAATGGTTTGTAGGCTCATCTAATATCAAAAGATCTGCGGGATTTATAAGTGCAGATGCCAGAGCTACTCTCTTTCTCTGCCCCCCTGAAAGTTCACCGACTTTCTTATCAAACTCCTCTATACCAAGTACAGTGAGGATAGCTTTTGCATCAGATTCCAAAGTCCAGCATCTATACTGATCCATTTCTGAAAGAACTTTCATCATCTTTTCATCTGATATATCCTCTTTATCAAGTAGCTCTCTATATTTTCTTATTGTCTTTAGCTCTACAGAATCACCTCTGAACACCTCATCCATTACAGTTCTATCAAGGTCGAATAGAGGATTCTGCGGCATATACTCAATTCTGAGACCACTTTTTTCAGTTCTTTTACCTGAGTCAGGGTCTTCAACACCTGCAATTATCTTTAATAGTGTAGACTTTCCTGCACCATTTATTCCAATAATACCAATCTTATCTGCCTCATCAACCCCCATAGTTATATTATCCAGGAGAGTTTTTTCAACATAGGATTTGCTTATATTTTCAAGAGTCAAAATATTCATAATGATTTCCTTTCTTTATATCTATTTCTTAACAATTTTCAACTATTATTAACTATTTCAAAACTAGATATTCAATTGATTTTCTTTATAATTTCACATTATATTTTAGCACATATATGTAAAGCTATGATATAATTAATAGGCATGAAAAGGGGGTATTTTCATTGATAACTGTAACTAATCTATCTTTAGTTTTTAGTGATAAAAAATTATTCGAAGATGTAAATCTTAAATTTACACCGGGCAACTGCTACGGGATAATCGGTGCAAATGGTGCCGGTAAATCAACTTTTTTAAGAATACTGTCTGGTGAAATAGATCCTACAACAGGTGAAATTGGTATTGATAAAGAATCTAGAATGTCTGTCCTGAAACAGGACCACTTTCAGTATGATGATAATGAAGTCTTAGAAACTGTAATAATGGGAAATGAAAGACTTTTTGATATAATGAAAGAAAAAGATGAGATATATGCAAAACCTGATTTTTCAGATGAAGACGGAATCAAAGCTGCTGAACTTGAAGCTGAGTTTGCAGATCTAAACGGATGGGAAGCGGAATCAGATGCTTCTTCATTGTTACAAGGTCTTGGAATAAGTACGGAAGATCATTACAAAAAGGTTTCTGAGCTTTCAGGTGCTGAAAAAGTTAAAGTTTTACTTGCGCAAGCTCTATTCGGAAATCCTGGAATCCTGATCCTTGATGAGCCTACTAACCATTTGGACTTAAAGTCGATTAAATGGCTTGAAAACTTTTTAGCTAACTTTGAGGGAACTGTAATAGTAGTTTCTCACGACAGATATTTCTTAAACCAGGTTTGTACTCATATTGCTGATATAGACTTTGGTAAGATCAAGCTATACGTTGGAAACTATGATTTCTGGTATGAGTCTAGTCAATTAGCTCTACAAATGATGAAAGACCAGAACAAGAAGAAAGAAGAAAAGATCAAAGAACTTCAGAACTTCATAGCCAGATTCAGTGCTAACGCATCTAAATCTAAACAGGCTACTTCTCGTAAAAAACTTCTTGATAAAATAACACTGGATGATATTCAGCCATCTTCTAGGAGATATCCTTTCGTTGGATTCACTATGGACAGAGAAGTTGGTAAAGACATTCTTACAGTTGAGAATCTTACAAAATCAATAGATGGTGTTAAAGTTCTTGATAATGTTAGCTTCACAGTTAATAAGGACGATAAAATAGCTTTTGTATCTGAGAATGAATTGGCAAACTCTACACTTCTTAAGATAATTGCCGGTGAAATGGAACCTGATAGCGGAAGTTATAAATGGGGTGTTACAATAACTACTTCTTATTTCCCTATGGATAACTCGTCTTATTTTGATGGCAGTAAGCTTAACTTAATAGACTGGCTTCGTCAGTATTCTGAAGAAAAGTCTGAAACATATATAAGAGGCTTCCTTGGAAGAATGCTTTTCTCTGGAGATGAGCCGCTTAAAAATGTTTCTGTATTATCCGGAGGAGAAAAGGTTAGATGTATGCTGTCAAAAATGATGCTTAAAAATGCAAATGTTCTGATTTTGGATCAGCCTACAAACCACCTGGATCTTGAGTCTATAACAGCTCTTAACAATGGTTTAAAAGATTATAAATCAGTTATGCTGTTTACTTCACATGACCACCAGTTCATACAGACAATAGCTAACAGAATAATAGACATTAGACCTGATTCTACTATAGATAAAATGACAACTTATGATGAATTTATAGAGAGATACAGATAAAATAACATTTAAAAGCTCTGAATTTTAAAATTCAGAGCTTTTTTTAACTCTCATCTATTTTCCATATATCCTTCTTTTAGATGTCTTACAGCCTTGTTATTGCTGAGCTTTAGCAGAGCTTTTGCTTCAATCTGTCTGATTCTCTCACGCGTAAGTCCATATATTTTTCCAATCTCTTCTAATGTCATCTCCCTGCCATCATTTATTCCAAATCTGAGTGACAGTATATTTGCTTCCCTTTCTGAGAGTTTATTCAAAGCATCGGTTATACCTTCTTTGAGAAAGGCATCTGATACATTGTCAAATACAATATCATTTGATTCATCGGATGATATTATCTCCATAAGAGGAACACTCTCTTCTTCACCAATCTCAATATTCAGAGAAGTCAATCTCCCTCCGAAAAGAGATTCGTATCCCTTGATCTCTTCATATTTTTCAGGAGTCATACCTAAGTCTTCGCAGACAAGTCTCACCTTTTCTTCATAATCAATATCCTCGCTTATCTTGCTTTCTGATTTTCTAACCCTCAGAAACTCTTCCCCCATATAAACTGGAATTCTAACCGAGCTGAGCCTATTGGATATCTCTCTGGTCATTCTCTGTTTTATCCAATAAAGTGCATATGTAGAAAAGGATGTTTTTCTACTGAGGTCATACCTCTCAAGTGCTTTTATCAAACCTATATATCCAACCTGAATTAAATCATCCGTGCTCAAGCAGGTACCCTCTATTACTTTCTTATATCTTCCCGCCTGTCTTTTTATCAATCTATAGTTTATAACGAGTATAATATTTAATATCTCTTCTTCGTGCTTTTCTTTATATCTTTTTATTAAATCATAATTGTTTTTATAGCTAAAACTATCTGTTATATTGTTTGATTCTGTATCAAAGTTGTTATCAGTCTCAGACCTAAAGTTATATGCTTTAGTGCTCATGCCAAACACCACCTTGTAAAATATATACCCAAATATTTGAAAATTACCAAATATTTATTTCAGATTGTCTTTCCACTGAATTT